>NZ_JBXWNT010000001.1:0-637698 GCF_059610505.1 Ruegeria sp. CDSC079
TCGACAACGCATACGGCGACCGAAACCTCATCTGCACATGCCCTCCAATGGACGCTTACGAAGAAGCCGCAGAGTAAACAGACGACAACCAGATCAGCCCCCGCTCTGGCCAGGGGCTGATCCATCCCGGGCCATATGCCTTTGCCTGTGGCCCAGGCTTTTCAGCGGGGGAGACATGAAGCATTGCATCTTCGAAAATGACCAAGCCTATCTGGCTGAGCCAACCTCTGCTGCGTTCGTGCGAACCCACAACATCGATGTGATCGTGCGCGATAGTAGTGCATTTGCCTCGGCCGAGATGATCAGGGAATTTTATCATGCCCTGAGCGACCTGACCGGCGACCATTCCTATGTCGTTAATCTGCGTTTGGCTGGTGCGGGGTCCGTAGGAGGACCGCAGTACTGGACCGGAAGAGCGGCTGTTTTCTGGGGCGATTTTTCGGATTGTTGGACGTTGTCCGACGCCGAAAGAACATGGGTCTCACAAGTTCTGAACCTTTCGCCACGGACCGTTCTTGTCGGTGGTGCCGTGCTTGTGCTGGCCCAGATTAGATTGTCGGAAAAAACAGTCGCGGCCATTCACCCCAACTTCGATGCAGCAGCGCGTGAAGCAGGTTTGACCAACTGTGGTACAGGCACATATCTGGCGGCGCGCGGGCGCACGCATAGCGCGACGACACGTCTAAGTACGCTGCGTTTGTTGGCGGATTTTGTTTCGTTGGACCATGGTGAGAATATGGCAGATAACCTACGCGGGTTTATCGGCCTGTCCGAGCCCAAGCGGGACTGCGAAAGCCAGCTTGCCAATCGCTTGATCCATCGTGCGGGCGGGGATCACCTGGTTATGTCAGCGGTTGAGGCAATGCTGAATCATGTCGAAGAGCCACTCAGGATCACGGATCTTTCGAACATGGTCGGCACTTCAACCCGGCAGCTTCAGAGACGGTTTCTGAACAAGACGGGGGCAAAGCTTTTGGCCACATACCGAGAATTGCGTTTGGAACGTGCGCATAGCCTGCTGCGGTTTACGGATTTGCCACAAATCGAGATTGCCACCGCCACAGGGTTTTCGTCTACAACGTCACTGAAACGTGCTTTTCGAGACCAGTACAAGACGATGCCGGAAGATATCCGCAGCCTCCGCTTTTCCGGTGGGATGGCGGATCGGGGGCTGGTGAACTGACAGCTCGTGCAGTGTGCCGATTAGGGCGCACGCATTTGAAATCTAAATCCGCTGTGGTTGGCGAATCGAAAAAAGCCTGATCAGACCGAATGCAGGGCAGACCGATATTCGGGCTCAGTATGATCCTTTAAGTCTTTGAAACGCGGATTTCTGCATCCGGATTCTGATTCTGTTCTGCAACATTCTCGTGATTGCTGCAATTCCGTCCCTTTTCTGCCGGAATCGTCACTGATAAACCCTTGGCCATCGGGCAGTGATTTGTTGAGGGGTACGGGCGGTAAAATGAATACCGGGGTAAACGGTCGTGTTGCCATTTCATGGTCGCAGACAGAGATTGATGGGCTAGAGGCGGCGCCTCTGGCATTTTTAAATGTAGGGTCGGCCTGGTCCTGGCGCGGTCAGGCATCGATGCTGGCAGGCAGCGCTGAAGTTGTCGGGCGTAAAAACGCATTTGCATCAGGTACAATCGGGCGCGTTATTCCTGCCACGACTTTTTCGGATAATGTCGTCGGAACGCTCGAGCTTATGAACGGGGCGCAACGGTTTTCAGCGTTACTGGTCGTTTCCGATGATGATGAAAGCCCGTCGCTGGTGTTTGAAAGCGGCTGTCCTTCACGCGATCAGGAATTCTGGATCAGCGCATATACTCAGATCAAGCATCAGAGTGGTGAAGTTGCAGAGCAGGACGGAACTGTCGTCGCGTTTCATCGTAAGGCCACTCAGTTCCAGTACACTGGTGTCGCGAACCTACGCGCAACTGTAAACGGTGCCACTTTAGCGGAGTAAATCCCGTTAGTGGTGCCGTCTTTGAATCAAATTTCAGAAAGTTTCGGTTCCTTCCGTTCGGCATGTTGACTCTGCCAGCGCTACGGATATAAGCGCGGCTTCATTGGTGTTGGTGGCCCCCGCAAGGGGAGGCCTGTCATGAGGGAAACCTCAAGAGGACAACGCCCTTCATAGTGGCCTATCAGGGCCTCGACCTTAAGAAGGAGATCAGCCGTGACCAAACGCACGTCTGCCAAGTACAAAATCGACCGCCGGATGGGCGAAAACATCTGGGGTCGTCCGAAATCCCCGGTCAACCGTCGTGAATACGGCCCTGGTCAGCACGGTCAGCGCCGGAAAGGCAAACTGTCTGACTTCGGTCTGCAGCTGCGTGCCAAGCAGAAGCTGAAGGGCTACTATGGCGACCTGACCGAAAAGCAGTTCCGCCGCATCTATGCCGAAGCTGTTCGTGTCAACGGCGATACCGGTGAAAACCTGATTGGTCTGCTGGAACGCCGTCTGGACGCCGTTGTCTATCGCGCCAAATTCGTCGCGACCGTGTTCGCCGCGCGTCAGTTCGTGAACCACGGCCACGTCACAGTGAACGGCAAGCGGGTCAACATCCCCAGCTACCGTGTCAAAGAAGGCGACGTCATCGAAGTACGTGACAAGTCCAAGCAACTGGCCGTTGTTCTTGAAGCTGCTGCTCTGGCCGAGCGTGATGTTCCTGATTACATCGACGCCGACCACTCGAAAATGACCGCGACTTTCGTGCGCGCACCAGGTCTGGGCGATGTGCCTTACCCTGTCATGATGGAACCGAACCTGGTTGTCGAATTCTACGCGAAGAACTAATCTTCGCCGAAATCGAAATTCGAAAGGCCGCGCGGTTGCGCGGCCTTTTTCGTTTTAGGGGACTCTGCCCCCAATCACGACCAGCCGCGATGCCCCCCGAGCAATTTTTTTGGCCAAATAAAGAGCAGATCAGATTGGCAAGGGTCGTCCTTCTGCAATTGCCTCCATCGCGAAATATGAGGTTACGCTGTCCAGCTCGACTTTTTCGATGAGGCGTTGATAGACCTTGTCGTACGAAGCCATATCCTGCGTAACAACCTTGAGCTGATAGTCGTAGTCGCCGCCAATGCGGTGGAAGTCCACGACCTCTGGTATCGTCAGAACATGCCTGCGAAAGGCCTGTAACCACTCGGCCGAGTGGTGCCGCGTACGCAGCATGACGAAGACTACAAGGCTTAGCCCTAGTTTTTCGCGCGCGATTTGCGCCGTCGATCCGATGATGACGCCCTGATCATTCAGGGCCTTCAGCCGACGCCAGCAGGCGTTTTGCGACAGCCCGATGCGGTCGGCCAGTTCTCGTTGGGACAGCGTAGCGTCGGTTTGCAATTCACGCAGCAGGCGGTGGTCAATATGATCTAGATTTTTTGACATTCCAAATCATATGACACATGATTTATGAAAACCATCTAAAAATATGCATTATATACACAACACATATCAATCATATTTGTTGGGAAACTTCGGAGTCCATATAATGACACTTTCCCAATTTCGTTCTGACATTGAAGCTGCTGTTCGTAGCGACACGTTGCGCGATGGCTTAATCGGCGAGAATGTTATGATCCCGGGGCTGCGCGGGGACATACCTTTGGTTTACGCGGATTATGTTGCGTCGGGCCGCGCATTGAAGCAGGTCGAGGATTTTGTGGCCGCTCATGTGTTGCCGTTTTATGCCAACAGCCACACCGAGGCGTCTTATTGCGGGGCCTACATGACCCGACTGCGGCGCGAGGCCCGTGTGGAAATCTCCCGGATTGTTGGCGCCGGGGAAAATGATGCGGTGATCTTTACGGGATCGGGCGCTACAGCGGGTCTCAACCGGCTGGTCAATCTGTTGGGGATCGAGGCCGCAGCACGACCAGTGGTAATGATCGGCCCATATGAGCACCATTCGAACATCCTGCCGTGGCGGGAAAGCAAAGCGCTGGTGATTGAAATCCCCGAAGCATCCGAAGGGGGTGTCGATCTGTCGGCTTTAGAGCGTGCCTTGGTTGAAAACGCAGACTCGGATCTGATCATCGGGTCATTTTCGGCCGCTTCGAACGTGACGGGCATAATCACTGATCCCGACCCGGTTACGCGGCTGCTTAAGGCTAATGGTGCTGTAGCGGTTTGGGATTATGCGGGCGGTGGGCCTTATCTGCCAATGGAAATGGGCCCGGCGGATGCGCGCAAGGATGCGATCGTGGTCTCTCCTCATAAATTTGCCGGTGGACCCGGCGCGTCTGGTGTATTGATCGTCAATCAAAACGTTGTGCAGCGAACATGCCCCAGCTGGCCCGGTGGTGGCACTGTGAGTTTCGTGTCCCCTTGGGGGCATGACTACAGCGCCGATCTTGCAACGCGCGAAGAGGCGGGAACGCCGAATGTCATAGGCGACATCCGTGCCGCGTTGGCTTTCATGGTCAAGGATGCGGTTGGCGCAGACGAAATCGCAAGGCGCGAGGCGCTTTATAACCAGATGGCATTGGAAGGGTGGGGAGATAACCCAGGTCTGACCTTGTTGGGCGCGGACAATCCACATCGGTTGCCGATTTTTTCCTTTCTTGTTCATGACAGTAAAGGTCAGCCGGTGCACCAGCAGTTATTCACCCGGATGCTGAGTGATGTTTATGGCATTCAAGCGCGGGGCGGGTGTGCTTGTGCCGGGCCCTATGCCCATCGGTTGCTGGGTATTGATCGTGCAGCCTCGGAGCAGTTGCATGCGGCGCTAGGTGCTGGTGAAGAGTTGAAAAAACCCGGTTGGGTGCGTCTGAACTTTTCATATCTGATGTCCCAAGAGACTGTCCGCTTCATCATCGACAGCGTCAATGACCTGTCCCGGCGGACCGAAGAATTTACCCCCTTTTACGACGCCGACCCGGCGACAGCCCGCTTCAAGGCGGCATAAGGGAATTGCCGCTTTTCTCAACGCTTTGAGACGGGTATGAGGGGCTTCTAAATACGGAGCCTCTTATGACCCAGATCACCCCTCAACCCGGCATTATGGACATCGCGCTTTATCAGGGCGGCCAGTCGAAGGTGGCGGGGGTCGACCATGTGATCAAGTTGAGCTCGAACGAAAACCCCTTTGGCCCTAGCCCCAAAGCGATCGAAGCAGTGCGTGACAGTGCGGCCACCCTGAACCGGTATCCCAGTACAGATCACGCCAGTCTGCGTAAGGCCATTGGCGAACGCCACGGGCTGGACCCGGCGCGAATTATCTGCGGCGTGGGCAGTGACGAGGTGCTGCAATTCGTGGCACAGGCTTATGCCGGTCCGGGGGATGAGGTTATCTATACCGAACACGGATTTTCGATGTACCCGATCATCGCTCGGATGGCGGGGGCAACTCCGGTGATGGTGCCTGAAACCGATCGTCACGTGGATGTGGACAACATTCTTGCCGCTGTGACTGACCAGACCCGGATCGTGTTCGTGACCAATCCGGGCAATCCGACATCGACCATGATCCCCGAGGCTGATCTTATCCGACTGGCCGAAAACTTGCCGCAGACCTGTCTGATGGTGATTGATGGCGCCTATGCCGAGTTTGTCGAAGGGTTCGACGGAGGCCGCGCTCTGGTGGATCGGTTCGAGAATGTGATCATGACGCGGACCTTTTCCAAGATCTATGGACTGGGCGGGATGCGGGTCGGTTGGGGCTATGCGGCGCAAGAGATCATTGATGTGCTGAACCGGGTACGCCAGCCCTTTAACCTGTCGCTGACTGCGTTGGCCGCTGCCGAAGCCGCCATAAAGGACGAAGAGTACCTGACCTTTTGCCACAGCGAAAATGCACGCTTGCGGGTTTGGCTTTCGGCCCAGTTGTCCAAAATCGGCGTATCTTCGGATGCGTCCAGCACCAATTTTATTCTCGCCCGCTTTAAGGATCAGGCCGAGGCCGAAGCGTGCGACGATTACCTCAAGACACAGGGTTTGATCGTGCGCCGCGTGGCGGGATATAACCTGCCAAATGCTCTTCGGATCACGGTTGGGGACGAGGAGGCTTGTCGCCGTGTCGTTGCGGCCATAACCGCTTTCAAAGGGGGCGCCGCATGAGCCAGGTATATGACCGCGTTGCGCTGATCGGGTTGGGCCTGATCGCATCGTCGATGTTCTGGGCGATTAAACGTGCTGGATTGGCCGCCGAAGTAACCGGCTATGCCCGGTCCGAGGCCACGCGTGACACCGCGCGCAAGATTGGCCTATGCGACCGGATCTGTGACACCGCGCAAGAGGCCGTTGAGGGTGCAGACCTTGTGGTTCTGTGCGTGCC
This sequence comes from Ruegeria sp. CDSC079, assembly GCF_059610505.1. Lineage (NCBI taxonomy): Bacteria > Pseudomonadati > Pseudomonadota > Alphaproteobacteria > Rhodobacterales > Roseobacteraceae > Ruegeria > Ruegeria sp. CDSC079. The sequence goes on from NZ_JBXWNT010000001.1 coordinate 6,282, forward strand.
TGTTGGCGCGATGGGCGCGGTAGCGCAGGAGATTGCGCCTGCCCTGAAGTCGGGCGCGACCGTGTCAGATGTGGGTTCGGTCAAGCGGCATGTCATTCAAGATGTCTCACCTCACATCCCGCAGGGTGTTCATTTCATCCCCGCGCATCCGCTGGCCGGGACCGAGCATTCCGGCCCTGAATCCGGATTTGCCGAGCTGTTCGATAATCGGTGGTGCCTATTGGTGCCGGTAGAGGGCTCGGACCCGGAGGCCGTTGCGCGACTACGCTCATTGTGGACGGGTTTGGGTTCGAATGTTGATGAGATGGATGCCGATCACCATGATCTGGTTCTTGCAGTGACATCCCATGCGCCACACCTTATCGCCTATACGATGGTCGGCGTAGCGGATGATCTGCGCCGTGTGACCGATAGCGAGGTCATCAAATACTCGGCCGCGGGCTTTCGGGATTTCACCCGGATCGCGGCCTCGGACCCGACTATGTGGCGCGATGTGTTTCTGACCAACAAGGATGCGACGCTAGAGATATTGGGGCGTTTCACTGAAGAACTGTTTGCGCTGCAGCGGGCCATTCGTACAGGTGACGGCGATCAGCTGTTCGATTATTTCACGCGCACACGTGCGATCCGGCGCGGGATCATTGATGCCGGGCAGGATACGGACGCGCCGGATTTTGGTCGCGGGAATACCAACCCATGAGGCGCGGCTGGAGCGGTCTGTCGATTGGGTGGTTGGTACTTGGTGCCACAATGGGGAATGCAACGCCATCTGAACACCTGTTGACCCCCGATGACCAACCGGTTCTGGCCTTTGCCGCTCCGGTCGGGATGCAGCCAGAGTTGCAGCCGAATGCGCTGGTACAGCAGGTGCTGTTCAAAAAGCGTAAACTGCGCAAAACATCGGTCTGCGGGAATATCGAAATTCAGGGCAAGCCGGTGGGTAATGTTCCCGGCAAGATCAAAGCCTGCGGGATCAAAGAAGCGGTACAGATCACCTCAGTTTCTGGTGTGGCGCTTAGCCGTCCGTCCACCATGGATTGCGGCACAGCAATTGCGCTGAACCAATGGGTCGAGAAAAGCGTGAAGCCCACCTTCAAAAGGCGCGGTCCCGTTGTCGAACTGCAGGTCGCGGCCCACTACGCATGCCGAACGCGCAACAACCGCAAGGGTGCGCGGATATCGGAACACGGTAAAGGCCGGGCCATAGACATATCAGGTTTCAAGATGGCGAATGGCGAGGTTGTGACCGTTCTGAACGGTTGGCGCAAGAACCCGTCAAAGAAGCAACTGACCAAGATCTGGCGCGCCGCCTGCGGGCCGTTCGGAACGGTACTTGGCCCGAATGCGGACCGGTATCACCGGGATCATTTTCACTTGGACACAGCCCGGTATCGCCGTGGCCCGTACTGCCGTTAACGCAGGATCAACCGCGGGGCCGGACCAAGGGGTAGCGGGCCAAGCGCCACATAGCCCTCACGGAAGTTCAACTGCAGATCCAGCGCATCGGGATTGCCTCCCAGACCGGCCATGAATTTCAGCGCACGCGTTACCGGATCAACGGCCTGATCGGGCAGAGCCCCAGCGGCGTTGGCCATGGCGATCATCTCGCGCCAGTTTTCGGCCTTGATCGAGATCTCGCCTGTTGGGATGCCCTGATCGTCCACATCCAGCTCTCCGGCTGCAAACAAGCGTAGTGCACCCCATTTCATCTCGGCCAGACGCAGGGCGATCCGGGTGGGCTGAGGCCGGCTTTGCTCCAACGCGGATCGGTCCCAGGGTTTGTCAAAGGTGGCGACCATGTCCAATTCCAGCGCATCGAATGTCTGGGGCAGTGTGGTGGCGGAATGCATCATGGCGCGCAGATCATCGCCGGGGGAAAAGCCGTCGATCCGTGCGCTGATCGCATAGGCTTGAGGATTTTCGGTTTGCTCCATCACCAGACCAAGCGTGGTTCCCGCTGCTAGCAAATCAGCATCATTGGCAACGGACCATGGTCCGGCAGTCAGAGACATTTTCTCTAGCATCAGCGCGACACCAGGTTGCAACTGCAGCTCGGCCTGCAGGTCAGCTGCAACGATGGTCGACGTTTGATCGAAATAGGACAGCAGCTGCGGCGTTTCCGCGAAACGCAGAACTTGCCGACCCGGCCAGATCGCGGGGCTTTGGAATTCGATCCAGTCGGCGCTCCAGGCGGTGCCGTTGACCGGGTCGGCCAGTGCGGGGCTGTTCAGTCGGGTGACGTGGTTGAACGGATAGCCTGCTGTGGCTACGTCCGAAAAATCGGCCAGCCAGCCTCTTTCTTGTTGGTTGTCGAACCATGTTGTGATCGCGTTGCGCAATCCATATCCGGCGACGAACCAATAGGCGCTCCAGATCGCAGTGATGAAAATGACTACTCGTATTAGCCCGCGCATTGCTAATGGCCCTTTTTCCCGCCTTGAAATTGATGTTTATAGGCGCAAACGGGCAAGGACCAGTGCTATGACGATGTGGGTTTTCGGATATGGGTCGCTGCTGTGGAATCCCGGCTTTCCCGTGTCCCGCAGCGAACGCGCAACCCTGAATGGATATGCGCGGTCTTTCTGCATGAGTTCGATTCATCACCGCGGAACCGAAGAGAAACCCGGCCTTGTTCTGGCGTTGGATGAACAGCAAGACACCCTGTGCAAAGGTCTGGCCCTCGCCGTCGAAGCAGGCCACGAAGAGCGTACCTTGCATGAACTGCGCGAGCGCGAGCTGATCTCGTCGGCCTATGTCGAAAAGATGCTGGATGTGCATTTGGAAACGGACGAGGTCGTAACGGCAGTCACCTATGTTATCGACGCAGATCACGTGCAGTATTGCGGGGGCATGCCGTTGGAAGACCAGGCGCAGATCATTGCCCATGCTGTTGGCGGGCGTGGTCCAAATACCGAATACCTTTATAACACTGCTGAACATCTGACCGAGATTGGTCTGCGTGATCCCGATCTTGAGTGGTTAGCGCAACGGGTGCGAAGCATTACCTCATAAACCCTTGGCGTCACCGGCAGATTTTCGGTAGATTCGCGTCAGAGCAGAAAAGAACCGGGAAAAACGCGCATGGCGCAGGCACAACAGGGCGCGAGACCGCATTTCTCGCAACCCATTCGTCAGATCGTAACGATGCTTGTGGCGATCGGCTTGGCTGGTATGGGCATCTTCATGGCGCTGCCTTACGTTTTGCCGGTTTTCTATGCAAACCCGTATCTGAACGGTTTTATCCTTCTGGTATTTTTCGTCGGCGTAATTGCCTGTTTTTATCAGGTGACACAGTTGATCGGTTCGGTGCGCTGGATCGAGTCCTTCGTTGGTGGCGTTGTTCATGAGGACGCGCGCACGCCTCAGCTTTTGGCACCGCTGGCGTCGCTGCTGCGGGACCGGGGTGCGCGGTCGCAGATCAGTTCCAGTTCGACCCGGTCTATTTTGGATTCGGTGGCCGAAAGGGTCGAGGAAGAGCGTGAGATCACGCGTTATATCACCAATGTTCTGATCTATCTTGGGCTTTTGGGAACGTTTTTTGGTTTGGCCACGACGGTCCCCGCTATTGTCGACACGATCCGCAGTCTCAATCCGCAGGATGGCGAAGAAGGGCTGGCGGTGTTCAATCGCCTGATGGTTGGCCTTGAAACCCAACTGCAGGGAATGGGCGTGGCCTTTGGGTCTTCGTTGCTGGGCCTTGCCGGATCGCTGATTGTGGGGTTGCTGGAACTGTTCGCGGGCCACGGGCAGAACCGGTTTTATCGAGAGCTCGAAGAATGGTTGTCCTCGATCACCCGTGTCGGCTTTGCAGCAGGCGATGACGGCAGCAGCACCGAACTGGCGGTTCTGACACCGGTTCTGGATGCAATGTCCGAACAGATGAACGCCCTGCAGGACTTGTTTTCGGCGCAGGAAACCGACCGGGCCGAGCTGTCGGGCAAGCTGGGGCATCTTGTCGGCGCAATCGGAGATATGAACCAGCGTCAGTCTGAGACCGAGAATGTCACCGCTGCGCTGGAACGTGTCGCACTGGGGCAGGACGCTCTGCTGGATCATCTGCGGGAACAGGGGACCAGCGAAGGAATAGACGCAGAAAGCCGCATGCGCCTGCGCTCGATGGATGTTCAGTTGCTGCGTATCCTCGAAGAAATTTCTGCAGGCCGCCAAGAAAGCATGAGCGAGCTGCGCAAGGACATCGAACTGTTGGTCAAAGCTCTTACATTGCCCAGAGGCGCCGTTCGAACCGCTCCGGAAGGAGAGTAATCCATGGCTCTGTCCCGTCGCACAGGTCAGCGGTTTCAGGGGTCGGTCTGGCCGGGTTTCGTGGATGCGATGACCGGGCTGTTGATGGTTCTGACCTTTGTGTTGACCATCTTCATGGTGGTGCAATTCGTGCTGCGCGAGACGATTTCGGGGCAAGAGGATGAACTGACCGCTCTGTCCGGCGAAGTGGCGGCCCTTGCCGGTGCGCTTGGGTTGGAAGAACGGGAAAACAGCCGCCTTCAGGCCCGGTTAGGGGCGCTGAATGCGACCCTGACGCAGGCCGAGGAAGATCTGGCGCAGGCGGAAACCAGGATCACGTCATTCGAAGCACAGGTCGCATCTCTGTTGGCCGATCAAGAGCGGTCGCTGGGGGTTATCGCCTCACTGGAATCTGAGCGTTCGGAATTGCTGAATGAACAAGAGGCCCTGAACCTGGCCCTTGCCCAAAGTCGTGCCGAGGTCGATGCCCAGGCCGAGGCCGCCCGGCTTGATGCTGCCCGCCGCGAAGCGCTTGAAGCGTTGGTGGCGGATCTGGAACAAAATGAGGCCGCGCAGGCCGCATTGGTCACCGAGCTTGAAGGCCAGCTTGACGCCGAAGAGGCCGCGCGCCTGGCCGAAGCTGCGGCTGCCGATAACCTGCGCAATCGTCTGCAGGACGCGGATGCGGAACTGACCGCTATGACGCTGGCTCTGGAAGCGCAACGCAAGCAAGCCGAAGAAACCCTGACCCTGTTGGCCGCTGCGCAAGCTGCCAAGGCTGAGCTCGAGCGGCAATTTGGTGAACTTGATAGTCAGGAGTTGCAGGCCCAGCTGCAAGCGGCATTGGCCGCCCAAACCGACGCTCTGACAGCGGAGCAGATACAGCGTACATTGGCCGAAGAACGCGCAGCCTTGCTGGCCGTTGCGCGTGAGGCAATCTCTGCCGAGAAAGCCGTTTCAGCAAAGGCGCAGCGTCAGACTGCCTTGCTAAACCAGCAGATGGCAGCCCTGCGCGAGCAGTTGGGTGGATTGCAGGCCTTGCTGGACGATTACGAAGACCGCAACGCCGCCGCTGATATTCGTATTCAAACATTGGGTCAGGATCTGAACGCCGCACTCGCCCGCGCCGCCTCGGAAGAGCGTCGTCGTCGTCTGTTGGAAGAGGCCAAGCGCGCCCGGCTTGAGGCCGAGGCCGAGGCTCTTTCGGGTCAGAACCAAGAACTTACGGCGCAGGCCGAGGATCTTCAGCGATATCGCTCGGAATTCTTCGGTCGGTTGCGCGATGTGCTGGGTAGTCAGGAAGGCGTTCGGATCGAAGGCGATCGGTTTGTGTTCTCGTCCGAAGTACTGTTCGATACAGGATCAGCAGTGCTGTCGCCCAAGGGTCAGCTTGAGATCGCCAAGGTGGCCAATATACTGCGCAGTGTCGCGGCTGAAATTCCCGAAGGCCTGAACTGGGTTATTCGCGTGGACGGCCATACCGACAATGTCCCGCTGGCCGGAACTGGCCGCTATCGGGACAACTGGGAGCTTAGCCAGGGACGCGCCTTGTCGGTTGTCCGTTATATGGTCGATGCGCTGGGTATTCCACCGCAACGTCTGGCGGCCAATGGCTTTGGTGAATTCCAACCCTTCAACCCCGCAAACACCCCAGAAGCGCGCGCTCAGAATCGCCGGATCGAATTGAAGCTGACCGAGCGCTGATTGCAGCAAGTAAGGCCCATTGTCAGAGTTGGGTGGTTTTCCGGGCGCCCCTGAGATTTTCTTTTGAGACAGGTGACTCAGCTCGGGCAAGAAAAAAGCCCGGCGTAGAAGCCGGGCTTTGATTTGATGCGCTGCTTTTAATCTGCAGTCAGAAGCGGGGGTTTGTCGCCAGGGATGCGCGGTTGATCGGGGCCAAAAATGTCCAGATCCAGCTCTCCCTTCTTGACCGAGACGCGAACGACACCGCCCTTGGCCAGCTTGCCGAACAGCAGCTCCTCGGCCAGAGGTTTCTTGATGTGTTCCTGAATGACGCGTCCCAATGGGCGTGCGCCCATCTTGTCGTCATAGCCTTTGTCGGCCAGCCATTCGGCGGCTTTTGGCGTCAGGTCGATGGTCACATTGCGGTCCAGTAGCTGCGCTTCGAGCTGCAGCACGAACTTCTCGACCACCTGCAGGATGACCTCTTTCGGCAGCGGCGCGAAGGAAATGACAGCATCCAGACGGTTGCGGAATTCCGGCGTGAACATACGTTCGATCGCGGCGGTATCCTCACCTTCGCGGCGGTCCCGGGCAAAGCCGATGGCCGCCTTTGCCTGTTCTTGCGCCCCCGCATTCGAGGTCATGATCAGCACCACGTTGCGGAAGTTCACCGTGCGACCATTGTGGTCGGTCAGCTCTCCGTGGTCCATCACTTGCAGCAGGATGTTGAACACGTCCGGGTGGGCTTTTTCAATCTCATCCAGCAGCAGAACGCAATGCGGATGCTGGTCGACGCCATCAGTCAGCAAACCGCCTTGGTCGAACCCGACATAGCCCGGAGGCGCACCGATCAGGCGGCTGACCGCGTGTTTCTCCATGTATTCCGACATATCAAAACGCAGCAGTTCCACTCCCAGCGTATCCGCCAGCTGTTTCGCGACCTCGGTCTTACCCACACCGGTTGGGCCAGCAAACAGATAGTTGCCGATGGGCTTTTCCGGCTCGCGCAGACCGGCGCGCGCCAGTTTGATGGCGCTGGACAGCGCCTCAATCGCCACGTCTTGCCCGAAGACCACCCGTTTGAGCGACTTTTCAAGGTCTTTTAGAACCTCGGCATCGTCCTTGGTGACGTTCTTGGGTGGAATCCGGGCGATCTTGGCAACAACGGCCTCAATCTCTTTGACACCGATGGTCTTGCGGCGCTTGCTTTCAGCAACCAGATGCTGGGCCGCACCGGCTTCGTCGATCACGTCGATCGCCTTGTCGGGCAGCTTGCGGTCATTGATGTAGCGTGCTGACAACTCGACCGCGGTTTTAATCGCGTCGGCTGTATATTTGATCTCGTGATGCTTTTCGAAATAGGGCTTCAGACCGCGCAGGATCTTTACGCTGTCCTCGACCGAAGGTTCGTTCACGTCAATCTTCTGGAACCGGCGGCTGAGCGCGCGATCCTTTTCGAAATGCTGGCGAAACTCTTTGTAGGTGGTCGAACCCATAGTGCGCAGTTTTCCACCCTGCAGGGCCGGTTTCAGCAGGTTCGAGGCATCCATTGCCCCGCCCGAGGTGGCACCGGCACCGATGACGGTGTGGATTTCATCAATGAACAGAACCGCGTCTGGGTGATCCTCAAGCTCGGTCACGACCGCTTTCAGGCGTTCTTCGAAATCACCGCGATAGCGGGTGCCCGCCAGCAATGCACCCATATCCAGCGAATAGATGGTGGTTTCTGACAGGACATCGGGGGCCTCGCCAGAGATGATCTTAAATGCCAGCCCCTCTGCGATTGCGGTTTTGCCAACGCCCGGATCACCGACCAGAAGCGGGTTGTTCTTGCGCCGGCGGCATAGCACCTGAATGCAGCGCTCAACCTCATCGGCACGACCGATCAGCGGGTCTATATCGCCTGCTCGCGATTTCGCGTTCAGGTCGATGCAGTATTTCCCCAGCGCGCTTTCTTTTTGCTCGCCATCGGCAGTGTTGGCCGGAGATTCCTCTTCCGCCTGATCCGCGCCCGATACCGAACGGCTTTCGCCGTAGGCCGGGTCCTTGGCCACACCATGGGCGATGAAATTCACCGCATCGTACCGGGTCATATCCTGTTCCTGCAGGAAATAGGCTGCGTTGCTTTCGCGTTCGGCAAAGATTGCGACCAGAACATTCGCCCCGGTCACTTCGGTCCGGCCCGAACTTTGAACATGGATCGCAGCGCGCTGGATCACACGTTGGAAAGCGGCTGTCGGTACAGCCTCGGACCCGTCAATATCGGTGACAAGGTTCGATAGGTCTTCGTCGATGAATTCCACCAGAGTGCTGCGCAATTCGTCAAGATCGACGCTGCAGGCTTTCATCACGCGGATCGCATCGGGCTCTTCCAACAATGCCAGAAGCAGATGCTCCAGCGTTGCGAATTCATGTCGCCGTTCATTCGCAGCCGCCAGGGCCGCGTGGATGGCTTGTTCTAGTGTGCTCGAGAATGAAGGCACGCGGGTGCTCCTCTGTCTTGGGTCAGAAGGGGGCGGGCTGAAGGCCGGATCCCCATCCCAACCATGTCCTCATACTATTAGAGTTTGGTTGATCAGAGCCCGGCTTCAAGGGTTTTCTTGCTCTTGACAGTCACATTTGTTGTGACCGTGGCTGTGAAGTAGGTGAAATAGGTATCAAAACCGATCTTTTCTAGCCCTGATTTCAGCAAAAATTTTGGCTGGTTCGGCTCCTGCCATACCCAGATGCGCCTGAATCGCCGGGTCAGCAGCGCGCAGGAAGGGGTTAGTGGCCTTTTCCAGCGCCAGAGTGGAGGGAACTGTAGGCTGTTGGGCGGTTCGGGTGCTGTCAATTTCTGCGACGCGTTTCTGCAGCGCAGAATTTCCTGGATCGACGGTGAGAGCGAATTTGGCGTTGGACTGCGTGTATTCGTGCCCTGAACAAACCAGCGTGTCATCCGGCAAGGCGCTCAGTTTACACAGCGATTCCCACATCTGCGGTGCGGTGCCTTCAAACAGGCGTCCACAACCCATTGCCATCAGGCTGTCGGCGGTAAAGACCACCGCGCTTTGCGGCATGTGAAAGGCGATATGACCAAGAGTATGCCCCGAAACGTCCAGAACAAGGACGGGTTCCCCGCCGATTTCAAAACTGTCGCCGTCATTGACCTGTTGATCCAAGGGGGGCAGGCGATGTGCGTCGGCTGCAGCGCCGATCACCGTCGCCGGGTGCTGTTCCAAAATGGCCGGCAACCCGTCGACATGGTCGAAATGGTGATGCGTGAGCAACACATGAGACAAGCCCCAGCCACGTCGTTCCAGTTCTGACAGAATCGGGTCGCTTTCGGGCGCGTCGATTAATGCGGTGTTGCCGCTAACCGCGTCATGCGCCAGAAATGCGTAGTTATCGCTGAGACATGGGATGGTGACGATCTCAAGAGGCATGGCCTTTTGCCCTTTCGTTGCTAGACTGCGCTCAGCTAATCCGATTGGCCAGGTGTCCGCAATGCATCTTGATGTGCAGGATCTGAGGAATTTCTACTACCGCAGCACTCTTGGTCGTGCGGCGCAGGCGGCCATTCGTGGGCGAATGATTGATCTGTGGCCCGAGGCCAAAGGTCAAACCGTCGTAGGGTTTGGCTTTGCTGTGCCGTTGTTGCGGCCCTACCTGAAAGATGCGCGCCGCGTCATCGGGCTGATGCCCGGGCCGCAGGGGGTGATGCCCTGGCCTGCGGGAATGCCCAACGTATCTGTTTTGACGGAAGAGACCTTGTGGCCGATTGAAACAGGCCATGTGGACAAGCTGGTGGTGATGCATGGACTTGAAACGTCACAACGTCCCGCCGAATTGCTGGCGGAATGCTGGCGTGTGCTTGGTCCCGGTGGACGGGCGCTTTTTATCGTACCGAACCGTGCGGGGCTGTGGTCACGGACCGATCGAACGCCATTTGGATTCGGGCGCCCTTATTCTGCCTCGCAGTTGGAAAGTCAGCTAAGAGCGCATCACTTTATGACGGATAACTATTGTTCCGCCTTGTATTTGCCTCCGTCCTTCCGTCGGTTCTGGTTGAAATCCGGCAGCCTGATAGAGAAAACTGGCCAGCGCTTGCCGACGATCATGGCAGGCGGCGTTCTGATGGTTGAGGCGACAAAGCAAATCAGACCGCCCAGCGGAACCGTCACCAAAGCGACAGGGCGCCGTCAGATCAAGGCGCTGGATGGCCTGCTCAAGCCAGCCTAGCGCAACGCCGGTACTAGCTTCCATCATAAGGCCGAAACACGCGAAAATGGCTGCAGGAATCGCAAAACCTTGCGGTTTGGTAACATTTTTCACCCTCATCAGCCGTATAAAAGGGTCGCACCCAAGCTAAGTATCTGAAATAGAACGCTTTGTGGATAAGGTGCCCATGGTGATAATATGTTGCTAGCTGGGTTTACCTCTGCTACATCCCCGTTGATTTTGATCCCCGGCCTTATGGACGGGGTTTCTTCACGCCCCCGGGTAGCTGCCGCAACGCGAATTCGGGGCCCAAAATATCGGAAGGGTGGACGTGTCCGAACCAGCTTCGATTTCCACAGGCATCGCCGAGCGCTATGCCACAGCGATTTTTGAGATCGCTAAAGAGAATAAAGACCTCGCAGGTCTGGAAACCGGAATCAACGATCTGGCAGCAGCATTGGGCGACAGTGCCGATCTGCGCGACCTGATCGCCTCGCCTCTGGTTTCGCGCGCTGAACAAGAAGGCGCGATTACAGCGATTGCCGACAAGATGGGTCTGAACGCCATCCTGCGCAACACGCTGGGTCTGATGGCGCAGAAACGCCGTCTGTTCGTTGTGCCGCAACTGGTGCAGGTTCTGCGCGACATGCTGGCCGAAGAGCGTGGCGAAGTGACCGCCGATGTCGCCTCGGCCAAGGCGCTGACTAAGACACAGATGGATAAACTGTCCAAAACGCTGTCCGAGCGTGTGGGCAAGACCGTGACAATAAATGCGACCGTTGATGAAAGCCTCATCGGCGGTCTTGTCGTTAAAGTGGGCTCGAAGATGATCGACAGCTCGATCCGCTCCAAGCTCAACTCCCTACAGAATGCAATGAAAGAGGTCGGATAAATGGGAATCCAAGCTGCAGAGATTTCTGCAATCCTGAAGGACCAGATCAAGAATTTTGGTCAGGAAGCCGAAGTGGCCGAAATCGGTCGCGTGCTAAGCGTCGGTGACGGGATTGCCCGTGTATACGGCCTGGACAATGTGCAAGCCGGTGAGATGGTCGAATTCCCCGGTGGCATCATGGGCATGGCGCTGAACTTGGAAAGCGACAACGTCGGTGTTGTTATCTTTGGTTCTGACCGTGACATCAAAGAAGGTGACACTGTTAAGCGCACCAACTCGATCGTGGACGTGCCGATCGGCAACGGTCTTCTGGGTCGTGTTGTTGACGGCCTGGGCAACCCGCTGGACGGCAAGGGTCCGATCGAATCCACCGAGCGCGGCGTTGCAGACGTCAAAGCGCCGGGCATCATCCCGCGTAAATCGGTTCACGAGCCGATGGCAACCGGCCTGAAATCGGTCGACGCGATGATCCCGATTGGTCGTGGCCAGCGAGAGCTGATCATTGGTGATCGTCAGACCGGTAAAACTGCCGTTGCTCTGGACGCGATCCTGAACCAGAAAGTGTACAACGAAGCAGCAGGCGACGACGAGTCCAAGAAGCTGTACTGCGTTTATGTGGCCATCGGCCAAAAGCGTTCGACCGTTGCTCAGCTGGTGAAGAAACTGGAAGAATCCGGTGCGATTGAATATTCGATCGTTGTGGCCGCAACCGCGTCCGATCCGGCGCCGATGCAGTTCCTGGCACCTTATGCCGCGACCGCGATGGCTGAGTTCTTCCGTGACAATGGCCGCCACGCGCTGATCATCTATGATGACCTGTCGAAACAGGCCGTGTCTTATCGTCAGATGTCGCTGCTGCTGCGCCGTCCGCCCGGACGTGAAGCCTATCCTGGCGACGTTTTCTATCTCCACTCCCGCCTGCTGGAGCGTTCGGCGAAGTTGAACGAAGATTTTGGCGCGGGCTCGCTGACGGCTCTGCCGGTTATCGAAACCCAGGGTGGCGACGTTTCGGCGTTTATTCCGACCAACGTGATCTCGATTACCGACGGCCAGATCTTCCTTGAAACCGAGCTGTTCTATCAGGGTATCCGTCCTGCTGTGAACACCGGTCTGTCGGTTTCGCGTGTGGGCTCCTCGGCTCAAACCAACTCGATGAAGTCGGTTGCCGGCCCGGTTAAGCTGGAACTGGCTCAGTACCGTGAAATGGCTGCCTTTGCGCAGTTCGGTTCCGACCTTGACGCCGCAACCCAGCAGCTGCTGAACCGTGGTGCGCGTCTGACCGAGCTGATGAAACAGCCGCAGTACTCACCGCTGACCAACGCTGAAATCGTATGCGTCATCTTCGCCGGCACCAACGGTTACCTCGACAAGATCGACGTCACCGATGTTGGCCGCTATGAAGCTGGCCTGCTGGCGCATCTGCGTGGCAAGCACGCGGATCTGCTTCAGTGGATCACGGACGAGGACCCCAAGATCAAGGGCGACGCTTCCGACAAGATCAAGGCTGCGCTGGACGAATACGCCGCAACCTTCGCTTAAGGGAGAGGCGGGCACATGCCAAATCTTAAGGATCTAAAAAACAGGATCGAGTCGGTCAAATCGACCCGCAAGATCACCAAGGCCATGCAGATGGTCGCGGCCGCAAAACTGCGCCGCGCCCAGGAATCTGCCGAAGCCTCGCGCCCCTATGCCGCACGGTTCAATGCCGTGATGGCGGGGCTGGCGGCATCGGTCGGGGGCAGCGACAGCGCCCCCAAGCTGCTCCGTGGTACGGGCAGTGATGATGTCCATCTGCTGGTTGTGATGACAGCTGAACGCGGCCTGTGTGGCGGCTTCAACTCGAACATCGCCAAGCTGGCCCGCGCCAAGGCTTACGAGCTGAAGGCAAAGGGCAAGACGGTCAAAATTCTGACCGTTGGCAAAAAAGGTCGTGATGCAATCAAGCGCGACTTTGGCGACCTGTTCGTGGGCCATGTCGATCTGAGCGAGGTCAAGCGTCTGGGCTATACCAACGCGCAGGACATCGCAAAAGACGTCCTGTCCCGTTTCGACGCGGGTGAATTCGACGTTGCCACGATCTTCTACTCGAAGTTCGTCAACGTCGTAAGCCAGACCCCGACGGCACAGCAGATCATCCCTGCCTCATTCGAGGATGTCGAAGGGGACGACAGCGGCGCGGTCTTTGATTACGAGCCCAGCGAAGAGGCCATCCTGGCCGATCTGCTGCCCAAGGCGGTTGCGACTGCGATCTTCTCGGGACTGCTTGAAAACGGGGCCTCGGAACAGGGTGCACGGATGTCCGCGATGGACAACGCGACACGCAACGCGGGTGAGATGATCGACAAGCTGACGATCCAGTTCAACCGTTCGCGTCAGGCCGTGATCACCAACGAGCTGATTGAAATTATTTCCGGCGCCGAAGCGCTGTAGAGACAAACCGGAGACGAAACATGGCGAATGCAAAAGGCAAAGTCACTCAGATTATCGGGGCCGTCGTCGACGTGCAGTTCGATGACGCACTGCCTGAAATTCTGAACGCGCTGGACACCACCAACAACGGCAAGAAGCTGGTTTTGGAAGTGGCACAGCACCTGGGCGAAAACACTGTCCGCACCATTGCGATGGACGCGACAGAAGGTCTTGTACGTGGTGCCGAAGTCACGGACACCGGCGCACCGATTGCGGTTCCAGTCGGCAACGCGACCCTGGGCCGTATCCTGAACGTTGTGGGCGAGCCCATCGACGAAAAAGGCCCCGTGGAAACCACCGAAACGCGCTCCATCCACCAGGACGCGCCGGATTTCGCGGATCAGGCCACTGAATCCGAAGTTCTGGTGACCGGCATCAAGGTTGTTGACCTGCTGGCCCCTTACGCCAAAGGCGGTAAGATCGGCCTGTTCGGCGGCGCCGGTGTTGGCAAAACCGTTCTGATCATGGAACTGATCAACAACATCGCCAAAGTGCACTCTGGCGTGTCCGTGTTCGCCGGTGTTGGTGAGCGGACCCGTGAAGGCAACGACCTATATCACGAGATGATTGAATCCGGCGTTATCGTTCCCGACAAGCTGGAAGATTCGAAAATCGCGCTGGTTTACGGCCAGATGAACGAGCCTCCGGGAGCCCGTATGCGGATCGCTCTGTCGGGTCTGACCCTGGCGGAACAGTTCCGTGATGCAACCGGTGCCGACGTTCTGTTCTTTGTCGACAACATCTTCCGCTTTACGCAGGCGGGTTCCGAGGTTTCGGCTCTGCTGGGTCGTATTCCTTCGGCGGTGGGCTATCAGCCGACACTGGCGACCGACATGGGCGCGATGCAGGAACGCATCACCTCGACCAAGTCCGGCTCGATCACGTCGGTTCAGGCCGTCTATGTTCCTGCGGATGACTTGACCGACCCTGCGCCGGCCACCTCGTTTGCACACCTGGACGCGACAACCGTTCTGAACCGTGCGATCTCGGAAAAGGGTATCTACCCTGCCGTTGACCCGCTCGACTCGACCTCGCGTCTGCTCGACCCGGCCATCGTCGGTGAAGAGCATTATACCGTTGCGACTGACGTTCAGCAGATCCTTCAGCGCTATAAGTCGCTGCAGGACATCATCGCGATCCTCGGCATGGACGAACTGTCGGAAGAAGACAAACTGACCGTGGCCCGTGCCCGTAAGATTGAACGCTTCCTGTCGCAGCCGTTTGACGTGGCCGAAGTCTTCACTGGCTCGCCTGGTGTTCAGGTTCCTCTGGATGTCACCATCGCGTCGTTCAAGGCCGTTGTGGCCGGCGAATACGATCACCTGCCCGAGGCAGCCTTCCTGATGGTTGGCGGCATCGATGAAGTGATCGCCAAAGCGGAAAAGATGGCCGCAGAAGCCGCCTAAGGAGCACACCTGATGGCAAACACGATGCACTTTGACCTCGTCAGCCCCGAGCGGAGCCTTGCTTCGCTCGCGGTGACTGCGGTCCAGCTTCCCGGCGCGGACGGGGACATGACGGCGATGCCCGATCATGCCCCCACCATCACCACGTTGCGCCCCGGCCTGCTAAAGGTCGAGGCACCCGAAGGGTCCAGCGAATACCTGGTCACCGGCGGGTTTGCCCAGATCAATGGCGACAGCATGTCGGTTCTGGCCGAAAAGGCCATTCCGGTCTCTGAAGTGACCCGCGCGCATCTGGACGATCTGATCGCCGAGGCACGTGCGTCGCATGACGCGGCCAAAGGCGGCGACGATCAATCAGTCGTCGACGATGCGGCCAAGCTGCTGGCCGATATGGAAGCTCTTGGGACACATATGAGCCTGTAAGTTTCAGGACATATAGATTTAGAAACGGCCCTGCCTGTGCGGGGCCGTTTTTTTGTGGTGATTTTGGATGAAGGGCGGTCTAAGGTTCCGTAATTCTTTATAAAAGACGACAAAATGCAGACTTTTAGTACCCATCCGATTGGTATCGACCAAGGCGAAGTTGTGCTGTTCTCCGACTTCGCAGATGGCGGTGACATGTGGACAGGCGAGGGGCCGCGCGAACGACGCTCGGACATTGAATTCAGCCAGCCATACCGTTCCGCGCCTGTTGTACAGATCAGCGTGTCACTGTGGGATGTTGATACATCTTCGGCATTGCGTGCCGAGGTCAAGGCCGAGGACATCACGCCCGTGGGATTTTCTGCGGTGTTCCGTACCTGGTCGGATACCCGCATCGCGCGCATCCGAATATCTTGGACAGCGTTCGGCGAGGTGCCGCATGAGGATGACTGGGATATTCTGTGAAGCCAGCCTTGGGTTTAGGACTCGTCCGATGCCTCTATCATGGCGACCCGGTGTGCATGCCGTCCGCCTTCGAATTCGGCTGACAGGAACGCATCCACTATATCCAGCGCCTGACCCTCACCCACGACTCGGGCGCCGACAGACAGCATGTTGGCGTCGTTATGCTGGCGGATCATGCGTGCGGAAAAGGCATCCGAGCAGACACCGCAGCGAATGCCGGGGACCTTGTTGGCCGCCATCATGATACCTTGACCCGTTCCACACAGAACGATGCCAAGCTGACAATCCCCGGAAGCCACTGCTTGGGCGGCGGCTTTGCCATGAACAGGGTAATGGGTGCTCTCAGGTGTCTTGGGGCCGATATCGACGACGTCCCATCCCTGGGCCGCAATATGAGAGGCAACCGCCTGGCGTAATTCGATAGCTGCGTGGTCGCTGGATAGAACAATGCGTTTTGAGGCTGTCACGGTAAACTCCGACCTGTATTGCAGAAAGAAAAGAGGCGGCCCTTGGTCCGCCGCGTTCGATCAATCCCTATGATACATCGACTCGTAGATCGGCGTCAGGGTCTTATCCTCGAACAGTGACGATACACTGGTGCCGTTCCAGATATTCAGGATCGCCTGCGTAAAGATCGGGGCTGTGGGCACGATGCGGATGTTCTTGGCCTTGGTAATTTCTTCTGTCGGCTGGATCGTGTCGGTCAGCACCAGAGATTTCATCACCGAATTGGTCACGCGTTCGACCGCAGGGCCGCTCATGACGCCGTGTGTGATGTAGGAATGAACTTCTTTCGCACCATTATCCAGCAGTACTTGCGCCGCTTTGCAAAGAGTACCGGCCGTGTCGCACATGTCGTCCACGATCAAACAGATCTTGTCTCTGACATCGCCAATTACGGTCATCTCAGCGACTTCGCCGGCTTTTTCGCGGCGTTTGTCCACGATCGACAGCGGGGCGTTGATCCGCTTGGCCAACTCGCGCGCCCGGGCCACGCCGCCCACATCGGGCGAAACGACCATAATCTCGTCGAGGCTGTCCTTGAACTGATGTTTCACATCCAGCGCAAAGATCGGCGAGGCATAAAGGTTGTCGACAGGCATGTCGAAGAACCCCTGAATCTGCGCTGCGTGCAGATCCATGGTCAGGATACGCTCGATCCCGGCGCCAGTCAGCATGTTGGCCACCAGCTTGGCGCTGATCGGTGTGCGGGCCTTGGTGCGGCGGTCCTGGCGGGCATAGCCGAAATAGGGGATCACGGCGGTAATCCGTTGGGCCGACGAACGGCGCAGCGCATCAGCAATGATGAGTAGCTCCATCAGATTGTCATTGGCCGGGTTCGAGGTGGGCTGGACGATGAACATATCTTCGCCGCGCACGTTCTCGAACACTTCGACAAAGATTTCACCGTCGTTAAACCGTTCGACCCGGGCATCGACCAGACCCTGATCGACGCCGCGATACAGGCTCATTCGGCGTGCAATGGATTCGGCAAGCGGAAGATTAGCGTTCCCAGCGATTAACTTGGGTTCGTGAAGTGTCGGCATCGGCTGAGGTCCCCGGGCAGCAATGGCAAATGTGACAGATTCGTGATGTTGACACCGCTTAGCATGGCCTTACCGTCCAGCAAAGATAACGCTGCGGAGAAAGTGAACATGGCCCAAATTGACTACTATTTTGCGACACTCTCGCCATACACCTACCTGGCCGGACTGCGCCTGGAGGAGATTGCGGCCAAACATGGTGCGACAATCAACTACAAGCCGCTTGATATCGTCGCCCTGTTCGGACGCACGGGAGGTGTTCCGCCCAAGGACCGCCATATCTCGCGCATCGAATACCGGACACAAGAAATGCAGCGACAGTCAAAAAAGCTGGGTATGGCGTTCAACCTGCAACCGGCCCATTGGCCCACCAATGCGGCGCCGTCCTCATACGCGATCATCGCCGCCATTCAGGACGGGTCAGGGGAGGTGGGGCAGCTGGTGCATTCCTTTGTGCGCGCCTGCTGGGCCGAGGAAAAGGACATCGCGCAGGACGACGTGATCCGCGCTTGCCTGGCTGACGCTGGGTTTTCCCCGGATCTGGCCGTTAGCGGCTTGCTGCTCGGGGCTGAGACCTATACCGCCAATCTGGAAGAAGCCGTGGAACGCGGGGTTTTTGGAGCTCCGTTCTATATAACGGAAGACGATCAGCGGTTCTGGGGCCAAGACAGGTTGGACGATCTGGACGGGCATCTGGCCGGGCTGAAGGGATAGGACAACATAATGGCCGTTGCGCAGAACCTGCATGTCACGCGGCTGGGGCAGGGTGATCGCCCTGTGCTGGCCTTGCATTGTACCATTGCTCATTCCGGGGTCTGGGCAGGCCTAGCCGCGGCGATGAAAGGGCAGGCAAGTTTTATTGCACCGGATATGCTGTCCCATGGGCGCAGCCCGGACTGGGATCGCCAGGGGGATCTGTATGACCGGCTGACCGAAGCCACACTTGAACATTTGACCGAGCCGATGGACGTGGTCGGGCATTCTTTTGGCGCGGCGATTGCATTGCGGCTGGCGGTCGAGCACCCAACATTGGTTCGCAGTGTCGTACTGATCGAACCGGTGTATTTTGCGGTGGCACAGCAGGATGCCCCGGACCTTGTGGCGGAATACGCGCATGTTGCCCAACCCTGTATGGACGCGCTTGCGGCAGGCGACGAACCTCTGGCGGCAAGGCTGTTCAACCGGTTGTGGGCTGGAGATAGGGGACCGCGTTGGTCAGACATGCCCGAAACTGCACGTGCAGGGATGGTGCGTGGAATTCATCTGGTATCCGAGGTCGAAAACGAACTGATAATGGATTCCAAAGGCTTGCTACGGCCCGAACGGATCGCACACGCCAATATGCCGGTATTGCTGCTGCATGGCGCGCTCACCCACCCAGTGATGGTCGCGATAAACTCTGGATTGAAATCCCGTCTTCCAATGGCCGAAAGCGCCGTGATCGAAGGGGCAGGGCATATGGCTCCGATCTCTCACCCGACAGAGACCGGCGCTCTGATCGAGGCTTTTTGGAACAGACTGCCTGCCACTGCCTGAAGCTTCGGGCGCGTCGTTACAAGAGCGCGATGAACCGATCAATTTGCGCAGGCTCGATGGACCAGTCACAAACCAGCCGACAGGCTAGAATTTCGCTGTCATCTGCCCCGTCCAGCTCTGCCCCCCACAGGTGGTAAACAGCACCTGCGGCATGCAGTTGCTTGTGTTGGGCGCGTGAAAATTGGGCAAAAATCATATTCGCCTGCGGCGCGTGCAGGAAAGAGGCACCTTTGGACCGCAATCCCTCGGTCAGACGGGCGCAGTTGTTATTGGCCTGACGGGCCAGTGTCAGCCACAGATCATCCTGCAGATACGCGGCCATTTGGGCGGACAGATAGCGGTGCTTGGAGAACAGGTGCGCCCCGCGCTTGCGGCGCAATTCGAATTCCCAGGCTTTGCTTTCATCAAAGAAGACAACGGCTTCGACGCCCATCAGCCCGTTTTTGGTCCCGCCAAAACTGACCGCATCCACGCCTGCTTTCCACGTCATCTCGGCGGGTGAGCAGTTCAACGCAACAAGGGCGTTGGAAAAACGCGCACCGTCCAAATGGACTGGCAGCCCATACTCTTTGGCCACAGCGCAGAGCGCCTGCAATTCTGACAGGGTGTAAACAGACCCTCGTTCGGTCACCTGCGTAATGGACACAGGTCCGCGCTGCGGTCCATGCACGCCGCGTGTTTCTTCGGCCAGAATCGAGCCGCGCAGCGCGTCCGGCGCCATCTTGTCCGCGCCCGGAACCAGCGTCAGCTTGGCGCCGCTGTAAAACTCGGGCGCGTTGCACTCATCCTCGTGGATATGGGCCACAGGTGAGCAGAACACCGTCTCCCACGGCTGCGCCAGCGTCGCCAGCGCCAGCGAATTCGCCGCGGTCCCGGTGGCCACCAGATACACGGCGGCGCCAGGTGCCTCGAACACCCCGCGAATGCGATCCCGGACCTCATTCATCAGGGTGTCGGTTCCATAGGCCATCTGATAGCCCTGATTGGCAGCATTCAGCGCTTCCATGACCGCCGGGTGAACCGGCCCCGAATTGTCAGAGGCAAAGTACATTAGCTGGGCTCCTCGATGATATGATCTTCCCACTCCTCCAGCGGAGTTTCGAATTCGGACACGGTCCGCCCCTGAACCGAGACTCCGGCGGCATGAACGCTGTCCGGTGTGCCAGAAATCAAGGGGTGCCAGTCGTGTAGGGGTTTGCCCTCCCACAGCAGGCGATAGGCACAGGTCTGTGGCAGCCAATAGGCGTGATCGTTGATGTTGCCCGGCGTCATCACGATACATTCCGGCACAAATTGGTGGCGGATATCGTATTGGGTGCAGCGGCAACTTTCGTCATCCAGCAGACGGCAGGCGACGCAGGTCAGGGCAACCTCGCCGGTGTCTTCATCTTCCAGTTTGTTCAGACAACATTTGCCGCAGCCATCGCACAAAGCTTCCCATTCGGCTTGGTTCATGCGGGTTAGCGGTTTTCGTTCCCAGAACCTGGGGGCCAGGCCGGTGCGGTCGATCGGATCCGTTGTCATCGGTCCGCCAGCAGGCCGCGGGCCTTGTCGCAATCGGCATCCATCTGCGCGATCAGGCCGTCCAGACCGTCAAAGGTCATCTCGGGGCGCAGGTATTCTACCAGACCCACCGACAGGGTCGCGCCATAAAGGTCACCCGAGAAGTCGAACAGGAAGGTTTCGATATTGGGGACCTCACCATTGAACATCGGTCGCGTCCCAACCGAGGCTGCGCCTTGATAGCTGCCCAGATGAGGTCCATCCAGAACATCGACCAGTACGGCATAGACGCCGAATCTTGGCGGATGCAGCCCCTCAATGGACATGTTTGCGGTGGGAAATCCCAGTTCACGGCCCCGTTGTTCTCCTCCGATCACCTCGCCTTCGATCCGGTGCCAGTGACCCAGCATGGTAGCGGCATCCTGCGGGCGGCCCTCGGTCAGTGCAGTACGGATCGCAGTGGAAGAAACGACATTTTCGGACCTCTCCATCAACGGAGCGATGGTGACACCGAACCCCATCTCTTGCCCAAAGAGCACCAAGTCATCAGCGGTGCCGCTGCGGCCTTTGCCGAAACAGAAATCGGCACCTACGACGACATGCGACAGGCCGAGCCCGTCGCAGATCACGTTGCGGGCGAATTCCCTGGGCGTCAGGCCAGCCAATGCGGCGTTGAACGGCAGCTCATACAGCTTTTCGACCCCCAGTTTTGCTAACCGGTGCGCGCGGGCATTGCCGCGCATCAGGCGAAAGGGCGGGGTGTCCGGGGCGAAGTATTCCCTGGGATGCGGCTCGAATGTCAGTACGCCCAAAGGTGCACTCGGCGCGGCGCTGAGGGCCAGTTCGATCACAGATTGGTGGCCAATATGAACGCCGTCGAAATTCCCGATCGCCACGCTGGCGCCGCGATCTTGGGGTTCGATGAATTGAAGGTCACGAATGATGCGCATAGCGACTGCCTAGCGGGACAGGCGCGCTTGTTCAAGGGTCTGAGACTCCCGGAAACGCTCAGTCGAATTTGCGCGACGGGGCCAGTACCATGGCTTCGCCGACCAGCACCTTCTTGCCATCCACTGCGCAGTGACAATCGAGCTTGACCCGACGTTTGGCAAAATCAATGTCGATCACCTTGACCTCGGCATAGACCATGTCACCCGGGCGAACAGGAGCGAGAAACTTCAGCGACTGCCCCATGTAAACTGTGCCGTGGCCAGGCAACTGCTCGCCGATCACGGCCGAGATCAGACCCGCGGTCAGCATCCCATGCGCGATGCGCCCCTCGAAGATCGTGTCGCGGGCGTAATCGTCGTCCAGATGTACGGGGTTTCTGTCGGTCGACACCTGAGCGAACATTTCGATATCCTCGTCCGTCACCACTTTGCGAAGGTGACGGGACATGCCCATCTCGATGTCTTCAATACAGATCGTGCCGCGTGGAAGATTATCCAACATGTTGCCCTCACTCGAATTCATCGGGCAACAAAAAAATCAAAGTCACCCCTGTTGGGAAACTTTATTACTTTGCAACTGCAGAAAATCAAGCCTTTTTTGACTACCTAAGGCGGCCGATCGTATAGGTCGGGTTTACCTTTTCCTTTTGAATATAATCAGTTAGGGAGTCATGATGCGGATGTGCCTCGGTTTTTGTCTCGGCCGCGGCTAGCCCGCCCGAGATGAAAAGAGAATCAATGCCTTCCCCCATTCCCCCCAGAATGTCGGTGTGCGGACCGTCTCCGATGACAAGAATGTCCCCATCGGGGATGTCGTGGCCAAGTTCCTGCAACCTGCGGCGGGCAAGATCATAGATCGGCGGATGAGGCTTTCCGAAATATAGGCTTTCGCCACCCATTTCCGTATAAAGCCTGGCTAATGCACCAGCGCACCACTCCCGAACCTCGCCGCGGTCCACCACAATATCGGGATTGGCACAAAGCAGCTTCAGCCCCTTTTGTTTGGCGTACAGGAAATCAGCGCGGTTCACAGACGGATCGGCCATAGGATCGAAGGGGCCGCAACAAGCAATGCCCTCTGCCTCGGCTAGAGGCACGCGCTCGATATGAATCGGGTGGTCCAACAACTTCAGCGGTTCAAAGAATCCCGCGTCCCGCTGCCATTCGCCCATGAAATAGACCTTTTCGCCCACTGCGCCCCGGAACATGGCCGACCGGGCCGAATCTCCGCTGGTTGCAATCGTGTCATAGGCGTCGTCTGGGACATTGAATTGCGCCAGCTGGGTGGCGACTCCAGCACGCGGCTTGGGAGAGTTGGTCACCAGGACAACAATGCCGCCTTGCGCGCGATAGGCCTGCAGGGCCGCAACCGCTTCGGGGTAAGCAGTGATGCCATTGTGTACACAGCCCCAAAGATCGACGAACAGGGCCTTATAACGGCTGGAAACCTCGGGCAATGCGTGGATGATCTGCGTCATGTTGGGCCCCCATTGATCTGGAAAGGGTGTCGTTTGAGCCTAAGACAGTGCGTGTGGTGTTTGGCCAGTAAGGGCAATGCCTAGCAAAAAAGGCGCCCGATCAAGGCGCCTTTGGTGATTTTGGAATCAGACCTTGAGGTTCGGAATGATCTGTTTCTTACGGCTCATGATCCCGGGCAGAACGACCACGTCGCCATCAACCGAGGCGTCAAAGCTTTTCTCGGCCACGGCTTTGACCAGATCGTTGGGAACCAGCAGGGTGGCTTCTTCGTTCAGAATATCGACCACGAACAGCAATACCTGATCGACACCGTCCTCTTTGGCTACGTCGGCCATCGACGCCGCAAGGCTGTCTTTGCGGTCCAGCACGACACCCGGTGCTGTGGTTTCCAGAACCGAAACGCGGAATTTGGTGCCGTCGACTTCGTATTCCTTGCTGTCCATCCGGATCAGCTCGGCGTCCGAGAATGAGGACACATCTGATTTGGCCGCGAACATTTCTGCAGCATAGGCCGAGACGTCCAGACCCAGATCCGCGGCCAGTTTTTCGGCCACAGCGCGGTCATGCGCGGTTGTGGTGGGCGAGCGGAATTCCAACGTGTCCGACAGGATGCAGGTCAGCGCCGCGCCTTTGATGGCATCGGGCATTTTGGCGGCATCGACGCCGATCATGTCGACCATGATAGTGGCGGTGCAGGCCAGCGGCCGCACGGTGATGTCGATCGGGCCTTTGGTTTCCAGACCGCCGACCAGTTTGTGGTGGTCGATAATGGCGCGGATATCGGCGCCGTTGATACTGGCGGGCAGCTCGGCGGGGTTGTTCGTGTCGACAATAACAACCGGCGCGTCAGCCTCTACGTCTGTGATGATGCGCGGCTTGGGCAGGTCCCAGTGCTGCAGCATAAAGGCTGCTTCAGTGTTGGGTTCACCCAGCAGGACAGGCTCGGCCTGTTCGCCTTTGATTTCGTTCATGTACCATGACCACAGGATCGGCGAACCGGTGGAATCAGTGTCGGGGGATTTATGTCCAAATACGAGGGTTGTCATTTCAGCGTCCTGAGGAGAGTAGATTTGGGCGCCTTATAGGGTGGTCTGGCACACTTGTCACCCGCCCCTGCGTAAACTGCGACGAAGGGTAAGGCCGGGCCTAGAAAGCGGCACGTTTCAGCGTGTATCCGGCCTGTTCCAACTGGTTCAACAGACCATGGTCATCGCCCAAATGTCCGGCGCCCACTGCAATAACCACCGTTTGGTCCTGAATGGCCAATATGTGCTGCATCCAGTTGTTGTTGCGCCCGACTAGAAGTTGCTGTTCGAAACTGGACCACTCTTCGTCGAAGACCTCTTGTGACAGACCGGATGTTTCAAGCCCCTGTAGTCTGGCAAATTGGATGATCTCTGCGTGCTTTTCTTCTAGATAGGCATTGACCATAGTCGCCAACTGATCCTCGCTGCTTTCAAAGGCACTGGCCATGCGGATCAGTGATTGCACCTGCTTTTCGATCGGGTGCTGGTCAAACATCGCCATCAGATCGTCAATCTGCTCTAAAGAGTACTGGGGGATGTCATGGGCTTCGGCCATGTCGGTCAGGCGCGCGTCCATTCCATAGCTGGCTTCCGGATTCTCGGTCATGCATGGGGGGACACCCAGCATCATGCTCAGAAACCAGGGGCGCATTTTTGCAGCCATCCAACTGGGGATGCCACGCTCTGCCAAGCCGCTGGACAGGGCGGCCCAGTCCTCTTCCGGCATCAGCTCAATCAGGGTGGGACCTGAGGTGATCAGAACAGGGCTGAGGTCTTTGGCCAGTTCCTGTTCAAAAGCGGTCATTTCGTCCTGGGTCACTTCGAAATAGAACGCATCCGCCTGGCTGAGTGTCGGCTCCAGCCTTTCTGTGACGGCGTCCATACGCAGGTCGTTTGTGTGCAGCGTTCCTATCAGATGCAGAACTGTATCGCCTTTGGTCGCGATCCAGTGATTGCCTTCCGGGTACGGGAAGTCGGCCAAAGCCTGCTGCAAATCAGCTTGCGCCTCTGGACTTAGGTCAGACCTCAGGTCGCGCCCCTCGCAGGCCGCTTGGGCCGAGAAAGGTACCAGCAGACAAGCCAAAAAGATCAAAAAACGCATCGTACCATCCTGGTTGGATCAATCCCTATATGGGGTGCGACCTTGCCGGGGCCAAGGCCGGTGTTCAACCTGCCAGGATGGACACTGACCTGATCTGTGTCTGGCATTCCACAGTAATTCGAATAGCATGAGCCACATGGACCGCGAGCAGGATCTCTACCCCCCAATCAAGGCGCTGTTAGAGCGTCAGGGCTATACCGTCAAAGGCGAGGTCGGTGCGGTCGATGTCATGGCTGTTCGTGAGGGTGAAGAGCCTTTGATTGTAGAGTTGAAGTTGCGTTTCTCATTGGCGCTGTTTCACCAGGCAATCACCCGACTGAAGGTTACTGAAAATGTCTATATCTGTGTTCTCAAGCCCCGCGGACGCACAGCCAGGCGGGCGTTGAAGGACAACACGGCGCTATGTCGAAGGTTGGGCCTTGGCCTGATAACTGTTCGGGCGGATGGCGTTGTCGAGGTGCATTGTGATCCTGGGCCCTACGCCCCGCGAAAAGACAAGGCCAAAACAGCGCGGCTGCTGCGCGAGTTTGACAGGCTTGAAGGTGATCCGAACGCAGGCGGCGCCACACGCCACGGCCTCGTCACCGCCTATCGTCAGGATGCTTTGCGCTGTGCGGCGCATCTTGCAGAATGTGGTGCCACAAAAGGGGCAGATGTTGCTAAGGCAACCGGTGTTTCGATTGCGACCCGGCTGATGCGCGAAAACC
This sequence comes from Ruegeria sp. CDSC079, assembly GCF_059610505.1. Taxonomy (NCBI): domain Bacteria; kingdom Pseudomonadati; phylum Pseudomonadota; class Alphaproteobacteria; order Rhodobacterales; family Roseobacteraceae; genus Ruegeria; species Ruegeria sp. CDSC079. Next base: position 31,908 of record NZ_JBXWNT010000001.1, read on the forward strand.
ATTATGGCTGGTTCGACAAAATTGAAAAAGGCGTCTACGCCTTGTCGGAATCCGGACAAGAGGGTCTGAAGCACTGGGCCTATAGCTGGGATCAGCCTGACTGAGTCCCAAGGATAAAAAATTCTTCACGCTTGTTGACTCAGGGATTTCGACCCCCTAGCTATACGCCGTTATCACTCGCAAGGGTCGAGTGCTAACGCCTCGCCGCAAGGTGAGGGGAGGATAAATAAACTTTGAGCCCAAGGAGCTGCAAAGATGGCATTGAAACCGCTTCATGACCGCGTGTTGGTTCGCCGTACCGAAAGCGATGAGAAAACCGCTGGTGGTCTGATCATTCCCGACAGCGCGAAAGAAAAGCCCAGCGAAGGCGAAGTTGTTGCGACCGGCGAAGGCGCACGCAAGGACAGCGGCGAGCTGATCGCAATGGCTGTAAAAGCTGGCGACAAGATCCTGTTCGGCAAATGGTCGGGCACCGAGGTCCAAGTCAACGGCGAAGAGCTGCTGATGATGAAAGAAAGCGACATCATGGGGATCATCGAGTAAGCCCACGCGCTTCCTCTGATCTTCATCCCAATACATTTTCTCAAGGAGAAACGACATGGCTGCTAAGGACGTCAAGTTCGACACCGATGCCCGTAACCGCATGCTGGCAGGTGTGAACATCCTGGCCGACGCTGTCAAAGTGACCCTGGGCCCCAAAGGCCGCAACGTGGTTCTGGACAAATCTTTCGGCGCGCCGCGCATCACCAAAGACGGTGTTTCGGTTGCCAAGGAAATCGAACTGGAAGACAAGTTCGAAAACATGGGCGCGCAGATGGTGAAAGAAGTCGCCAGCCGCACCAATGACGAGGCCGGCGACGGCACCACCACCGCAACCGTTCTGGCTCAGTCCATCGTCAAAGAAGGTCTGAAGCAGGTTGCAGCGGGCCTGAACCCGATGGACCTGAAGCGCGGCATCGACCTGGCAACTGCCAAGGTTGTTGAAGGCATCAAGAACGCCTCGCGTGAAGTCAAGGACTCGGCTGAAGTTGCTCAGGTTGGCACCATTTCTTCCAACGGTGAAACCGAGATCGGCCAGCAAATCGCAGACGCGATGCAGAAGGTCGGCAACGAAGGTGTTATCACCGTCGAAGAAAACAAAGGCCTGGAAACCCAGACCGATGTTGTCGAAGGCATGCAGTTCGACCGCGGCTACCTGTCGCCTTACTTTGTCACCAACGCTGACAAGATGGTTGCAGACCTCGAAGACTGCATGATCCTGTTGCACGAAAAGAAACTGTCCTCGCTTCAGCCGATGGTTCCGCTGCTCGAGCAAGTGATCCAGTCGCAAAAGCCGCTGCTGATCATTGCAGAAGACGTTGAAGGCGAAGCGCTGGCAACTCTGGTTGTTAACAAACTGCGCGGCGGCCTGAAAATTGCTGCTGTCAAAGCACCGGGCTTCGGCGATCGCCGTAAGGCCATGCTGCAGGACATCGCAATCCTGACCGGTGGTCAGGTCATCAGCGAAGATCTGGGCATGAAGCTTGAGTCCGTGACTATGGACATGCTGGGCACAGCCAAGAAAATCGAGATCACCAAAGACGAAACCACCATCGTCGACGGTGCTGGCGAAAAAGCCGAGATCGAAGCACGTGTTGCTCAGATCCGCACCCAGATCGAAGAAACCTCGTCGGACTACGACCGTGAGAAGCTGCAAGAACGTGTTGCCAAACTGGCAGGCGGTGTTGCTGTTATCCGCGTCGGCGGCATGACCGAAGTTGAAGTGAAAGAGCGTAAGGACCGTGTGGACGATGCTCTGAACGCGACCCGCGCTGCTGTTCAAGAAGGCGTTGTTGTGGGCGGTGGTGTTGCTCTGGTTCAGGCCGGTAAAGCACTGGACACTCTGCAAGGCGCAAACGCTGATCAGGACGCAGGCATCAACATCGTTCGTAAGGCAATCGAAGCGCCTCTGCGCCAGATCGCTGAAAACGCAGGTGTCGACGGTGCGGTTGTTGCTGGCAAAGTTCGCGAAAGCGACGATGTGGCATTTGGCTTCAACGCGCAGACTGAAGAATATGGTGACATGTTCGCATTCGGCGTGATTGACCCGGCCAAAGTTGTCCGTACCGCATTGGAAGATGCAGCGTCGGTTGCTGGCTTGCTGATCACTACCGAAGCAATGGTTGCTGACAAGCCGCAGAAAGATGCACCTGCTGGCGGCGGCATGCCCGACATGGGCGGCATGGGCGGCATGATGTAAAACGTCGAATTCGCTTAGGCGAATTCTGACGGCCCCACAGGCGCTTGGCAGCATAGCCAAACCGCCCAGAGGGGAGCTGCAGAGCTAAGGAACGGGGTCGCCTTCGGGCGACCCCGTTTCGTTTTGACACGCCGCTTTTGACTGAAACTGTGGCTCAAACTGTTCCGAGGTCGACGGTCTAACCGGTCCCTTCAGGAAAGTGAGTACCCAAACCGGTGTGAAACCGATATCGGGTTGATATGCGACTGTTCCTTCTGACCGCCCTCACCATGTGCGCCTTTGCAGCGAACTCTATTCTGAACCGGATGGCCGTTGAAGGCGGCGATAGCGACCCGGCCGGGTTTGCGGTTATGCGCGTTCTGGCAGGGGCGCTCATGCTGGCGGTGCTGGTTTTGATACGTGGCGGCAGCCTGCCGTTGCGCAGCTCTCGCCGGTTCATTGGCGCCGGCGCCTTGTCGCTTTACATGATCGGGTTCTCGATCGCCTATCTTACACTGGATGCTGGGCTGGGCGCCTTGATCCTTTTCGGGGTGGTGCAAATCACGATGTTCGTGGCCACTGCCGTGACTGGAAATTCACCGACACGACAGCAACTTCTGGGAGCGGCGATTGCATTGGGTGGCCTCGCCTATGTGCTTTGGCCGTCGGGAACGGTTCAGGTGGACCCGGTCGGAGCCGCCCTGATGTGCGCTGCCGGGATTGGCTGGGCAGCATATTCTCTGGCGGGACGGTCCGAGCCAAATGCGCTTGCCGGTACGGCGGCGAATTTCGTCATTGCCCTTCCGGTGACGGCCGGAGCTTTGCTGCTGCTCGGCGGAGGTTGGCAGATGACGGGCACCGGTTTGTTGCTGTCGGCAATATCCGGGGCGGTCACTTCGGGGCTGGGATATGCGTTGTGGTACCGTGTTTTGCCCCAACTGGCACCGACCGTTGCAGCTGTAGTGCAGTTGAGCGTGCCCGTGATTGCTATTCTGGGTGGTGTCCTCTTGCTGAGCGAAACAGCAGAGGCCCGGCTTTTGATTGGCGCAGCGCTTGTGTTGGGCGGCATTGCGCTGGCGGTGCTGCGACGTCAGCGGGGGTAGGGCTTTCATCAGCGGCGCTAAGGCATTATCTGGCGCTTATGAAAATTCTGATCGCCCTGCTTATCTTTCTGCTTCCTGCCGCGGCCAGCGCGAAATGCGTGGTCTTGTTGCATGGTCTTGCGCGGACCGAGGCCTCTTTCACCGTGATGGAGCAGCTGTTCAAGTCACATGACTATTCGGTTGTGCGCCCGGGCTATCCCTCGACCGAGATCGGTATTCCCGAACTGGCCGAACAAACCATTCCTGATGCCTTTGCGTCTTGTGGCGATGACACTGTCAATGTGGTGGCACATTCGATGGGCGGCATTTTGTTGCGCTATTGGCTCAAGGATCATAGCCCGGAAAACCTGGGTCGTGTCGTCATGCTGGGGCCGCCCAATCAGGGCAGCCAACTGGTCGATGAACTTAGCGCGTGGGAGGTGTTCGGCTATCTCAACGGACCTGCGGGCCTTCAACTGGGCACAGGCGCCGAAGGGATCCCGGGTCGTCTACCGCCGGTGGATTTTGAACTGGGTGTTATCGCAGGCGAGAACTCATTAAACCCGGTGTTTTCTTCACTGATTGATGGGCCTGATGACGGTAAGGTTTCGGTTGAAAGCACCAAGGTCGAAGGAATGACTGATCACCTGGTTCTGCCGGTGACGCATACGTTCATGATGAACAATCCGCGGGTCATAGCTCAGGCCCTGCACTTCATTGAATTCGGCCAGTTCGACCCGCAGATCACCTGGCTTGACGGGGTGATGGAAGCTATTGACGAGATCTGCATCGGACAGGATTGCTCGGAACCTGACTCGGAGTCCACGCAATGACCGCATTAAGCCTGACTCTGACCGGTGCAGAGGTTCTTCTGCCCGGCGAGGGGCTGACGGATGTCGATCTGACCATTGCCGATGGCGTGGTTCAGACAGGCCCTGCCGGGCAGCAGATCGACCTGTCAGGATATCTGGTTCTGCCCGGTATTATCGACCTGCATGGTGATGGGTTTGAACGGCACATCGCGCCCCGTCGCGGTGCCATGAAGCAGATGAACGAAGGGATCCTCTCAGTCGAGGCTGAACTGGCGGCCAATGGCATCACCACAGCCGTTCTGGCCCAGTTTTACAGTTGGGAAGGTGGGGTGCGCGGGCCTGAGTTCGCAGGGCAGGTGTTTGATGCCATTGCGGCAGTCAAGGACCACACCGTCACCGATCTGATGCCCCAGCTTCGGTTTGAAACGCATATGCTGGACGATTACGCCGGACTGGCAGAAAAGATTGCGGCTTGGCGGGTGCCCTATGTCGTGTTCAACGACCACCTGCCGCATGACCGTCTGGCTGAGGGGCGTAAGCCCCCGCGTCTGACCGGTCAGGCGCTCAAGGCCGGTCGCAATCCCGAGGTGCATTTCGAAATGCTGCTGTCGATGCATGCTCGCCGGGATGAGGTGTATACCGCACTGGATGTACTCTGTACTGCTTTGACAAAGCAGGGCGTCCGGATGGGCAGCCACGATGACGCCACTGCCCAAACTCGCGCCGATTGGCGCGCGCGGGGCGCGCGGATTTCAGAGTTCCCCGAAACGCTGGAAGCCGCCGAGGCCGCCCGCACCGCCGGGGATCACATCATCCTGGGGTCGCCCAATGTGGTGCGCGGCGGGTCGCATAAAGGGAATGTTAGCGCGCTGGACCTGATTGCGATGGGGCTGTGCGATGCACTGGCCTCGGATTATCACTATCCCAGCCCGCGCCGGGCAGCCTTGATGCTGGCCAAATCCGGCCTTCTGGACATGGCGGGCGCATGGGCGCTGGTGTCGTCAGGGCCAGCCCGCGTACTTGGGTTGCAAGATCGCGGCACGCTCACCCCCGGGCAGCGTGCCGATCTGGTCATTCTGGAGGCAGATACAAACCGTGTCGCGGCAACGCTGGCTGCCGGGCGCGTCAGCTATATGGCCGGGGATATCGCCGCGCGGTTTGTCGGCTGATTTACCGCGTGATGCGGTTAAAATGACCCATCTTGCGGCCTGCCTTCACCTCGGCCTTGCCATAAAGATGCAGCGCAACATCACGTTCGGTCGCGAGTTCAGGTACGCGGTCCATATCGTCGCCGATCAGGTTCTCCATCACCACGTCTGAATGACGCTGCCCGTCGCCCAGAGGCCAGCCTGCCACGGCACGGATATGTTGCTCGAATTGATCCACCGCGCAGCCATTCTGTGTCCAATGGCCCGAGTTATGCACGCGCGGTGCGATCTCGTTCACGATCAGACCCTGCGGGGTCACGAACAACTCGACCCCCATGACGCCGACATAGTCCAAGGCGTTCAGGATATTTGCCGCCAGCAGGATCGCATCTGTGCGCTTTGCTGCGGGCAGGCGGGCAGGGACGGAGGTGGTATGCAAAATGCCATCGCGATGCACGTTCTCACCGGGGTCGAAACAGGCGACCTGACCATCCAATCCGCGCGCGGCGATGATTGATACTTCGTGGCTGAAATCGACAAACCCTTCAAGGATCGCAGGCGCACCCGCCATATCGGCCAGAGCAGTTTCAGCGTCATCGGGGCTGCGTAGCCGGGCCTGTCCCTTGCCGTCATAGCCAAATCGGCGGGTCTTCAGGATGGCAGGGGTGCCGATCTTGTCAATCGCAGCCTTCAGGCTGTCCAGATCCGTGATATCGGCGAAGGGTGCGGTATTCAGGCCCAGCCCTTGCAAGAAAGCCTTTTCGTTCAGTCGATCCTGACTGACCCGCAGCGCCTCGCGCCCCGGGCGGATGGGGCGGTGGACTTCCAGAATGTCCAGTGCTTCGGTGGGGATGTTCTCGAACTCATAGGTGATGACATCGACTGCTTCGGCAAAGGCCTTGAGGGCCTCGGCATCATCATAAGAGGCGGTGGTCACACGATCCGCCACATGACCCGCAGGCGGGGTCGCACCGGGTTCATAAATATGCGACACAAAACCCAGCCGGGCTGCAGCAACGGACAGCATACGGCCCAGTTGACCGCCGCCCAAAATCCCGATTGTCGCGCCGGGGGCAAGCATTTCCACCATTCTCAACTCTCCAAACGTTTGCCAATAGCGCCAAGTGCTGCGTGCAATACCTTGTGCGCGCCCTGATCTTGCAGGGTCTGTGTCATTTGCAGGCTCAGCGTGCCGTCAGTGGCCAGCGCATCGCGTTCGGCCTCTAGGCGGCCTGCGGCCTTCTTATCCATCGCGTGCAGAAAGCCCGATACCAACTGGGTGGTGTAGAATTCGGCCCCGGCTGCGTCTCCGGTTGTGTCTCCCAGCCAAGTTGCTCCGGTCGCCATCAGGTCCAGAAGGCCGGGGACCATGGCGCAAATGGCGAAATGGGCGTTCAGTGCCGCCTCATCTGCGACCTTGATCACCGGGTTTTCCGGTGCGAACAAATCGACCAGCAGTTGATCGTTGCCGAAAGCGACAAGCGGGCAACCACCGGCTTCCAAAAATCCCAGCGGAATGGTTTGCACGATTGCCGGCGCCGGAGAGCAGAGCTCGGTTAGTTCATCTTTCGAGACTGCTGCCATGACCGAGACGATCTGATGGTCGGATCGAAACGTTAAGGCGGCCAGAACGTCCGCAGCGATATGTGGGCGCAGGCACAGGAACACGATCTCGGATGCATCTATCACGGCCTGTGGCGTCGTGACAGACACACCCAGTTCAGCATTTAGCGCGGCTGAAACCTGGTCATTGCGTTCTGTCACGGAGATCTCGTGCCCTTTACGGGCCAAAAAACGCACCATCGGGGCCGCAATATGGCCCGTGCCGATGAATCCGATCCGGCTCATCCCTCGGGTTCTTCGGGGATTGAGGCCGATAGCGCGTCGCGCCAGGCATCCAGCCGGTCGGCCAGAGCGTTATCCTGCAGCGCCAGAATGCCAGCGGCCATCAATCCCGCATTGGCACCGCCTGCCGACCCGATCGCCATAGTCGCAACCGGGAACCCTTTGGGCATCTGAACAATGGAATAGAGCGAATCGACGCCAGACAGTGCCCGCGTCTGCACCGGAACGCCGATCACAGGAACGCGTGTTTTCGAGGCCATCATACCCGGTAAATGCGCGGCCCCGCCGGCCCCAGCAATGATCACCTGCAATCCGCGCGAGACAGCAGTCTTGCCATAGTCCCACAAGCGATCTGGGGTGCGGTGCGCTGAAACGATGCGTTTTTCATAGGCCACGCCCAACTCATCCAGAATATCTGCGGCTTCTTTCATCGTGGACCAGTCTGACTGGCTTCCCATGATGATCCCCACTTTAACGTCGCTCATCCGCTTGCGTCCCTGCCTTCCAAAAGAGCGCGAACTATAGCCAAATCCGCCTTTGTGGCAATGCGGTTCAGATGTCTCAGGCGATGATATCCGGGGTCAGGCGGTCTTCGATCAGGCGAATGATGTCTTTCAGGCGCAGTTTCTGCTTTTTCAACCGTTTGATCGTCAGTTGATCCGAGGTGCCAGTGGCCTGAAGCGCCTCGATTGCTTCGTCAAGATCACGGTGTTGACGGCGGAAAACTTCCAGCTCTACCCGCAGAACCTCATCAGTTTTCATCGAAAGATCGGTGGGCGCGTTCATTGGCGACTCAGAGTTGTTGTGGTGCTTGTCACACAAGATAGTGTGTCAGGCTTGATCCGGCCAGACCTTGTGGACATCGCTGTATATTCCCATATTCTATTATACGCGGTTGCCAGAATGGGGCCGCACAACACGTCGCTTTGGCAATAAAGGACGAAAATACGTGTCTAAACTTACTCTGGGCTCATACCCGCATCTTTTGGGGTTCGAGCAGTTGGAACGCCTTCTGGAGCGGTCTGCAAAGGCCGGAAATGAGGGGTATCCGCCCTATAATATTGAACAGACCTCGAATTTTTCCTACCGCATTACCTTGGCCGTGGCCGGGTTTGCAGAAGAGGACCTGTCGATTACCATCGAAGATCGACAGTTGGTGATCCGGGGACGTCAGCGCGACGACAGCGAAGGACGTATCTTTCTACACCGTGGGATCGCGGCACGTCAGTTTCAGCGCATGTTCGTGTTGGCCGATGGGGTCGAGGTTGGCGAAGCGATCATTGAAAATGGTCTGCTGCATGTGGATCTGACCCGCGCCGTGCCCGAAACCGTGGTGCAAACGATCAACATAAGGAAGGGGTAAGAGCAATGAATACACCGTTTGAAATCAACGCCGAAGGCGATCGGATCGTCTATGTCAAAACAGTTGAAGTCGCCGATCTACCTCGGGAAGTTCGCGAACAGGCCGGAGATCTGAGCCTGCTATATGCGGTACACGATGCCGACGGCCAGCAACTGGCACTGGTTGCTGATCGCAAGCTGGCGTTTAACCTGGCGCGCGAGCATGATTTTTCACCGGTGGCCGTGCACTAAAGTGGCCTCCGTACGTTTTCCTCGTGACATCCATGGCCTGTCGGGCGAGACAGTCGAACCTATGATGGTTCGAATATCGGAGTGCACGACACATGAATTGGTTCGACTTTGACTGGGTAGACGCCTTCAGCGATCGCGCCTTTGGTGGCAATGGGTGCGCTGTTGTTCATGGTGGGGCAGCTCTGTCCGAAGACGTCTGCATGGCCTATGTGCGCGAGACGTCCTTGGTTGAATGCACCTTTACTGGCCCGTCCGATGTGGCCGATTTCCGGGTTCGTTATTTTCTGGCCAGTCGCGAAATCCCCTTTGCCGGGCATCCCACGATCGCAACCGTAGCTGCAATACAGTCCAGAGGAATGCTGCAAGGCAATACCCTGACGCTTGAAACCGGCGCGGGGATCGTTTCGATCTGCATCAGCGGTGATGAAATCGAGATGACGCAGATTGCACCACAATTCGGCGCCTATGTTCCCGCCGAGCTGGTCGCCTCTGCCATCAGCCTGCCCAAAGAGGCGATTATCTCGCCGCCGCAATTTGTTTCTACCGGGCTGCCCTTCTGTGTCACTGTTCTTCGTGATCACGACGCCCTGCGCGCGGCAAGACTGGTCGAAAGGCCTTTGCGCGAGATTGCCGAAAAGGCGGGCTTTTCCGGCTCCGATATGGCCGAACCTTTTCTTGTAACGCTCAAAGGCGCGACCAAAGCAGGCGATACATTCTCGAGATTGCTGTTGGCCCCGCCCAGCCCGCCCGAGGATCCGTTTACCGGATCTGCCACAGGTGCGATGGCGGCGTATCTCTGGAAACATGGGCTGATGCCAAAGGACGTTTTTATTGCCGAGCAAGGCCATGATATGGGGCGCCCCGGTCAGGCGACTGTTACCCGAGCTGGCCCATCGGATGCGATGACAGGCATCAAGGTCGCCGGTCGCGGGCATATTCTGATGCGGGGTCAGGTCAATTTGCCAGATGCCGGATGATGACAGAACCTGCAATCGCCATATTGCCCTATGGGCATCGGTTAGGGCCGAAACTGGCCACGGTTCCTTTGTCGGAACTGACCTGGCCCGAAGGTTGCCCGGATCGTCTGATCGGAAAAACAGTGGGCGATCTTGCGCACACGGACCATCTGATCATGTACCCCAATTCCACGGTACATCTGCGTCTTCGTCGGGGAACACGTGCGCGGATATCTTTGATGATGGGAGAGCCTTCGGCCATCCATGCCAAACATGATCGCATGTTGCGCTATACGTGGCGGCGGTTCTTCCGGGTGCTGACCTTTCATGATGTTTTGTTGCAAGGTATCCCAAACGCCGTGTTTCTGCCCTATGGCGTGACGATGGTGCCTGATTGGCGAGAACTTTTGGTCGGGAAATCTAAATCCTGTTCTTTGATCGCCTCGGCCAAACGTGATCTCGAAGGACATCAGCTGCGCCATTCCGTGATCGATTGGGTTCGTGAATCCGGGGCAGATGTCGATATTATGGGGCGTGGCTATACTCCGTTTGACCTGAAGTCTGACGGGCTGGCCCCATATCGCTATTCGGTGGTGATCGAGAATGTGCGGGAGCGGAATTACTTTTCGGAAAAGCTGACAGACGCGATTTTGTGCTCGACTGTGCCGATCTATTGGGGCTGTCCCAATATTGGTGATTTCTTCGACACATCCGGGATGATCCTGTGCGATTCCGAGGACGACATTCGGAGTGCGATTCAAGCCGCTTCGGTCGATGACTATGCCGCGCGTCTAGGCGCCCTGCGGGCCAGCCAGTCCAAAGCGGCCGAGTTTGGTGATTTCGAAGGGCGCGCTGTCGCCGCCATTCGGGCAGAACTATAATCCAATAGAAAAAGGCCCCCGGAAACCGAGGGCCTTTTGCTTGATTCTTTGCGCAGGTTACGATCCGGCGATCAAACCCATGCTTTCCAGCTTGAGCAGAACCTGGTGGGCACAGTTGTCTACGTCCACATTCTCGGTCTCGACGCTCAGCTCGGGATTGGCAGGTACGTCGTAGGGATCGGAAATTCCGGTGAATTCTTTGATCTTGCCTTCACGCGCCAGCTTGTACAGGCCCTTGCGGTCGCGGCGTTCGCATTCTTCGATGCTGGTGGCCACGTGAACCTCGCAGAAAGCGCCAAACGCTTCGACATCTTCGCGGACGGCGCGGCGGGTCGTGGCGTAGGGTGCGATTGGGGCACAGATAGCGATGCCGCCGTTCTTGGTGATCTCGCTGGCCACATAGCCGATGCGGCGGATGTTCAGGTCGCGATGCTCTTTCGAAAAGCCCAGTTCCGATGACAGGTTCTTACGAACAATGTCTCCATCCAGCAGGGTCACCGGACGACCGCCCATCTCCATCAGCTTTACCATAAGCGCGTTGGCGATGGTCGATTTGCCCGAGCCGGAGAAACCGGTGAAGAATACGGTAAAACCCTGCTGACTGCGCGGCGGTTTGGTCTTGCGCAGCTCGGTCACAACCTCAGGGAAGCTGAACCATTCGGGGATTTCCAGGCCTTCGGCCAGACGGCGGCGCAGTTCTGTGCCCGAGATGTTCAGGATTGTGACGTTGTCTTTGTCGGCGATCTCGTCATTCGGTTCGTATTGAGCGCGTTCCTGCACAAAGACCATGTGTTTGAAATCGACCATTTCGACGCCGATTTCATCCTGGAACTGGCGGAACAAATCCTGTGCGTCGTAGGGGCCATAGAAATCTTCGCCGGCTGAGTTCTTGCCGGGGCCTGCGTGGTCACGGCCGACAATGAAATGCGTGCAGCCGTGGTTGGCGCGGATCAACCCGTGCCACACCGCCTCGCGCGGGCCTGCCATACGCATCGCCAGGTTCAGCAGTGACATCGAAGTTGTCGAGGCCGGGTACTTGTCCAGAACAGCCTCATAGCAACGCACGCGGGTAAAGTGGTCCACGTCGCCCGGCTTGGTCATACCAACAACCGGATGGATCAGCAGGTTGGCCTGCGCCTCTTTGGCGGCACGGAAGGTTAGTTCCTGATGCGCGCGGTGCAGCGGGTTGCGGGTTTGGAACGCAACAATACGGCGCCAACCCAGTTTGCGGAAATAGGCGCGCAGCTCGTTCGGCGTATCGCGGCGGGCACGGAAGTCATAGTGAACGGGCTGTTGGATACCAACAACAGGGCCGCCCAAGTAAACCTTGCCCGCAGTGTTGTGCAGGTAGTTGACCGCCGGGTGGGCATCGTCATCTGCGCCAAAGACCTTTTCCGCCTCGCGCGCCTTGTTCGGCGTCCAGCGGTCGGTCACAGTCATGGTGCCCAAAATGACACCTTCCTGGTCGCGCAGCGCAATGTCCTGACCCAGTTTGATGCCCTCAGCGAAGTCTTCGCTGACATCCAACGTGATTGGCATCGGCCAAAGGGTGCCGTCGGCCAGGCGCATGTTTTCGACGACATTGTCGTAATCTGCCTCGCTTAGGAACCCTTTCAGCGGGTTGAACCCGCCATTCATCAGCAGTTCCAGATCACAGATCTGACGAGGGCTCAGGTCCCAGCTTGTCAGGTCGGCAGCTTCTACTTTCAGTTTCTGTGCGGACTCGTACGAAACATAAAGTTCAGAGATCGGCGCCAGATTGCTTAACATCGTCATGGGAATTCTCTTGTCGAAGGATGGATTGGCCAGTGATTCAGGGGCGTTTGCCGGGCATGTGCCCCGGCGGTCGGGTGAAGTCCAGATGGATTTATGAAACAAAGGACGATATGCGCGGTTTTTCTCCGGATTGGAAGGATTTTCCACATTTTGACGCGAAACCCGACGACAATCCCTTGGATCAAGGCCAAATAGACCGGTTTGAATGAGTGTGTTCTCAGGCGGCAATCTTGGGGGTGAGGTCGGACGCACGTTCGACCGGCAGGGCAGAAATTGGCCTTGTTACCCCACGCAACTGGAAGGGGCGCAGATCGTTCTGCCAACTCTCATGCCCCGCTGCCTTCAGCAGATCGCCCGAAACCAAAAGCTCGACACCCAACCCCTTGGTCTCGGCCTCCAATCGGCTGGCGACATTCACGGCGTCGCCGATAATCGTGCGGCTTGCAGTGCCTACGGCGCCGATTTCGCCCAGAACCAGATCGCCCAGATGTAATCCCATTCCAATGCGAATAAGCGGGCTGCCCTCGGTTTCGAGTTGCTCGTTGAACCGTTGCAATGCGCGGCTGACATTGGCTGCGGCTTTCATCCCGGCCCGTGCTGAACTTGCAGCATCGGCGGTTTCAAACACTGCCAGCAGCCCGTCACCCATATACTTGTCGACCACACCCCCATCCGAGGTGATGGCTGGCACGATGGCGTCAAAGAACCGGTTGAGCAGGAAAACAATGTCATAGGGCAACTGCCCGGTGGTCAGTGCCGTGAACCCACGCATGTCCAGAAACAGCACCGCCAGTTTACGTTCCTGCCCCTGACTGGCATGGGCGCGATTGCGACCGCTACCGGGATTGTACATCCGAAAGGCCGTGATTGGCTCGGTCGGGCGGATCTGACAGGCTAGGCGTGCGCCTTCGGGTGCTTTTACGGCAGCCAAGCTGCGGGCCTCGATCTCACTGGGGACGGGGAGCTGATCTGCACCATTCTCGACAATAACGCGACAGGTGGTGCAGCGCCCCTTGCCACCACATAGCGCAGTGTGGGGAATGCCGTTGGCCTGAGAAATCTCAAGCAGGGTCATGCCTTTTTCGGCCACAATTTCGGGGCCTTCAACATATTTGATGCGCACCGAATGTCGGCGTCGCAAAATTTTGCGCACCAGAAACACAAGCAATGTAGCGCCAACCGCCAGCCCGAATGCAAGCAGCGTATCTTGCCTCACACCCATCAGAGCCTGAAAAGCCTCGGGCGATGGCCAGTTGTAATGTTCGATATACTGATCGCGCAGAAACGGGTCGGCGAAATCAGCCCAGATGCGTCGGCCCTCTGTCAAAAGACCTGCCAGAGCGAAAGACGGAATGAACACGGCGAGCCCGATCAGATAAGGCAGCGTCCTTTGCCACCAGGATGTCAGGCGCAGCCACATGTGAAGACCGATGCAACTGTGGACCCAGACCACCAGCAAAAGCAGGCTTTGTGTCCAGATTGCATAGCTGGGCCACATTAGCGCGATGATATAACCCATCTCATCATTAACCCCGAAAACTGCATGTGCGTATCGGGTGTGAACAAGGTGCGAGATCAGTTGCAGTGGAATCACAAATCCAAGCACCACCTGTAGCCCCAGACTGAAAGGCATTCGCATGGTTCTGCGCTGAGCTAACGAATACAGCGCCAGCCCAAAATGCACGAGCAAGGCCAGATATAGAATCGCGCTGCCGATGTTGTTGCGTGTAATGACATGGCGGCCTTTCTGCATTCCGTGGAGAAAATCAGTATGAAACAGTCCCAGACCGATATTGATGAAGTGAAAGAAGGCAAAGATGAACAGGATCAGGCCGCTCATGATCCTCAGCCGGGTAGCCCACCCGCCTTGCCATAGTACGCTTTTCACTCGGTTCACCTGTGTTCGTTTTGCTCGCATCTCAGAGTCTGTAACGGCGCAGAGCGGGGGTCAAGCGAAGCCTCTATGCCCCGGCAACCAGGGATGCGGATCCCCATCCAGGCACACTACCTCTGGTGAGGTGCTAAACAAAACCGCATGACTGAGTTCTGGCCGGGATCGCGAGCTGTATAGCAAGCCGTCGGCGCCTTTGGCGCGGGCGTCATCCGAAAATAGCCAGGTGGGTGAGGCGCCTTCTTTTTCGTGGATATCCTGCCACACGACCGAGGCTTCGCTGCGCCCCCGCAGATCTACCAGCCGAGCGCCGGTGATCCGGCATTTTTGAAGAATGCGTGGTGGATCGGATGGGCAGACATAGCGTTTGATGGCTACTTCGGCACCCTCAGCGCTCAGCGAAGAATAAAGCGCGAATTGGCCCGTATAATGAAAACGCCCCTCTGGCGCCCGTGCTGGGGCCAAAGGGGCGTCTATCTGTGAGAGGAACAGAATTCTCCAGATCGGGCCGGAGAATTCGATCACCTGATTAATCCTGCTCGGCCAGGAACCGTTCAGCATCCAGCGCGGCCATACAGCCCATCCCGGCGCTGGTAACGGCTTGACGGTAGATGTGATCTGTCAGGTCTCCGGCAGCAAAGACACCTGGAATGGAGGTTTCTGTGGAGCCCGGTTTGGTGATCACATAGCCGCCCATATGGGTTTCCAGCGAGTCCTTGACCAGCTCATTCGCGGGTGCGTGGCCGATGGCGATGAAAACACCTTTACAGGGGATTTCGCGAATCTCACCGGTTTTCACATTCTTGACGCGCACGCCTTCGACACCCAAAGGCGCATCGGTTCCGATGACCTCGTCCAGTTCGTGGAACCACAGGGGCTCGATCTTGTCGTTCTTCATCAGCCGATCCTGCAGAATCTTTTCGGCGCGCAATTCATCGCGGCGATGGATCAAGGTGACCTTGCTAGCAAAGTTGGTCAGAAACAGCGCCTCTTCCACGGCGGTATTGCCGCCGCCGATTACAACGATCTCCTGCCCGCGATAGAAGAACCCGTCGCATGTGGCGCAGGCGGAAACGCCAAAGCCTTTGAACTTCTCTTCCGAGGACAATCCCAGCCATTTCGCCCGCGCGCCAGTGGCCAGAATGACCGCATCGGCGGTGTAGATGGTGCCGCTGTCGCCCTTTGCGGTGAACGGGCGTTTCGAGACATCCAGATCGCTGATGATGTCGCCGATGATCTCGCATCCCATCGCGGCAGCATGTTCCTGCATCTTGATCATCAGATCAGGACCCTGAACCTCGGTAAAGCCGGGATAGTTCTCGACCTCGGTGGTGGTCGTCAGCTGTCCGCCCGGCTCGATGCCCTGAACCAGGATCGGTTCCAGCATCGCACGGCTGGCATATACGCCCGCAGTATAACCGGCAGGTCCTGATCCGATTATCAGAACCCTGGTGTGTTTTGTTTCGGCCATGATACCCCCGACTCGATCTGCCTGATACGGGCCTGCGGCCCCTTGGCGAATGGATATAGCGACCCCCTTGAGGCGCTTAAAGCCCCTTCGTGCCGTATCGGAGAATCCGTTTCACAACTCGCGCTAGAAAAATACCTGGAAAACCAAAGAATATTGCGCAAACGCGAAACATTATTGCGCATCCCTTGGGTGCTGATATAACAACCGAAAATTCAGGAGCTTTTTATGGTCGCGACACGGCTGGACGAGATTGACCGCAAGATTCTGGCAGAATTGCAGGCAGACGGTCGCATGACCAATGTAGAGCTCGCGAAACGTGTGGGAATTTCCGCGCCTCCGTGCCTGCGGCGCGTGCGCACATTGGAAGACTCGGGCCTTATCCGCGGATACCATGCGGAAGTGAATGCGCGTGAGCTGGGTTTTGAGGTTCAGGTCTTTGCAAGCGTCGGATTGGAAAGCCAAGCCGAAGCCGAACTCAGCGCATTCGAGGAACGCTGCCGCGAATGGCCACTTGTCCGTGAATGCCACATGCTGAACGGCGAAGTGGATTTTATTCTGAAATGCGTCGCTCCTGATCTCAGCAGCTTTCAGCAGTTTTTAACAGGCGAGTTGCTGACCACGCCAAACGTGGCCAGCGTTAAAACCTCACTTGTGATACGCGGCGCTAAGGACGAGCCCGGTGTACCGTTTGACGTCCTGGAAGAACGAATGAACCGGACGGCGTAAAGCGCATCCTTTTGTGACGGCTGGTGCACGGCGGCAAAATCGCCGTGACAACCAGAAACAACACCCAACTAATTAAAATCTGCATAAAGCCCCCACTTTGCAGTACTGGTTAAAACTCAGGCAGTGATTGCGTCCACCTCTCCATCTCCGGCACGCGGTAACTGCAGCGGGCCAAAGTCATTCAGCGATTCGACATGCTCGAACAAGTTCAAATAGATTGAGCGAAGCGAATGGCTGATCATCCGAACCGCATTTACGCCTGGATGATATGATTCAAACTGTAATCCGTCTACCTTGATAACCGAATGGCGTTTCAGACAGATGTGAAACAATTCGATTGGGGTAGGCGGTAGCATCTCGATGACACCCATCCCGTCTTGGAACTCGTGAGCGGGCGTCAAAACAGGAGATCCGCCATACAAGTGCCGCAGATGTGCTGGGGTGCCCAACAGGCGCGCAGCCGGACCGACAGTCACGCCTGACATCGGTTTTTGCATTCCGAAGGTATCCGCCATGATGCGTGTCAGCGGGCGTGTGCGACCACGCGAGTCTTCGCGCCCGGGGATCAAAGTAACCGAGCCCTTCCAGACCACGGTTTCCGAAGTTCCATTCTGGGTCAAAACCGTATCGCCAGGCAAAAGATCTTCGATCGCTATCGGCCCGTTTTCGGTTTCGACAAGCGAACCCCGCGTAAAGGCACAAAACGCATCCTCGAACATGGGCAGCGCTGGCGCGATGTGGCGGGTTTGGGATACCTCGCCATTGCTCAACAATGAACTGACCTCATAGCGCCGCAGCTGCGCTTTTTGTTTTGTTGTATTTCTTGGAATCTCGCGCAGCATTGTCGACGTATCGACGGCGTTTCTGGCGGCGCGGGCCAAAGAATGTGGAATAGTCATACTAATTCCGTCCCCTCAAACATCCGCTCAGGAAGGCTGAACCCCCGTACAGGCCCGCCTGATCGGTTTTCTTTGTCTTGAATGCTATGGCGACTTCGAGACGTCGGCTGTAACGGCCGCGCAGTGCGATGGAATTTCGCAAACTCTTGGTCAACACATTGACCCCCCAGACAAACTCACAACTCGCAGACGAAAATTGTCTACGCACACAAACTCCTAAACACATTCACAGAAAGCGTCTGTGAAGCGCCACACACCGGATCGGAGCACCCCCGCTGTGTGTCTTGACCCTCAAAGCCGGCAGAATGGCTTTGGTAGGCCTGTCCAATCAGCGTCGCGAAGCCAAACGGCGCGCCACACTGGCAGAACGGCTGGAAACCCGCTTCCACGGCATCTCCAGTTTTTGCTCTCTGGACGCTTTTAGAACAGCGCTGAGAAAGCGGGATCTTTGTTTCATCCTGTTGTCCTACTCGTTCAAGGCTTAATGCCTAATGACCCAATCTGAGACTAACGTGTCGCGATATTGAGGCGGCCATAAGGCTGACGCGGGTTGAATCTGGGACAAAAGAAAGTTGGCTGTTTCCTTTTCTTAATCTAGCCGCGCTCACATTCGGAAATATGCAGATAACCATCTGAGAGAGGGCAAAAAAACCTAATTTTGGCGACTCATATAGACACAACAAATGTGGCGAAAAAGCGGCGATTTCGCCACAATCAGGATACGCGTCACAGTTTGATGGCGGAAATCAGGCGGCCGTAGTCGGCTTCTTTTGTATGAACCGATCGGCGGTACGAATAGAATCTGTTCGGGTCCGAATAGGTGCAATGACGAATCCACTCTGCATGCCCGACACCAGCCTGACGTAACCGGTGCAGCCCATAGGACGGGAGGTCAAATTGCATCCGATCACCCGTCCCATTTGCGAAGAACCGCAGGTTTTCTGATGATTCAGCGGCAAAGTCTTCTAGGAACTCGGGCCCGACCTCATACGCAATTTGCGAGATTGTGGGCCCTATGACGGCCACTGTATTCTCGCGCCGTGCTCCCAGCGCCTCCATGGAGTCCAACGTGGCCTCAAGCACACCGTCCAGCGCGCCGCGCCATCCTGCATGTGCAGCCCCTATCACTTTTGCGTGGGTGTCGGCAAAAAGAACAGGTTGGCAGTCCGCCGTGAGGATGGTCAGCGCCAGTCCGGGACAGGCCGTAACCAACGCGTCTGCTTTAGGCTTTTCCCCGTCGATTGGACCATCAACAGTTATGACCGTCGGTGAATGCACCTGATGGACTCCGATAAGGGATCCGGGATCGACCTCCATCGCATCCGCTACGCGGTTACGGTTTATCGCGACAGCCTCGGTCTGGTCAGATGATCCATGACCGCAGTTGAGCCCTGCAAAGATCCCGGATGAGGCCCCGCCACGGCGGCAGAAAAAACCATGGCGTACGGATGACAAGAGATCCGAAGTCAGAATTTCCAGCGTCATGATTCCAGTCCCGGTGGCAATGCGGCATAAGATGGGTACAGGCCCAGTACTTTGAACAGGTTTCCCATTTCCTCTGGGTGCGTCAACCGGCGATGTGCGGCTATCAACGCCTCAAGCTTGGACCCGCTGAGTGGTTTCGCCAATGCTTGCGCCCGCGCGGTGATGCCCAGCCGTTCCAGAAAAACGCCTTGGGGTGTCAGGCGCGAATGGGCGCAGCCCGCAGCTCGCGCTGCGCTCGCCAGAGGTTCGAAGTCCACATGGGCGGTCAGATCAGCTTGTCCGGGACTGGAAAGCGGGTCTATCGGCTTGTGGGCATGCAGCGCTTGAAACGTATCCCCAAGCGAATGCCAGTCGCCATAATCCAGGATCAGTCCTGCCCCGCCATGGGTCGCGATCCGTCCGGCGATCACAGTGATGATCGGTATGGCCGAAGGGCAAAGCTCGACCAGATCCCCATCCTGCGTGTCCTCAAGCCGGTTCTTCAAAGCGATCTGTGGCGACCGTGGCCCCTGGCCAAAAGCCAGTGATTCGTCCTTCATCCCGATCAAACGTTCCCGCCAATCGCTGTCATCGCGGATGAATTGGCGAATGGGCAGAGCGTCAAAGAACTCGTTTGCCACCAGCAAAAGCGGGGAATCGGGTAGATCGGTGACTGATGTAATCCAGCGCGGAGCATAGGCATCCAGCGTCTTTGCCTGAATGGTGCGCAGGGTTGGTGAGGCCTCAAGCAGAACAATATCTGCCGCCGCGTGAAAGCCATCCACGCCCTGTGTTGCACGCAGCATGTCAGCCATCAGCGTTCCGCGCCCGGGACCCAGCTCCGCTAGCGTGAAACGGTCCGGACGCCCCTGGTCAATCCAGCATTGCACAAGGCTGAGCCCGATTAGTTCGCCAAACATCTGGCTGATTTCCGGGGCGGTGATGAAATCGCCCTGCGGGCCAAGG
The DNA here is from genome assembly GCF_059610505.1 of Ruegeria sp. CDSC079. Lineage (NCBI taxonomy): Bacteria > Pseudomonadati > Pseudomonadota > Alphaproteobacteria > Rhodobacterales > Roseobacteraceae > Ruegeria > Ruegeria sp. CDSC079. Next base: position 51,636 of record NZ_JBXWNT010000001.1, read on the forward strand.
GGGTCGCGGGTGGTGTAATATCCCAGTGTCGGGTGCAGCAGGCATTCGGTCATATAGTCGGCTACACTCATCGGGCCGTCTTGTGCGATACGAGCCTGTAAGAGGTTGGCGAGGGTCATCACTTGGCCTTAGCGCGTAAAGCCAGCCAAAGGCCAAAGGCAATCATTGGCAAAGACAGCAACTGGCCCATGGTCAGGCCGTAGCCGCCCATTTGCCAGGCAAGTCCAAGCGGATTTCCGGCCGAAACAAACTGTGCATCGGGTTGCCGGAAAAACTCGACAATGAAACGCGATGCGCCATAGCCCGCCATAAACACGCCTGTGACCAGACCGGGCCGTAGGAAAGCGCGGCGCCAATAGACCAGCCACAACAGCAGGACGCCCAGCAGCAACCCCTCAAGCGCGGCTTCGTAAAGCTGAGAGGGGTGGCGGGCGCAAAGACCAATAACCGTCGGGCAGTTTTGGGCGGCGGCACCGGGGAATACAAAGGCCCAGGGCAAGTCGCTGGGCCTTCCCCACAGTTCGGCGTTGATGAAATTCGCGACACGACCCAATAACAGCCCAGGCGGCACGGTATGCGCGATCAGATCAGCAAGCGGCAAAATCGAAATTTGGTGACGTCTTGCATAGATATATGAGGCCACGACGACGCCTAGCAATCCACCGTGGAAGGCCATGCCGCCCTGCCAGACCATCAGAATTTCGATCGGGTTCGAAAGGTAATAAGCTGGTTGATAAAACAGCACGAACCCAAGTCGCCCGCCCAGAATCACGCCCAGGATGATCCAGGTGATCAAATCCTCAAGCTGGGCGGGTTGCATCGGTGGCGCCTTGTCGGGCCACAGGGCGGGGCGCTTTAGGGCGATCACCCCCAGGCGCCATGCAATCACAATCCCGGCGATATAGGCGAGGGCGTACCATCTAAGTGCGAACTCCATCCCGAACAGCGAGATCGAGAAAAGTTCGGGCGACAGATCGGGGAAATTTAGAACAGCCTGCATGTGCGTCTCATTGCCCGGGCTTTGAGGGTTAAGTCAACCTTGAGCCTGCGCCAATCATTCCCCATATAGAGACCAACCGCCAAATCGGAGGATAACCATGCAAACCCGCAACAAGATTCTGGATGATGTTTCCCAACTCATGACCAACGCCATGGGTGTTGCCCAAGGCGCAAAGGACGAGGCGGAGAACGCCATGAAGTCGATGATCGACCGTTGGCTGGCTGATCGCGATTTCGTCACACGCGAAGAATTCGACGCTGTCCGTGCCATGGCTCAGAAAGCGCGCGAGGAAAACACAGCGCTCGAGGCGCGCATTGCAGCGTTGGAAGCCAAGCTGGGCGAATAATCCCCCGCGAAATTTTCGAAAAAAAACAAACGCCGCGCAATCCGGTTCTGGGTTGTGCGGTGTTGTGCATCATGCCGTCTTGCGGGAATTAATCAAGACAAAGCTGCATCTGATGCCAATATTTTGATCCCCGTTGCCAGCTATCCACAACTTATTGCTGTTATCCCCAAAAATGGGGGTTGTCAGGCCACCACCCACAGCGCACCATATTTAGTACAGGCCTATGGGGGAAGCCCGGCTTGTAGAGCAGGCAACTAGCGCTGGGGCGCTGCCAGCCCCGAAATGCTAGAAATTAGTGAGGTGGCATTATGGCCCTTTCCGAGCAGTTTCTTGACGAAGACCTTCATCCGATCGACATTGTTGAACATCTTGCCGAACATCACGATTGGGACTTTGATCGGATCGGGGATGATCAGATCGCAATGGCTGTCGAAGGACAGTGGCGCACCTATTCGATTGCGCTGGCCTGGTCGAATTATGACGAAACGCTGCGTATGGTGTGCTCGTTCGAGATGGAGCCACCTGAGGCGCGCGAGACCGAGCTTTATGAACTTCTGAACAAGATGAACGATCAGTGCTGGGCCGGGGCCTTCACATACTGGGCCAATCAGAAGCTGATGGTTTACCGGTACGGTCTGGTTCTTGCGGGTGGTCAGATGGCCAGCCCGGAACAGATTGATACGATGATCACTGCAGCGGTCCTGAGCGCCGAGCGTTATTATCCCGCGATCCAACTGGTCACATGGGGCAACCGCACCCCGGAAGACGCGATGCAAGTCGCCATTGCAGAGGCCTACGGCCGCGCGTAAAGCTTTGCCCCGAGCCAAATAAGCGGAGGGGCAATCATGGACATGTCACGCGTCGCCGAACAGGGGCTGGTGCTTTTGGGATGCGGCAAGATGGGATCGGCCATGCTTGCCGGGTGGTTAGAGCATGGCCTTCTTGCCTCGTCAGTCTGGGTGATTGACCCTTTCCCGTCGGATTGGCTGAAATCGTCGGGCGTCAACATCAATACCCCGCTACCCGAGGGGCCTGCAGTTGTGCTGGTCGCGGTAAAGCCGCAGATGATGGGCGATGCGCTGCCCGCAATTACAGCCTTGGGCGGCGGGCGCAGCCTGTTCGTGTCGGTCGCGGCGGGCACCTCAATCTCCACATTCGAAGAGGTGTTGGGCCAGAAAACACCAATCGTGCGTGCCATGCCGAACACCCCGGCGGCGATCCGACAGGGAATCACGGCGTTGATTGGAAATTCTGCTGTTTCGGATGCGGATCTGGCCCTAGCCGAAAACCTGCTATCTGCGGTCGGTGAGACGGTCAGATTGCAGGATGAGGCGCAGATTGATGCCGTTACCGGGCTGAGCGGGTCCGGCCCTGCCTATGTATTCCACCTTATAGAAACGCTCGCTGCCGCGGGTCAGGCTCAGGGCCTGCCACATGATTTGGCGATGAGGCTGGCCAAGTCCACGGTCGCCGGGGCAGGGGCCTTGGCCATGGCGTCTGACGAGGACCCATCGCAACTGCGCGTCAATGTCACTTCGCCTAATGGAACCACGCAGGCCGCGCTTGAGGTCCTGATGCACGACGAATTCGGTTTTCCCGACCTGCTGCACCGCGCTGTTAAAGCCGCAACCGATCGGTCCAAGGAGCTGTCTCGTGGGTGAAATTACATTCGACGATTTTCTTAAGGTCGACATTCGCGTCGGCGAGGTTATCCGCGCCGAACCCTTCCCCGAAGCGCGCAAGCCAGCGATCAAGATGTGGATCGATTTTGGACGAGACATCGGCGAGCGGAAAACCTCGGCCCAGATCACTGCGCATTATGATCCCGCCTCATTGGTGGGCAAGCAGGTGATGGCGGTGGTAAATTTTCCTCCGCGCCAGATCGGCAAGTTCATGTCCGAAGTGCTTGTTTTGGGATTGCCCGATGAGACTGGTGAGATCGTCCTGATCGGGCCGGATGGCAAGGTTCCAACCGGTGGGCGGATGCACTGATGCGTGTGTTCATTGCCCGACCGATGACCGCCTCTGTCGCAGCACGTGCACGCGCAGAGTTTGACGCAGAGATGCGCAGTGAAACCTTGCCGATGTCACCCGAGGAAATGGGGCATGCGCTGTCCGAATTCGATGTGGTGGTGCCGACCTTGGGCGACCTGTTTTCTGCCCAGATCTTTGCTGAGGTGCCGGAACCGCGGTGCAAACTGCTGGCGAATTTTGGGGTTGGGTATAATCACATAGATGTGGAGGCGGCCCGTCAGGCCGGAATCGCGGTGACCAACACGCCGGGCGCTGTCACTGACGCTACGGCCGATATTGCCATGACATTGCTGCTGTCCACGGCCCGCCGCGCCGGAGAAGGCGAACGGCTGGTACGTTCAAACCTTTGGCAGGGCTGGCACCCGACACAGATGTTGGGCCATCACGTGACCGGCAAACGGGTCGGCATTGTGGGCATGGGGCGCATTGGGCAAGCCATCGCGCGACGTTGCCACTATGGGTTTGGTATGCACGTCGCCTATCAATCGCGCAGCCCAAAGGAGCTAGAGTTTCCGGCGGATTATGTCTCAGACCTCAAAGCTTTGGCTGCCGGAGTCGATTTCCTGATCCTGGCTGTGCCGGGCGGTGCCGAAACCCGGCATCTGATCAATGCGCAGGTGCTGCAGGCGATGAACGCTGCTGCCATCCTGATCAATATTTCTCGGGGAGAGGTAGTGGATGAATCGGCCCTGATTTCGGCGTTGCAAGAAAAGCAAATCGCGGGTGCGGGTCTGGATGTCTACGAATTCGAACCCGCAGTGCCGCAAGCTCTGATAGATTTGCAGAACGTGACCCTGTTGCCCCACCTGGGTACCGCGACTGAGGAGGTCCGCAGCGCTATGGGGCACATGGCGCTAGATAATGTTGCGGCCTTTGTTCAGGGGCGTCCGCTGCCAAATCCGGTTTAGGTGCCCACGGCCTCGCGCCAATGCCTGCGGCACAGCGAGACATAGGTTTCGTTGCCACCAATTTGAACCTGAGCACCCTGGGTGATGGGATTTCCATTCTCGTCCTGACGAATCACCATTGTTGCCTTGCGGCCGCATTCGCAGATCGTGCGAACCTCGCGCATCTCATCCGCCAGCGCCAGCAAGGCGGCCGATCCGGGAAACAGCCGGCCCTGAAAATCGACCCGCAACCCGTAGGCCAGCACCGGCACGTTCAGGTCATCTACGGCGCGGGCCAGTTGCCAGACCTGATCTTCGGTCAGGAACTGGGCTTCGTCGATAAAGACACATGCAATTTTGCCTTGCGCCAGACGGGCTTCGATCATGGCGAAAACATCATCATCGGTGTCAAAAGTATCAGCCTCGGATGATATCCCAATCCGCGAGGCAATTTTCCCAGCACCGGCGCGTCCATCCAATGCAGCCGTCATCAGGTAAGTATCCATGCCGCGCTCGCGATAATTATGCGAGGCCTGCAGCAACACGGTCGATTTGCCCGCGTTCATAGTCGAGTAGTTGAAGTAAAGTTTTGCCATGGCTCGGGTCTAATTCGCCAGCCCCGCCTGGGCAAGCCATCTCATGTGGCGAAATGAGCGACGCCGCCGTTGTCCAGTTAGGGGATGAGCTCACGCTCTTTGGGGATGGAGCCCCTGCACTCACAACAGCGACGCCTTCGGCCTATAAGCGGCCTAAACGAAGCGGGGCTAATATGTGCCCCGCTATCACTCGCTACCGGCATTATTGCCGCCACTCACTCACAAAACCCTCGCATATCTGAGGGATAGCCAACATATCGCATTTCAATTATGACTCAGGTATGGGAAATTTCATTTCCCTTTCCCCCGCAATGGCAGATGTAGTGGGGAAGGCAGGTAGCAAAGGTAAAAACATGGCAGATATCGGGGCCTATCTCAAAAAGCACACCGAAGCGTTGGTCAAGGACGTTGGAATTGAGTCCGCGTGCGAGATCACGGGTAAATCCAAAGCCACGCTTGGCCGATATTATTCAGATAATGCAGAGCATGCTGATCGGTTCATGCCGGTTGATGCAGTTGCACGCCTTGAGGCGGTGGCCAACTTTCCGCATGTGACGTCAGCTTTGGCCGACCTCAAGAACATTACGCTGTCATATGATGGCCGCAACACTGACGCTCCTCGCACCGGAGGTGTGAATTCGGATGTCATCGCGTTGAGCCAACGCTTTGCCATGCTTATGACCGAATACCAGTCTGCTATCGAAGACGGTATCATCACGGTGAACGAGGCCAAACGCCTGTTGAAGGAAACCAGCCTGCTGCAGCATGTTCTGATCGAAATGAAGCTGCACCTGGAAGAAGAAAGCGTGAGCTGAGGCAAGGGAAGCTGCGTGTCTTGATCCAGTTTGGTGTGCGTACCGATACTCATGACATGCTAGGTCAAGCTTGACCCGATCTGAACGCTCGCATGCTGGGGCTTTTGCCGCTTGCCGCCGGACGGGGTGATGCCAGTGCTGAAACAAGGATCAAACAACCAAGCCGGGTAGAATGAGCCCGGTTTTCTTGTACGAATTTGTAGTTGCGCGGAGTGTTGTCTTAACCGTGCCGTTTCACGATTACCGAACCCACGGAATACCCCGCTCCGAAGGAACAGATAAGACCGATCTCGCCATCGGTGAAATCGTCCGAGTATTTCGAAAATGCGATGATCGACCCTGCCGAGGACGTGTTCGCATAGTCTTGCAGGATGTTTGGCTGCTCTCCGGGGGCGGGCTCGCGGCCCATGACTTTTTTACCGATGAAATCATTCATCGTTTTGTTCGCCTGATGCAGCCAAAGACGTTTGAGATCGGCGTTGCTGATCCCTTCGGCGTCCATGTGATCGGCAATGTGTTTGCTGACCATTGGAAGAACCTCTTTGAACACTTTACGGCCGTTTTGCATGAACTGCATGTCGCGGCGGTCGGTCAATCCCTCTGGCCGAGTGCGACGCAGGAAGCCATTATTGTTTCGGATGTTGTTGGAAAAATCCGTGGCGCAGCTGGTCGACAAAATCTCGAAATGCGGTCCGGTCGCATCCTCGATCCGTTCGATCACGGTGGCCGTTGCCACGTCACCAAAAATAAAGTGGCAATCTCGGTCACGCCATTCCAGGTGGCCCGTGCAAATCTCGGGGTTTACCACAAGCGCACATTTGACCGAACCGGACCTGACCATATCCGCCGCCGCCTGAATGCCGAACGTGGCCGAAGAACAGGCAACGTTCATATCGAATCCGAACCCTTTGCATCCCAGCGCCTGCTGGATCTCGATCGCGATTGCAGGATAAGCCCGTTCATGGTTCGAAGCCGCGCAGATTACCAGATCAACATCGTCCCCGTTGCGCCCAGCCTGTGCCAGCGCTTTCTTGCAGGCGTCAACGGCCATTTCGGTCATGATGCCAGGTTCATCGTCAGAGCGCTGACGAAACAGCGGGTGCATCACGTCGGGATCCAGAACGCCCGCTTTGTCCATCACATAGCGGTTCTCGATTCCGGAGGCCTTCAGAATGAACTCTTCAGACGAATGCTGCATCGGCTCAACGTCACCAGCGGCAATCGCCTCTGCGTTCTGGGTGTTCATCCTGTCGGCATATGCATTGAAGGCCGAAACGAGCTCGGCATTCGTAATGACATTATCTGGCGTGAAAACACCCGAGCCGGTGATTGCTGGCGTATACATGTTGGGTCCTGGATTTCTGGATTCACCTAAAATGCCGTTATGATTGGTATTGTTCAAGAGAGATTGACCCGAGGGAATGTTAAGCTTGGTTGGAAATTGAGCTTCAGTTCTTGAATAGTTCGTTTTTCGAAGTATATACGCGTCAAATTCTGCAAGGAATCATCCCATGGCCCATGATCATAACACTCTGTTGCATCGCTTAAGCCCCGAGATGCAGGCGATGATGGGTGTGTATGCGCTCTATTGGAAGCTCGAGGAGAGCTTCGATGCCATCGAAATAGAGCTGAGCCATCAGGAATGCCATATGGTGATCAAATTGGATCAGCCCAGGCGCATGGGCGTTTTGGCGGCTGACATGCTGTCAGTTCCTTCGACAATCACGTCGACCGCCGATGCCTTGGAAAAAGCGGGCTATCTGAGACGCGAACGCGATCCAGAGGATCGCCGTGCATGGCTTTTGGTTTTGACCGAAAAAGGCACAGAAACACGCCAGATGCTTGTAGCCCAAGCGGGCGCCCTGTTTCAGCGCGCGTCCGGACTGAACAAAGATGAAACCGCAGAATTCGCAAGACTGGCCCGGAAGATCCGGGAAAACATACTGAAAACTGGAATTCCCGAGGGACTGAAGAAATGAAACTGATCTCTGCTTTGGGCGTGGCCCTGATCTTTCTCTCCAGCTCAATCATGGCTGAAGAAGCTGCCAAGCCGGTAAAGCTGATGGTGGTAAAGGAAACCACGCCTGGGTTCACACGTCAGTTCTTTGGTCGCGTCGCTGCGCGGCAAACGGTTGATCTGGCCTTTCAGGTGGCTGGACAGATTGTTGAAATGCCAGTGGCTGAAGGATTTGTCATCCCCAAGGGTGAGCTGATCGCCGAGCTGGATCGTGAGCCGTTCCAGCGCCGCTATGATCGTGCCGTTCTGCAGAAAGATCAGGCGGATCGGACCCTGGCCCGCCTGTCTCGGCTGCGGGGAACTGCGGCCAGCCAAGTGGCTGTGGACGACTCTGAGACTGCGGCGCAACTGGCTGATATCGCTGTGCGTGACGCGCTTTACGACCTGGAACAGGCGACATTGACGGCACCATTTAACGCGCTGGTGTCCAGCCGGGCGGTCGAGGCCTTTACCACTGTTTCCGCAGGTACCCCGATCGTGCGTATCCATGATATGTCCGAACTTCGGATTGAGGTCGACGTACCCGAAATTTTGTTTCAACGGTCGGGCCAGCAGGATGACATCACCATCACCGCGAAATTTCCGGTGAGCGACGAAGTCTTCCCGCTTCAGATCCGCGAATTCGATGCTGAATCTTCAAGCGTCGGTCAAACCTTCCGCATCCAATTTGGCCTGACACCGCCTGAAGGGCTGCAAATTCTGCCTGGTTCGTCGGCTACTGTGACCGTTCGGGTCAAGGACCAGAAACGGGGAATCTTTGTTCCGCCTACAGCCATTGTGGCCGATGTCGAAGGGGCGCTGGGCGTAATGGTGTTTTCTCCGACTGGGGCTGACCAAGGGACACTGCGCCGCGTCCCTGTTACCATCGAGCCCACGGAAACCGGTGATGTCAACGTACTGGACGGCCTAAGTGACGGGGAAGAAATCGTTGTCGCCGGCGGCGACGTTTTGATTGACGGTCAGGTGGTGCGCCGCTTTACCGGTCTTGCCAACTAAGGGGCGGATTGATGAACATCGCACGCGCATCCATTGATCGCCCTATCTATACATGGCTGGTCATCCTGATCGCCTTGTTCGGCGGTATCTGGGGATTTCTGTCGCTTGGCCGTCTGGAAGATCCAGCCTTCACAATCAAAAACGCCGTCATCGCAACCCAGTATCCGGGGGCAACGGCTGAACAAGTGGCGCTGGAGGTTTCAGAGCCACTGGAATCCGCTATCCAGCAGATGGGCGAGGTCAAGACAATCACATCAGTGAACCAGCCCGGTTTTTCGCTGATCGAGGTCGAGATTAACTCAGCCTATGATGGGACCGAGCTGCCGGAGATCTGGACCAAATTGCGCGCCAAGGTCCGTGACGCCTCACGGGAACTGCCATCCGGGGTGGGTGATCCGCTGGTCAATGACGGGTTTGGCGATGTGTTTGGCTTGTTTTATGCGGTCACGGCCGAGGGCTTCTCGGACGCTGAAAAACATGAGCTTTCCACATTTCTTCGGCGCGAACTACTGACGGTTGACGGTGTCGCGGATGTCGAGGTGATGGGCCTGCCGCAAGAGGCGATCTTTATCGAACCCGACCTGTCTATTTCGGTGAACCAGAACGTGCCTCTGCAGGCACTTACCGACGCGATTACAAATGCGGACTCGGTAAACTCGTCGGGGTCATTGCGATCAGAAGATGGCCGGACCGCGATATTAACCGCCGAAGGGTCCGATACGGTTTCCGCCATTGCTGGCCTTTCTGTTGGATCGCAGGGCCAGGTTATCAACCTGTTCGATATGTCGAATGTACATCGTGGTCGCCTAACCGATCCTAATGTCATCATCCGGTTCAACGGGACCGAAGCTTTCACTCTGGGTATCGCTGGGCTTTCGACTGATAATATCGTTGAGGTCGGCAAGCGTGCTGACGCGAAATTTGCCGAGTTGGATCCTCAGATCCCCTATGGTGTCGAAATCCTGCCGATTTACCAGCAGCACGTCGTTGTTGAGCAGGCATCGAACGATTTTCTGGTGAACCTCGCGCTGTCGGTCTCTATTGTTGTTGCGGTTTTGGCCCTGTTCATGGGTTGGCGCGCGGCTGTGGTTGTGGGAACAACTCTGTTGCTGACCGTGGTTGGCACGTTGTTGTTCATGGCATTGTTCTCGATCGAGATGGAACGAATTTCGTTGGGCGCTTTGATCATCGCGATGGGTATGTTGGTGGACAACGCCATTGTGGTGGCCGAAGGAATGCAGATTGCAATGCTGCGCGGCAAGAATTCGCGTGATGCGGCGGATGAGGCTGCGGCCAAAACGCAAATCCCGCTGTTGGGAGCAACGGTGATTGGCATCATGGCTTTTGCCGGGATTGGTCTTAGCCCTGATGCGACGGGCGAGTTCTTGTTTTCGCTATTTGCTGTTATCGGGATATCGCTGCTGCTGAGCTGGACCCTGGCGCTGACGGTGACTCCGATGCTTGGGCACTATTTCTTCAAGCAGGGCAAAGAAGGTGAAATTGATGCCTATGGCGGGATCATGTTCCGTGTTTATGGCGCGATCCTAAACTGGGCGCTGCGGTTCCGTTGGATGGTGATTGCAATGCTGGTGGGCATTACCGTGGTCTGTTTCGCAGGATTTGGTTTGGTCAAACAACAGTTCTTTCCAGACTCGAATACACCGCTGTTTTTCGTGCATTACAACCTGCCGCAGGGCACACCCATTGCGCGCACCGCCGAGGATATGGCTGTTTTCGAAAACTGGCTGGCGGATCGGGACGATGTGGTATCTGTCACGACATTTGTTGGGCAAGGAGCAACTCGTTTTTTGTTGACCTACTCTTCGGAAAAACCGAACCCCAGCTACGGTCACATGATCATCCGGACGGAAACATTGGATGACATTCCGGCTTTGCGGGCGGATCTCGAGGCGTTTGGCTCGGCGCAGTTCCCCGAAGGCAAGTTCCGCACCAAGCGGCTGGTCTTTGGTCCTGGCGGCGGTGATCCAATTCAGGCCCGTTTCTCGGGAAGCGATCCGGCGGTGCTTCGGCAACTTGCGAATGAGGCTGTGCAGACGATGCGCGCGGCCTCGCCCAATGCGCTGAACGTCTATCACGACTGGCGCGAACAAGGGCTGGCTGTCCAGCCAATTTATGCGACCGAACGGGCGCAGACCGCAGGGGTGTCGCGCGAAGATATCGCGGCGACTCTGCAATTCTCGACCGATGGGATCACCGGTGGTGTGTTCCGCGAGCGCGACCGTCTGATTCCGATCATCTTGCGCCGCCCGGTGGACGGGGATTATTCGATCGTGGATCAGGTTGTATTCTCGGACCAGTCGCAGAAATTCGTGCCGATCGAGCAGATGGTCGACAGGTTCGAATATAAGGCACTCAATACGCTGGTTCACCGCCGGGATCGTGTGCTGACCATTACGGTAGGGGCCGACATCCCGCCGGATTTGACAGCTGCGCAGGTTCATTCCGAAGTCCGCACAGCCATCGAAAGCATGGAGCTGCCAGCGGGCTATCGACTGGAATGGGGTGGAGAGTTCGAGAATGCTGGCGATGCAAATAAAAGCCTGGGTCGTCAGTTGCCGTTGAGCCTGTTGATCATGGTTCTGATTTCGGTGCTGATATTCAACGCCATTCGTCAGCCGATCATTATCTGGCTGTTGGTACCGATGTCGGTAAACGGAGTGGTGATCGGTCTGCTGGGCACGGGTCTGCCGTTCACATTTACGGCGCTACTGGGACTGCTTAGCCTATCGGGGATGCTGATCAAGAATGGTATCGTTTTGGTCGAAGAGATCGATTTGGTACGTGCAACCGGGCAGGGGCTGCGTGAATCGATCATCGAGGCTTCGGTCTCGCGTTTGCGCCCGGTGATGCTGGCCGCAATCACGACGATTTTGGGTATGGCTCCGTTGTTGACGGATGCGTTCTTCAGGTCGATGGCGGTGACCATCATGGGAGGTCTGGCCTTTGCCACGGTCCTTACCATGGTGGCTGCCCCCGTGTTTTACATGGTGTTCTTCCTGCCGGAGGAACGGCGCAAGAAACCACCGCAGCCGGTTGTCTAAATGAAAAACCCCCGGTCATGGACCGGGGGTTTTGCTTTATTCTGGTGTAGTGGGAGAAGGTCAGCCTTGCAGGGACCTGACCTCGACATCACCTTCGGCCTGCGCCTTTATCGCCAACGCGGCAGCGTGGCTGGCGGCGGCGGTGGTGAAATATGGGATCTTGTCATAGAGCGCGATGGACCGGATGGCCTTGCTGTCCTCGACCGCCTGTGCACCTTCGGTGGTATTCATCACCAACTGTACCTGACCATCTTTAAGCATGTCAGCCACGTCAGGACGGCCCTCATAGACCTTGTTGACCAGATCACAGGCAATACCGTGCTCGGCCAGCCAGCTTTGCGTTCCGCGGGTGGCGACAAGGGCAAAGCCCTGCGCGGCCAGAACCTGTGCAGCCTCAAGCATGGCAGGCGTCTTGTCGGCATCCTTGATCGAAATAAACGCACGTCCCGAGGATGGCAGCACCATTCCCGCACCCATCTGTGCTTTGAGGAAGGCGCGGGGAAAGTCTCGGTCCCAGCCCATGACTTCTCCGGTCGAGCGCATCTCAGGCCCCAGAATAGTGTCGACGCCGGGGAACCGGGCGAAGGGCAGAACCGCCTCTTTCACCGAGAACCACGGCATATCCGGATCGGCCAGCGTCATCTGGTCGGCGATCTTGGTATCGTCCACGGTTTTGTATGCAGGGCGCAGTGGGAAATCCGCCAGCTTCTCGCCCGCCATCACACGCGCGGCGATTGAGGCGATGGCGCTGTCCGTCGCTTTGGCCACGAAGGGCACGGTACGCGAGGCGCGCGGGTTGACCTCGATCAGGTAGATATCATCATCCTTGATCGCGAATTGAATGTTCATCAAGCCGACAACGTTCAGCGCCTTGGCCAGCTTGAAGGTCTGCTCTTTGACCCGGCCAATCACTTCTTTCGACAGCGAGTAAGGTGGCAGCGAACAGGCGCTATCGCCCGAGTGCACGCCGGCCTCTTCGATATGCTGCATGATGCCTGCGACATGAACATCCGTGCCGTCGCACAGCGCGTCGACATCCAGTTCAACCGCGCCCGCCAGATAGCTGTCTAGCAGCACAGGGCTGTCGCCCGAGACCACCACGGCCTCGTTGATATAGCGCCGCAGCTGGTCCATATCGCGCACGATTTCCATCGCGCGGCCACCCAGAACATAGGAGGGACGGATCACCAGCGGAAAGCCGATATCCTCGGCGATTTTCAGCGCTTGCTCGTCGGTCGATGCGATGCCGTTATTGGGCTGTTTCAGGCCCAGATCATTGACAAGCGCCTGGAACCGCTCGCGGTCTTCGGCCAGGTCGATGGCGTCGGGCGTGGTGCCGAGGATCGGAATGCCTTCTTCTTCCAGCGCGTTGGCCAGTTTCAGCGGGGTCTGACCACCGAACTGAACGATAACACCGTGCAGCGTGCCGTTTTCCTGTTCTTTCGTCAGGATTTCCATCACGTGTTCAAAAGTTAGCGGTTCGAAATACAACCGGTCTGAAGTGTCATAGTCGGTCGAAACCGTTTCGGGGTTACAGTTGATCATGATGGTCTCATAGCCCGCATCGGTCAGTGCGAAGCAGGCGTGACAACAGCAATAGTCGAATTCGATCCCCTGACCGATCCGGTTGGGTCCGCCGCCCAGGATAACAACCTTCTTGCGGTCACTCGGGCGCGCCTCGCACTCAACATCACCCATCATAGGGGCTTCGTAGGTCGAGTACATATAGGGCGTCTGCGCCTCAAACTCGGCAGCGCAAGTGTCGATGCGTTTGAACACTGCGTTAACACCCAGATTGCGGCGGGCGCGGCGTACATTGCCTTCGTCACGGCCTGTCAGGTTGCCCAAGCGCGCATCGGTAAAACCAAGCATTTTCAGCCTGCGGATACCTTCTTCGGTCACCGGCAGGCCGTCTTTGCGCAACTGACGCTCGGCCTCGATGATCTCGCGTATTCGGGCCAGGAACCAAGGGTCAAATTTGGTGACCCCAAAAATCTCATCGTCGGTCAAACCGTGACGCATGGCCTGCGCGATGGTGCGCAGACGGTCGGGGGTTTGCTTGCTGATCGCTTTGATCACCGCGACTTTGTCACTGACCTCGTCCCAGACACCAACGTTCAGGCCGGGGATTTCCACTTCATCAAAGCCAGTCAGGCCGGATTCCATCGAAGCCAGCGCCTTTTGCATCGATTCGTGGATCGTGCGGCCAATGGACATGGCCTCACCCACCGATTTCATCGCCGTGGTCAGGTAAGGTTCAGAGCCGGGGAACTTTTCGAACGCAAATTTCGGAATTTTTGTCACGACATAGTCGATGGTTGGCTCGAAGGAGGCGGGCGTGACCTTGGTGATGTCATTGTCCAGCTCGTCCAGCGTATAGCCAACAGCCAGCTTGGCCGCGATCTTGGCAATTGGGAACCCGGTCGCCTTGGACGCCAGCGCGGACGAACGCGACACGCGGGGGTTCATCTCGATCACGACCATTCGGCCGTCTTCGGGGTTGATCGCCCATTGTACGTTCGAACCGCCAGTCTCGACCCCAATCTCGCGCAGAACGGCGATGGAGCCGTTGCGCATGATCTGGTATTCTTTGTCGGTCAGTGTCAGGGCAGGGGCCACGGTGATCGAGTCGCCGGTATGCACACCCATCGGATCGATATTCTCAATGGAACAGACGATGATGGCGTTGTCGGCCGTGTCGCGTACAACCTCCATCTCATACTCTTTCCAACCTAGCAGGCTCTCATCGACGAGGATTTGGTTTACCGGCGAGGCATCCATGCCCGAGCGGCAGAAGTGAATATAATCCTCGCGGTTATAAGCCACACCGCCGCCGGTGCCGCCCATGGTAAAGGCGGGGCGAATGATGGCAGGCAGGCCGATGTCTTCCAGATCGCCCAAGGCAATCTGGACGCCAGCATCAAGATCGGTGGAGCCGTCGTCGCGCTTGGGGGCGGTAATTATGGTGGCCTTGGGGTTTTCGATGCCCAGCCGATCCATCGCTTCGCGGAATAGTTTGCGGTCTTCGGCCATTTCGATGGCGTCGCGGGTCGCACCGATCATCTCGACACCGAACTCGTCCAGTACGCCCATCTCTTCCAGTGCAAGTGAGGTGTTCAGTCCGGTCTGCCCACCCATTGTGGGCAACAAGGCGTCGGGGCGTTCTTTCTCGATGATCTTGGCGACAACTTCGGGCGTGATCGGCTCGATATAAGTGGCATCGGCCAGACCGGGATCGGTCATGATTGTCGCCGGGTTTGAGTTTACCAGAATGACCCGGTATCCTTCTTCGCGCAGGGCTTTACAGGCCTGTGCGCCTGAATAGTCGAATTCGCAGGCCTGACCGATGACAATGGGGCCCGCCCCGATGATCATGATCGACTGGATGTCGGTTCTTCTCGGCATAGCCTGTTTCCTTCGGTTAACTGCGAGTCAGGGCACCGCCCGCGTGCCCAAATTGTTCTGCGTTATAGGGACCGCGCCAAAAGGTTCAAGAGGTATCGGAAACAGGGGCGAAATTGCCGCTTTCCCCTCTTTCCCTTACCGCCGTATTGTCTATACCGCGCAGCACGACAAATGAGGATGCACGTGCGTATTCGTTTTGATCAGGGGCCGGCCGGATCGGGAACTTATTTCGAACGGCCAGACCGGGTGATCCGCGCAGACAAAGCGGAAGACGTGCCACAGGCTTTGGCGGCGCTGGATGAGGCACGCGCGGATGGGGCCTGGCTGGCCGGTTATGCAAGCTATGAGCTTGGATATGCGTTGGAACCCCGCCTGTTGGACCGGATGCCTACTGACCGCCGCCTGCCACTGCTGTGTTTCGGTGCCTATGATGCGCCAGGCCAATGCGATCTGCCCGCACCCCTAGGCGGTGTTGCCGAATTCACACCGCGCTGGGACGAGGCAAGATATGCAAGCGCCTTTCAGCTGGTCCACGATGCGATCGGGGCAGGGGATATCTATCAGGCCAACCTGACGTTCCCCATTGACCTGACATTGCAAGGGGATAGCGCCGCGCTTTATGCGGCGTTGGCTGTGGGCCAGCCGGTCGGTCACGGAGCGCTGGTTCAGCAGGATGATTTGCCCGATTTGCTCAGCCGCTCGCCAGAGTTGTTCTTTCGCACCGGTGCAGATCGGACGATCGAAACCCGCCCGATGAAGGGCACACAACCCCGCAGCGAAGACATGGCCGAGGACGCGCGCCGCCGCGATTTCTTGTCGAGAGACGAGAAGAACCGCGCTGAAAACCTCATGATCGTTGACCTTCTGCGCAATGACATCAGCCGGGTTGCGCTGCCGGGGTCCGTAAAGGTACCCGAGCTATTCAAGGTCGAAACATATGCAACCGTGCATCAGATGATCTCGCTGGTGCAGGCACAGCTGCATCTTGGGGCAGAACTTTCCGATATCCTAAACGCGTTGTTTCCCTGCGGCTCGATCACAGGCGCGCCCAAAATTCGCGCGATGGAGATTTTGACCGATCTCGAACCCTGGCCACGCGATATCTATTGTGGTGCTATCGGTTGGGCCGCGCCAGACGGGCGATCCGAGTTCAACGTGGCTATTCGTACGCTGATGGTCGAGGGCAACAAGGCCACGCTGAATGTGGGTGGGGGTGTTGTCTGGGACAGCACAGCCCCATCCGAATATGAGGAAGCGCTATGGAAGGCACGTTTCGCCCACCAGCTGACCCTGACTTCCGTCTGATCGAAACGCTGGCATACCGGTCAGAGAGCGGGTTTGTGCGTGTTGGAAAACACCTGGCCCGGATGGAGCGTTCGGCACGGGCATTGGGGCTTCCTTTCGATGCAGGGCGCGCGATTGCAACGCTCGACCAAGTTGCGGGTTCAACCTCGTTGCGCTGTCGATTGACGATGGACATCAGTGGCGGGTTTGGCGTGACAACTGGTGCACTGGCGGATAACCCGTCCGTCTGGCGGGTCGCAGTTTCCAATACGAAGCTTGCCGCCTCTGATATCTGGTTGCAGCACAAGACGACGCAGCGCGATGTTTATGACCGAGCCCGGGCGGCACTGCCCGAGGGCGTAGATGAGTGGCTGTTTCTGAATGAGCGTGACGAAGTGTGCGAGGGCACCATCGCTAACATCTTTCTGGACATGCCCGATGGTCGTTGCCTGACGCCGCCCTTGTCCTCCGGCTTGCTTCCCGGGATCTTGCGCGAAGACTTGCTGGAAAATAATAAAGTCAGCGAGGCGGTGCTGACCATGACCGACCTGCAAAGCGCGGAAAGGTTCTGGATGGGCAATTCCTTGCGAGGCCTGATCTGGGCGGAACTGGCGGTACTGTGAACAGGCAAACCGATTGGACTGAAGCCGCAGCACCTTCCCGTTGGTTGCGACTGGAATTTGGTTTGTTCTTCATCGCCGTACCCGTGCTGATCGCCGTACTTTTCCCGCCCAACTGGATGTTTCCATCGCTGTTTACCTTTACGGCCATCGGGATCGTGTTGTTGCATTTCACGCACGGATTTGCCTGGGCGGAATTGCGATATAACTGGCGCAACTGGTCCTGGCCCGAAGTCGCCGGCTTTGCTGTGGGAATGACCCTGTTTTGTGTTGCGCTAGTACGACTGACCCGTCCCGAAGCTGCCTTTTTCCTGTTGCACAACCAACCCGAGCTGCTGGCGATGATTTGGGTGTTTTACCCATTCGTTTCCGCCCTGCCGCAAGAGCTGCTGTTCCGGTCGCTGTTCTTTCGTCGCTACCACGCAATCCTGCCCAATGGACGCACAGCTTATCTGCTGAATGCATCGCTCTTCTCGCTTGCGCATTTGATGTATTGGAGCTGGATCGTAGCTCTGATGACATTTGCCGGAGGGTTGCTGTTTACCTGGGCCTATCGCAAACGCGGATCGTTTTTCTATGCGGTTCTGCTGCATGCCATCGCGGGGAACATCATCTTTGCGGTGGGTCTGGGCATCTATTTCTACTCAGGCAACGTGCAAAGGCCGTTTTGACGGTGCGACTTGCCTTGACTTTCCCAGTCTGACGCGGTGTATCGGCCCGACCAATTCTGCGCCCGAAGGGATATGATCCATGCACGCCTATCGCAGCCACACCTGCGCCGCTCTGACCGCCGCCAATGTCGGTGAAACCGTTCGCCTGTCTGGCTGGGTGCATCGGGTCCGAGATCACGGCGGCGTTCTATTCATCGACCTTCGCGATCATTTCGGCGTCACACAGGTTTTGTGCGACGGCGACAGCGCGGCATTCGCCGAACTGGAAAAAGTCCGCTCGGAATGGTGTATCCGTATCGATGGCACAGTCAAAGCGCGCGCCGCTGATCTGGTGAACGCGAAATTGCCCACGGGCGAGATCGAAGTTTACGTGCGCGAGTTGGAAGTACTGGGCGCCGCTGACGAGCTGCCGCTGATGGTGTTCGGCGATCAGGAATACCCTGAGGAAACGCGCCTGCGCTATCGCTATCTAGACCTGCGCCGCGAAGTGATGCAGCAGAATATGACCTTGCGCTCGGACGTTGTTGCCTCGATGCGCCGCCGGATGTGGGATCAGGGCTTCCGCGAGTATCAGACGCCAATCATCACGGCGTCCTCGCCTGAAGGCGCGCGCGATTTCCTCGTTCCGTCACGTCTTCACCCGGGTAAGTTTTATGCCTTACCGCAGGCTCCTCAACAGTTCAAACAGCTGATCATGGTGTCGGGCTTTGACAAGTATTTCCAGATTGCGCCCTGTTTCCGCGACGAAGATCCGCGTGCCGACCGCTCACCCACCGATTTCTACCAGCTTGACCTTGAGATGTCGTTTGTCGAGCAGCAGGACGTATTCGACACGATTCAGCCCGTTCTGACCGGCGTGTTCGAAGAGTTCGGCGGCGGCCGTAAAGTCGATCAGGACTGGCCGCAGATTTCCTACAAGGACGCGGCCCTGTGGTATGGCAGCGACAAGCCCGACCTGCGGAATCCTATTAAAATGCAAGTGGTCTCCGACCACTTCCGCGGGTCTGGGTTCGCGATTTTCGCGAAGCTGTTGGAGCAGGATGGCACCGAAATCCGCGCTATCCCTGCGCCGACGGGTGGCAGCCGCAAGTTCTGCGACCGCATGAACGCCTTTGCCCAGAAAGAGGGTCTGCCCGGTATGGGCTATATCTTCTGGCGCGATCAGGGCGAAGGGATGGAGGCCGCCGGTCCACTGGCCAAAAACATTGGCCCTGAACGGACCGAGGCGATCCGCCAGCAACTGGGTCTGGGCGTCGGAGACGCGGCGTTCTTCCTGGGCGGCAAACCGAAAGCCTTTGAAAAGGTGGCCGGCAGGGCGCGCGATGTGATCGGTGATGAACTGAACCTGACTGAGAAAGACCGCTTTGCCTTTGCCTGGATCGTCGATTTCCCGATCTATGAGCAAGACGAAGAAACCGGTGCGATCGACTTTGAACACAACCCCTTCTCGATGCCGCAGGGCGGGATGGAGGCGCTGAACGGCAATCCTCTGGATGTGCGCGGCTATCAATATGACCTCGCCTGCAACGGATACGAGCTGGTCTCGGGCGCGATCCGGAACCACAAGCCCGAGATCATGCTGAAGGCCTTTGAGCTGGCTGGCTATGGCGCGGATGAGGTGAAATCCCGCTTTGGCGCGCTGTTCAACGCCTTCCACTATGGTGCCCCGCCGCACGGTGGCTGTGCAGCTGGTATCGACCGGATCGTGATGCTTTTGGCCGATGAAGCCAATATCCGCGAAGTCATGATGTTCCCGATGAACCAGCGTGCCGAGGATCTGATGATGCAGGCACCGTCCGACCCGGCCTCGGACCAGCTGATGGAGTTGGGCCTGCGGATTATCCCTCAGGACTGATAGAAAACCCGCCACAGTCGCCTGTGGCGGGTTTTTCTGTTTTCAACCCATTCCCAATTCGCTGTTAGCGGGTTTACAGGAAATGGTCCTTTTTCCTCTCGCGGCTGTTCCGAATGTCACGCGCGCTGACGCGTGTCTGTCTGTATGCCCACAGACAAAGGAGCGATGCGGTAATTAGATATGCGGTTGTCACTTCAGATAGCCTCGCGCTGTTCCAGACGGGCCTGCACTATTCCCGCAACTTGGGCTGTCAGAGCGGTGATGGGCATACCAGCGGCGCGTGAGGCTGCCAACTGCTGGGCGGCTTCGGCCAGAACCGTATCTTCCGCATCACGGGCAACTCCGCGCAGGAATTGGGCCGCATAGTCCAGTGACCGATGGTCATTCGGTCCGGCCAGAACATCTGCGATATGTGCCATGTCGTCCTGATAGGCCATAGGATCGGGGCATATCACCTCATCCCGAACGGCGTGGAGCGTGCAGGGGCGGCGGTCTTCCGGTAGACAATTCAGAATAGACGATTGGAAATAGGACAGTGAGTTAAGCGGTTTGGCAAGAAACCCGTCCGCGCTAACCTCTGTCGCAAGGGTTTCTGAATTGTCGTCGCCTGACATGCCCAGGATCGCTCCGATCCGGGGCGTAGTCATGGCCAGTTCGGCAATCAGATCAGCGCCAGAGCCATCTGGCAGCCCCATATCCACCAAGATCACCGAAGGTCGATAGATCTGAAGATGGCGCCGGGCGGACTTCAGGCAATCGGCCCGCCTGATCCGCGCGCCTGAATGCAAACACATCAGGCGGATGGCATCGCAGGCATAGCGGCTGTCTTCCACAACCAAAATGGTTTGTCCCAGCAGCGGCCGCGTGGCCGTCGGCTGCGCGGGTGAGGCGAAGGGGCTCGAATCGTCCATGGCAGAACTCCTATTCAGCAGATGCTTCACGCTAGGAACTTCTGGCTAACACGGGGTTAACGGCAATTTGGCGCACTTGTTCTTTGCTTGATCTGTCCCCATAACCGCTGCAACGCAGAAGGTAGGAGAGTTCCATGATTGGCCGCTTAAACCACGTTGCCATTGCCGTCCCTGATCTTGAGGCGGCGTCTGAACAGTACCGCAGCGCTTTAGGTGCCAAGGTTGGCGCGCCGCAGGATGAGCCCGATCATGGCGTGACCGTTGTGTTCATCGAATTGCCCAACACCAAGATCGAATTACTGTATCCGATGGGCGATGACAGCCCAATCAACGGTTTTCTAGAGAAGAACCCCGCCGGTGGAATCCATCACGTTTGCTATGAGGTCGAGGACATCATTGCCGCGCGGGATCATCTGAAAGAAACCGGCGCCCGGGTGCTGGGTAGCGGTGAACCCAAGATCGGGGCGCACGGGAAACCGGTTCTTTTCCTGCATCCCAAAGATTTCAACGGCTGTCTGGTCGAGTTGGAACAGGTATAAACACCGGAGGTGTACACATGACGATCACTGCAGGACTGGTTCTGTTTGCCGTCATCTGGTTCATGACGCTTTTGGTGATTCTGCCGATCCGCATCAAGACCCAGGGTGATTTGGGCGAGGTCGTTCCCGGCACCCATTCAGGGGCCCCGGAAGTGCATCACATGAAGAAAAAGTTATGGATCACCACCGGGGTGTCGGTTGTGCTCTGGGCTATCATTGCAGGGATCATTATTTCGGGCGTGATTTCGGTACGGGATTTCGACTGGCTAAATCAAATGGAACCGCGAAACTAAGCTTCAGGGCGTTGGCCCTGACAGCTTATGAAAGATATGCGTGAATGTAGCAGCTCCGATAATCGGGATCACAAGGTTCACCAGCGGAATAGACAGTGGGATGGCCATCAACGTGCCCGCAAGCCAAATTGTTGACGAATGTTGTGCCCGCAGTTTTCGCGCGCCCTCACGCCCGATACGGCGCATGGCTGCCAGCGTAAAATACTCACGCCCCAGCAGAAATCCGTTCATCGCCCAAAAGATAAACGGGGCCAGTGGCGTGAAGATCGCATAAAGGATCAGCGCCAGAAGGTTGGCCAGGATCAACACGCCCATAAAGCCAAGCGCGTCAGTGATCGCATCGCCTATCGGGATGCGTGGAACCGTGGGCAGGCTCGGATAATGCCTGTCCTCTACAGCTTGCGCGACATCGTCCAGAAACACAGACGTGATGGCTGAGGCGACGGGAATCATCAGAAACACTGGCAGGATCAGCACCAGGAAAATGCCGGAATAGCTGAGGACGTCATTCAGCCAGGGAACTGCACCAATGAATGGCAGCGATATCTCGTCCCCTGACAGCCGGTTGATCAGCCAAATTGCACCGGCGCAGGCTGCGATCAGCATAAGAATGGTCAGACCAATGCCCCGAAGCAGGACCCCGCGGAATTTCGGGTCTCCGATCTGACCAAGCGCTGAAAAAAAGGCGTTGAGGATGATCATTCTGTGACCCATTCGGTCAGGGCATCAACATCCGGGCGAGGGCGGTCGGGCGGGGTCGAGCCCTCGGTCGCGATATGGATCAAACCGGCAACACTCTCGTTATCCCGCAATCCAAACGCCTTGCGACAGAATTCTGGATCGTGGGTTTGCCAGCCAGACAACCAATTCGCGCCCCATCCTGCGGTCAAAGCAGCGTTCAGCAAAGCAAGGCAAACAGCCCCAGCTGAATAGGTCTGCTCGATGGCTGGAATCTTTTCCGAAGGCTTCTGAACCTCGATCACAGCGACGGCGAGATGGCCTAAATCAAACTGTCCGCGCGCTTTTTCAATGTTTTGAGGGGATTTGCCAAGCGCCTCACCGCATTCCTGCGTCAGCCCCGACAGGCGCCCCATTGCGCCTTTTTCAAGCACGATGAACCGCCAGGGTTCCAGTTTTCCGTGATCCGGGCTGCGGGCTGCTGCGGTCAGCAGGGGCATCAGCTGCTCACGGTCGGGGGCCGGTTCAATCAACGTTTTGGCTGGGCGCGACCGACGGGTCTGCAGAAACTCAAAAGCGGCCGGATTCTTCAAGGACATATGTTAACTTCCTTTACATAGGCTGTCTGTATCTGGTTGAACGTCTGGCGAGTTTCAAGTGCAATCGGCTGGACCAGTTGGATCAATTTCATTCCCCGCCCAACCGTGCAAGGGTCTTTGTTAACAGAAGGTGCCAATGGGAAAACCGAAACTAAGAAATCTTCCAGACCTGAGCGACCGTGTAGCACCGAATGCTGAGATTGCGGTCAGGGTTACCCCGAAAGCCGCAGCAGACAGGATTTTGGTTCAGGACGGAACGATCAGAATATATATCACTGCACCGCCCGAAAACGGCAGGGCAAATGATGCCACACGTGAGATTCTGGCGGTGGCGCTGGGGGTTGCTCCGTCCGCACTCATCCTGAAGCGCGGGCAGACATCGCGCGAGAAAGTCTTTGTGTGTCAGGCCTGACCGGGGGTTTCGCGAATTTGGTAAACACCTTCGGGCAGATCCAGTGCCGCAGCCAGATCACGAACCTGTTCGGGCGAAAGCGTAATCTTCTGAACCTGGTCAGTGCGCGGATCCAGTTGTTCCAGCGTTACGCATTCTGCAAAATTGTTAATAACCACATCCTCGTTCAAAGGCTTTTCGCCTTCGTCCACCAGGGTTATGACCGTCGAGTCGAATTCATGCTCAATCGAAAACATGTTTCCAGCTTGCCGGGCGGAACATTGCAATGCAACCCGTTCGTGGGAAATCGTCCGGTGGCGAACCGCCTTGTGTCGGGCTATGTTCGAAGAAAAGGCATGACCGGACCAAAGGAAATAGTATGCGTCGCCTGATCTTGATGATATTTGGTCTGGTTCTGTCGGCCTGTGACACCGGTTCGCTACGCGTTCAGCCGGTAGAGGAATGGCAACAACCTTCAACTGATTTTCAGGTCGATGTGCTGACCTTTCGCGAAATCAGTCAAAGGGTCGGGGATGTGGCGCGCGCAGAGTGCAAGCGGCGCAGTAATGTCAGCAACTGCGATTTTTCGATCGTGGTTGATCTGAACCCTCGCGCACCAGCAAATGCTTTTCAAACCTTGGATGACGACAATCAACCAGTCATAATCTTCACCCGCGCGATGATTCAATCGGTGGAAAACGCCGATGAACTGGCCTTTGTGATGGGGCATGAATCTGCTCATCACATCCTGCGCCATATTCCCCGCCAGTCCGAAAACTCACGAGAAAGTGCCGCGATTTTTGGCGAGCTTGCACGCATAGCGGGGGCAAATGACGCAGATCTTGAACAGGCGCAGAAGCTGGGCGCGCAGGTGGGTGCCCAGATATATGTCAAGGACTTTGAACTGGAAGCGGACCGGTTGGGAACGATCATCACGCACCGGGCAGGTTATAATCCCTTGTTAGGAGCCCGCTATTTTGCCCGAATTCCTGACCCGGGCGATCGTTTTCTAGGCACCCATCCACCGAATGCTCAGCGCGTCGAAATTGTTTTGGAAACCTCGCGGCAGCTTGGGCTGACACAATGACGGGACTGAAACGGTTGGGGGTTGTCTTGACGGACCGCGGATCGAAATATGCCGTGTCCGGCGCTTTGGTCAGTTCCCGTGACGAGGTGGCTGCTGTCCTGCAGGATCTGAAATCTGACAAAAGCTATGCCAAGGCCACGCACAATACCTGGGCCGCAATCCTGCCCACTGGTGCGCTCAAGGCGGATGACGGGGAAAGCGGTGCCGGAATGGTGATTCTGCGCATGCTGGAAAGGGCCGAACTGAGCGGTCATATCGTCATTGTCACTCGATGGTATGGCGGAAAAAAGCTGGGCGGTGATCGATTCCGACGGGTGCAGGATGCAACACGGGCTTATCTGGACGAACTGGAATTGGGACTTTGACCTGCGTCAAGGCTTGGGCTGTTTCGTATTGCTAGTCTGATCGGACAAAGCGAAACGGAAAGGAATGCCAATGCCCGATCGCGAAACGCTTAGGCATCATGCTGGTCTTGTTGACCGTATGGCTGGCAAGCTGGGGGTGGATCTGCAGGAATCTGCAATCGCTGGACATATATCGGTGGATCAGATTACCGATGCGGTTCTGCGATGCACCGATTGCCCGAACCCGGGCCATTGCCAATCTTTTTTGAATCAACCGGTTCTGGCAGCGCAGACCCCCGAATATTGCCGGAACCAGGATTTGTTAAGCAAGTTGATCCCTTAGGGGGGCCGCAATGCCGCGCCTTGGACACCTCATGACTCATTTGCGCCTTGTGTTGAGGATGGGGCAAGCTACGGGTACGGATATTGTGCGGGCCCACAATAAAGGTCGGCTAAGTCAGGAAGACTGGGCTGAAATGATCCGCCTGTGTCAGGGATGTGGCTGGGCGGCTGCCTGTCCGGATTGGATGGAAAGACATCCAGATGTTGCAGGAGCACCACAAACCTGCCCGAACAAACATCAATTCGCCGCGTTGAAAGTAATACAAATGCAGGAATTGGGATGAAACACGCTGTACTGGGCGACGTGGAAAAGCACTTTTGGCTGACTCGATCTGTTGCCCGATGCCTTAAGATCTCGTTGACCGAAGCCATGTCCGACGGGCGGTTGAGTCCGGATGAATACGCCGAGATGGTAACGCGTTGCCGGGCCTCGGACTGTCACGAGAAATGCACGATATGGCTGGCCGCACAGCAATCTGATCCTCGTTCAGCGCCCGGGTTCTGCGTAAATAGCCAGGTTTTCAACCGGCTGAAGTGATCAGATCTTGGAATGTGTCCCGTCGCAAAACGGTGGGTTAGCGCAGTTTTTACAGCCGCAGAAGAACAGTTTCTTGCTGGTATCAGCCGTGAACTTGACCGGTTCAAAGCCGGTTCCTTTGTGAGATCCATCACAAAATGGCTGCCGATTGGACCGGCCGCACGAGCACCAGAAATAGCTTTTTCCTTCGGTTACTTCGATTGGATAGGGCGCTTTTTGCGCAATGACAGGACCTTCTGGCATCTGATTTCTCCGTTCGCTGACTTTCCCCAGTCTATCGCCTGAACAGATGTGCCGAAAGCAGTAGCTGCCACGCGGCACCCATTCCATGGGCAATCCCCCCGGCATGGTTTTGCCTGCTTTCGCAAACGCGCTGTTGATTTTATTGCAAAATTACCAACCACACCGTATTGTGAAGTCGGCCCCATGTTCAGGGCAATAACAGAAATTAATTAGAGGAATGACGGACATGAAACTCAAATTTGCTGCCGTTAGTGCGTTTGCCCTGGTTCTGGCTGCTTGCTCGCAACAGGAAGAGCCGACACCGGTATACATTACCCCAGATTATGACAAATACGGCACGCCGAGCTGCCCGGCAGGGACAGATCTGGCGACGACCGAAGCAGGTCAGACCGTATGTAATCCGACTGCTCAATAAGATTTTCGCGGGCGGATTCCGACATAGCCGCCCGCACAATCGAACAAAAAAGCCGCCCTATGGGTGGCTTTTTTATTGCCTGTCATACGGTGTTAGGGTTTCTGTTTGACCTATTGAATTACCGAGGTCGCATGAGAAAACTTGTCACCCATCTAAAGGACCGCATCCGCTGGAGCTGGCAGGGATTGGCTGCCACTTGGCACAGTGAATACTCGTTCCGCGCTTGGGTCTGCACCAATCTTGTTTCTGCGGGTCTGGCCCTGTGGCTGCCCCTGAGCGACGGCGTTCGGGCTCTGATACTGGTGATCGGTCTGTTGGTTCTGGTGGCTGAACTGTTCAACACGGCGATCGAACGGGCGGTGGATCATACTTCGACCGAACACAATCTATTGGCCGGGCAAGCCAAAGACGCCGCCAGCGCTGCGGTGGCACTGACTGCTTTGGCTGGCGGATTGGCCTGGGTTATCGGGCTGTTGAGCCTTTTTTGACTGCCGCTGGGTCGGTCAATTCAGGTAGGTGTGGTTAGCGAAGCTTGCCCCATAGATCATATTCCCCGGCCTCGTCCACCTCGACCGAGACAATGTCGCCCGGCTTCAGGGCCTCAAACCCCTCGTCGATGAACAGATTGCCGTCAATCTCGGGCGCATCTGCGGTGGTGCGACAGGTCGCGGCCTCATCGTCGATATCATCCACGATGACTTGCAGGGTATGGCCGACCTTGGCGGCCAGTTTGGCCTCGGAAATCGCCTGAGCCTTTTCCATGAACCTTTCCCATCGGTCTTGTTTGACATCGGCGGGCACATGGTCAGGAAGGTCGTTGGATCGGGCTCCTTCGACGTTCTCGTACTGAAAGCAGCCGACGCGATCCAGTTGCGCCTCGTCCATCCAGTCCAGAAGGGTCTGGAACTCAGCCTCGGTCTCGCCGGGATAGCCCACGATAAAGGTGGATCGCAGAGTGATGTCAGGACAGGTCGCGCGCCAGGCAGCGATCTCGTCCAATGTTCTGGCAGCTGCAGCGGGGCGGGCCATTCGTTTCAAAACATCCGGATGTGCGTGTTGAAAAGGGATATCCAGATAGGGCAGCACGTTGCTGCCCGCATCCGCCATCAGCGGGATCAGTTCACGTACATGCGGGTAGGGATAGACATAGTGCAGACGAATCCAGGCATCCAACTGACCCAATTCACGCGCCAGATCGGTGATATGGCTGCGGACCTCACGGTCTTTCCAGGGATTCACATCGTATTTCCGGTCCAACCCATAGGCCGAGGTGTCCTGAGAGATCACCAGCAATTCGCGCACACCGTTATCGACCAGCTTTTCCGCCTCGCGCAGAACAGCATGCGCCGGACGGCTGGCCAGTTTGCCGCGCATGTCCGGGATGATGCAGAACTTGCATTTGTGGTTACAGCCCTCGGATATCTTGAGATAGCTGTAGTGGCGCGGCGTCAGTTGAACGTTGGCTGCAGGCAGCAGATCCACGAAGGGATCGGGATCAGGCGGCACGGCCTTGTGTACCGCATCCAGCACCTGCTCGTACTGATGTGGTCCGGTGACGGCCATGATACGGGGGTGATGCTCGCGGATGTAATCGGGTTCGGCCCCTAGACATCCGGTTACGATAACCTTGCCGTTTTCCACCAAAGCCTCGCCGATGGCATCCAGAGACTCCGCCTTGGCGCTGTCCAGAAATCCGCAGGTATTCACAATCACGGCATCTGCGCCTGAATAGTCCGGCGAGATGCCGTATCCTTCGGCCCTCAGGCGCGTCAGAATCCGCTCGCTGTCGACCAAAGCCTTGGGGCAACCCAGCGATACCATGCCGATGGTCGGCTGGTTCGGACGTGGTGTATCAGTGATCCGGGCAGCAGGTGCCAGGTCGGGGCGGAGGTTTGGCGGGTTTGTGGTCATGGCGCGGCATATAGTGGGGAAAGCTTCCCCTTGCAAATGCGCTGCCGTCTTTGAATGATCTTTTTATAGCGTGCCAAATAAGTCGGAGAGCAGAAAATGAAATGGCTAATGCGCATCCTGTTCCTTTTGGTGGCTGTGGTCGGTCTTGTCATCGGCGCGTTGCTGCTGATGCCGGGCGACAAGTTGGCGACCATTCTGGCCGAGCAGGTCAAGGCACAAACCGGGCGTGATCTGAAACTGTCGGGGGGCGTTAAGCTGTCCTTCTGGCCTGTGCTGGGCATGGAAACCGGGGCGGTTTCCTTCGGAAATGCCTCGTGGGCGGGGTCTGAGCCGATGCTCAGCGCCGAAAGCCTGGCGGTTGGGGTCGATACCTTGGCCATTTTGTCCGGCGATGTGCTGATCAAACGGATTATTGCCGAGAATCCGACCCTCAGACTTGAACTGTCAGACGGGCGCGGAAACTGGGAGTTTGACACGGCCGTCGCCCCGACAGCCAGCGGCTCGGGTGGATCAAAACCGGCCGATGCATCGCGTGCGGTGACACTGGAGCATCTGAAACTGACTCAGGCGCGTCTGATCTTTGTTGAAAATGGATCGGCCCGATTTGATGTCGCAGATGTGGATTTGTCTGCTAGTTGGCCAGCAGTCTCGGCCCCCATGGTTCTGGATGCACAAATGCCGGTTCCGGGCGGTGAGGCCCGCGTGGATATCAAGATACCCGACCTGCCGGCCTATGCCTCGGGCGCGGCATCCGAGATTGAGCTGGCGCTTGCCGCCCCCGGTGGTGACATCGGGTTTGACGGGCGCGTCAACCTTGCCGGAGAGATGGACGGCAAGCTGCACTTGGAAACCAAAGACACGGAAAAAATGCTGGCTGCGTTTGGTCAGGAGGGCGTTGGAGTGCCGCACGGGTTGGGCCGCGCTGCGAATGTGTCGGGGCAGATGACTTATACCAGAGATGGCCGCATATCTGTGCGCGATCTGGTGGCTTCACTCGACAGTAACCGTTTTACAGGCGAAGTTGATATTGTAATTTCCAACCCGCCACAGATCACCGCTCGGCTGGATGCCAGTGATCTTGATCTTTCTCGCTATAATCAAAGTGGTCAGACGGACTCGTCCAGTTCCGGCGGTTCCGGCTCGGGTGCTGCCTCGGAGGGGTGGTCAAGGGAACCGATCGACGCCTCCGCGCTGGCTTTGGCCAATGGTGAAATTCGACTGACAGCCAAATCTATCGCGTTGCCCGAGCTGACGCTTGGCCCCAGCGACCTGACAATGCGGCTGGACCGGTCTCGGGCTGCATTGGAGATGAACCCGGCAACCTTGTTTTCCGGAACGCTGAACGGGCAGGTGGTGGCCAATAATCGGAATGGGTTGTCCGTTGGCGGCAAGATAAAGGCCAAGGGCATTGACCTCAAACAAGCTCTGACAGCCTTGGTCGGGGTCGAGCGGCTGTCCGGGACCGGGTCGGGATCATTCGAGTTTCTGGGCGTCGGCCAGAACGAGAATCAGATCATGCGTTCTCTCAGCGGTAAGGGCCGCTTGGATGTAGGAAAGGGGCTGATATCGGGTTTTGACCTTGATCGTCTGATGGGACGAGGCAAAGGTTCGGGTGGCACCACCGTGTTCAACAGCCTGACGGCTAGCTTCACCATTGATAAGGGCGTTTTGCAGAACAACGATCTGTTGATGTCGCTGGACAATTTCCGCGCGGATGGCAAAGGAAAAGTCGGGATCGGAGCGCGCAATATCGACTATCTGTTCACGCCAGTCGCTCTGCGTGCGAATTCGGGAGAAGGCCTGTCGGTTCCGGTGCGTATAGTTGGACCATGGAGCAATCCGTCGATCAAGCCGGACCTGACCAAGGTGATCGAAGCGGCCGCCGGAGGAAAAGTCAAAGAGCTTGAGGATGATGTCAAAAAGAAAGTCATCGACAAGATAGGCGGCGATACCGGTACGGCCGGGACTGACGGTGACAGCGTCGAGGACGCGCTGAAGAACAAGCTTGAGGACGAGGCCAAGAAAGGGCTGCTTAAGCTGTTTGGCGGAAAT
This sequence comes from Ruegeria sp. CDSC079, assembly GCF_059610505.1. Classification (NCBI taxonomy): domain Bacteria; kingdom Pseudomonadati; phylum Pseudomonadota; class Alphaproteobacteria; order Rhodobacterales; family Roseobacteraceae; genus Ruegeria; species Ruegeria sp. CDSC079. Next base: position 81,567 of record NZ_JBXWNT010000001.1, read on the forward strand.
TGAAGTGTCGGGGCCAGAGCCCCGACACCAACGCTCAGATGGTCTGGTCGTAATCCCCGACACCAGGTTCGGTTCGGATGACCGCGTCGATATCCGCAAAAATGGCACGCATCTCTTCTTCGCTTTCGCTGCTTTCGCAGACGACCACCAGATTGGGCGTATTCGACGAGGCGCGCACCAACCCCCAGCTGCCATTGTCCAGAATGACTCGGGCACCGTTGACAGTGACCACTTCCTTGATCGGGCGACCTGCAAGCGTCTCTCCGGCTTCGGATTTGGCGACCAGCTTTGCGACCAAACGGTCGAGTATGTCGTATTTCTCGGTATCCGCTGCATAGGGGGACATGGTCGGTGTCGACCATGTTTTCGGTAGTGCCTTTCGCAGGTCGGACATGCTTTGGTCCGGGTTGCGGTCCATCAGTTTACAGATCTCAACCGCGACGCGCATGCCGCAATCATAGCCACGGCCAATCGGTTCGGCCAAAAAGTAATGCCCCGACTTTTCGAACCCAGCCAGCGCGTTGATCTCTTTGACTCGCCGCTTCATGTGGCTGTGGCCGGTTTTCCAATAATCTGCCTTGACCCCGCGGGCCTTCAACTCGGGGTCGCTGGCAAAAAGGCCGGTTGATTTCACGTCGGCGACAAAGGTGGCATTGGGGTAAATCTTGGCCAGATCGCGGGCCATGATCACGCCGACCTTATCAGCAAAAATCTCCTCCCCCTCGTCATCCACAACGCCACAGCGGTCACCGTCACCATCGAACCCCAGCGCCATGTCGGCACCGCTGGCTTTCACGGTATCGGACATGTCGTGCAGCATTTCCATCGCTTCTGGGTTCGGGTTGTAATGCGGGAAAGTATAGTCCAGCTGGTTATGGCTGGGCACGACTTCTACCCCCATGCGTTCAAATATTTCCGGGGCAAAGGCGGATGCGGTGCCGTTCCCTGTGGCACAGACCACTTTGAGAGGTCGGGATATTCTGAAATCGCCGACCAGATCGTCGATATAGGCCTCTTTCACGCCATCAACGAATTCGTAGGACCCGCCAGGGTGGGTCTGCCCTTCGCCATTCAGAACAATGTCTCGCAGCTCTGACATCTCGTCCGGGCCATGGGTCAGGGGACGTTCGAACCCCATCTTGACCCCGGTCCAGCCATTTGGATTGTGGCTGGCCGTGACCATGGCCACGGCTGGAACGTCCAGATGGAACTGAGCGAAATAGGCCATCGGGCTAAGCGCCGGACCGATATCCTTTACCTGAATTCCCGCCTGCATCAGGCCCAGGATCAGGGCATTTTTAATGGCCAGAGAATAATCACGATAATCATTGGCTACAGCAATCACGGGTTCAATCCCACGCTTGCGCATCTGTGTGCCCAGACCCAACCCCAGTGCGGTCATGCCCGGCAAGTTGATCTCTTCTGGATATTTCCAGCGGGCATCATATTCGCGAAAGCCGGTTGGCTTGATCATTGCGTCGCGCAGAAAGCTCCAGGTGTTCGGAGTCACCTCGGGGTTGGGTTTGGTCATGGGAATACTCTTGTTCAGATTTGGATAGGGTTGGCCTTGGCCAACGCATCAAAACGCATCAATGTATCGATGAGCTGCGGCATCTGGTCCAATGGGATCATATTAGGACCGTCGGAAGGTGCAGTATCAGGGTCCTGATGGGTTTCGATAAAAACCGCACCGATGCCAAGCGAAACCGCAGCGCGGGCCATCACAGGCGCGAATTCTCGCTGCCCACCAGTAGAACCACCCTTGCCGCCAGGCTGCTGTACCGAGTGTGTGGCATCCATTACGACCGGGTATCCCGTTTTGGCCATCTGCGGCAGGCCGCGCATGTCAGCGACCAACGTATTATATCCAAACGAAGTTCCGCGTTCTGTCAGCAGGATGTTTGTGTTCCCAGTGCTTTCTACCTTGCTCACGATGTTGCCCATCTCCCATGGGGCCAAAAACTGTCCTTTTTTGACATTAACCGCCTTGCCGGTATTACCAGCAGCGAGCAGCATATCGGTCTGTCGGCAAAGAAACGCGGGGATTTGCAGCACGTCCACAGCCTCGGCCGCAATCGCGCACTGGGCTTCGGTATGTACGTCAGTCAGCACTGGAATGCCCAAGGTTTTGCGGATGTCATCCAGAACCTTGAGCCCTGTGTCTATTCCCATACCTCGCGCACCCGACAGCGAAGTTCGGTTCGCCTTGTCGTACGAGGCTTTAAAGACGTACTGCGCCCCGGCGGCGTCGCAGGCCTCTTTCATTTTTCCTGCGATCATTTGGGCATGATCCGCAGTTTCCAGTTGGCAGGGACCGGCGATGATCGTCAGCGGAAGATCATTGCCGACCGTGAGATCGGAGATTTTTACATGTTTCATGTGTCTTACGAGGATACCTGTTCACGAAGGACCGACGCGGTAAGCGAGATCATCAGGTAGATACCAGCAAACAACAGGAAAGCCAAAATCGTATTTTCGAACTTGCGCGGATAGCTGGGTTCCTGACTGGGAACAGGATTGACGGAAACCGTCAGATACCGAACCTGACGATTGGCTTCGGTCCTGGTTGTCTCCATATGCTGCATAGCTGATTGCAGGATCATATCCCGAGCGGCCAGATCGGCCTGTGCCATCTGAATCCGAACACTCAGCCTGGCCAGCGAATTCTCGCCGGCAGAGACATCCAGCATTTCGGCGTTCAATTCCTCCAGCACAACCGTAAGCCGTGCGATATCGGCCTGTGCGCCATCCACCTTGGCTTTGTTTGGGCGGCGATTGTCCAACAAGGCTGCAAGCTGCAGCTCTTTGTCCTGAATAAGCGTCTCGATTTCGTTTATGCGGCCCCGCAACCCGGCAATGACGCTTTCAGGGTCAAGGATTGCGCCTTGCAGCTGAAGCTCGATCAGGTCTTCCTGAGCTTTCTTGCGTTCTTCCTGAGCGCTTACAAACCCTTCCCGGGCATCTTTCATCTGGTCTTCGCGTTTCTTTTCGGTCAGCGCGTTTACCCGTTGCTCGGCATAGGAAATCAGTTCTCGGGAAAACGCGGCCGAAGTCTGGGGGTCAGGTGTCGCCACCTCCATCCGGATCAGGCCATCGGTCGGGTCATATCCGACCGTGATCATGCGTTTGTACAGCTTGTAAGCCTCTTCGAGACTGGCGTCTGGGGATAATCGCTGAATGGGGTCGATCCAGTCCTGTTTGAACACATCAGCGAAACCGGCCTCTGTGTCCAAAAGTTCAAGCGCATCTTTCGATTCCAGAAACTCCTGGGTGGCAACCGAATCCTGCGTGGTCGCAAATTGGGTCCCTGCCAGAAGCCCTCCAATAGAGCCCGCGCCCCCGTCCGCCTGAAGGATCAGAAAGGCAGAGTTGCTGGCGTACATTGGGGTCGCGATCCGATAGAAATAGAGACCCACGACAAAGGTAGGTAGCAGGACAAAGGCCGCAAGCCGCGCAAACAGAGCGAACAGTTTGCGACGGCGGCGGCGGGCGATGTCCCTCTGAATCTGTCCGATTTCACGTTCACGCCGCTCGGCCGGGCTCATCTCGGGTCCGGGCAGATTCTCTGGTGCATCTTTCACGGTCTGGGGCAGGTGGATCGTGATGCGATCATTCGTCTGCTCGTCCGAAGTTTTCTTTTCCGAGGCAAGGTTCAGCAGACTGGAGCGTTCAAACGGATCAATTCCCTTTTTGCGCAACAACCGAACTGCATCATAGTCCGAAGTCGCCGCAAGACCGTTTTTCTGGGCGAGACGACGTGCCACCCTCAGTTGGCGGCCGGTCAGTCCTTCGCGTTTGATAGCGTCGATCTCGGTCCCTACTGGCGGTTCATTTGCTGCGCCGGGCGCCTGTGTGGCCTGGCGAATGCGCGAGATCGCGTCTTCGCGCGTTTCGGCATTTCCCGCAGACCGCCGTTTGCGACGCCAGTTGTATTTATCAGCCCTGGGTTTGGTAGTCATATAACTGCTTTGCCTCTTCCAAGGTTTCGAACAAGTGAAGCTGACCATCCACTAATACCGCCGCCTGACGCGCGAATTTTTCAAGCAGGGCCGGGTTGTGAGAGACGATGACCAGTGTTGTTGTGCGCAGCCGTTCCTGCAGAATGTCGCCTGCCTTTTTGTTGAATTCAACATCTGTTGTGGCCGGCATCCCTTCGTCGATGAGGTACATGTCGAAATCCAGAGCCAGCATCAACGCAAATGTGAACCGCGACCGCATACCGGATGAATAGGTCGCCAGCGGTTGATTGAAATATTCACCCAGGCCACACAGCCAACTGCAATATGCCTCGACATAGTCCGGGTCCATACCATAGATTTTGGCGATATAGCGCGAGTTCTCCAGAGCCGACAGCTTGTTTGAAACTCCGCCGGTAAATCCCATCGGAAAAGAGACGCGGCAGGATTTGCGAATGACCCCTTCGTCGGGTTTCTCTAGTCCGGCCATCATGTTGATCAGGGTGGTTTTTCCGGTACCGTTCGGGGCCAGAATACCGATGGATGTGCCAAGTTCGACGCGAAAAGACACTCTGTCCAGAATCACCTTTCGGCGCGTCCCGGTCCAAAAGGACTTGCTGACATTTTCAAACTCAAGCATCCAAAGCCTGCGGGTTTATCTTGTTGTTGCGCCGTTCGGACCGGCGAAAGAACGGTACCTCTACGGCGCCATATAGGCCACATTATGTCGAATTATGAAACAAATGATCAATGCGTTCCGGGGGTCGTTTTTGGTAATGTGACTTTTGCATCTGTTGGCGTCTGGATGTGTGTTACCTATCTTGCTTTCAGAACACTAACCATCTGATGCGGCACTGATTGCGATCTCATGAACCCACTCGAAAAAGAAATAGAGGCCTGCCGTATTTGTGCCGACCGATTTGCGGCAACCGAAACCGCGCATGAACCAAGACCCATTGTCTGGTTCCGCAAAGACACGCCCATTTTGGTCTGTGGTCAGGCTCCGGGGGCACGAGTGCATGCGTCGGGTCGCCCTTTTACCGACCCTTCCGGTGATCGGCTTCGGGCGTGGTTGGGTGTTGATGAGGAGCTGTTTTATGACCGTTCGCGTGTCTCGATCGTTCCAATGGCGTTTTGCTTTCCTGGCTATGATGCGCGCAAGGCAGATTTGCCTCCTCCGTCAGTATGCGGTCAGACTTGGCACGATCGGGTCATGGCGGATCTTGGGCCTGTGCCGTTGACCATTCTTGTCGGGGGGCACGCCCATAGATATCACCTGAAGTCACGTGGGTCAGTCACCGAAACCGTCCGCAACTGGCGGGACTATGCGCCGCGGGTCTTTGCCTTGCCTCATCCGTCCTGGCGGAATACGGCATGGATGAAGAAAAACCCGTGGTTCGAAGCCGATCTGTTGCCGGTTTTGCGCGCACGGGTGCAAGAGGTTCTGAATGACTGAGATTTCGGCTCTGGACGCCGCCCATGCCGCGGCTGAGGCTGCTCCGCAGGATGATGCGGCCCGTCTGCGTTTCTTTGAACGGCTGGCTGACAGTGAGCTGTTCCTGATGCTGACGGAAGAGGCAAAGAACGAGAATATTTCGCCCGAATTGTTCGATGTGGCAGATGGGCGTTTTGTGCTGGCTTTCGATCGCGAAGACCGGCTGGCCCGCTTCGCAGACCGCCCGGTGCCCTATGTTGCGCTGTCGGGGCGGGTTTTATCGTCTATGTTGTCGGGGCAGGGGATCGGGCTGGGGTTGAACCTTGAGGTTGCCCCGTCCTCGATGTTGATCCCGCCCGAGGCATTGGGCTGGTTGGTGGAAACTTTGCAGCATGGTCCCGAAGAGGTGCAACAGCACCTGTCCGAGTTCCTGGCTCCATCGGGGTTGCCCGACGAACTGCTGACAGCTTTGGACGCCAAGCTGGCTACGGCCATTGGGTTGGCGCAAGCCGCCTATCTGGTCAGCACCAAAACGGCTGAAGGTGGGTTCGGGCATTTGCTGGGTTTTGTCGATGCCGTCGAAGGGGCAGAGGCAGCTCTGGCCAAGGCCGCATCCGAAGCGCTTACCTTTTCCGGGGTCGAAGCTGGGGCAATGGACGTAGGTTTTTTCAAATCAAGTGACACGGCCGCAGCGTCTTTGGCGCGGGTGGGTTTGCGGTACGATCTGCCGCAGCCTGAGGCGCGTGTGAATGCGCATATCGCTCCTGGGCGCGATCCGGACAAACCGCCTTTGCTCAAGTAATGGTAGAATGGGGCTTCGCAGATTGATGCGCGAAGCCCGGTTTGTTTACTCGGCTGCTGGCTCCAGCTTGTCCTGTGTACGCGTTTCAAAGTCGCCGGCCTCGTGGCGTTCGTGAAGCTGTGTATGCTTTTCGCCAAAGGCACGATTGACCATGCGACCACGTTTCACGGCGGGACGGGCGTCAATCTCCTTGGCCCAGCGCATGACGTTCTTGTAGGATTCGACGTCCAGGAACTCGGCTGCGCTGTACAGGCGCCCAAGAACCAGTTGTCCGTACCAGGGCCAGATCGCGATATCGGCGATAGAGTAATCCTCGCCTGCGATATAGGTTTTCTCGGACAACTCCCGATCCAGAACATCCAGCTGCCGCTTGGTTTCCATGGCAAAGCGGTTGATGGGATATTCCCATTTCTCGGGCGCATAGGCGTAGAAATGGCCAAACCCGCCACCCAGATATGGTGCACTGCCCATTTGCCAGAAAACCCAGTTCATCACCTCTGTCCGTTCTGGCCCGGATTCGGGTAGAAATGCGTTGAACCTTTCAGCCAGGTGAAACAGAATCGAGGCACTTTCGAACACGCGCACTGGTTTTTCACCGGACCGATCCCAAAGGGCAGGGATCTTCGAGTTCGGGTTGGCCTCGACAAAGCCCGAACTAAACTGATCTCCCTCGCCGATGTTGATCAGCCAGGCGTTGTACTCGGCCTCTTCATGGCCTAGCGCCAGAAGCTCTTCCAGCATGACGGTTACTTTTACCCCGTTCGGAGTGGCAAGCGAATAGAGCTGCAGAGGATGGCGCCCAGCAGGCAAATCCTTGTCATGAGTTGCCCCCGCAATCGGGCGGTTGATATTAGCGAATTGTCCGCCGTTTTGGCTGTCCCATGTCCAGACCATCGGGGGCGTATAGGTCGATTGCTCGCTCATTTCTTGCCTTTCTCAGCAAAGTTCGGGTGAATTATCCGTTCGCTGCAACAGCTAATATTGCAAAGGGCAAAGTCCAACCCTGCCCGTTGGGAAGATTTTGTAACATTCAGTGCAAAAGACTTCACGTTTTCTCATTCGATGTCACAGCGACGCGAGCGGGACTGCGTTTGATCGAGGAATCACCTATTCTCTGCACAGCCCCGTATTCCGGGCCGATCACCCATCCAATAAAAAAGGACCGCCCTTATGAAACGACTTGTCTGGACCTTAGCTGCGACCTTGGCATTTGCCATGCCTGCCCTTGCAGGTGATCAGTATGTGGACGGCACCGGCTATGCGGTGTCAGGATATGACGTGGTTGCCTATCGCAGTCTGGATCAGGTTGCTGTCGGTCAATCACAGCCCGAAGCCGTCCGCGGAAGGTCAGATATTACGGCCGAATACAACGGCGTTACCTGGGCATTCTCGACCGAAGAGAACCGGGACAAGTTCTTGGAAAACCCTGCTTATTATGCGCCGCAATATGACGGTCACTGCGCCTATGGCGTGTCACGCGGCGGCAAGGTGCCTGCGAACCCGAACCTGTGGCGGATTGTTGATGACAAGCTGTATCTAAACATTACCGATGTGGTTGTCGGGTTTTTTGAAGAAGATATTCCCGGCAATATCAATCTGGCTGAAGGAAACTGGCCGGGCATCGAGGCCGACGGGGCCTCCAGCAGCGTGATCCCGAAGTTTACCTCCGAAGGCCCGGTCGCAAACTGAGATTTCTGCAACGGATGCAAAGCCCGGCATTGATTTGCCGGGCTTTTGTTTGTCATCCGGTCAACCAGTACTCATCCTGCGTTTGCTGGTCGGCGTTGAATCTGATCCGGACGCTGCGGGCGCCCGGAAATTTCTTGGTCGCAAGCGCAACGGGTACGACAACTTCGCCCGTGCCCGCATCTTTGGACTGAAAGCTCAGAATCTCTGTCTTGACGCGCTTGGTGCCAGCAAGAACACTCGTCGGCAATGCGACGCGGTTAGCACCTTCGCAGACAGGTGCGGAAATGAAATAAGTCAGGTTGCGGCCATGCAAGCCGACAGCGTCCGGAATGTGGTCAGCATCTTGCAGGCGATCCGCATCTTGACTGTCCACTGGGGTGTCCGGGGAGTCCTGCAAGTGGGGCAGCGCCGTATTCAACATTGCACGACAGGCATCAATATCTTGGGTTTCCAGCTGAATAACGCGTTTGCGCAACCGGGGGCGGCGTGGTTTCCCCGCCGCCGAGCCCGCCAGACCTTTCCCGGCCAGCCCCTCGCTGCGCAGCAAATCATAGGCCGCCTTGGCGTTGGCCAAGGCCGCACCGTCTCCGCCATTCTTATCGGGGTGGGCTTCGAATGCGATGTCGCGCCAGGCCTCTCGAATGTCATCTGAACTGGCGCTTTGAGCCAGACCAAGTGTGCCGAATGCATTGGCGCGGGCACTAACCTTGTCAAAAGGTTCCATACTAAATTCACTCATAAACAAACTATACGACCCCACAATGAATGGGCGGTTGCTAAAGTCAAATTTGTAACAGAATTGAACGGTTTATCGCGACAATGATTAAGGCTTCAGTTGGATTGTTCAAGTGGCCCCTGTCAGGCAGGGCAATCCCAACTTGTTCCACAAAAACACCCGGGGTTTTAGCCCCGGGTGCACAGTCTGAAACAAGCGGATATCAAGCGACGTTCTGAAGCTCGGCCTTTGGTGTGACTCCAAGGGCAAAGCACACATCCCGGGTCAGTTCCGGCCGGTTCAGGGTGTAAAAGTGGAGCTTGTCTACTCCGCCCTCGATCAGGTCTGAACAAAGTTCTGTGCACAACGCGGTGGCCAGCAGGTCTTCGCGGTCGTCACGAATGGCCTTCTCAAAGGCATTCTCGATCCAATCCGGAATATGTGTCCCGCATCTGCGGGCAAAGTTGCGCGCCCCTTTCCAGTTTTCGATCGGCAGGATGCCCGGAACGATGGGCTTGTCGATCCCTGCCTTTTCACAGGCATCGCGGAAACGGAAAAAGGTCTCGGCCTCAAAAAAGAACTGTGTCAGGGCTTCGTCGGCCCCAGCGTCCAGCTTGGCCTTTAGCCAGTCGATATCGGTGGAAAAATCCCGTGCTTCGGGGTGTTTGTCTGGATAGGCGCCAACACGGATGCTGAACATCTCGGTTTCTGCCAGTGCTTCGATTAATTCGACCGAGTCCGCGAACCCTTCCGGGTGCGGCGCGAACCGATCCTGACCCTTGGGCGGATCGCCGCGCAAGGCGACGATGTTCTCCACGCCCGCCCGAGCAAAGGTATCTGCGATTTCCAGTGTTTCCTGACGTGACGCATCCACACAAGTCAGATGTGCAGCAACAGGCAGGCCAGAGGACTTGTGCAATGTGGCCACCGCATCGCGCGTCAGCTCGCGCGTGGTGCCCCCCGCGCCATAGGTGACAGAAACAAAGCGCGGTTCAAGCGGTGCCAGTGTTTGCACCGTATCCCAAAGGCGGAATGAAGCCTCAAGTGTCTGTGGCGGGAAAAATTCAAATGAAACTTCTGGTCTTGTCATCTCGGCCTCACGGGTGAAATCTCTGACCCTTGTGCCAGCTTACGCATTGTGAGACAAACTCATATTATTCAAGAACAACATGAGTTCCGTGCAATGCATATCGAATTCCGCCACCTGCGTACGATCAAGGCGATCCATGAATGTGGCGGGCTTGCCCGTGCCGCAGATCAACTGAACATCACTCAATCCGCGTTGAGCCATCAAATCAAAGGCCTAGAGGATCAGGCCGGAGTCGAATTGTTCTTGCGCCGGTCCAAACCGATGAAACTTTCGGCGGCCGGTTTGCGGCTGTTACGCCTGGCCGAGCAGATCCTGCCGCAGGTCGAGGCGACACAGCAGGAGTTCTCTTCTTTGCGCGACGGGCGCACGGGCCGTATGCATATCGCCATTGAATGCCACGCCTGTTTTGAGTGGCTGTTCCCGGTGCTGGAATCCTTTCGTAAATCCTGGGGCGATGTGGATGTCGATATCCGCCCCGGCCTGGCCTTTGATGCCTTGCCGGCTTTGCAAAAAGAAGAGGTCGATCTGGTCGTTTCCTCGGACCCAGAAGATCTGCCCGGTGTCGAATTCATCGAACTCTTTGACTATGACGCAGTGTTTGTCGCGGCTTCGACACACCCGCTTGCCCAGAAAGAGTTCATTGAGGCCGAAGATTTTCGGGGCCAGACCCTGATTACCTATCCGGTCGAACGTACACGGTTGGATGTATTCAGCCAGCTGCTGATCCCTGCGCGGGTTGAACCGGCCGCAATCCGGCAGGTTGAGCTGACCGCTGTGATCCTGTTGCTGGTCGCGTCGAACCGGGGGATATCGGTGCTGCCGGACTGGGTTGTGCGTGAGGTGAAGTATAATTCAGACTATGTCACCCGCCCGCTGACCAAAGACGGAATTACGCGCAGGCTGTACGCCGCAGTGCGCACCGAGGACCTTGAGAAACCCTTTGTACAAGAGCTGATCAAGCTGGCCAAAACCGAGGCGCGCAAGCTGCAGGAGCAATAGGCACAAAACGCGGGTCTGCTATGCGTATCATTCCTCTTGGCAAGGGCGCATTGCCCCAGTATACGCGCGGTTTGACCGGACAGGAGCCTTTGGACAATGGTTGGCAGTGCAAACCTCAACATCATGATCAAAGCCGCGCGCAAAGCGGGGCGTTCACTGGTCAAGGATTTTCGTGAAGTCGAGAACCTTCAGGTGTCGATGAAAGGCGCCGGGGATTTTGTGTCCAAGGCAGACATTGCAGCCGAGGCGATCCTGAAAGAGGAACTGCTTGGCGCGCGCCCGACCTATGGCTGGCTGGCCGAAGAGGGCGGCGAGATTGCCGGCGAAGATCCCACCCGCCGCTGGATTGTGGATCCGCTGGATGGCACCACGAATTTTCTGCACGGCCTGCCGCACTGGGCGATCTCGATCGCGTTGGAACATAAAGGCAAAATTGTTGCCGGTGTGATCTATGACGCCGCCAAGGACGAGATGTTCTTTGCAGAAAATGGCGAAGGCGCATGGATGAACGACACCCGTATCCGCGTTTCGGGTCGTCACCGCATGATCGAGTCGATCTTTTCGACCGGGCTGCCTTTTGGCGGACGGTCTGACTTGCCAGCGACCCTGCAGGATCTGGCACGTCTGATGCCAGTCTGCGCCGGTGTACGTCGGTGGGGCGCAGCAGCGCTGGACATGGCTTATGTTGCTGCTGGCCGGTATGAAGGCTTTTGGGAACGCCGTCTGAATGCCTGGGATGTTGCCGCCGGGATCATCATCGTGAAAGAGGCTGGTGGCTTTGTGCAGGCTTTGAACCCGGAAGGTAACGTGCTGGAGGACGGCGAGGTCATCTGTTCCAACGAGCCCATCTTTGATCAGTTTTCCAAGGTCATCCGGGGCTGAGCCACCAACAGACAGGTCAAGCAAGCGCGCCCGATTGAGGCGCGCTTTTTCGTTTCAGAGGGTCGCGCGCTGGGCTAGATCCGCCTCTTCAGCCAATCGTGCAGCGACTGAGGCGACTGCAAGATCCTGCAACCCGACCCCGGTTCCATCAAACAGAGTGATCTGATCGTCGCTTGTCCGACCGGGATGGTCACCATTGATGACGGCGCCGATGGGCGCGATTGCATCCTCGGTCAAGGCGCCAAGGCTGATGGCATGTTGGGCCTCGCCGATTGTCACGGACTGGGCGACCTCGTCGGTAAAGACAGTCGCCGCAGCGACGAGATCTGCGTCAACCTCCTGTTTGCCTTTGGTGTCGGTGCCCATGCAAGCTAGATGCGTGCCGGGCTTGATCCAGTCTTTCATCAAGAGCGGCTCAAAAGCCGAGGTGATGGTGATGATCACATCCGCCTGTGCGCCCAGCTCCTGTTGGCTGACGGCCTCGAATTCCAACCCAACCTCAGTGGCCACAGCTGCAAGGCGGGGCAGCATGTCGGGATGCGGGTTCCAGGCAATGACCTTTTCGAAGTCGCGCTGTTCCGCCGCCGCCCGCAGCTGGAAAGTTGACTGATGTCCGGCCCCGACCATACCAAGTACTCTTGCGTCTTGCCGCGCCAGATGCGCGATCGAAACCGCCGAAGAGGCCGCTGTGCGCACCGCTGTCAGGTAATTGCCCCCGACAAGCGCGGACAATCGCCCGGTATCGGGGTCGAACAGAAACACCGTGGATTGGTGGTTGGTCAGGCCCTTCGCCGCATTGCCCGGCCAGTATCCACCGGATTTGAGGCCCAGCACCTGACCGTCGCGGTCAAATCCCGATTTGAACCCATAGAGTGCGTCGGCATGGCCCAAAGCCTCGCGGATAACGGGAAAGTTCCACGCGCCACCTTTAGCCATCGCACCGAACACAGCTTGTACAGCGTCAAAGGCCTGCTGGCGTCCTACCAGTTTCTCACACAGATCTTCGCCTACAATCAGCAGGCCGTCGCTTTTCATAACATCCCTCATCTCAATAGGCTTTCCCGCGGGCCGAGACCGGCCACAGGGCTTCGACTTTGCCGCCCCGTACGCCCACATACCAATCATGGACATTGCATGTGGGGTCACAGTGGCCCGGCACCAACCGCAGCTTGTCATTGACCTTCAGTACGCCGTCTGGATCCCCGATAACCCCATGCTCGTCCGAGCACTTGAGGTATTCGACATCATCACGTCCGAACACAAAAGGCAGGCCGCTATCGACCGATTGCGCCTTGAGGCCGGCGTCGCAGATGGCCTTGTCTGCTTTGGCGTGGCTCATGACGCTGGTCAGGATGAACAGCGCATTTTCCCATTCTCCCTGATCAATCCGCTGGCCGTTCTGATCCAGAATCCGCCCGTAATCCGCGTCCATGAAGGCGTAAGAGCCGCATTGCAATTCGTTGTAAACGCCCGAGTTACTTTCGAAGTAATAGGAACCGGTGCCGCCGCCCGAAACCAGTTCGCACTCGATCCCTTCTGCTTTCAACCCGGCGACAGCGTCTTTGACCATGGCAATGGCAACATCCAGCTTCTCTTTACGGGCCTCATAGGTGTCGAGATGTTGCATCGCACCCTGATAGGCCTGAATGCCGGTGAATTTCAGATTTGGCGCTGCTTGCACAGCTTTGGCAATCTCGATGACCGCCGGTGTCGTGGTTACACCACAGCGCCCTGCGCCGCAGTCGATCTCGATGAACACTTCCAGTTCTGTGCCGTGACGCGAAGCGGCAGCCGACAGGTCGGAGATATTGTCGATATCGTCCACGCAGACAATGATACGCGCGCCGAAATTGGGCAGCCGTGCCAGTCGGTCAATCTTGGCCGGGTCGCGCACCTGGTTGGATACAAGGATGTCCGTAATGCCGCCACGGGCAAATACCTCGGCTTCCGACACTTTCTGACAGCAGACGCCGACCGAACCGCCCATCCGTTCCTGCAGCTTGGCCACATCGACCGATTTGTGCATCTTGCCATGAACACGATGGCGCATCCCATGGGCCTTTGCGAAATCGCCCATCTTTCGGATGTTGCTCTCTAGCGCGTCCAGATCAAGGATCAGGCAAGGCGTCTGTATCTCGCTTTCGTCCATGCCGATCGCGGCAGGGATGTCGAAGCCGACCTCGAGGTCTTCAAAATTTACGGTCTTGTTCATGTTGTTTCTCCTTACCCTCTCAGCCAGGGCAGTTTGTCCAAGTCTACATTGCCACCGGTCACGATGACGCCAATGCGCTTGCCTCGGAAAACCTCTGGGTTCTTCAAAATGGTTGCCAAAGGAACCGCCGAAGACGGCTCCATCACCACGCGCAGGTGCTTCCAGGTCAGTTTCATAGCTTCGATGATTTCCTCTTCCGAGGCGGTAAAAATATCGGTCACGTGGTTGGATACGAAATGCCAGGTGTTTTCTTTCAGGGGCACCAGCAGCCCATCCGCGACTGTCTTGGGGGCGTCATCTGCGATGATATGACCGGCCTTGAAGGACCGGTAAGCGTCATCCGCCTGTTCCGGTTCCGCTGCATAAATTGCGGTCTCGGGCGCAAGGTTCGAAACCGTCAGACAGGTGCCTGAAATCATGCCGCCACCGCCGATGGGCGCGATAACGGCGTCCATACCACCAGTCTGTTCCAGCAGTTCGGCGGAGCAGGTGGCCTGACCGGTAATCACACGCAGGTCGTTATAGGGGTGAACAAATTCGCCACCGGTTCGGGCCTGAACCTCGGCAAATGTTGCTTCGCGCGAGCTTGTCGAAGGGTCACATTCGGTGATTGTACCGCCATATCGGCGAACTGCATCCTTCTTGGCCTGCGGGGCTGTGCGCGGCATGACCACGTTGCACGGAATACCGCGGCGGCCGGCCGCATAAGACAAAGACAAGGCGTGGTTGCCGCTGGAATGCGTGCAGACACCCTTGGGCATCAAATGGTCTGCAAGGCCGAATACAGCGTTGCAGGCCCCACGCACCTTAAAGGCCCCGGCTTCTTGGAAATTTTCGCACTTGAAGAACAGCTGCGCGCCGGTCAGGTCATTCAGGTGGTCCGAAACCATGACCGGAGTTCGGCGGATATGCGGTTTGATCCGATCATGCGCGACACGCATGTCCTCGATCGTCAGATCCGCGGCAGAGGGGTGATCCAACATTGTCATTCTCCTTACGCCGCGGCCTCGGTTCGGTTGCCGGGTGTGGCGCGAAAGTGTTCCTGGGCTGCGGCGACGCCAGAGCCCAACGTGATCGGATAGCTTAGATCGGCCATTGCCATCTCGATCGTACAGAGTCCGGACAGGACCATCGCATCTGTCAGACTGCCCAGATGCCCGATACGGAACGCCTTGCCGTGCAACTGGCCCAAGCCAACACCAAAGGACATCCCGTAGGTGTTAAAGGCATGGTCGGTCAGAATGTTGCTGTCGAACCCTTCGGGCACGTAGATTGCGCTGACCGTGTCCGAGTAAAGGTCTGGCGATTGAGCAACCAGTTCCAGCCCCCAAGCATCGACGGCGCGCCGGACGCCCTCGGCAAGCCGATGATGACGGGCGTAAACATTCGGTAAGCCTTCTTCAAACAGCATCTTCAGGCTTTCACGCAGCCCGTAGATCAGTTGCAGAGGTGGTGTATAGGGAAACCCTCCGGTCGCATTGGCCGCCATCATATCCCGGAAATCGAAAAAGGTCCGGTGCAGCTCTGCGGTTTCCATCGCGTCCAGCGCTTTCTGGCTGACGCAAAGGATGGCCATGCCAGTGGCCAGCATGAATCCCTTCTGCGATCCCGAAACCGCGATGTCGACGCCCCAGCGGTCGAACTCGAACGGTACAGAGGCCAAAGAGCTGACGCAGTCCACCATCAAAAGCGCCGGATGATTGGCGGCATCCATCGCCCGCCTTACAACCCCGATATCCGAAAGCACCCCTGTCGCCGTCTCATTATGAGTGACCAGAACGGCGCGAATTTCATGCGCTTTGTCCCCACTCAGAACAGTCTGAAATTGGTCAGCGGGAGCGCCGCTGCCCCAAGGGCAGTCGATGACCTGAACGTCAAGCCCGTGACGTGTGCACAGATCAATCCAGCGGTGGCTGAAAACGCCATAGCGCGCAATCAGGACCTTATCACCGGGGCTGAGCGTGTTGGTGATTGCAGCCTCCCATCCACCTGTGCCGCTGGCGGGAAAGGTAACGATCTGTGCCGCAGCCGTATCAAAGACCTTCTTGGTGTCTTCCAGTACGGGTGCAAATGTCTGGACAAAGTCCGGCGCGCGATGATCCTGCGTCTGGACCTGCATGGCAAGGCGCAATCTATCAGGTATGTTGGTCGGGCCGGGAATGAAAACCGGGTTTTGGTTCGACATGGCTTGTTCCTCTGCTTTGGAGATAAGTGTCCGGGAAAAAGCTGCATTACGCAATTTTCTTGAAAAATATTTTCATTTATTTAAGATAAATATTAAGCTACTGATATATTAAACTTTTCCGTTTTTCATTTTTACGTACAAGAAATCCGGACGCGAGAAACTTTGGACAGCTGAAAGGAAATGCCTGGGATGGAAACGCAGAAAAGGCCACGCGGCAGACCAAAATCGCTGTTCAAGGAAAGCTCGGCCGGGACCATGCAATCGCTGGATCGGGCGCTGAGCGTTTTGACCACAGTGGCCCGTCTGGAACGCGCAGCACTCAGCGATTTGGCGCGCGAAGTTGATGTGCCCACGGCCACAACACACCGAATTCTGATGACGCTGCAGAAGCACGGTTTCGTCGCCTTTGATGAAGAGCGTCAAGAATGGATGATCGGGATCGAGACTTATCGCACCGGAGCGTCCTTTCTACGCCGTAATGGTGTTATCGAAATCGGAAGGCCCATTTTACGCCGGCTGATGCAGGATAGCGGCGAAACGGCGAATCTGGCCGTTCCGGACGGGGCCGAAGTGGTGTTTGTGGGGCAGGTCGAAACGGCCAATCCGATCCGGGCCTTTTTTCCACCGGGCGCGCGGACACCGATGTATGCCTCGGGCACCGGTAAGGCGATCTTGGCCGCGTTGAACGAGGCTGCATTGATCAAAGCGCTGGGCACGTTGGACACAAAGGTCTTCACGCCTCAAACACTGGTGCCCGGCGATGCACTGCAAAGCGATCTGGATCAGACCCGGGCCCGCGGGTGGTCGCATGATCGGGAGGAACGATACGAGGGGATGTCATGCATCGGTGCGGCCATCTTCAACGACCGGAGGGAACCCTGTGCGGGCATTTCCGTATCTGGCCCTACCGCCCGGTTCAGCACTGAACGCGCGCCGGAATTGGGCCGATTGGTACAAGCCGCCGCGCAAGAGGTTACCTTGCTCAGCGGTGGGCGCTTACCGGCGCGGGATGCGGGGGATGCGGGATTGTGACAGCTTGTATTTGTGCTCTGGATGGGGCGGATGCCCATGGGTGCGGTTCCAATAGTCACTCGCGCCGCGCCGCAACCAAAGGGGTATGCACAAGAGCAAACCAACAAGGAAGCCCCCGGTATGGGCCCAATAGGCGACGCCGCCCTCGTCGGGGTTGCTGGACAGGCTCCCAATGAACTGCATACCCAGCCACACGCCTAGCATGACAAACGCCGGGATCGAGAAGACACGGAAATAGATCACCAGAACAAGCAGGATGTCCACGCGCGCTTTGGGGAACATCAACAAATAGCCACCCATGACGCCAGCTATTGCGCCAGACGCACCAATCGTAGGGACCAGAGATTGTGGCGCTGTGACGACGTGGATCAGACCGGCCCCGATACCGGCGGCAAGATAGAACAGTAGAAAGGGCAGGTGGCCCATTTCGTCTTCGAGGTTGTCGCCGAAGATCCACAGGAACAGCATGTTTCCTGCCAGATGCATCCAGCCGCCATGCAGGAACATCGAGGTCACGAGGGTCTCAAGCGTATAGCCGTCCGTAATCCGGGCGGGCACCACCGCATAGTCGGTATACAGCTGGGTGATCAGCCGCTGGTTCTCCATGCTTCCCGCATAGCTGAGGAAAATCAGGATATTTGCAGCCATCAACAGATAGATGACATACGGTGTGCGTCCCGAAGGGTTATGGTCACGAATTGGAAACATGGTGCGACGCTGGGCGGTTGGCTGCCCAGCGTCAAGGCCTGTTTAGGCCGCACCCCCCAGCAATGCGGCATTCCCACCCGCAGCAGTGGTGTCGACACAGACATGTCGTTCTCCCAGAACGCGGGTGCGATCTGGCAGGCCGGGGATCAGAGGGATGATTGGGCCTGCACGCCGGGACAGATGACGCTCGATTTCCTGACCGGTTGCGTCGTCGCCCCACCACAATACGCCCGAGAAGCCAGTCAGGTTTTCAAGCCGGTGCAGGTCAAAGGCACCGGTAGCGATAATCGCCTGACCGCCCAGGGCTTTGACCGCATTGGCCTGCGCTTGTGCGGCTTCAACTCCGGGGCCCATACACAATAGCGGTGCGCGTGAGAATTCACTCAGGCGGTTCGATTCACCCGTCGGACCGGGCAGCAACCGCGCCTTGATCTCAGCAGATTTTTCTTCTGGTAATGGTAGATCGGTCATATCGGTGGACCATTGCTCGGGACTGACCTTCCGGTCCGGGGCGCAGAAACGGGTCAGGTAGTTCGGCCCACCCGCCTTTGGGCCGGTCCCCGACAGGCCCTCGCCGCCAAAGGGTTGCGATCCAACTATGGCGCCGATCTGGTTGCGATTGACGTAGATGTTTCCGGCATGAACAGCTTCGGTGATGTGCTGAACGCGGTCGTCGATCCGTGTGTGCAGGCCAAAGGTCAGCCCGTATCCTGTGGCGTTGATATCGGCGATGATCTGATCCAACTCTGAGGAATTGAACCGCACTACATGCAGGACGGGGCCAAACACCTCGCGCTCCAACTCGGCAATGCCGGGGATTTTGATAAGGGTTGGGGCGATGAACGTGCCGTCACCAGGGACGGACATCTCTTTCAGGACACGCCCTTCGGACCGTGCCAATGCGATGTGATCGGCGATGCCGCGACGAGCATCGTCGTCAATCACCGGGCCGCAATCGGTTGAGATAGGCCAGGGATCACCAACCAGCAGCGCATCCATAGCCCCTGTCAGCATGGTCAGAAGATCATCGGCAATGTCTTCCTGGACATAGAGACAGCGCAGGGCCGAACATCTTTGCCCCGCTGATTGGAACGCGCTTTCGATGATGGACTGAACCGCCTGTTCGGGCAGGGCGGTGCTGTCCACGATCATCGCATTCAAGCCACCAGTTTCCGCGATCAGAGGCGTTCCCGGCCGCAAGTTTCCGGCCATGGCCGCACGGATTTTCAGGGCGGTCCCGGTCGAGCCGGTAAAGGCCACTCCCGACACTCTCGGGTCCGAGGTCAGGGCTGCGCCCACCGATGGACCGCCCGGCAGCAACTGTAGCGCGCTGCGTGGCACTCCGGCCTCGTGCAGCAATTCAACGGCGCGATGCGCGATCAATGGTGTCTGCGGTGCGGGCTTTGCCAACACCGCATTCCCAGTGGCCAAAGCGGCGGATATTTGACCGGTGAAAATGGCCAGCGGAAAGTTCCACGGGCTGATGCAGGTGAACACACCCGCTGGTTCTGCGTCGGGTATATTCGCCGCATAATAGCGCAGGAAATCTACCGCCTCGCGCAGTTCGGCGACTGCATCGGGCAGGGACTTACCAGCCTCACGGGCCAGCAGGGCGAAAAGTTCACCGAAATGGGTCTCGTAAAGGTCGGCGGCGGCATTCAGAACCTGCGAGCGTTGATCTGCCACTACCTGCCAGGGGGTGGCTGCAGTCAAAGCAAGCTCGACATCTTGTGCGCTGGCCGGAGCAACGGCACCGGGGCGATCCCGCGACTGTGCGGGGTTGACGATGGGCTGATCGTCATCGGGCCGCGCATCGCCGGACAACAACGGGCGCGCATACCAGCGATGCGCCCGAAACGCGTCGCGGGCGGCGTTGACCCGGTCCAAAGTGGGAATGTGCCGCAGATCAAACCCCTGCGAATTGGGCCGCTCGGGTTGATACAGTTCGGGTCCGGTTGGAATGGCGCGCGCCGGTTCGAGGAGAGTCAGAAACGGATCGGCCGCAACTTCCTCCGGGGGAACAGTATCATCCACGATTTGGTTCACGAATGAAGAGTTCGCACCATTTTCAAGCAGTCGCCGCACCAGATAGGCCAGCAAGTCACGATGGGCCCCGACAGGCGCATATATGCGGCAGCGTGTCTTGTTTGCGTCCTTAACCAGATGGTGCAGGGTTTCCCCCATCCCGTGCAGCCGCTGGAATTCGAAAGGCTGATCAGTTGCCATCTGCAGAATTGCACTGACCGTATGAGCGTTATGGGTGGCAAACTGCGGATAGATCCTGTCGGTCATGGTCAGCAATTTTCGCACATTAGCAATATAGGAAACATCGGTCACGGCCTTGCTGGTAAACACCGGAAAACCCTCTACGCCTTCAACCTGAGCGCGCTTGATCTCGGTATCCCAATAGGCGCCTTTGACCAGCCGCACCATCAGTTTGCGGTCATAGCGCTCGGCCATTCCATAGAGCGCGTCCAGAGCGATTCCGGCACGCGGACCATAGGCCTGAACCACAATTCCGAACCCGTCCCATCCTGCCAGCGCAGGTTCAGCCATCACCGCTTCGATGACCTGCAGGGACAGCGACAGGCGGTCGGCCTCTTCGGCGTCGATATTCAGGCCCATGCCAGCGGCTTTGGCCAAAAGGCACAGGGCGCGCAGGCGGGGAACAAGCTCGGCCATCACACGCTGTTCTTGGGCCAGCTCATACCGGGGGTGCAGCGCCGACAGCTTGACCGAGATGCCCGGATTAGCCCGAATGTCATCATGGGTGCAGGCCTCTGCAATGGCGGTGATGGCACGGGAATAAGACAAATGATATCGGGCCGCGTCGGCCTCGGTCCGTGCGGCTTCACCCAGCATATCGTAGGAATAGGTATAGCCCTTGGCCTCCATCCCGCTGGCACGTTCCATGGCCGACTGGATGGTCTCGCCCAGCACGAACTGACGGCCCATTTCCTTCATTGCGCGCCCGACGGCCGTGCGGATAACCGGTTCACCCAGTCTTTTGATCGCACCTCGCAGGGCACTGACAGGCGAGGGCTTGCCGTCGTCGAGAACTTTACCGGTCAGCATCAGCGCCCAGGTCGAGGCATTCACCAGCGGCGAGGAGGATTGCCCAAGATGCTTGCCCCAGTCGGACGGCGCGATCTTGTCTTCGATGAGAGCATCGATCGTGTCGGCATCCGGCACGCGCAGCAGCGCTTCGGCCAGACACATCAGCGCCACGCCCTCATCGGTGGACAGGCCATATTCGGCCAGAAACACCTCCATCATGCCCGGCGATGTACTGGATCGAATATCACGCACAAGCTGGGCGGCTGCCGCACAGATTTGGGCTCGATCAGTTTCAGACAGCGCGGCATGATCGATAAGATTGTCGAGAACGGCGGTTTGATCAGCGTAGGTTTGGCTGTCGATATGGGTGCTCAGGCTGTGTGACATGAATCCTCCAGGCTTTTGTTGAATATAATGTCGATTTCTCAGGACGATTGCCGTATTTTTTAATTCATCTGGTCGGATGGACTGTATTTAGGGGATAATGCCGTGCAAATGAACTTTCCGGATTTGGATCGGTTTGATCGAGCGATCTTGGCGATTCTCTCAGAGGATGGGCGCATATCAGTTGCCGACCTTGCGCGGCGGATCGGGCTGTCGAAATCCCCAACCCAGGCGCGTCTAAAGCGACTTGAGGTTAGCGGGGTGATCACCGGGTATCGCGCTCTACTGGACCCGATCCGACTGGGGCTGGACCATGTGGCTTTTGTCGAGGTGCGCCTGACAGACACAAGAGAGAAGGCACTGGCCGAGTTTAACGCCGCAGTCCGCAAGGTGCCCGAAATCGAGCAAGCCCATATGATCGCGTCGAATTTCGACTATCTGCTGAAAATCCGCACTGGTTCAATGTCGGAATACCGCGCCGTTTTGGCTGAGAAGATATCCTCGCTTCCGCATGTGGCGAATACCTCGACCTTTGTGGCGATGGAGGCAGTTAAGGAAACCGTTGTTTCAGGCGCTTTGGACAGGGTGGGTTGACGAATTGCGCAAGCGCGTCACCATACGCGTATGAAGCGTTTTGTGTTCCCTCTGCTAGTGTTGGCGGCCCTTCCAGGTGTCGCCTGGTCTGAAGAATGCCCGTCCTCGCCGGATCATACCGAAAGCATCTCGGCCGTAATCGCGCAAATTCAGGATGTTGGAAACGAGGCCGAAGCCCAGACATTTTCCAATCAGTTATGGGAGTTCTGGACCGATGCGCCCGACGCTGTTGCGCAGGCCGTGCTGGACCGGGGCATGACCCGCCGCAGTGGCTGGGACCTTCGGGGCGCCATCGAGGAGTTTGACAAGCTCATCGAATACTGCCCGCATTATGCCGAAGGGTACAATCAGCGCGCCTTTGCATATTATCTTAGCCAGGATTTCGCATCTGCGTTGCCGGATCTGGACAAGGCGATCGAGCTGTCTCCGAACCATGTCGCTGCGATCAGTGGGCGCGCCCTGACGCTGCTTGGCTTGAATCGGATTGATGAAGCCCGTGCGGCACTGTCACGTGCTTTGGAGCTTAACCCCTGGCTGTCCGAGCGCCACCTGATGGCTCCGGGCGGACCGTTGGAGCCGCCGGGTAAGGATATCTGAGGAATAGACGTCCCCGACCCATAGGACCGGGGACAATCTGGAACAGCTTAACCGACCAGCCCGTTATCGGTGCGCTTGATCGTGATCACCGACGAGCGCGGTGTGCCACCATCCGGCCATTCGCTGCCGGGATGCTGGATGCCGACAAACATGGTGCGCAGATCGCTGGACCAGGCCAGACCCGTGACCTCACACCCGTTTGGACCGGTCATGAAACGGGCGATTTCGCCTGTGACCGGATCGCCGACCAGCATCTGGTTGTTGCCGTGGCCTGCGAAGTCTTCTTCATTGTCGTCATTGCCGTCGGTCTGGATCCAGACCAGACCGGTCGAGTCGATGGTCATCCCGTCGGGTGAGTTGAACAGGTTGCCCTCGTTCACATTGGCCGACCCGGCGCGGGCGTCAGAATGCACCGTCGGATTGCCGGCCATGACATAGAGATCCCAGACGAACGCATCGGCTGCGTGGTCGTCATTATCCGGTTTCCAGCGAACGATCTGGCCATATCTATTGGCCTCACGCGGGTTGGGTCCATTGGTCGACGTATCGTCACCCCCGGCATTTGGTTTCACGCCGCGGTTCTTGTTGTTGGTCAGGCAGCAATAGGCTTCGACCGCCACCGGGCTGGACGCCACCCATTCAGGGCGATCCATGGTCGTGCCACCCGCCTTGGACGCCGCCAATCGGGTGAAGATCGCAATATCCGCCGCATCCATGCCTGTTGCATCCGGCGTCAGCGGCAGCCAGGTGCCTGTCATGTCGTCATCGAATTTCGCCACATAAAGCGTGCCGTCGTTCAACAGGCTCTGGGTTTCGCCGCCGGGCTGATAGGTGCCGTTCGAGACGAATTTGTACAGATACTCGCCCCGCTCATCATCGCCCATATAGACAACCACGCGGCCATCAGCGGCCAGAGTCACCTCGGCATTCTCATGCTTGAAGCGACCCAGACCAGTGTGTTTGACCGGGGTGCTGTCCGGTTTGGTCGGGTCGATTTCGACGATCCAGCCCACCCGGTGCGGCTCATTGGGGTTTTTGGAGGTATCGAACCGCGGATCGAACAGTTCGTAGCCGTTCCAGCTTTCGGCTTTGACACCATAGCGTTTGAAACCGTCCGCGACCTTTTGATCATAGCTGGCGTTTTCGTCGCTGGAGCCGAAATAGCCGTTAAAGTTCTCTTCGCAGGTCAGATACGTGCCCCAAGGCGTCTTGCCTGCACCGCAGTTGTTCATGGTGCCCAGCGAGGTTGTGCCGGTCGGGTCGGCCTCGGTCTTCAGCAGATCGTGGCCAGCGGCGGGGCCGACGATAGCCATCAGCGTGTTGTGGTGAATGCGCCGGTTGAACGGGCTGTCTTTAACCACGGACCAGCCTTCGGGGCCTTCGGTGATTTCCATCACGGTCACACCCTGCAGGTTCTGCAGTTTGCGCACGTCGTCAGCACTGGCTGGAACGCCTTCCTGCGCGGCGGGCAGGTTGATCTTACCGTTCGGATATTCGTGATTGATCGCAATCAGCTCATGACCCTGGAAGATAAAGGTCTCCATTCCGTCGGTATTCTCGCCAAAGATGCGGTCCGAGTTCTCGACTGGGCCGCCCTCGGCTAGGTCATAGCCATCGGCATCCGAAAACAGCGGGTCGCCCCAGCGCATCAGGATCTGCCAGTCGTACCCTTCGGGCACATGGACGGTGCCGTCGGTCTGTGCGGCGATTGGCGTGAAGGCAAAGCGGGATGCAGCCTGTGCCTGCGCCGAGGTCGAACCAAGTAGGCCAGTACCCATCGCAGCCGCGCCAGAGCCGAAGGCCACGACACCGGACAGAAATCCGCGGCGGGAAATGGCGCTTTCGACGACACGGTCAAAGTCGTTTTCTTCGGGGCGGGGGAAATGCAGCTCGTCCCAGTCGTCGGCGGAAAGTGTGGTAGGGTCAACGTCTTTCATGGATTGCTCCTGGCTGTCTGTGAAAAGTCGATGAAACGGATTTAGGGGGCATTTGTGACAGGGTGATAACAGCGCCAATAACGATGGCGCCGGGATACTCAGGAAACAGATTTACTCGGGATGCGTTAGGATACGCCGATTGGACCAGCCCGTCAAAACGGACTGATCACAGCGTGTTTTATTAGTAATTTGCCAGTGAAAAAGCGGTCAGGTAAGGCGCTGACCTTCTGGATTGAACCGATAGGCCTTGTCCGGAGAATAGGCGAGTCGCAATTCCTGCCCCTCAGATATCGCATGCTGGCCAAACAGGCGGGCGGTTACGGCGTGTTCGTTGACCTGTGCGATGACATTGGTGTCTCCGCCCAGCTTCTCAACATGGCTGACGCGTGCAGTAAGCGGGCCGTCATCTGCAAGGAACAGATCCTCGGGCCGAATGCCGATCGTGTTCTGACCGCTTTCGTTGAGCAATCCTTGAGGCAGAAAATTCATTGACGGAGAGCCGAGGAACCCCGCCACGAACTGGTTGGCGGGGTTGTTATACAGCTCCATCGGGCTGCCGATCTGTTCTACCTGGCCGTCACGCAGAACGACGATCTTGTCGGCCAATGTCATGGCCTCGGTCTGATCATGGGTGACATAGATCATCGACGCATCCAGCGCTCGGTGCAGGTTGGCGATCTCGATTCGCGTATTCATGCGAAGCGCGGCGTCCAGGTTGGACAGAGGCTCATCAAACAGGAACAGTTTGGGTTCGCGCACGATGGCGCGGCCAATGGCAACCCGCTGACGCTGACCGCCCGACAATTCCGAGGGGAAGCGATCCAGATAGGGCTCGAGGTTCAGCATCCGGCTGGCTTTGGCCACGCGGCCTTCGATTTCCGATTTGGGCTGCTTTTCCTGCTTCAGCGCCAGGGTCATGTTGCCCCGAACGCTGAGATGCGGATAGAGCGCATAGCTTTGGAACACCATCGCGATCCCGCGCTTGGATGGGGGCACCAGATTGACCTGCTGCCCGCCAATGTTGATCTCACCGGACGATGCATCCTCGAGCCCCGCAATCACCCGCAACAGGGTGGATTTGCCACAGCCCGAAGGGCCGACAAAGACGACAAACTCGCCGTCTTCGACTTCAAGCGTGATGTCTTTTAGGACATGCACATTGCCGAAGGATTTATTGATTTTGTTCAGCGTCAGGGCGGTCATGTCGCTTGCTCCTCAAAGGAAACGGGCTGGCCAGTGCGGATGCTTTCATCTGCGGCCAGGCAAATGGCAAGGGATTGGACAGCGTCATTCATATGACGCGTCAAGTCTATGTCTTCGGCGATGGCGCGCAGCATATAGCCCTGCTCGGCATCGCAGAGTTCCTGGTGACCGGGTTCACCGGGCATGTCGATTGTGTGGTCGCCTTGCGGTGTGTGGACCAGCAGACCGCCAACCTTTGTGTGGCCGTCGATATCCGCCGAGGCGCCCTTGTTCCCGTCGGTGATCGAGACCGAGCCGTTGGGCGACACGATATCTTTCACGAAGAACGCGGTTTCCGACATCATCGGGCCCCAGCCGGCCTCGTACCAGCCGACCGAGCCGTCATCGAAGACCACCTGGAACTGGCCATAATTATACATTTCGGGCGCGATCTCATCGGACAGGCGCAGACCCATGCCGTGGACGCGCACCGGTTGCGCGTCGGTGATCTGACACATCACATCGACATAGTGAACGCCGCAATCCACGATGGGCGAGGTGGTCTGCATCAACGCTTTATGCGTCTCCCATTCCGCGCCGCTGGATTGCTGGTTCAGGTTCAGGCGGAATACATAAGGCCCACCCAGGTTGCGGGCCTCGGCAATCAGCCGCACCCACGAGGGGTGGTGGCGCAGGATGTAGCCAACAACCAGCTTGCGGTTCAGTCGGGTGGCGGTTTCGACCACGCGCTGCGCATCAGCGACATTGGTGGCCAGCGGTTTCTCTACAAAGACATGCGCCCCGGCTTCCATCGCCGCACAGGCATAATCCGCATGGCTGTCGGAATAGGTGGCGATCACGACCAGATCCGGGTTTGTTTCGGCCAGCGCGGTTTCGAAATCCGAATAGGCAGGATAATCCGCCAGATCGGGGTCATCCACGCGCCCGGATCGGTTCACCAGCCCAGCAATTTGCACGTCCGGGTGATGGTGATGGGCCAGCGCGTGGCTGAACCCCATATTGCCAAGACCTGCGATCAGAACACGTGTCATTTGACAGCCCCTGACGTGATGCCGCGGATCAACTGGCGCGAGAATATGACATAGAGAACCAGGACCGGCAGGATTGCCATCGACAAGGCTGACAAGACCGCGTTCCAGTCGGTGACAAATTGACCAATAAAGACCTGGCTGCCCAGCGTCAGGGTCTTGGTCTCTTCGGCGGGGGCCAGGATCAGCGGGAACCAAAGGTCGTTCCAGATCGGGATCATGTTGAATACGGCCACCGTCGCCATGGCGGGCCGCACCAGTGGCAGCACCAGGCGGAAGAAGATCGTATATTCCGACAGCCCGTCGATGCGCCCGGCGTTTTTCAGATCGTCGCTGACCTGCCGCATGAATTCGGACAGGATGAACACAGCCAGCGGCAAACCCTGTGCCGTATAGACCAGGATCAGCGCCCAAAGTGAGTTCACCAACCCGGTCGCCACCATCATCTCAAGGATTGCGACAGTGCCGATGCGGATCGGAATCATGATCCCCAGTGCCAGATACAGGCCCATCAGCAGGTTGCCTTTGAACTGGTATTCGGACAGCGCATAGGCCGCCATGGCACCGAACAGCAGGATAAAGAACAACGACGCCACGGTGACGATCATCGAGTTCTGAAAGTAGAGGAAGAAATCCCCCTGCTTCATCACCGTCTCATAGCCGATCAGCGAAAAACTGTCTGCGTTGGGCAGGGCCAGCGGTTCGCGAAAGATCGACCGGCGGGTTTTGAAGCTGTTGATCAGGATCACAAAGACCGGGAACAGCGCGATCAGCGTGTACAGGATCAACCCGGCATGCATTGCTGCGGTGTTGAGGGGGTTTTGGCGTGCTTTGTTCATCACTTGGCCCTCACAGTTGATACCGGCGCATCCGGGTCTGGATGCCGAACAGATAGATACAGACGCCCACCAGGATGATTGCGAACATGGCCCCGGCGATGGCGGACCCCATATGCGGGTCGCCCAGCTGCAACTGGAAGCCAAAGAAGGTGCGGTACATGAAGGTGCCCAGAATATCGGTTGAGAAATCCGGCCCCGCCAGCGCGCCTTGTGAGGCATAGATCAGGTCGAATGCGTTGAAATTTCCCACAAAGGTCAGGATCGAGATGATCCCGATCGAGGGCAGGATCAGCGGTAGTTTGATCTTCCAGAAGGCCGAGGCCCCGGTGATGCCGTCGATCTCTCCGGCCTCAAGGATTTCTTCGGGGATGGTCAGCAGGGCGGCATAGATCAGCATCATCGGGATGCCTACGAACTGCCAGACCGAGATCAGCGCCAGCGTGGTCAGTGCGTATTCCTCTTTGCCCAACCACGGCGCAAAGAGGGACTTCAGCCCAACCGCATCCAGCATCGAAGGTGCGATGCCCCAGATCGGCGACAGGATCAGTTTCCAGGCAAAGCCCACGATCACAAAGCTGAGGATCGTAGGAATAAAGATCGCCGAGCGATACAGGGCGGCAAACCGTAGGCGGGGGTGGCTGAGAAGGGCGGCCAGCGCGATGCCGATCGGGTTCTGAACCAACATATGGATCAGGAAGAACCAAAAATTATTACCCAGAGCATTCCAGAACTGATCCGACCAGTTGGGATCGAAAAACAGGGTCCGGAAATTCTGCAATCCGACAAACACGCGAGCCTGATCAACCTCTGTATACAGTGCAAGGCGCAGTGTGTTGAACAGCGGGAAAATCATCACAGCGGTATAGACGAGTACGGCAGGTGCCAGAAATACAACGATATGCCAGCGGATGCGGGGGCGGGTCATGGGATTGCTTTCAAAGGGGTGTCGGAGTTACCCGGGCGGTCGGCACCGCCCGGGTATGGATCAGCTTACTGATGCGGAGCGTACCAGGAGGCCAGGCCTTCCTGCAGTTCGGCACCCAGTTCCTCGGGGGATTTTGCGCCTTTGATGGCGGCAACCGAAGCGCCCCAGGTATCGTTTTCAAGGTTCGGTGTGCCACGCGACAGGATTTGATAGGTCGAGCGGATGGTCGATTCACAGTCTTCGCGCCAGCCTACGATTTCCTTGGCCAGCGGATCCTGCAGCTCGACCGGAGTGTTCGAGAGCGGGAAGAAGCCAGGCAGGGCGTTGCCGAAGATTTCGGCGAATTCCGGGCTTGCGACCCAGGCCAGGAACGTCTCGGCAGCTTCGGGATTCGCTGTGGCCGCATTCATACCAATGCCAATGTCGGTGTGGTCCGAGATATAGCAGGTATCGCCCGCATTCTGGACTGGGGGCTTAAAGGCGCCCATTTCGAAATCGGCCTGCGCATTGAAGCCCGAAATTTCCCAGGATCCCGCAGGGTAGACGGCTGCGCGGCCCAAGGTAAAGATGTTCTGGCTGTCCGGATAGGTCTGCGCCTCATATCCATCACCCAGATAAGCGCCCCAACGGGCCAGGGTGGCATAGGGGGCGGTCCAGGCTTCATCGGTCAGCTTTTGCTCGCCCGCGATCAGCGCCTGGCGGCCCTCTTCGCCTTTCCAATAGTTCGGGCCGATGTTGTTATAACCCATAGTGGCGGCTTCCCACTGGTCGTTGGTGCCCATCGCCATCGGGATATAAGTGCCGTCTTCCTTGATCTTGTCGAGGGCGGCAAAGAACTCGTCCTCGGTTGTGGGAACTTCGATACCCAGTTCGGTAAACGCGTCCTTGTTATAGATGAACCCGTGGATCACCGACGCCATCGGAACGCAGAAACTGGCCGAGCCGTCATCCGTTTGCCAGGCCGACTTGGCGACATCCGAGAAGTTGTTCATCGCTTCGACACCGGACAGGTCGCTCAGATGACCGGCCTCATACAGGGCCAGCGATGCGTCGAACGGTCGACAGGTGATCAGGTCACCCGCCGATCCCGCATCCAGTTTCGAATTCAGTACGGCGTTGTATTCCGCCGGGGCCGAGGGTGTGAATTGCACTTTGATGCCGGGGTGTTTGGCCTCAAACGCAGGGATGATCTGGTCCTGCCATAGCGTCAGGTCGTCATTTCGCCAGCTTTCGATGGTCAGGGTCACATCTTCCGCATAGGCAGCCGACGCCATCAGCGTCGTGCCCAGCAGAGCAAGTTTCAAGCTATTCTTGGTCATCCATATTCTCCCGATTGATGGTTATTATTCTATGGCCAGTGCGGCCGTTAGGATTCCGTCTGATGTTCTTAGGCGTTCGGTGGCTTCGGATGCCGAAACACCTTTTGCGGCGACAAGCACGGCGGGCTTCACATCACCGCGCGTTGCTTCCAGTGCGCGCTTTGCAGCGCCTGTGTCCACCTCGGCAATGCGGGTGACGATTCCGGCCGCGCGGGCGCGCAGTTTGTCATTGTCGGCGCGCAGGTTGACCATCATGCCGCCATGTACGTGGCCAAGGTCCAGCGCCATCAGCGACGACAGCATATTCAAGGCGATCTTTTGTGCCGTTCCCGCGCCCATCCGAGTTGATCCAGAGATCAATTCGGGCGGTGTGGCAAGCAGGATCGGGATGTTGGCCTGTATCAGCAGGGGGCTGTTGGCGTTATTGGCGATGCCGATCAAGGTCGCGCCTTTTGCACGGGCGATGCCTGCCGCTGTCATCGTGTAGGGGGTCGACCCGCTTGCGGATACGGCGATCACCGTGTCCCGGGCTGACAAACTGTTCAGCGCTTCACGCAGGTCACCGTCGGCGTCTTCGGAATCACCCGGCATCTCGACACCCGCCGGAAGACCACCAGCCATATGGATTCGCAACTGGTCTGGCGTGATCGAGAATGTTCCGCCCAGCTCTTGCGCGTCAGCCGCCGCCATCAAACCGGACGAGCCTGCCGCAACATAGTGCAACATGCCGCCCGACCGGAGCGTCCTGGCCATCGCAGCGGCGCCCAATGCAATAGCCTGTGTGGCCGAGCGCACCGCCGCTGCCGCAGCGATCTGCCCCTCGGCCAGCAACAGCGCCGACCCTGTCAGGTCTTCGCGGCTCAGGCTGGCGGCGTCGCGGTGCAGTTGTTCGGTTGACGGCAGCGTCAAGAGAATCCCCTCCCAGGTTTCCCGATTACAATACCTATTTAATACCACCTGTCCAACATTTTCTTTTCGGTATTATTTGGGTGCTGATTTTAAAGGAAAAATCGAGATATTGGCGAAAATAGCATAAAACGAGGCTTTTCTAATCGAAATAGGTATTGTATTGGTATTGTCATGACTGAGTCCCTGAATAATGCTGTGCTGGCCATTGATGGCGGTGGAACGCGGTGTCGCGTTGCCTGCGAGGTTGCCGGAGTTATTCACGGTGTTGAGGTCGGCGCTGCGAATGTCTCGACTGATTTTGAGGCCGGTGTTTCACAGATAAAACTTGGGTTGGATCAGCTGTCCGGCAAGCTTGGCCTCGGGGTTGAGACCTTGTTGGCCTGCCCTGCTTTTGTTGGCTTGGCCGGGATCACGGATCAGACAATCGCAACCCGCCTGAGGGATGCGCTTGGCCTGACGCGCGCCCGGATTGAAGATGACCGCCCCGCAGCTTTGCGCGGGGCCCTGGGTGCGCAGGACGGGCTGATCGCCCATTGTGGTACAGGCTCATTTCTGGCCAGACAAACTGGTAGAGACATGCGCTTTGCCGGTGGCTGGGGCTCGGCCTTGGGGGATGAAGCCTCGGCCCAGTGGGTTGGAAGGATGGCGCTGTCTTTGGCATTGCGCGCCTTTGATGGAACGCAGCCCAGTTCGGACCTTTTGGCGGCTCTGCTGTCCGACCACGACGGCACCGCCGGGATCGTCCGCTTTGCAGGCGCTGCTGATCCTGCGCAGTTTGGTGCGATTGCGCCAAAAGTGACCTTGGCGGCTCAGAATGAAGACGAGGCCGCGCAACACATCATGCAGGCAGGTGCTGCTTACCTGGCTGATACAGCCGCGCGTCTGGGGAGGAGCCCGGGCACCGCGCTGTGCCTGACCGGTGGGATTGGCGGCCATTATGCCGCCTACCTGCCCGAAAACATGCAATCCGACCTGCGCGCACCATTGGGCGAACCGCTCGACGGGGCGCTTGCCCTGGCGAAGGAGGTAGAACATGAGCATCGCTGATTTTCTGCGCTCGGAATCCTGGCTGACCGCTGACAACGGCCCGCGATATGTGCAGCTGCGGCGCAGGCTGCAGGAGGGCATTGATACCGGCGTTCTGCCCCCCAATTCGTCGCTGCCGTCCGAGAGGGAACTTGTCGAGATCACCGACCTGTCGCGCGTCACTGTGCGCAAGGCGATTCAAGAGCTTGTCCAAGAGGGCGTGATCGAACAGCGTCAGGGCTCGGGCTCGTTCATCCGCGAGCGTATGGCGCGGGTCGAACAATCGCTGACGCATCTGACATCCTTCACCGAAGACATGACCAGCCGCGGAATGAAGACCGCCTCGAAATGGCTGGAGCGGGGGGTCTTTGCGCCGACCCAAGAAGAGATTGCCGCCTTGAGCTTGTCCGAGGGTGAGCAAATCTCTCGTATCTACCGATTGCGCGAAGCCGATGGCCGCCCGCTGGCGCTGGAAAAAGCGGCGTTGCCTTTGGATATCTTGCCCAACCCGATCGAAGTGACCACCTCTCTGTACGAGGTCTTGGATCGGCTGGGCCGCCGTCCTGTTCGGGCGGTTCAGAAGATCTCGGCCCTGAATTTGGCCGCGCGTGAGGCTGAACTGCTTGATGTTCCCGAGGGAGCCGCTGGGCTGAATATTGAACGTGTTTCTTTTCTCAGAAACGGACGCGTCGCCGAACTGACACGCTCGCTTTATCGCGGCGATGCGTATGATTTTGTCGCTGAATTGCGGTTGTAACCTGAAAGGACGGAACTAGATGTCCGTAGAACTCTCGAAGATGCGTCAGGAAATTCTGGAAATTCCTGATGCCGTAGACCGATTGCTAAGCAATGGGGCTGACAATATCCGCCACGCTGCCCAGTTGGCGCGCGACGCAGACCCGCGTTTTCTGGTCACGGTGGCGCGGGGATCTTCGGATCACGCCTGCACCTATCTGAAATATGCATGCGAACTGTTGCTGAACCTTCCTGTTGCCTCGGTCGGGCCCTCGGTCAACTCGATCTATGGTGCCGAGCTTCGGGCGCAGGGTACGTTGAGTATATCGGTGTCGCAATCTGGTCAAAGCCCGGACATCGTTGGCATGACGCGCGCGCTGAAACGATCTGGTGCCGTGACGGTCGCCATTACGAACAATACGGAATCCCACCTGGCAGATGCCACGGATGCCGTCCTGCATCTTCATGCCGGACCGGAATTGAGTGTGGCAGCAACCAAGACCTTTGTGACGTCTCTGGTGGCGGGGCTGTGGTTGCTGGCGGAAATCGCGGATGAGGCAGAGCTGAAGCAGGCCATATGGTCACTGCCCGGGTATCTTGGGAAGGCTGCCCAATGCGACTGGACCCCGGCCGCCAATGCGATTTCCGGCCGGTCCCTGTTTACCTTGGGTCGCGGTCCGTCGCTGGCGATCTCGAATGAAGCGGCGCTGAAGATCAAAGAGACCTGCCAGATTCACGCCGAGAGCTATTCGACTGCCGAAGTTCTGCACGGGCCGGTCTCAATCGTTGAAGAAGGGTTTCCAACCATTGTGTTCGCCGCCGGTGATGCCGCTGAACAAACAACGGCAGAAGCGGCTGATGCGTTGGCGGCAAAAGGGGCTACCGTTTTTGCCGCAACCTCGGCGGTGAAACAGGCGCAGCCTCTGCCGGTCGTCAGAACGGACCATTGGCTGACCGATCCCATCAGCACCATCACATCGTTCTACAGCATGGTTGAATCGGTCGCCTGCAATCGCGGAATTGACCCTGATGCCCCGCGTCACCTTAAGAAAGTTACGGAAACTGTATGACCTCTGAGACGGTTGTATTCAGAAACGGCGCCTATTTCGACGGCACACACCTGCTGGAGGGGCAGGCGGTTGTGTTTTGCCAAGGTAAATTGTCCGAGGTCACCCCGGCAGACGGAACCAAAATCGCCGGGCAGCAGGTCGATCTGAACGGTGATATTCTCTGCCCCGGATTTGTGGACCTACAGGTCAATGGCGGCGGAAGTGTCATGTTCAACGATGACCCTTCTGTCGAGACTATCCAGCGCGTTTCTCAAGCGCATAGAAAGCTTGGCGTCGCATCCTTTTTGCCCACCCTGATTACCGACACTGCGGCCAAGACCCAGCAGGCAATAGAGGCCGCGATCAAGGCTGTGGATGTCGGTGTTCCCGGTGTCGCTGGACTGCATCTGGAGGGACCGCATCTTTCGTTGGCGCGAAAAGGGGCGCATGACGCGGCGCTGATCCGCCCGATGGATGAAGATGATCTGACCACCCTGATAGCCGCGGCCAGCCGATTGCCTTGCCTCAAAGTAACCCTGGCGCCAGAAGCTGTGTCTGAGCGACAGGTTACCTCTTTGGCTGAGGCCGGAATTCTGGTGTCTCTGGGTCATAGCAATGCGGATTTTGCGACCTGTCAACGTTATGCTGCGGCGGGCGCGCGCTGTGTCACACATCTGTTCAACGCCATGAGCCAGCTTGGAAACCGCGAGCCTGGACTTGTAGGGGCGGCGCTGGCCAATGCGGGTTTGTCTGCGGGTCTGATTGCCGACAGTATACACGTACACCCTGAGGTCATGAGGGCGGCATGGGCGGCAAAGACCGGGCCGGCCCGGATATTTCTGGTCAGCGATGCCATGGCTGTTGCCGGAACAGAGGATGCCGAATTCAACCTTGAAGGGCGCCGTATTACCAGAACGGATGGCCGCCTGACGCTTGAAAATGGAACGCTGGCAGGGGCTGATCTGGATTTGACGACGGCTGTTCGCATCCTTGTCAAAATTGTCGGTGTCCCGCTGAAGGATGCGCTGAGCGCCGCAACGACCTATCCTGCGAAGCTGATTGGCTTGGCCGAATCTTCCAGTATGAATCTGGCATCCATGATCCGTATTTCGGCGGATCTTGAATCTTGCGATTGGGCGAATACCGCGCGCTGAATAAGCCGCGCGCTGCCGAAACGACCCCGGGAATACCGATGCACCGGGGTCCGTCCCCGGGTGTCATATGATTTTGTATTTCACGTGCGAACTGTGCTTGACGACACCTTGGGCATGGCATAAACCAGCCACCGCTGAGCGGGCGTCGTATACTGGCTATTACCTCAGCCTTCCAAGCTGATGAAGCGGGTTCGATTCCCGCCGCCCGCTCCAAATCAGCCCCAAAAATCTGCGTCAAATAGCCTTTCGTTTGGGCCATTCGGCTGCACCGCTTGACCCGGCGGGTTGTAGACGCCAAGAAGCGGGATACCGGAATTCGAACACGAAGTAAGGGCCTGACATGGCAAAACCCGTCTCAGCCAGTCCAGCAGCAAAACCCGCACCCGGTGCGGCTGAGGAACGGGCCAGGTCCAGGAAGATCGGTGTTCTGGCTTCGCTCTGGCCATTCATGAAGCCTTATTGGTTGCAAATGATTGGGGCCTCTCTGGCCTTGGTTCTGACCGCCAGCATGACGCTGACATTGCCTTTGGCCGTCCGCCGTGTGGTCGACAACTTTCGGATCGAAGACGGAGAGCTACTGGATTGGTACTTTCTGGCGGCGCTGGGCATCGCCGCGATTCTGGCCGTCGGAACAGGTATCCGCTACGCGCTTGTTACGCGCCTGGGTGAACGCGTTGTCGCCGATATCCGCAAAGCCGTTTTTGATCGCGTCATCGGGATGAGCCCCGAATTCTATGAACGTATCATGACGGGTGAGGTGCTGAGCCGGATCACGACCGACACCACGCTGATTCAATCCGTGCTGGGCTCGTCAGTCTCGATCGCTCTACGCAATATGTTGATGTTTCTGGGCGGGCTTGTGCTGATGCTGCTGACCTCGGCCAAGCTGACCGGGATGGTCTTGCTGCTGATTCCGCTGGTTGTGGTTCCGATACTGGTATTGGGGCGGCGCCTGCGGGTTATTAGCCGGGAAAACCAAGACTGGATCGCAGCCTCATCGGGCAACGCCGGTGAAGCGCTGAGCGCAGTTCAAACCGTTCAGGCCTTTACCCATGAGCAGGCCAGCCGAAATCAGTTCGGTGAGATGACCGAAACGTCCTATACTGTCTCGCTGCGCCGAATTCAGACCCGGGCCGTGCTGACCGTTATCGTTATATTCCTGGTGTTTTCCGGAATCGTCGGCGTGTTGTGGATGGGGGCGAATGATGTCCGCAACGGTGTCATGACCGAGGGCGTTCTGATCCAGTTCGTGATCTATTCGATCATCATGGCCGGTTCGGTCGCGGCCCTGTCCGAAATCTGGAGCGAATTGCAGCGTGCGGCCGGTGCGACCGAGCGGTTGGTCGAGTTGTTGAATGCTCAGGACACCGTGAACGATCCCGGCCAGGCGCAAGCTTTCCCCGCGCCCGTGCGCGGCGAGATTCAGTTCGACGATGTGACTTTCCGCTACCCGGCGCGTCCGGATGTCGTGGCATTGAATGAACTGTCGCTGACAGTCAACCCCGGGGAAACCGTCGCATTTGTCGGCCCCTCGGGGGCTGGAAAAACAACCGTGATCCAGATGATTCAGCGATTCTATGATCCTGACTCGGGACGCGTTTGTTTGGATGGCATTGACCTGCGAGATTTGGATCGTTCCAATTTCCGCCGTCATATGGCACTTGTGCCTCAGGATCCCACGATATTCGCAGCATCGGCGCGCGAAAATATCCGATTTGGGCGGCTCGATGCGACGGATGCCGAGGTTGAAGACGCAGCCCGCGCAGCTGCGGCCCACGAATTCATCTCGACGCTGCCCGAAGGCTATGACAGCTTTGTAGGAGAGCGAGGCGTCATGCTGTCCGGGGGACAAAAACAGCGGATCGCCATCGCCCGCGCCATTTTGCGCGATGCTCCGATCCTGTTGTTGGATGAGGCGACATCGGCATTGGACGCTGAAAGCGAGCGCGCTGTGCAAGGGGCTGTCGACAGGTTGCGTGCAGGGCGGACGACGCTGATTGTTGCGCACAGATTGGCAACCGTGAAAAAAGCCGACCGCATCATCGTCCTGGAGAACGGGCAGATCGTTGGGCAGGGAACGCATGACGATCTGGTATCGCAGGATGGGCTGTACGCGCGTTTGGCACGGTTGCAATTTACCGATGGTGTTGCAGCAGAGTAACCTGATGGCGAGATATTTTGTTTTGCGCCCCAGCGTCATTCTACATTCTGGGTTGTTCTGCCGTTAAGCCCTTACTTGCACATGAGCGGGTTTTACTTTCATCCTAGATGAGAGCCTGCGCGTGACGCAGTAAAAGTACAGGGAGGAACTAATGGCATTCGCGGGATTAGACGATAAGGCAAGAATAGAAAATGAAATGCCGTGGGAGGATCGAGACGTACCGGTAACCTTTCATCAGTTACTTTCTCGAACGGCGGCCAAGTTCCCCGACCACAAGGCCATTAGCTTTCAGCTGTTTTCCGGCCCAACCGATAAGGCCGAGACACTGACGTGGTCTGATCTGCTGGGTAAGGTCAATCAGGCCGCCAATCTTTTCAGATCTCTGGGTATCGGTGAAAACGATGTGGTGGCCTATGTTCTGCCCAACTGCAACGAAACTCTGGTGACCCTTATGGGAGGGGCCGTCGCAGGGATCGTGAACCCGATCAACCCGTTGTTGGAGCCCGAGCAAATCGCAGCAATTTTGCGCGAGACGAAAGCCAAGGTTGTTGTGACGCTAAAGTCATTTCCCAAAGCCGATGTTGCACAGAAGGTGGAAGAGGCCGTACGCCACGCGCCCGGTGTGAACACAATTCTGGAAATCGACCTGAATCGCTATCTGACGCCTCCGAAATCGTGGATCGTCCCCCTTGTGCGTCCCAAAATGGGCGACAAGGCTAAATTGGCTCATGCGGACTATTTGAATTTCAGTAAAGAGCTGGCGAAACAGTCCAAGACACTGACATTCGAAGACAGTAAATCAGACCGTGTTGCGTGCTATTTCCATACTGGTGGTACAACCGGCATGCCCAAGGTTGCACAACACAAATATTCCGGCCTGATCTATAATGGCTGGTGTGGTGGCACCTTGTTGTTCGACGAAAACGATGTGGTCATGTGCCCACTGCCCATGTTCCACGTCTTTGCTGTGCATGTGATCGTCATGGCTGCGGTGAGTTCGGGTGCGCATGTGGTCTTCCCGACGCCTCAAGGATATCGCGGGGATGGCGTTTTCGACAATTTCTGGAAATTGATCGAGCGTTGGAAAGTCAGCTTTATCATCACGGTTCCGACAGCGATCTCTGCCAAAATGCAGCGCCCTGTCGACGCTGATATCTCGTCAGTGAAAACGGCCTTCTCAGGCTCGGCTCCTTTGCCGGTTGAACTGTTCCGTCGCTTTGAAGAGGCCACCGGCGTCACAATAGTCGAAGGCTATGGCCTGACCGAAGCCACCTGCCTTGTGTCGTGCAACCCGGTGGATGGCGAAAAGAAGATCGGTTCGATTGGCGTTCCGTTCCCTTATACGGATGTGAAAATCCTGCAGGATGGGCCCGACGGTCCGACCGAATGTGGCACTGATCAGATTGGTGAGATCTGTATCTCGAACCCCGGCGTATTTGCGGGCAACACGTATACAGAGGTCGAAAAGAACGTGGGCCTGTTCCACTATGACAAATATCTGCGCACCGGTGATTTGGGCCGGTTTGACGATGATGGATATTTGTGGATCACCGGTCGTGCCAAGGATTTGATCATTCGCGGCGGGCACAATATCGACCCGGCCGAGATCGAAGAGGCGCTGTTGGGGCATGAAGCCGTGGCATTTGCCGGTGCGATCGGTCAACCAGACGCCCATGCGGGCGAAGTGCCCTGTGCCTTTGTCGAACTGGTCTCTGGGGCCAGTGTGACAGAGCAGGAGCTGATGGAATACTGCAGAGTCCACGTTCACGAGCGCGCCGCGCAACCTAAGCACATGACCATTCTGGACGAACTGCCCAAGACGGCAGTGGGCAAAGTCTTTAAGCCCGAACTGCGCAAGCAGGCAATCACACGCATCTACAATGGTGCGCTTGAAGACGCAGGCGTTGCTGCGCGTGTGGTTTCGGTTCTGGATGATAAAAAGCGCGGACTTGTCGCGCAGCTTGACGCCAACGGTTCCTCGGACGACGATGTCAGCAAAGTGCTGGGATCGTTCACCCGGCCATGGGAGTGGGCTGCCTGATCGCGGAGGGGCTATGGACTATGAACGTCTGATCGATGAAGAAACCTGGGCGTTCATAAGACGAACGGCTGAAAGCTATCCTGATGACGCGGTCGAATTGTCGATCGAAGATCAGCGCGGCGTCTATGACGTAATGTGCAAGGATTTTCGCCAACCTCGCCCAATGGGTGTTGAAACAGAAGACAGGCGCGCCGATGGCGTGCCTGTTCGCATTTACACCGCAGGCAATCCAAGCCGGACGGTGATCTATTTCCACGGAGGCGGGTTTGTCGTCGGCGGACTGGACAGTCACGACGATGTCTGTGCCGAACTTTGTGCACAAACTGGGTATCGGGTGATTGCCGTGGATTACCGCCTGAGCCCCGAACATATTCATCCTGCCCAGTTTCACGATAGCTGGGCTGCAACCAACTGGGCGGTGCAAGAGTTCCAGGACCCTTTCGTTCTGGCGGGCGACAGCGCGGGTGGAAATCTGGCCGCCGCAGTTTCACAGCACGGACGGACGCAGTTCGACAATCTTCTTGGTCAGGTCCTCATCTATCCAGGCTTGGGCGGAGATTCATCCCGTGGTTCCTATAAGGAACATGCCCATGCGCCTTTGCTGACGCTGGAGGATGTAAGTTTTTACGAGAAGATGCGCTGTGGTGGAGATGTGCCGGAAAACGACCCGACATTCGCTCCATTGCATGACACGGATTTCTCGGGGCTGCCCCCAACCGTGGTGGTAACTGCAGATTGTGATCCCTTACGTGATGATGGTGCGATCTATTGCGAGCAGATCAGGGCTGCAGGTGGGCAGGCTCATTGCATCAATGAACCCGGCCTTGTGCACGGCTATCTGCGGGCGCGCACCATGGTCAAACGTGCGGCGGACAGCTTCGAGAGGATCTCGGTGGCGATAGAGGCGTTGGGCCAGCAGATCTGGCCCTACGACTGATTCCCTACTTCAAGAAGGGCTGACCCTTCATGGTTTCGGCAACCGGGGCACCCAAACGGCCCAGAATCGTGGGCGCCAGTTGTAGCTGGTCGATCACAGCGTCCGCATCGGGGCCTTCGGCGTCACCGAAGTAATACAGCGCGGTTTCCTGCTGCAATGCGCCACGCCCACCGTGATGGCCACGATCGTCCTGGCCGTGATCTGCGGTGACGATGACGTCGTAACCCAACTGCCGCCAGCGCGGGATAAACGGGGCCAGCATTTCGTCCATCACGAAACAGGCATGGTCCATCTCTTCACATTCATGAAAGAATCTGTGACCCATGCTGTCCAAAGTGCTGGTATGCAGCAATCCATAGTCCAAGCCATGGCGTAGGCAGAGATTTGTCAGCGTCGCGAACAGATCGACGTCACAGGGCGTCATCTGGTTGGCTTTGCCATAGCCTGTCATCGTGTGGAAGCGACCATGATTGATCGTTTTGCTGTTGGGCTCGTCATATTCAACATCGCGGACATAGTCGAATGGATGGCGATTAAAAAATTGCGACCAGAAGCTGTGGGCCACAGCCCCAGTCACGCCGCCGGCTTCGCGCACTTGGCTGAAGATGTCCTTCTGACTCAGGCGGAACACGTTGCCATTGCCGGTACAGCCATGCTCCTGCGGTGTAACACCGGTATGGATCGAGGCATAGCAGCTTGCCGAGATTGACGGCAGCACAGCGCGCTTCTTCCAAACGCGCGCCTCGCCGGTGTCGACCCAGCCTTCCAGATTGCCGAACAAACGACGGAAATTGCGCCATGGAACACCGTCCAGAATGATGAGGAGAAGTTTGCGGTCCATGCTCTGACCCTTTTTCAGATTGCTTCAGCCGACCCTAAAAGATTCGGTGCGGTCTGGCTGCCTGATCCCGCCCCGAATGGCAAAATCCCGACACCTTGATCGAATGGCGCCGGGATTTCATAAACTTACGGGAAGGGCCGGGATCAGTTCCCGGCGCTTTCCATTTTGCGGTGGGCGACGACCTCTTCCAGCCAGCCCAGATGCATTTCAGGGACAGAGCTGAGCAGTAGGTCGGTATAGTCATCAAACGGTGGGCTCAGCACCTGCGACTTGGGGCCGTAGCGGACGACTCGGCCCTGATACATCACCGCAATACTGTCGCTGATCGCGCGCACTGTTGCCAGATCGTGGGTGATGAACAGATAGGCCACATCCTCGATCTTCTGCAGGTCCAGCAGCAGTTTGAGGATACCATCCGCCACCAGCGGATCCAGCGCCGAGGTGACCTCGTCACAGATGATCATCTTGGGCTTGGCCGCCAATGAACGCGCAATGCAAACACGCTGTTTCTGGCCGCCAGACAGTTCCGCCGGATAGCGGTCCATGTATTTTTCGCCCAGCTCGATCTCATCCAGCAGTTCCACGATCCGCTTGCGTTTTTCCGCGCCGCGCATACCGAAGTAGAACTCCAGCGGGCGCCCGATGATCGTGCCGACGGTCTGACGCGGGTTCATCGCCACGTCTGCCATCTGATAGATCATCTGCAACTCACGCAGGTCTTCACGGCTGCGGCCCTTCAGATCGCCACTGAGCTTGCGTCCGGCGAAATTGATCTCGCCATCGCGCGGCGGAAGCAGACCGGTGATCACCCGTGCCAGCGTGGACTTGCCAGAACCGGATTCGCCCACAACTGCCAGCGTCTGCCCCGGATGAAGCTCGACATTGACGTTGTGCAGCACGTCGAAATTCAGCCCCTTATAGCGCGCAGTGATCCCGTCAACTGTCAGCACTGGTTCGGATGTTGGCTTCTTTTCTTCATGTTCGATGGA
This sequence comes from Ruegeria sp. CDSC079, assembly GCF_059610505.1. Taxonomy (NCBI): domain Bacteria; kingdom Pseudomonadati; phylum Pseudomonadota; class Alphaproteobacteria; order Rhodobacterales; family Roseobacteraceae; genus Ruegeria; species Ruegeria sp. CDSC079. Next base: position 122,997 of record NZ_JBXWNT010000001.1, read on the forward strand.
GCGGACCGAGACCAGCGCCTTGGTATACTCTTCCTGCGGGTTGTTGATGATCTGATCGGTGTTGCCGTACTCGACCGTGTTACCCATGCGCAGAACCATGATGTCGTCGCTGACTTGCGCAACGACTGCCAGATCGTGGGTGATATAGAGCGCGGCAACGCCGGTATCACGAATGGCTTCCTTAATGGCCATCAGAACATCGATCTGGGTGGTCACATCCAGCGCAGTTGTCGGTTCGTCGAACACGACCAGATCAGGCTCAGGACAAAGCGCCAGCGCTGTCATACACCGCTGTAGCTGACCACCCGAAACTTGGTGCGGATAGCGATCACCAATATTGTCCGGATCGGGAAGCCCCAGCTTGGCGAACAGTTCCCGCGCGCGGGCTTCGGCCTCTTTACGCGAAAACTTCTTGTGCTCCACCGCGGCTTCGATCACCTGATCCATGATCTTCTTGGCTGGGTTGAACGATGCTGCGGCGGATTGCGAAACATATGCTACTTCGCCTCCGCGCAGATTGCGGATATCGCTATGCGGGGTTTTCAGGATATCGCGCCCGTTAACCCAAACCTCTCCGCCGGTGAGTTCAACACCACCACGGCCATAGGCCATTGAGGCCAGACCAATGGTGGATTTACCGGCCCCGGATTCACCGATCAGCCCCAACACCTTGCCGCGTTCAAGGTCAAAGCTGACCCCGTGCACGATTTCGATATCATGGGGTTTTTCACCCGGTGGATAGACGGTCGCGCCGATTTTGAGGTCGCGGACCTTGAGAAGGGTATCACTCATCCCCGGCCTCCTTTCAGCGATGTGGTACGGTTCAGGACCCAGTCAGCAACAAGGTTGACCGAGATGGCGAGGGTCGCGATGGCAACAGCCGGATATAGCGCCGCACCAATGCCATAGACGATACCGTCTTTGTTTTCCTTCACGATTCCACCCCAATCTGCCAGCGGCGGTTGGACGCCCAAACCCAGGAACGAGAGGGTCGAGATAAACAGAACCATAAAGATGAACCGCAATCCGAACTCGGCCACCAGAGGCGACAAAGCATTGGGCAGGATTTCCCGGAAGATGATCCAGATACGACCCTCACCGCGCAGCTTGGCAGCCTCAACATAGTCCATCACATTGATATCCACAGCGACAGATCGCGACAGGCGATAGGGGCGTGTGGCATCCAGCAGGCCCATCACCAGGATAAGGATCGGGACAGTCACCGGGACAATCGCCAGAATGACCAGCGCCAGAATCAGTGTCGGGATCGACATGACCAGGTCAACCGCTCGGCTGAGGACCTGATCGGCCCAGCCACCAAGAACAGCGGCCAGCAAGCCCAGCGTGGTGCCGGTGGCAAAGCTGAGGATCGTGGCAGCAGCAGCGATAAAGATGGTCGTGCGCCCGCCATAGATCATGCGAGTTAGCAGATCGCGCCCGATATTGTCCGTACCCAACAGGTGTTTGGCACTGGACGGTTCCCAGACATCACCGACCACCTCGGCCATGCCGTAAGGAGCGATCAGAGGTGCGGCGAGCGCCACGAAAAAGTACAGCCCGGTGAAAAACAGACCGATCATGGCCGAAATAGGAAGATTCTTCATCATTTCGGGTGCCTCAGTCTTGGATTGGCAAGGATGGACACGATATCGGCAACCATGTTCAGCCCGATATAGACCGCAGCGAAGACAACGCCGCAGGCCAGAACCACAGGCACGTCACGCTTGGTCACCGAGTCCACAAGATATTGCCCCATGCCAGGGTAAACGAACACCACTTCGACCACGACGACGCCCACGACCAGATAGGCCAGGTTCAGCATAACAACGTTGACAATGGGCGAAATCGCGTTGGGGAAGGCATGTCGCGCGATGACCTGAAAACTGGACAAACCTTTCAGCTCAGCCGTTTCGATATAGGCCGACTGCATCAGGTTTAGGATTGCGGCGCGGGTCATCCGCATCATCTGTGCCAATACCACCAGCGTCAGCACAAAGGCCGGCAAGGCGATTGCATAGAGCTTTTCACCGAAGGACATCGAATCGTTGATCATCGCAAGCGAGGAAAACCAGCCCAGTTTTACGGAAACGAAATAGATAATCACGTAGCCGATCAGGAATTCGGGGATCGAAACCGTGGTCAAGGTCACAGCCGAGATCAATTTGTCCGGCATGCGGTTGCGATAGCGGACGGCCAACAAGCCAAGGAAGATAGCGAGTGGTACGGAGACGACGGCGGCGGCACAAGCCAGGAACAGCGTGTTGCCCAGGCGCTTGCCGATGCTTTCAGCGATATCCAGTTTGTTGGTCATCGATTGGCCCAGATCGCCTTGAACGATCCCGCCCAGCCATTCGGCGTATCGGGTCAGGGCAGGGCGGTTCAGCCCCATTTCCTCACGTAAGTTAGCAAGAGCCTCAGGAGTTGCGGACTGTCCCAGGACGGCTTGCGCGGCGTCTCCGGGCAGGGCTTCGGTCAGGCCAAAAATCAGGGCCGAAGCGCCAAACAGCAATAGGAGTCCCAGCGCAAGGCGCTGGGAAACCAATTTGATGATAGGATGCATGATCCGTGGTCCTTATCAGGAGAACCACATCTTGCGGGACATGTTGCCGTTCATCATCTCTTGGGTCGGGTCGCTTTCCCAACCTTCCAGCTGATTGCTGACACCTTCGACGAAATCATTGAACATCGGGCAGATTACGCCGCCTTCGTCGCGGACCATCATGCCCATCTGTTTGTAGATGTCTTTGCGCTTGTCATTGTCCAGCTCGGCGCGGGCTGCAAACAGCATCTCGTCAAAGGCCGGAACCTTGAACCGCGTGTCGTTCCAGTCTGCGGTCGACAGATACGCGGTCGAATACATCTGGTCCTGCACCGGACGGCCACCCCAGTACGAGGCGCAGAACGGCTGTACGTTCCAAACCTCGGACCAGTAACCATCGTTGGGTTCACGCTTGATTTCCAGCGGGATACCAGCCTGAGCCGCGGTCTGCTGGAACAGGGCGGCCGCGTCCACTGCACCAGGGAAGGCGCCATCAGCGACCTGCAGAATGATTGGCGAGCCGTCATGACCCGACTTCTTGTAATGCTCAGCTGCTTTTTCGATGCTGAATTCACGCTGCGGGATCGAACCGTCAAACAGCGGGTAGGCCGCGTTGATCGGCATGTCATTCCCAATCGAGCCATAGCCACGCAGAACCTTGTCGACCAGATCCTGACGGTTAATCGCGTGTTTCAGGGCCAAACGCAGTTCATTGTTATCAAACGGTGCCGTGTCGCAATGCATGATAAACACATAGTGGCCACGGCCTGCGGTTGAATGCACAGTCAGGTTCGGTGCGCGACCTAGCAGATCAGCAATCTTGGGCTCAACCCGGTTGATCGCGTGGACCTGACCGGATTGCAGCGCGGCGGTCCGGGCGGTAGCGTCATTGATAACAACCACTTCGACGCTGTCGAAATTGCCGTAATCGCTCCAGTGGTTGGCGAACTTTTTGAACACGTGGCGGACGCCGGGTTCGTTGACTTCCACTTGGTAAGGGCCGGTGCCAACCCCTGCGCCAGGATCTTCCATGCCGCCATCCGGCTGGATGATCAGATGATAGTCGGCCATCAGATAGGGCAGGTCGGCATTTGGTTCATTCAGCGTAACCTGGAAATTGTCGCCATCAGCCTTCATCGATTCGATGCCGCGCATGATTCCCAGAGCACCGGATTGGGAATCCTCGTTCGAGTGACGCTCCATGGTTTTCAGCACGTCTTCGCTGGTCATGGTCTTGCCGTTGTGGAATTCCACGCCCTGACGCAGTTTGAAGGTCCAGACCCTGGCATCCGCGCTGCCTTCGACGCTTTCTGCAAGGCGCGGTTCGATCGATCCATCGGGCGCAACCTCGACCAGTTGGTCGCCGAACTGCTTGCCGTTCTGGAACGGAACCGAGCTGGCATAGGTGGCCGGGTCAAGCGAGTTGGTGGATTCCCCGCCCTGCAGGCCAAATTTCAGATCACCGCCCTTTTTCGGGCCAGCCGCGCGTGCAGCATCGGCAAACATTGTGCTGGCCATCGCAGCAGACACACCAAGTGCTGCAGCTTTCCCCATAAATTCGCGGCGGGTCAGCTTGCCAGCTGTAACCTGCTTGGCCATGTGAGTGATTTGTTCGTTCATTCAGATATCTCCCAGTGATTTATCTCGTCAGCCCCTGACGGGTTTTTTTATTGACGCGCCAGTCAAGTTAGGCGCAATTCGGTTGGTCGAGCAAGAAAAAAGTCCGGCTCAGACCTGCTTGAATTTCACATATGATTACGCGGTACGGTATCCTCCTTAGTCTTTGAAAATACCAAACTGCCGTTTTCAAATGCCTTGAGTTCAGCACAGAGGTAGAAGTTTCCGGCGTCTGACCACATTTCGCAAGATGTTTCTGTACGCAGCTCTGTGCCGTCACGGATTATCTCTTGTGTCCAATGGCAATATCCGCGTGCAGATAACGGATCATCAGGGCGAATCGACCAACGTTCAAAGGCTGTTCCGCCATGTGTCAGGCCGTGGTGGTTTTCTGTAACAAGGCCAAAGTCATCTTCTATAATCAGATGAGTTTCCCCCGAGTTCATGTCAGTTTCGACCTGTCGAGAGTTCCGGCTGTCTCGGACAGTCGTGATGTCGTGTGCGGCCTCGGCATCCGGGGGAGGGAATACATATGCCTCGCTAGCCGCGTGACGGATGGGCAGCTTGATTTGGCCCTCGGTCAGATGCAGTTCTGCAGACTCGGGCGAAGGCCAGATCAGCGGCCAATAGGCGCTGGATACCGCAATCCGCAAGCGGTGTCCCCTTGGCACCCGATAAGCGATATGGTCCAGATCCAGCGTGACCTCGTAAACCTTGCTAGGGACCAATTCGGTCGGTTGCGAATGGGTATCGCGATGGCACAGGTTAAGGACACCGTATGTTATGCGTGTTGTTGCCCCATCGGGATGGACGTGATTCAAGCGCACGGCCATCTGGGCATAGGGACGGTCGGCACTGATGTGCAGGCATATTTGCGGCGCGCCCACGATGTTCAAATCATTGGCCAGTGGGGCGCTGTCGAAACAGGCCGAAAATGCATCATCCACACGCTGATCGCCCGGCATATCCGGCCCCAACCAGATGGCGCAGTATTCTCCGCCTTCCATCCCGCAGGTCTGGGGGGATCGGATGCACGTGTCCAGGGGTCCGGGTTGGTCCAGCCCAGCATTAGAAATATTCAGAGTTTGAATAGGAAGATGCGAGGTCGCGCCTTTATCCTCGGTTACCCAGCAACCGGGCCGTTCCTTGTACCAGCGCTGGGGGCGTACCCCATCCATAAGATAGGCGCGATAGTCGGGTTCCTGGTCGACGCCAGTATCCTGGCCTTTCAACCAATGGTCCCACCAACGCAGGGCTTCTTGCAGAAATCCGATTCGGGGCTCCGGAACAGCAAAATGCGGATACTTGTGAACCCAAGGTCCGACGATCCCCTTGACCGGAGAATCAAGCTGTTCAACCAATAAAGGCACCGTATTCTTATAGGCATCACCCCAGCCGCCAACAGCCAAAGTCGCCGCCCGGATAGCGCTGAAATCCTCGCAGACTGACCCGTGACGCCAATAGGCATCCCGAGTCTGATGGCGCAACCAGACAGAGGGCAGAAAGGGCTCGTTCTCAAGGCGGTCCAGCCACAGCTCGCGCCAGTTCGGACGCAGGGCCGGATCGGGAGCGCGCGATGAATAAGACCACATGGTCGCGCCCCAGCCGAGATTTTCGTTCAGCAGGCAGCCACCCTTGTAGTGGATGTCGTCCGCATACCGGTCGGCGGTCGAGCACAGCGTGATAATCGCCTTCAGCGCCTCTGGCTGTAGTGCCGCCACCTGCAATGAATTGAAACCGCCCCAACTGATCCCCATCATTCCTACAGAACCAGAGCACCACGGTTGCTGCGCCAGCCACTCGATAGTTGCAACTGCATCGTCCAGTTCCTGCTGGGTATACTCATCCTCCATCAGCCCTTCGCTGTCACCATTGCCGCGCATGTCCACGCGGATGCAGGCGTAGCCGCGCTTGGCAAACCATGGATGGGTCAGGGCGTCTCGTGTCGCAGTGCCGTCGCGTTTGCGATAGGGCAGGAACTCCAGAATGGCAGGTACAGGGTGGCTTTCTGCATTCGACGGCTTCCATATCCGGGCTGAAAGCCGGCACCCATCCGGCATGCGAATGCCGATATCTGGCAGGTCTTCGATGTCGAGTAGCGAATTGTCGGCTGGATTCATTCGGTCAGTCTCGGGGCCAAAAAGGTTTTGGTGCAGGTGAAAATCGTCAAATCAGCTTCGGATTGCGACAATAAGGTCCATTACGTTGGTACCGGTCGGTCCGGTGACGAAAAGAGCATTTACGCGTTCCAGATAGCTGCCGCTGTCAGCATCCCGCAGCGCCTTTTCCGCACCATCGCCCCAGGTGGTCCCGTCAACAATCGCCCCCGCGGCCTGGGTCGGCCCGTCGGTGCCGTCGGTGCCCCCGACAAGCAGCGTCAGCCCAGCAATACCCGCGATTTCTCTGGCCAACGCTAAAGCGAGGGCCTGATTGCGCCCACCCTTGCCTGGATTTCTGGGCAGCACGACAGTTGGCTCTCCACCGAAAACCATGACGCCTTCGGGCATATTGCGCAGCTGTGGCCCCAAACGGGCTGCTATGCTTTTCAGGTCATCGTGCAGGCATTCCTCATTCGCTAAAACGGGTGCGCCCTCGGCCATGGCCTGTCGGACGGCGGCAGCACGGGCATGCTTGTTCGATGCAACGATGCGAGCAACTCCCTGAAAATCGCGCGGCTCAGGAAGTGCGCCAATGCCCGATCCGATAACGTTCAGGTCATCGCCGGGCACATCGGAAATCGCCAGTACAGTCGCCTTCGCTCCTTTGAACTGGGCCAACAGGCCAGACCCTTTGATTTGGGACAGTTTGCGCCGTTCGGCGTTCATTTCAGAGATATTCAACCCTTCCGACAGCAGTTTTCGGTTCAACTGCTCCAGATTCGCCTGCGTTTTGCCAGCTACAAGGTCCTCGGCCAAAGACGAGGCCCCGCCCGAAGCCAGCAGCAGCAAATGCGAAGATGATCCCATCGACTGGACCATCTCACGCAGTGCGCGGCCCGCTTGCAGACTGCGGATATCAGGAACGGGATGAGAGGCCTCGATCACCCTGACATGGTCAGGCAGGGCGTCCCCGTGGCCATCCTTGGTGACAACCAAAGCGGGGAGGGGGCCGAAATGGTCCAGCGCTGCGCGGGTCATCGCCGCCGCAGCTTTGCCGACAGCTAAAATTTGGTCGGGCGCCTCGATATCATTCAGCGCCGTTAACGTCGCCGCATATCCACTAACCGCGTCAACTCCGGCCTGCCATATTCGGGTTGCCTTTTGCCTTTGCTCCATCAGCTTTCGACCCAGATCGTGACCGGGCCGTCATTGACCAGTTCGACGGCCATATCCGCCCCGAATTGACCGGTTTCGACAGGGACGCCAAGAACACTTAGCCGATGCGCGAAAACCTCATACAAGCGTTTTCCAACCTCTGGCGGTGCCGCTTCAGAAAACCCCGGGCGGTTCCCGCGCGAGGTATCAGCGGCAAGTGTGAACTGGCTGATTACTAGGGCCGAGCCGCCCATATCCAGAACCGACCTGTTCATCTTGCCGGCCTCATCCTTGAATATCCGCAGCTTTGAGACCTTGGCAGCAAGCTGTTCGGCCTTTTGGTCGTCATCCCCCTGCATCGCGCAAACCAGTATCAGCAGGCCCGGACCGGTTTGTCCGATCATTGCACCTCCTACCGAGACTTTTGCCAGCGAGACCCTCTGCAACAGCGCACGCATTTGGTTCCTCCATTTGATGGTCAGTCGACCCACTCGACAAACGCGTCGGGCGCGGCGCGACTGGTTCTAAACCCGTTGGCCGGGTGGTCTTTGTCTGCAAAGCCGAAAGAGATCGCACATAGGATCAGACGGTCATCCGGGATGTTGAAATATCGATGCAGAAAAGGGCCATAGCTGGCCACTGCGGCCTGCGGAATTGTCGCTATGCCCAGAGCCTGCGCCGCCAGGGTGAAGGCCGTAACAAAGCCACCACAATCCATGGCGCCATAAGCGCCGAGTTCCGTTGGGCTGGATATGATTGCACAATGGGGCGCTCCGAAAAGGGCGAAATTCTCCATCATCTGCCGGGTGGACCCGGCGCGATCTCCGCGTTCAACGCCAACGGCTTCGTAAAGGGCCCAGCCGCATTCACGGCGTCGTTCCTGGTAGATGCCCGAATAGGAGGCAGGAAAGGGCAGGTCCGGGGATGGCGTGTCCGCGATTACCTCATCCTGCAGTGCCTTCCGAAACTTATCGGTCTCTGGCCCGATGGTGATGGTCACGCTCCAGGGCTGCGCATTGCACCAGCTTGGAACGCGGGCTGCGCTGGTCAGGATCTGATTGATCTGATCCTTTGGCACCGGGTCAGAAAGGAAGGCGCGGCAGGAATGCCGTTGATCCAGTAGATTGTTCAGAGCGGATAGTGTCACACAGGCCTCCCCATCGGCGTTGACAGGGCGCAGGATGAGGTCAGACTGGCGGATGTTCAAGGGCTGATGCGGTCCGCGGGTCACTGCTGACCGGTTGCCACCATGTAACCAACACCGGCAGCTACCAAAAGGCCAAGGCACACGGCGACAGAGATCTTGAGCGCTGACCAGGGACGTTCCCCCTGAACGCGCCCGGTGCGGCCGTTTACTACAAACCTGTACGTCTGCCCCCGATATTTGTAGGCGGCCATCCAGATCGGCAGGAGGACATGCTTGAAGGTCACATCCCGCACATCGGTCTCAACCGCATGAACGCGCTGCCGATCGCCACCAATATCAAAGCGTACATCCCGTTCTATCACGCGGGACATATGTGTGCGGGCTTCGGTGTAGCCGTCATTCAATTCGACTGTATAGGCCTCGGCCCGAAAACCGGCGAGGTACTCAGGCTGATACGGTTCCAACGCGGGTAAATCCCAGGGTTCCAGCGCGTCGGTATACTTCTTGGGCAAAGACTGGGATGCCAAAACCAGAACGTCATCAAAGAACCGTGCGACCCGGCCCGATTTCGGGGACCATCTCACCTTGGCGACCCTTTGCTGTACACGCTTGCCATCGCGCATGACACTGCGTGTTTCATAGTAAACTATGCCGCGCTCGCCCCGATATGTGGATTTCGTATCCGCATCGAAGGTCCAGTATGGAACATAGATACCCTGCATCTTGCGCCCTTTGCGGGCATAATCCTTCAACCCGTTTGGGGCGAACCATAACCGTCCCAGCCAGTCTCCCATCGCTTTATGCGCCGTGCGCTCATCCAGCGCAAAAGGCAGCACACCGCGGGGTTTGATATGACGGCTGATGCCGGTATCGGTGACCACCGGGGTTGCGCAAAAGGGGCATTCGGCTGCATGCGTGGCCGGGTCGAATTCAACCTGAGCCGCGCAGTTGGGGCAGATCAGAACACGCGTTTCCTCGATCTCATCATCAGGCAGCTGATCCGAAAGCGCACTGTTGAAATCCAGCTCTTTCAGGCTGGCACCGCCCCACGGTCCGGCGCCAATTGCCTCTGAGTGACCGCAATGGTCACAGGTGAGCGTACCATCACCGGGATTGAACCGATAATCCGCCCCGCATTGATCGCAGGGAAAGCGGTGTCCGTCTACAATGTTAGGGTCGGTAGGGGCCATTGAAGCCTCGAATTTGCGTTATCGGCCAGAGGACAGGCGCATCCGGTTCAGCACCCCGTCCCGTTTGATGAAATGATGCCAGATGGCAAAGGCAGCGTGACCTAATGCGACGAACAACAGGGCATTGCCCACGGTTTCGTGGACCTCACCAGCAACATGGATTCCCCCGAACCAGGCCAACATGCCGAAGATTGGCACCGCGACCATCAGCGCATACAGCAACAGATGTCCCAGTTTCGCAGCGGTCGCCAACAGGGCCGAGCTTTCCTCGACAGGGGCAGGCGCGCCCTGTCGCCACCGAAGAAGAATGCGGACCAGGATCAGTGCAAAGACGATGCAGCCAAGCCAGACATGAGGGGTGGCCCCTTCTGTCCCGACCGTGTTGCCCTCGAGCCGGGCGTGCAGGGCCCGTCCCATGCCATCGCTGCTGATCCATTCGCCGATGATGATCACAGCGATCAGCCAGTGCAATACGATTTGGGGCTTTGAGTAGCGGTCCAAAGTAGACATTCGTTTGCTCTTCCAGAAAGGTTGCGGATACGCGTTAAACGTTGCTGCCTAAGCTTTCCGTCACTTCAGGCTCCGGGCGGGGGCGGCGGCAAGATCGTGAACAACTGCGCCAGTTCCTGTACCTCACCCGCCTTTTTCCAGCCGTCCTGACCCGCGGTCCAGACATGGGTGTCACGGGTGATCTCTCCCTCTGTCGCCATGCGGCCCATCTTGGCCTTGGAAAATGGCCCGCTGGTTTGCCCGTCAACGGCGATATGCCAGACGTGTTCCACTGGCGGTGGCGGCGGAGGCGCCGCATGCGCCGCAGGTTGCTGGGCAGCGGGGGCGGAACCGCCCCACGGACCGCTCGGCTGACCCGCTGCCATGTTCGACATCTGCTGTGCCATGGCCATGCCCATTCCCATGCCAAGGCCAGCGCCCATGCCACCGCCCTGACCGGGATTGTTGGCCGCGGCTGTCATCGCCTCAGCGGCTGAATACTGGGTGAATTTACCCAGATCACCAGCCAGCCCCATCGATGTCCGCTTGTCCAGCGCCGCTTCAACTGCGGGTGGCAGTGAGATGTTCTCGATATAAAATTCAGGCATCTCCAGCCCGTACCCGTCCAAGACCGGGGTCACTTCTGCCGCGATCAACTTGCCCAGATCGGCGGTATTGGCGGCCATGTCCAGAACTGGAATGCCTGATCCTGCGATGACCCGGCTGAATTCCTGAACGATGATGTTGCGCACCTGAAAGCTGATCTCATCCATCGTGAACTCACCATCGGTGCCGACGATTTCGATCATGAATTTTGCTGGGTCTTTGACCCGGGTTGTATAAGTACCGAAAGCGCGAATGCGGGTCGGTCCGAATTCCGGATCGCGCAGCATGATCGGATTCTTGGTGCCCCATTTCAGGTCATTGAAGCGAGTCGTGTTGACGAAATAAATCTCGGATTTGAACGGAGACTGAAAGCCATGGTCCCAATGCTGCAGTGTCGTCAGGATCGGCATATTGTTGGTCTCAAGCATATAGAGACCGGGAGTGAAAACATCCGCCAGCTGCCCCTCATGCACGAAAACGGCCGCCTGGCCTTCGCGCACGGTCAGTTTGGCACCGTATTTGATCGCATGGCCCTCGCGTTCGAACCGCCAGACCATCGTATCGCGGGTGTCGTCGACCCAGTGGATGACGTCGATGAACTCGCCGGTCAGAAAATCGAAAATACCCATTTGGGGTCTCCTTATCTTGGGCTCACAGCTGCTGGCCCATCAGTTCGCGCGCAATGATCCGCACCACGGGACGCGCGTCTTCGACAGCCACGCCAGGCTCAAGACGCGGGTCATAGAGCATTGTCAGTAATTTCTCGTCATGGCTGGTCAGCAGCGCAAATTCATCGTCATCATTAAAGATGGATGGTCGCGCAGCGTTGCTGTCATTGGAGAGTCCCAGCCCCTGCGCCATTTCTTCGTGGATGCAACTGCGCCGCAGCATATCAGGCAATTCAGCACGGATCAGCACCACCGCTCGAACAAACCGGTGCAGGGACCGGTTGGTCGGAGACGCGATGACAAAACAGTCAATATTTGAACGCGGGTTTGCAACCAGGTCAAGCAAAGGCTGATCGATACCGGGCACAAGCTGTTTCAGGCGGGAGACCACGTATGCACTGTCATCCTTTCCCGCGAAAAAGACATGGAAATTTGCCTTGCGGGTAACGACAGACATCGGATGGCCGGTCACTTTGGACAGCCGCGCGGTAAAGATCTCGACCTGTTCGGCATCCTTTGCCCGCATTTCGGGGGACACAGACGGGGCGAATTCTGTTTGAACACGGATGGGGGCGGACCATCGGCTAAGCTGGCCCTCGGTCGAGTATGTGGTCGCGGTGACGGCGTGATCTGGATACTCGTTGAAAAAGGCAATCGTCTCGAAATTGCGCTCCAGATCGCTGGCATCATAGGGTGTGTCCGGCCCGCCGCCATCGCTGCGCAGCATACCACGCGTTAGCAGGTCACGTTCTACCCGCTGATAGAACCGCGCCAGATCCTGACTGGCCGCAGATGGAGGTACATAGGCATTAGGGGCAGGCGCTGGGGGGACTACGGGGCGCGGTTGAGTGGCAACCGAAGACGTCAGGGCCTCGTCGCAGTTGGCCAACGCCAGCAATGCGACCAGACCCAATACGGGCTTCAGATATCCCAGTGACCGCACCTTCAATCCACCATTAGCCCGGAACAGCTGTTCCGGCGTTGTCACCGATACCGTCCTTGCGCGCTTTGGCTGCGGCCAAAGTGTCGCGCAGTTCGGTTTCCATCTTCTGCAGCTCTTGCTCGGCAGCGGCGCGTTTGGCCTTGCCTTCATCCGCAATCTCCAGGCTTTCATTGATGGTTCCGATCAGATCGGCATTGGCCTGTTTTACGGCCTCGATATCAAAGACACCGCGCTCCATTTCCTGACGGATCACCTTGTTCGACTCGCGCAGGTTGGCGGCATTCGCGGTCAGAAGGTCGTTGGTTAGGTCATTCGCATCGCGCACGGCGGCGGCGGCCTCGGCGCTGCGCTGAATGGTGACGGCTTGTGCCAGCTGGGTTTCCCAGAGCGGTACGGTGTTCACTAGGGTCGAGTTGATCTTGGTCACCAGGGATTTGTCATTTTCCTGAACCAGACGGATCGAGGGCAGCGACTGCATGGTGACCTGTCGCGTCAGCTTCAGATCATGCACCCGGCGTTCCAGATCATCGCGCGCAGCACGCAAATCGCGCAGCTCCTGCGCTTTCATCACCTGATCCTCTTCGGGCGCGGCCTGAACCTCTGCCTCTTTCTGAGGAATGTCCCGGCTGTCCAGTTCGTTCAATTTCTCTTCGCCGGCCGCGATGTAAAGCGCCAGCTCATCATAAAAGCCCAAGGTTTTTTCATACAGGATGTCCAGGGACTTGATGTCCTTCAACAGCGTATGTTCATGCGAAAGCAAGTCATCCGTGATCCGGTCGATCTGGCCTTGAACCTGTTCGTATTGGGCGGTGAACTTGGCGAACGGGGCGGCCTTGCCCAGCAGTTTTTCCCACCAGCTACGCTCGCGCCGCACGTCGAGTTCGCTGACCGAGAATCCACGGATCGTGGTCACGATATTACGCAGGCTGTCACCTGCCGGACCGACATCCTTGTTGCGGACATCCGCCAGCATCGCCTGGCTGATTTCCTGCAACTCGGCCTGCGCACCCGAGCCGAAGGACACGATGGAATTCGTGTTCCCCATGTCGATCTCGCCCATGCGTTTACGAATTTCAGCACCTACAGGCTCGTCGGCCTCTTTAAGAAGGACAATTTCCGCCGTGGGGTCAGGCAGGGCGACGGCGGTCACTTCCTGTACCAGCGTTTCGGCTTCGACTGCCTTGTTCTTTACTTCCTCGGACATGGGGTAATCCTCTCTGTATACTTCGGGCCGGTCAGTCCAACCGAACGCCTTCGCGCTGCAACCGTTCGCGCAGCACGTCAATTTCAACCGTCAGATCGCTGCGGTCATCCAATAGCATCTTACGGGTCCTGGCAGAGAAATTCTGTTCCAGGTCATCCAGAAGAGACGAGTAATTCTGCAGCGACTGTGCATCACGTGTTCTGGCATAAACATCCGAGAACTTTACCGTCGCGTCACGGGCACCCTGCAGATAGACGGTCAGGTATTTTCTTGCTCCGGCCAGATCGCGCGGGTCTTCTTCGACGGTGCGAAACAAATCGCGGGCAGTTTCCTGAAATCGCTCGACCCGCGCTTCGATCCGGCGGTCCCCAGCACGTTTGATGGCGTCGGTCATTTCGGTCAGATGCACCTCAGCGTCTTCGACTACCCGTGCGACACGGTCCTGCTGAAAGGTATCGATGCCTTCCATGCCTTTGTCTGACATAGGGTCCAGGCCGAAGGAAACGGAATGCAACACAGCAGCGGCGGTGCCGAATAAAACTGGGGCGATGAGGCTGGCGTCAGACACGGTTGCCGCATCGAGAAACTCGGATCGGTATGAGGCCAACCCGGCGCCAAGGCCGGTCAGAACGCTGGAAAATATCTTGCGGGGAATTGCCGGGCGCCGTGCGGTGCGCCGCGCGTTATAGGCCGCTTCGGCCCGCAACCCTTCGCGCAGCAGAAAGGCCGCCCCGGTCAGCAAACCAGCGGCAACAAGTCCAATGGTCATCCCGATCGCACCGTCGTTCAGCGACAGAAACACCAATGGAACAGCCGGGATAAACAGGATATTAGCCCGTGCTCCAGCTGGTTCTACGCGCGCGCCATCAAACTGACCGCGCGCCGGTTGATCTGTCGACGAATCTGAGTCGTGTGGGCTGTATTTGCCGCCAAAGCGTTTGGCCATGTGCTTACAGCCCTCCCAGTAACCCGGTGCAGACGCCGAACAACAGAACCAATAAGGCCACGTAAGCCAGTTTTTGTACTCCGGACCCGGACATGATGCTCCCTGAGTTTCTCTTTGCGGAAAACTTAGGGGATGCGCGGCCCCGGCGCTAGGGGGAAGGTTACCTAACCCTTATCATTTGCGAGATTTCTTGCCGATCGGAGGCCGTTTGCGCTGTGGTCGTGCAGGGCGTTTGGCCGGAGCCTCGGGCTCAGCCTCAAGACCAAGCTGATCACGCATGACCCGGCGGCGAATTTCCTCGACCTCTCCGGGTTTCAGTTTGCCCAACTGAAACGGGCCGTACGAGACGCGCAGCAACCGGTTCACGGCAAAGCCGATATCCTCGATCGCGCGGCGGATTTCGCGATTTTTACCTTCGCGCAGGCCAATGGTCAGCCAGGCGTTTGCACCCTGTTGCCGATCGAGTGTTACTTCCATCGGTTGGAACCGTTCACCCTCGATCACCAGCCCCTTTCGGAGCGGCGCGAAATCCTCGTCTTTTGGACGCCCGTTTACACGGACGCGGTATCTGCGCAGCCATCCGGTGGCTGGCAGTTCCAGCTTGCGCTTGATGCCGCCATCATTTGTCAGCAACAGCAACCCTTCCGAGTTCAGGTCAAGCCGCCCGACGCTCATGACGCGGGGCATGTCCTCGGGCAACTTGTCGAAGATCGTCGCGCGGCCTTTTTCGTCCTTCGTCGTCGTAACCAGACCGGGTGGCTTGTGGTACAGCCAAAGACGTGACGGTTCCGGCTCGGACACCGGCTTGCCGTCGACGGTGATCTTGTCTTTGGCGGTAACGTTCAGCGCGGGGCTGTCGATGGTCTTGCCGTTCACAACCACACGACCTGCTTCGATCATGCGTTCCGCTTCCCGGCGCGAGGCGACGCCAGCGCGGGCAAGGACTTTGGCGATCCGGTCGCCTGGAGGAGGGGTATTAGTCATTTGCAGCCCATAGCGCATCCCGCCGCCTTGCGAAAGGCAGGTTTCTGATGCAGTCAGAGGCATGGAGTTCAGATCGTACATGGATATCGCGCTTGAGCAGGCGCGCGAAGCCGGTGAACGCGGCGAAGTTCCGGTAGGGGCTGCTATCGTGCTGGGCGACCGGGTTGTCGCCGTGGCAGGCAATCAGACACGCGAGTTGAACGACCCAACCGCACATGCCGAGATACTGGCCCTGCGCGCCGCCTGTGCTGCGACCGGATCGGAACGCCTGATTGACCACGACATCTATGTCACACTGGAACCCTGCGCGATGTGCGCCGCGGCTTTGGCCGCCGCTCGTGTTCGGCGGATCTATTACGGGGCCTCTGATCCCAAATCGGGTGGGGTAGCTCACGGGGCGCGTGTGTTTTCCCATCCACAGTCGCACCATAAACCCGAAGTGTTTGACGGTATTGCCGCCAAGGATTGCGAAGCCCTGCTGCGCGAATTCTTCACCAAAAAGAGGGCCAGTAAATAATCTGGGTTGGGACCGGCCTGCGGTGCTAGGGTTCGGCCCAGTCCACGCGATAGACCGTCTGTGGCCCACCGAACCCCTTTAGTTGAGCCGAAATCGGAGCGCTGAACTGCAGCCCGGCGGTCGCGCCCAGCAGCAATCGGGTAACGTCGGTGACAAGAATTTCATTCGCGCCACAAAGGCCAGTCACCCGTGCGGCCTTATTGACCACCGATCCAAAGAAATCCTCGTCCCGCTGAATGACATCGCCGGTATGAATGCCAACCCGAAGACCCAAGGGTATATCCGACTGTAGGGCCGCATTTTCCCTCTGGAATTCGGTCGCCGCTTGGATCGCGTCGTGGACAGAGGAGAAGATCGACATCGTGCCATCCCCAAGTGATTTGACCAGTCGGCCGCCATGGGTGTGAATCAGATTTTCAGCCAGATCGAAATGGCTGGATATGAGCGCGGTCCATTTGTGATCTCCGACCTGACGCGTGATTTCAGAAGAACCTGCGATATCAGTAAACATGACCGATGCCGCGCCCTCTTGTTGATCCTGAGTGAATTCCTGCCGAGCTGCCGCGATCAATGCGTTCAGCGCTTCATGCTCGATCCCGATTTTCTCCATGTTCGAAGTCGGGTTGGAGACATGCATCTGGATCATCTTCCAGACACCGTTTTCCAGATGCAATACAAAGGTGAACCTATGGAGCGCGGCTTTGTCGTTTGATGTGAATGCAAGTGTTGCTTCGCAATGGGCCCATCCTATGTCACCGCATTCAAACGCCTCGAGCGAATGTTCGTCCCAGCTGAAATCCGGAATTTCGCGGGTGTGGTCGGCAAAGCCCTGGCGGAACACCTGTCCGGACCAGCTTTCGCCATCTGCCGACCCCTGATACCGCAGATGTTCAGATGACGAGAGCAGGTTCATCAGCGCGGCGCGATCCTTGAGGCGAACCGCATCATTCCAGCGCCGTATGACGGCGACCAGTTCTGGAGAGGGTGTTACCGCGTTACTCATCAAGCGGCTACAGCTTGATGGCTTGCATCAGCTGCGGTTCGATCACCTCGACACCCGGCAAACCGTCCGCCAGCACCTGCGCGGATTGTTCCAGAATCGGGAAGGTCTTGTAATGGCAGGGAATCACGGTTTTGAAATTGAAATAGCGCTTTGCAGCATAGGCGGCGCCTCTCATGTCCATGGTAAAGTGGCCCCCTGCGGACAGGATACCAATATCGGGATTATAGTAATCCCCCATCCAGCCCATATCGGCCATGATATCGGTGTCGCCCGAAACATAGAGCATGTGCCCCTCGGATGAGATCATGAAACCGACCTCGCTGCCGCCGGTGCGCAGCCCGTCTGGGGTCGAAAATGTCGAGCTGTGCGAGGCGGGTACCATCGAGACCATAACGCCGTTCAGGTTGACCGTGCCGCCTTTGTTGAAGCCGACTGTTTCCAGACCTTCAGCTTCGCTCCAGTACCCCATCAGGTCATACTGACCGACCACGGGGACGTTCAGATGTTTGGCCAATGAGACAATGTCAACGACATGATCGAAATGCGTGTGTGTCAGCAGGATATGTGTCGCGCCTTCCAAAGCAGCGTCATGCTGATCTTCAGGCAAAACGGGGTTGCCGGTCAGCCAAGGGTCGATCAGCAGAACCTGTCCTGCTGTTTCAATGCGAAAGCTGCCATGCCCAAGCCAGATGATATTCATGAAAAGCACTCCCAAATGAACTGTTGGCAGCAGACTAGCATCGGGTATGTAAAATTTCATGGATTGGTTTCGGGAAATTGACAGCTATTGTGAGCGTTTATCGCCTGCCTATTGGGCAGAGCCGATAAATGCGGTTACGAATACCGCCTTTTTGATTGCGGCTTTCATTATGTGGCGGCGGGTGCGCGGGCCGGGGATGCCATTGGCAAAAATGCTTGTGGTTATCCTGGTCGGCATCGGAATTGGCAGTTATTTGTTTCACACCCATGCACAGGTCTGGTCCGCGTTGGCGGATGCTGCACCCATCCTGCTTTTTATTCTGACCTA
The DNA here is from genome assembly GCF_059610505.1 of Ruegeria sp. CDSC079. NCBI lineage: Bacteria > Pseudomonadati > Pseudomonadota > Alphaproteobacteria > Rhodobacterales > Roseobacteraceae > Ruegeria > Ruegeria sp. CDSC079. The sequence goes on from NZ_JBXWNT010000001.1 coordinate 141,131, forward strand.
TATTTTTGCAATGAATCGCGACGTCTGGCAGTTGCGGCCGCTTTACGCGGGGATCGGCGCGGCCCTGTTTGTGCCATATGCCGCTTTGACGATTCCGGTGTTCCAACTGATTCCGGGTCTGGGCGGATCGGCCGCCTATGCTCCGGTGCCGCTATTGATCCTGATTTACGCAATCCTGTTGTCGAAACGCCGGCCTGATACCGCCCGCGGGCTGGCGACCGGCGCAGTGATCCTGATCGTGTCGATTACCTTTCGCGCTTTGGATGCACCGATTTGCACGCAGTTCCCGACTGGTACGCATTTTCTGTGGCACATCCTGAACGCCACGATGTTGGGCTGGATGATCGAAGTCTACCGCAGGCACCTAAGCCGTGCGTCTCAGGCCTGAAACGCAGCAGCCAGTTCTGCGGGCAGGTCAAATTCGGCCAGAACCCTGGTGCGTGCATCGGATGACATCTTACGCGCGGTTTTCTCGACTATGCTGAGGATTTTTTCCTGCGAGTGCTTTTCGGCGAAGGGAGCGAAATACCATTTGAGGAACACAAAACAGGCCACATCTTCCAGTGCCTGCACCTCGATGTCACGTTTGATACCCTGCTTGCGCACCATGCGTCCGGCGTCTTGGATTTCGTTTTCTTCAAATCCGCACTGCTTCATCAAGGTCATGACGGTTTGCGCATGGTGTTCGCCCTGCGCCTTGCGCCAAGCCAGATACCCTGCGCGCCCTTCGGGATATTCACTTCGGGCCAGCTTCCAGCGTTCAACATGTTGCCCGCGTGCGGCGATCTCAAGCGAGTTCGATGCATCGGGAAAAAGCCTGGCCAGTTCAGCGCTCATGCGTTGTCCGTAAAGCAACGCTGCGGGTTGGCCGTTCTCTAAGGTTGGATCTTGGGTGTTGGCTGCGTCGATTGCGTCCAGGACTGCCTGTTTTCGCGCGCTCATTCTATGCTCCGTGGCCTTGCCGGAAATCCGGCGGTGTGTTCGGACGCATCGTAGCGAGTCGGCAAATCAAACGCAGCAGTCAAATGCGAAATTCCGGGTCGGAGAGGGGGATCCGACCCGGACGAAGTTGTGGCGTCAGTTACCCAGCTTCGTTTTGTCCTGTGTAACTGGTTCGGAAACCTGATCGGGGAAAGACAGGTCGCGGGTTAGCGAACCCATGGTGGGTCCGAATGCCTGAGCTTGCGTAGCAAGAACAGTAGTGGCCAACACAAATGCGGTCATGAGCGTTTTCATCATCTTACTCCAGTTAGTGGCTGTGCCATGCTGTAAGAAGTGAACGGCGCAGTTCACTTTTTCAAGGCGAATTCTGAACTAATTGGTTTACTTTTGTGCATAGGCGCTATGCAATTTTGTATGGCTAAGCCACCTCCTTGCATAGAAGGGGCAGAACAACCGCCTGCTACCCTTGCGACCGAGGCATCAGACAGGTAAATGCCCCCTGACGCATATGAGGTTTTCCGATGTCGATTGACCAAAGCACCGCCGCAAAGGTGGCCAAACTGGCCCGGATCAAGGTCGAGGATGACGCGCTGCCTGCGCTGGCATCCGAGTTCAACACCATTCTTGGGTTCATCGAACAGTTGAATGAAGTGGATGTCGACGGTGTCGAGCCGATGGTTTCGGTCGAACCGATGCGCCTGAAGCGCCGCGAGGATATGGTCACCGACGGCAACCAGCAGGACAAGGTTCTGGCCAATGCCCCCGACGCACGCGAAGGTTTTTTCGCAGTCCCCAAAGTGGTGGAGTAAGACATGAGTGATCTGAACAAACTGGGCCTGGCCGAAGCCCGCGACGCGCTGCGTGCCGGTGATGTCACCTCGGTCGAGCTGACCGAAGCCTGCTTGACCGCCATTGATGCAGCCGATGCGCTGAACGCTTTTGTTCATAAAACCCCCGAGATCGCGATAGAACGTGCCAAGGCAGCGGACGCGCGCATCAAAGCGGGTGATGCGCCGTCGATGTGTGGTCTGCCAATCGGCATCAAGGATCTATTCTGCACCAAGGGCGTGCCCTCGCAGGCAGCCTCAAAGATTCTGGAAGGCTTCAAGCCGGAATATGAATCCACCGTTTCGCAGCAACTGGCCGACGCCGGTGCCGTGATGCTGGGCAAGCTGAACATGGATGAATTCGCCATGGGCTCGTCAAACGAAACTTCGGTCTATGGCAATGCGGTCAGCCCGTGGCGCCGTGGCAATGATGACGCGCAGCTGACACCGGGTGGCTCATCCGGCGGGTCCGCCTCGGCCGTGTCGGCTGATCTGTGTCTGGCCGCAACCGGGACCGATACCGGTGGCTCGATCCGTCAGCCTGCGGCCTTTGTCGGCATTACCGGCATCAAGCCAACCTATGGCCGGTGTTCGCGCTGGGGCATCGTGGCCTTTGCATCCTCGCTGGATCAGGCCGGGCCGATGACCAAGAATGTCCGCGACGCGGCGATCATGCTGGAAACCATGTGCGGTCACGACCCCAAGGATTCCACCAGCGCCGAACTGGCCGTCCCGAATTTCGAGGCCATGCTGACCGGCGACATCAAGGGCAAGAAGATCGGTATCCCCAAGGAATACCGGATGGACGGCATGCCCGCCGAGATCGAAAAACTCTGGGCAGGTGGCGCCGCGATGCTGAAAGACGCAGGGGCCGAGATCGTCGACATCTCGCTGCCGCATACCAAATACGCGCTGCCCGCCTATTACGTGATTGCGCCTGCCGAGGCGTCTTCGAACCTGGCGCGCTATGATGGTGTCCGCTATGGCCGCCGCGCGCAGTTGGGGCAGGGCGACGGCATCACAGAGATGTACGAGAAAACCCGCGCCGAGGGCTTTGGTCACGAGGTGCAGCGCCGTGTGATGGTCGGGACATATGTTCTGTCGGCAGGTTTCTATGACGCCTATTACAACCGCGCCCGCAAGGTCCGCACGTTGATCAAGAAAGATTTCGAGGACGTTTTCGCCGCCGGTGTTGACGCCATCCTGACCCCGGCCACGCCTTCGGCGTCGTTCGGTCTGGGTGAAATGACCGAGGCGGATCCGGTTCAGATGTATCTGAACGACGTCTTTACCGTGACGGTTAACCTTGCTGGTTTGCCAGGTATTTCGGTTCCTGCAGGTCTTGATTCTCAGGGTTTGCCGCTTGGTCTGCAGCTGATTGGCCGTCCATGGGACGAAGGCGATTTGCTGAACACGGCCTATGCGCTGGAAAGCGCTGCGGGCTTTGTGGCCAAGCCGGGGAAATGGTGGTAATCCTCTGATCAACAAGACAACGTAGAACGGAGCAGCTGGATGCGCTTTTCGATTCTGATCCCCGCAATCGGGTTGATGGCCGCCTGTAACACGGTGGCTCCGGTTCAGGGTACAGGGTTCAACACCCCGACTTATCAGGCGCAAAGAGAAGCTGAGCTGGCAGGGCAGGGCGGCACTGGAAGCCCTCTGCCGGAACCCTATGAGGTCTCGCAGCAACCCTTGGGCTCGTCCACATCGGGCGCGGATGGCGCTGACCTGGCCACGGCCACTGCTGCAGCGCTTGCAAGCACCTCGACGCAGGCGACCGCCACTTCAGCATCGGTGCCGACTGCCAGCAACAGCGGCATCTCTGACGAACAGGATTTTGCTGCGGTTTCTGAACGTCGTAGTATCGAAACCGATGCTGCTCGAATCGAACAGAACAGCCAAACCTATGAGGTTGTCTCCCCAACCGCGGTTCCGCAACGCGGAGCGGATGGTCAGCCAAACATCGTCCAATACGCGCTGAGCACATCCAATCCGGTCGGTGCCCAGCTCTACAGCCGTGCGGGGTTCAACCTGCAGGCCAAGGCACAGCGGAATTGCGCGAAATTCCCATCGGCGGACCAGGCGCAGATCGAGTTCCTGTCAAATGGCGGTCCCCAGAAGGACCGCAAGGGGCTTGACCCTGATGGCGACGGATATGCTTGCGGCTGGGATCCCAGCCCGTTCCGCAGTGCCGTCAACAACTGATCCTCAGCCCATCTGGCACCCATCCCCCAATTTCGGAGATCGCCGGGATGGGCTGACGCCGTCTTTGGTGGTTCTCCACTACACCGCAATGAACAGTGCACAGGCTGCGCTGGATCGCTTGTGTGACCCGGCTTTCGAAGTCTCTGCGCATTACCTGATCGGTTCCGATGGCACGCTTTGGCAAATGGTGCGCGAAGAGGACCGGGCCTGGCACGCCGGAGCAGGGGAGTGGCGCGGGCGAACCGATATCAATTCGCGTTCGATTGGGATAGAGCTGGATAACTCAGGGCTGGTTCCGTTTTCGGAGCCGCAAATGGCTGCTTTGGAGAACTTGTTATCGGATATTCAAGACCGTCTGGGAATCCAACCATGGAATGTTATCGGCCATTCGGATTTGGCCCCCCAGCGAAAACTTGATCCTGGTTCCAAGTTCGATTGGGATCGCCTTGCGCATCTTGGGTTGGCCGTAGGGCCTACTGTCCTCAAGGGTATTTGCCTGGATCAAATGCCTCCAGATGAGAAACACTTCGCATTTATTGCGATGAGAGTAGGCTATCCAGAGGCCAGCACCGAGGATTTACTGAAAGCGTTCAGAAGCCGGTTTTCTCCGGTGCGGCGCGGCCCGCTTTCCAAGGAGGATATGGGTGATATCGAAAGATTGGCAGGGTTCATGGAACATCTTGACGGTATCCGAGCGGAAGTTTAGTCGGGTCTTTGCGCGGAGGGCCGGATGGCTGCTGGGGCGTAAGCCCGAGAGGAAAGTCCGGACTCCACAAGACAACGGTGCCGGGTAACGCCCGGGCGGGGCAACCCGACGGAAAGCGCCACAGAAATCAGACCGCCATGCGTGCATGGTAAGGGTGAAACGGTGGGGTAAGAGCCCACCGCGCCTCTGGCAACAGGGGTGGCACGGCAAGCCCCACCGGGAGCAATGCCAAATAGGGTCCCCACGCGGGCAGGTCGGCGTCCGCCGATACCGCCGCTAAGTGCGTCTTGGCCGAGAGGGACCGGGTTGGCAGCTTGAGCCGTGCAGCAATGCACGGCCTAGAGGAATGGTCATCGAAGGGGGCAACCCTGGAACAAGATCCGGCTTACAGGCCCTCCGCGCGTTAATATTGCTAAGACGAATCGCGTTGTTCCGCAGCTGGGTCACGGCTGGAGTCATCCTTTGATACAGGTCTTGCTGTGGCTGCTGAGCTGGCATCCCTTGTGGCCGAAATGGCCGCGTTAAGGTCTGCGATAAGCTGGGTGCAGGGACGATCTTGTGTTTTGATGAAATCTGCGCCGATCTACCCGAATTCAGGTTGACTCGGCTGCATGACCGGGTAAAAGCGCACGCTCATAGGAATTCAACCGAAAGGCCCCTGCCTTTTCGGACGCAGGAGATAACCATGGCGAAGCCGACGACAATCAAGATCCGTCTGAACTCGACCGCGGGCACGGGCCACTTCTATGTGACCAAAAAGAACGCGCGCACCATGACCGAGAAAATGACCGTTCGTAAATACGACCCGGTCGTTCGGAAGCATGTCGAGTACAAGGAAGGCAAGATCAAGTAATCTGCCGTCCAGCTTGGACAGAATGACAAGGGTCCTGTTTCGACAGGGCCTTTTTCGATTGCGCGACGATGTTTCATACCTGAATCTATCGGCTCAAGGCAGCCGGAGCGCGCTTGGAGGCCGTTGCAGCGAAGCATCAGCAGCCGAGGCATTCGTTTGCCCGCTGGGTTGCTTTTTGGAATGTATTGCAACTACGCTTGAGCTAACCGTTCCAAAATGTTGGCCGTCATGAAAAAAATCTTGTTATCCACAGCAACTATTCTGGCTCTCGCAGCCTGTGAAGACCCCTATAACCGCGAGGGTGTTGGCTTTACGGGCATTGATGGTGAGCCGCGGAGCATCAGCGAAGTGCCGGGTGCGGCGGCGTTTGTTCCAGAGTCCACCAATGTTCCGGCAGAGTTGGCAGAGCTGCCCCCGGTCAGAGTTTCAACGGACGAGACCGATCCGGGTAAAATTGCACGTGTTGCAATAGAAAATGGCGCGCGCAGCGATACCAGCGCAGTAGTCGTTTCCGGCTCAGATACAAACCTGTTCCTGAGCACTGTTGAAGTGAACGGAACGCTTTTCGGCGTCGTGCGTACCGAAAATAGCCGCACCAGGGTTCCAAATACGATTGGTGCAAACTTTGGTACTGGCGCTGAACAATTCACTGGCTGCTTGCCTGTCGGCGACGTTTATCGCAAAGGTTCAGAAAAGCGCAGTTCCGGATTTGCTGTTCAGTTGAACTGCAGTTAAATTCATATTACTGTGGAATTGAAGGGCCTCTCATCGTCAGGATGAGAGGCCTTTTTTGTTGCGGCATTTGAGCCTAAAGCCAGTGCGCTAACCAGAAAGAACAAAGGCGGACCAATCGGCCCGCCTTTGACATTTTCAAAATGGTTGGTGGTCCGGACTATTCACGGCTTCCAAACAACTGCAGCAGGAACATGAACATGTTGATAAAGTCCAGATACAGGCTCAGCGCGCCCATGATGGCTGCTTTGCCCAGCCATTCCTGATCGCCGGTATGTGCCATCTGCAAGTAGGTGGTTTTGATCTTCTGGGTGTCATAGGCGGTCAGACCGGCGAAGATCAGAACACCCAGAACCGAAATCGCGAACGTCATTGCAGACGAGGCCAGGAAGATGTTCACGACCGAGGCAACGATCAGCCCGATCACACCCATGATCAGGAAGGTGCCCATTGCGGACAGGTCTTTCTTGGTCGTGTAGCCGTACAGGGAAAGCCCCGCGAAAGCGATTGAGGTGATCAGGAAGACCTGAATGATCGACTCGCCGGTGAAGACCAGGAATATCCAGCTGATCGAAACGCCCATGACTGCGGCAAACAGGTAGAACACTGTTTGTGCCGTTGCAGCCGACAGGCGGTTGATGCTGGCGCTGAAGCCAAAGACAAAGGCCAGCGGGGCAAACATGATGACCCAGCGCAACGGCGAGGCGAACAGCGAATACCCAAGCGACGTCAGATATTTGTCAGAGCTCAGCTGTGCCGCAGCCGCCGAAGGGTCGGTTGTGGTCGCTAGGCCAGCTATGGCCCAGGCCGCTGCAAATGTAATCAGCATGCCCACGGACATTGTGCCGTAGACTTTGTTCATATGGGCGCGCAGGCCCTCGTCAATCTGGGCAGCGCGCGTACCGGTCGCCGTCCGGATCGTGTCAAATTGTGCCATTAAAAGGTCTCCCTCCACATATTCTTTTTGCGTCCTGATGTCAGGCCGCGCTCCTCGCAAATATCGGCAAGTGCGGGCTGTGTTTCAAGGGTTTAACGCGGGAAACAGGCTAAAACACGCAACAAAAATGGCGGCTTCGAGGTGTCAGCCGCCATTCAGTGGTAAAAGTAGTGGATTAGGTTCATTTTTGCCAGAATTCCGGAGCATCCCATATGCGGCGTTTTGCTTCGGCTTCGGCCTCTTCACGGGAAATACCGATATCGAGAAGGGCGCGGTCGTCCAATCTGGCGAGCTGACAGCGTTGGCGCCGTAGCGATAGTGCATCCAGAACAGAAGTGAGCTTAAAGCGCTGCCGTGGTTTGCAATATGTTGAAGCTGTGATTTGCGTCATAGCCTTGTCCTTTCGGTTTTGCTGATGTGTTGTGCCTATTGCATCAACTTCCTTGATTTATATGGAGGGCTGTGACACATTTTGAAAATGAATATTATTGAACACATCCATAAGGAATCGTGAAGATGCGAAATTTGGACATCACCACTCTCCGCTCCTTTGTGGCAGTTGCCGATCAGGGTGGCGTGACGCGGGCAGCCGGTTTCCTGCACCTGACACAATCTGCCGTATCGATGCAGCTAAAGCGGTTGGAGGAGCTTTTAGGTCTGGAGCTGCTGGACCGAAGTGGCAGAACCATCGCGCTGACAGCGTCGGGCGAACAGCTTTTGGCCTATGCCAGACGCATGATCTCGTTGAATGACGAGGTGATGTCCAAGCTGACGGATCAGGCCTATGAGGGCGAGGTCGTTCTTGGTGTGCCGCATGATATCGTCTATCCGGCGATCCCCCGGGTGCTGCAGCGATTCAACGCGGATTTCCCACGCGTCCGTGTGCAGCTTATCTCCTCCTATTCGCTGCAACTGAAGGATATGTTTAAGCGCGGAGACTGCGATTTGATCCTAACGACCGAGGCGACAGTGGGGCAAGGGGCCGAGACGATTGCCGAGCTTCCTTTGCGCTGGATTGGTGCGCCGGGCGGGTCTGCCTGGCGAAAACGCCCCATTCCGCTAGCGCTTGGGCGTCGGTGTCTGTTCAGGCCGCAGGTCATTGCTGCGCTGGACGCGGCTGGAATTCCCTGGGAGCTTTCGGTGGAAACCGAAAATGACCGTACTATCGAGGCAACCGTCAGCGCCGATTTGGCGGTTCATGCCATGCTCGAAGGGACAGAGGCCGCACATCTTGCCCAGATCGATTCGGGTGGCGTCCTGCCCGAGCTTCCTGCGCATATGATAAATCTGTATGGCGGCGAAACTGGCCGCGGAGCCGTGGTTGAGGCGTTGGCGACGCTGGTGCGCCAGAACTTTCGTTTGCTTGGGGGGGTGCCGCTCAAAGCCGTTGTCGGTTGATCATCCCTCAGGGGGTTATGACGACTTTCCCGGTGGCCGTCCTGTCGCGCAGCATGGCCAGTCCGCGTTCGGCTTCGGACAGGGGCAGAACATGGCTGATATGGGGTTTGATGCGGCCCTCGCTATGCCAGCGAAACAGCGTTTCAAAGCTGTCCGTCACAATCTGAGGTCGAAACTTCAAGTAGCCTCCGATGTAGAGCCCGATGACTGTCAGGTTCTTGACCAGTAGGTGGTTGGCCGGAATTTGCGGCACCTCACCGCCCGCAAAGCCAATGGGCAAGATGCGACCTTCGGGGTTGGTCGCGCGAAAGGCGGCTTTAAACACATCGCCGCCGATCGCGTCATATACGACATCCGCGCCTCCTAATGCCTGGACACGGGCGCGGAGATCTTCGGATGCGTCGATCAGATGATCGGCCCCGGCCCTCTGTGCCACCTTGAGTTTCTCACTACCGCGCGCCTGCGCAATAACCGTGGCGCCCATAAGCTTGCCGATCTCTACCGCCGTCAGGCCGACGCCACCTGCCGCACCGGTCACCAGCAGGGTTTCGCCGGGCCTGAGCCGCGCACGATGACCCAAAGCAATATGGCTGGTGCCATATGTGATCTGAATTGCGGCGGCGTCTTCAAAGCTCATAGAGTCAGGGATTGCGATTGCACGATCGGCGTCGAACACTCCGAATTCAGCGAGGCCACCCTGGCCGGAATAGACAGCGACGCGGTCACCCGGGTTCAGGTGGCGTACATTGTTTCCAATTTCGCGAACAATCCCTGCGACTTCCATGCCCAAGGAAAAGGGCGCCACCGGGGTGTCCTGATACGTCCCCTTCTGCATAAGGAGATCCGCAAAATTCAAACCGCAGGCTTTGATTTGAATGCAGACCTGGCTGTCGCCGGGTTCTGGCGGGTCAATATTGCAAAGCTGGGCCTTGGCCCCGTTGGTCTGGATATGAAACGCCAGCATGATTTGGCTCCGTCTTTTCGGGCATAGGTCAGTGCTGTCGTGGTCTTGTCAATCTGTTACCCTGCTGAAGACCCTGTTAATCCGGTGTTGATCAGGTGATTGTTTCCAGATCGGAATCAACGTGTGCGCGGTATTCACAACACAACTATAAACCATTGTTTGTGGAATCAGATTCAACCTTCTTGAAAAAAGCGCCAAAAAACGTAATAGTGCGCTATGGTGCTGATTTGGGGGGCATGTTCCAAATTAGGGAGTGGTTAAGTCGGGCTCGCTAATGTTGCGGTAACAAAGCATGTTGCGCACCCGTTTCAGTTGTGTGTGTAAGGGAGGATAGTACCAATGACCCATCACGTCGATGTCCATGTGGGCAAACGCGTCAGGCATCGCCGCTGGCTGATTGGCATGACCCAACAGCAGTTGGCACAGCAAGTTGGTATCAAGTTTCAGCAAATCCAGAAATATGAAACCGGTGCCAATCGAATCAGCGCGTCTCGTCTTTGGGACATTGCCGAGGCATTGGATGTTCCCGTCAGTTTCTTCTTTGAAGGCCTGGAAGAAGTCGAGAAAGGAAGCTCGGATAAGAAATCGGTTCCTGCAGACCTTATGGGCGACAAAGAGGCCCTGGATCTCGTCCGCTCTTACTATGCCATACCGGAAAACCAGCGTCGCCGCTTGTTCGAGCTTGCGCGCGTTCTGAGTGATGTTGCCTGATTTCGCGGGTTGACTCTGATCCTGACGGAACGCACGGGTAGCGTATGGATAAGATGTCGCTGAGTGATCTTGAAGTAGCTGAAGAAATGGCCGACGCGGCGCGTGCGGCCATTCTTCCTTTTTTCAGGCAGTCTAATCTTGAGACTTCGAATAAGCTGGATCAGGGATTTGATCCGGTCACTGTCGCCGACCGCGCAGCTGAAAAAGCTATGCGCGCGGTTTTGGCCCGACATCGGCCCCAAGATGGAATCTTTGGCGAGGAATATGGGCAGCACGAGGGGCAAAGTGGCCGAACCTGGGTTCTGGATCCGATCGACGGCACCCGAGGGTTTATCAGCGGGACACCGACATGGGGGGTTCTGATTGCGCTTAGCACGCAGGACGGGCCAATCATGGGGATCATCGACCAGCCGTATATCGGGGAACGCTTCATCGGCTCGGCGGATATCGCGCGAAGCCATGGTCCTACGGGCGATATGTCCCTGAAGACCCGTTCAACACCTTCTCTGGACCAGGCAATTCTGTTCACGACCTTCCCCGAGGTCGGCGCGTCGGAAGATCGTGCCGGGTTTGAGGCTGTGTCACAGCACGTACGCCTGACCCGCTATGGGATGGATTGCTATGCTTATGCTCTGCTTGCAGCGGGTCAGGTGGATTTGGTGATCGAAGCAGGTCTGAACGCCTATGACATTCAGGCGCCAATCGCCGTGATTCATGCGGCTGGCGGTATCGTCACAGACTGGCAAGGCGGCCCCGCCCATAATGGCGGTCGGGCTCTGGCGGCGGCAAACCCGCAGATCCACGCGGCGGCGCTGGAAATCCTGCGCAAATTCTAAAAACTGTTGCGGCGGACTGGCAGGCCGATTAGCCTTAATCCGGCTGGTTCTTGTGCCCGTTTTCCGCCAGCTTTTGCACTCCATGCATGAAACGGGCGATGCAAGGAGAGCAAGATGACTGATATCCTCATCAAAAATGCAGACACGATCCTGACCATGGATGACCAGCGCCGTGAGCTTTCTGGCGCGGATATTCTGATCCGAGATGGGCAGATCGAACAGATCGGCCACGGGTTGCAGGCAACCGCAGAGATCCATAATGCAAGCGGATGTGTGGTGACGCCCGGCCTCGTGAACACGCACCACCATCTGTACCAGACCCTGACCCGCGCCGTGCCTGGCGGGCAGGATGCGCTTTTGTTCGGATGGCTGAAAACGCTCTATCCGATCTGGTCGCGATTTGGCCCCGAAGAGATGTTCGTATCCGCCCAGATCGGTTTAGCCGAGCTGGCGTTGACGGGATGCACGCTCAGTTCCGACCACTTGTATCTATATCCGAACGGTGCGCGTCTGGATGACACTATTGCTGCGGCTGCCGAGGTTGGCCTGCGGTTCCACCCAACACGCGGCGCCATGAGTATTGGTGAAAGTGATGGTGGCTTGCCGCCGGATTCACTGGTCGAAGCCGAAGCAGCTATTCTCGAAGACATGATGCGTGTGGTCGACGCCTTTCATGACCCGTCAGAGGGTGCAATGTGTCGGGTCGGGCTGGCACCTTGCTCACCGTTCTCTGTCAGTCGTGACTTGATGCGAGACACGGCCATTCTGGCCCGTGACAAAGGCGTTATGCTGCACACCCATCTGGCCGAAAATGACGAGGATATCGCCTATTCTCAGGAACAATTCGGGTGCCGTCCTGGTCAATATGCCGAGGATTTGGGATGGACCGGGTCAGACGTTTGGCACGCCCATTGCGTGAAACTGGACGGGGCAGAGATTGATCTATTTGCCCGGTCCCGGACTGGCGTGGCGCACTGTCCCTGTTCGAACTGCCGGTTGGGCTCGGGGATTGCCCCTGTACGGTCGATGCGAGATCGCGGCGTGCCTGTGGGTCTGGGCGTCGATGGGTCGGCCAGTAATGACAGCGGCAATCTGATCCTCGAGGCGCGGCAGGCCATGTTGTTGCAGCGCGTCGCCAGCGGTGCCGATGCCATGTCCTCTCGCGAGGCGCTGGAGATTGCCACGCGCGGCGGGGCGGATGTCTTGAACCGACCTGATTGCGGCCGTCTGGCTATCGGTAAGCGTGCCGATATAGCCATTTGGGATACGCGCGGTATTGAAAGCGCGGGCAGTTGGGATCCGGCAGCCCTGTTGCTTGCCGGTCCGACGAGGGTAAAGCACCTGTTTGTCGAAGGCCGTCAGATCGTGCGGGACGGGCAGATCGCAACGCTGGATCTGCCCCGGGTGATTGAACGGCAGAACCGATTGGCCCTTGCCTTGCAATCCTAGGTCCTGACAGGTTGACCTGCGATCCAAACCTCGGCAATCGCCCTGTCATCGCCCATCATGATGGTGGGAAAGAGGGCCTCCCACAGGTCATCGGCGCAGGCCTCGCGCTGAGCTATGGCCGGGGTGGAGGCGAGATCGAGCACGATCAGGTCGGCCTCCATTCCCGGGGCGATATTGCCGATGCTGTCATCCAGCCTCAGCGTTCGGGCCGACCCTACGGTGCCCAGCCACAGCAGTTGCGCGGCGTGCAGCGGCGTTCCGCGCAGTTGTCCGATCTCATAGGCCGACGCCATCGTGCGCAGCATCGAGAAACTTGAACCGCCACCAGTATCCGTTGCCAGACCAACTCGGTGTCCGTCGCGCATTAACCCTGCCATGTCGAACAGGCCTGACCCGATAAAGGTGTTAGAGGTCGGACAATGGATCAAAGCAGCGTCGACCTCACGCAGTCGGTCGCGTTCACGTGCCTCAAGGTGGATGACGTGGCCATAGAGGCCGTTGGGACCCAGCAGGCCAAATTTCTCATAAGTGTCCAGATAATCGCGTGCCTCGGGGAACAGCTCGCGCACCCAGGCGATTTCGTCGGTCTGTTCGCTGAGGTGGGTTTGCATCAGGCAATGGGGATGTTCGGCCCAAAGCGCGCCCATCGCCTCAAGCTGTTCGGGCGTCGAGGTGGGGGAAAAGCGGGGCGTTATGGCATAGGACAGGCGATCAATACCGTGCCATTTCTCAAGCAAGGCTTGGGATTGGTCATAGGCGGTTTGCGCCGTATCCCTCAGACCATCAGGCGCGTTGCGGTCCATGCAGGTTTTGCCCGCGACCACACGTTGGTTGCGCTGCAGCGCCGCCGAAAAGAAGGCATCGACGCTTTCGGAGTGGATGGTGCAATAGCTGCACATCGTGGTGGTGCCATGTGCCGCTGTCAGGTCCAGATACCTGTTGGCAATCTCAGCGGCATAGGCTGCATCGCCGAATTTCATCTCTTCAGGAAAGGTATAGGTGTTCAGCCAGTCGATCAGGCGTTTGCCCCAACTAGCGATCATGGCGGTCTGCGGATAATGCACATGCGCATCAACAAATCCTGCAAGGATCACGTGCTGACCATGATCCACGACTTTTGCCTCGGGGTGGGCATTGTGCAGACTGTCGGCATCCGATACGCTGGAAATCCGACCGTTTTCGATCAGAACCGCTTCGCTGATTTTGACAGCCTCGGTCGGTTCGCCCTCGAACGGGGTGCCAGTGAAACTCAGGACACGCCCTTTCAGCAGCGTTTTTTGCGCCATACTCATTCATCTCCGCCTGTCTGGGACTGCGAAACAGCATAGGGGCAGGAAAGTTGTCGGTAAATCGGCGCATTGTCATTGTTTTCCGGTAGCTGCTTCTTCTATTTAGGGGCCAATGGGCGAACAGAGCGGGGGCAGATATGACAACAGGTATTAACGAACCCGTAAGTGAACCGACTTCTGATGATGACGCCTATGCGCTGGATCGTCGAACGGTAGCCTCCATTCTGTATGCAGTTGATGTCGATGACCGCGACAAGCTGGTCGAATTGATGGACCCGCTGCACGCTGCCGACATCGCCGACCTTCTGGAACAGATCAACCCCTATGACCGCGCCCGGTTGATCCGTCTGTATGACAAAGAGTTCGACGGCGATATTCTGTCTGAACTGGACGAAGGTGTCAGGGAAGAAGTTATTGAAGTCCTGCGTCCCGATGTTCTGGCGGATGCCGTACGCGACATGGAAAGCGACGATGTCGTCGATCTGCTGGAAGACCTTGAAGAGCCGCAGCAAGAAGCCATCCTGGGTGCGCTGGAGGATTCCGAACGGATCGCGGCCGAACAGGCGTTATCCTACCCGGAAAACTCGGCCGGACGGCTTATGCAACGCGAAGTCGTCATGGCGCCCGAGCATTGGACAGTTGGGCAGGCCATTGACTTTATGCGTGCCAATGACGGACTGCCAGAACAATTCTACCATTTGGTTCTTGTTGATCCGCGGCTGAAGCCAACAGCACAGGTAACACTGGGCAAACTCATGGCCACCCGGCGCGAGGTGCCTCTGCACGAAATTGCCGAAGAAGAGTTCTATACCATTCCCGTCGATCAGGATGAAGAGGACGTGGCCTATGCGTTCAATCAGTATCACCTGATCTCGGCCCCGGTGGTGGATGGTGACGGACGGCTGGTCGGGGTGATCACCATTGATGACGCGATGGTGGTTCTGGATGAGGAATACGAAGAGGACATGTTGCGTCTTGCCGGCGTCAGCAACGAAAGCTCGCTGTCCGACAGTGTGGCCGCGACCAGCAGGCGACGCCTGCCGTGGTTGGCGGTCAACCTGTGTACTTCGATCTGCGCCTCGCTGGTGATTTCCCAGTTCGAGGCGGCGATTGATCAGTTGGTGGCATTGGCCATTCTGATGCCGATTGTGGCCTCGATGGGGGGCAATGCGGGGACACAATCGCTGACCGTCGCAGTGCGAGCCCTGGCAACGCGCGACCTGACAGGTGCGAACGTAATGCGGGTGATCCGACGGGAACTGCTGGTGGGCATGTTGAACGGGCTGTGTTTTGCCACCGTTCTGGGCGTGGTGGGAATGTATTGGTTCGGCTCGCCGTTGCTGGGTGTCGTGATTGGCTCCGCTCTGGTCGTGAACATGGTGATCGCAGGCTTTGCAGGTACGGTAGTACCGGTCGTGCTGGACCGGATGGGTATTGACCCGGCGCTGGCGTCAGGAACCTTTGTGACGACAACGACGGATGTCATGGGATTCTTTATCTTTCTTGGGCTTGCCAGCGTGGTGCTATTGTGACCGATCTGACCGAAATCAAAGCTGCCGCGCGCAAGGCGGCCTTTGCCCGGCGCAAATCTGCGTTTGATGCAAATCCGCCCGGTGCCGCCGGGCGACTATCTGAAATTCTGGCCGGGCACCGCGGAGTACCCCTGTCGGGTTATATGCCCATCCGGACCGAGAGTGACCCGCTGCCCGCCATGGCCGAGGCGTCCGCTTATGGCCCGGTGGGCGTACCGGTTATTCAGGCTGCCGGGCAGCCGCTGAAATTCTCTCGTTGGACGCCCGAAGGCAGGCTGAAGGATGGCCCGTTTGGCGCCAAAGTGCCCGAGGTCGATGACTATTTCGATCCCGAAATTCTGATCGTTCCGCTGGTGGCATTCGATGCAAATGGGGGGCGTCTGGGTTATGGGGGCGGGTTCTATGACCGGACATTGGAAGGGCTGCGCGCGAAACGCCCGACTCTGGCCATCGGTTTTGCCTTCGATGCGCAAGAAGCAGACGGGCTGCCGCTGGAATCGACGGATCAGCCGCTTGATATGGTAGTAACTGAAAGCCGTGTGTTGACCTTTTAACGAAGGTATCAGCCCTAGTTTTTAGCGCGAAAATATTCCCAGGCATTTTTTTCGGTGCCATCAGGCAATATGCACACGCCGGTCTGGCCATTCTCTCCGTCCCGAATTTCATACTGCCCACCGCTGTCGATGCAATAGATGGCCGAGGGGTTTGGCAGCTGTGGGTTTGAGTTGACCGCTTGCTCTTCCGAGCAGGCAGCAAGGGTGGCACAGACACCAAAGGTCAGACCGATCCGAAACATAAAGAATCTCCTAAATAAAGAGTTTTGCCGTTCATTGGGTCAGCTTAACGGCTTGTACTTGCGAATTGCCACACTTAGACGGTTTCTATGAGGATACTTTTTCTGGGTGACGTTATGGGCCGCGCTGGACGCGCGGCTGTTCAGCAACATCTGCCACGTCTGCGCGACGAATGGCGGCTGGATTTCGTGGTGATCAATGGTGAGAACGCCTCGAACGGAATGGGTTTGACCGGGGATCATGCCAAGCTGTTGTTAGATGCAGGGGCGGATTGCCTGACGCTGGGCGACCACGCTTTCGACCAGAAGGACATGTTGCAATTCATCGAGAGCGAACCGCGCATTGTGCGCCCTGTTAACTTTGCCAAGGGTGCTCCGGGGCGCGGGCATCGTCTCTATACCGCCCCTGGCGGGCGCAAGGTTCTGGTCGTACAGGTGCTGGGGCAGGTCTTTATGAAGCGGCCCTTCGATGATCCGTTTTCGGCGATCGAGCCAATTCTGAAGTCGCACCCGCGCGGTGGGCAGGCGCAGGCGATCATCGTCGACATGCATTGCGAAGCCACATCCGAGAAGATGGCGATGGGGCATTACTGCGACAAGCGCGCCAGCCTGGTGGTCGGGACGCATACGCATGTGCCGACCGCAGATGCTCAGATCCTTCCCGGGGGAACAGCCTATCTGACCGATGCCGGGATGTGCGGGGATTACGATTCTGTCATTGGTATGGAAAAGCTGGAACCGATGCGCCGGTTCATCACCGGCATGCCCAAGGCGCGGTTTACGCCTGCAAATGGCGAAGCAACGCTAAGCGGTGTGTTCGTGGAAACCGATGATCGCAATGGTCAGGCAAAATCCGTGCAAATGGTGCGCGTTGGGGGTCGCTTGCAACAAGCCGGGCCGCAATAGCGCGACGTTGGGCTTGCCCTGCTGCCCGCAATACGGGAAACTGCCCGACGGGCGCGCAAGCTGGGCCAGGGTTCGGACTGAATACCACGAATGCAATTTCTTCAACTGACAGAAACGGGCAGCGCGATCGTGGCGCTATTGGTTGTCGCAGGCATGTTTGTCATGTTCCTGCGCGAGGCTTACCCGACCGAGGTTGTCGCCATCGCGGGCGTTGCCCTGATGCTGGTGACCGGTATCCTGCCCTATCAAAGTGCGTTGGCAGTTCTGTCCAATCCTGCGCCATGGACGATTGCGGCGATGTTCATCGTCATGGGGGCTCTGGTCAGAACCGGGGCATTGGATTCCTTTACCGCAACTGCGCAGAAACAGGCGCAGGTTAACCCGCGTATCGCGATTGCCATGCTGATGGGGTTTGTGGTTCTGGCCTCGGCGGTGGTGTCAAACACACCCGTGGTCGTCGTGATGATCCCGGTTTTTGTACAGATTGCCCGCACGTTGAACGTGCCGGCCTCGAAACTGCTGATCCCGCTCAGCTATGCTGCCATCATGGGGGGGACGCTGACACTGATCGGCACCTCGACCAACCTGCTTGTGGATGGTGTCGCGCGATCTCAGGGTCTGGCTGCATTCACGATTTTCGAAGTCACGCCCTTGGGCATCGCAGTGGTGATCTACGGCATGATCTATTTGCGCTTTGTTGCGCCGCGCCTGCTGCCTGAACGCGATAGCATGGCCTCGCTTCTGAGTGACCGGTCCAAGATGAAATTCTTCACCGAGGCCGTCATCCCGCCTGACAGCAACCTGATCGGGCGCGAAGTGACAGGAGTGCAACTGTTCAAGCGTCCCGGCGTACGCCTGATTGACGTGGTCCGCGGGGACGAGTCTTTGCGGCGCAACCTCAAAGGGGTGACGCTTGAAGTTGGGGATCGCGTGGTTCTGCGGACCGAGATGACCGAGTTGCTGAGCCTGCAAAGCAACAAAGAGTTAAAGCGTGTTGATCAGGTTTCTGCGGTCGAGACCAAAACGGTCGAAGTGCTGATCACACCGGGGTGCCGTATGGTTGGGCGAACGCTGGGCGTGATGCGCCTGCGCCGCCGCTATGGTGTCTACGTTCTGGCGGTACATCGGCGGAACCAGAATATCGGTCGTCAACTAGACGACCTCGTGGTGCGAGTCGGGGATACTCTGCTGTTGGAGGGATCGCCTGCCGATATCCAGAAGCTTGCCGCTGATATGGATATGGTCGACGTGACACAGCCCTCGGCGCGGGCGTTCCGCCGCAATCACGCTCCGGTGGCGATTGGCGCACTTATCGGGATCGTCGTATTGGCTGCTTTAGGTGTGGCGCCAATTCTGCTGCTGTCCATTCTTGCGGTCGCTCTGGTTCTGGTCACCCGCTGCATAGACGCGGATGAGGCGTTTTCCTTTATCGAAGGGCGACTTCTGGCATTGATATTCTCGATGCTGGCCATCGGGGCCGCGCTTGATAAGTCCGGGGCGGTTTCCCTGATCGTCGATGCAATCGCACCTGGGCTTAGTGCGCTGCCACCGTTCCTGATCGTTTGGGCCATCTATGTTTTGACCTCGGTGCTTACCGAACTCGTCTCCAACAACGCCGTTGCGGTAGTGGTCACGCCAATCGCAATCGGGTTGGCGCAGGCCGTCGGCGTAGACCCAAGGCCGCTGGTAGTTGCGGTGATGTTGGCGGCATCTGCATCCTTTGCGACACCAATCGGATATCAGACCAACATGATGGTCTATGGTCCGGGGGGATATCGGTTTGTCGATTTCATGAAGGTTGGCATCCCCTTGAACCTGACGGTCGGGCTGCTTGCTTCGTTGCTTATTCCGATCATCTGGCCGTTGTGACACCGGCGCGAACCCGCCGGTTTTGCGCTGACGGTCTTGTAAAGGCTGATCCAGACACAATCTTTTCCTCTAGAACTTGGACGAAAGGACAGGATTATGCCTTTTCCAAAATTTGGTCAGTTGATCGTAATGGGTGCGATTATGGTGGCGCTGATTGGCAGCGATGTATCGGCTGGTTCGGTGACCGGTACCGCCTCCTACCGCGAACGGATTGCCGTGCCTGAAGACGCGACGCTATATATCGAGCTGCAGGATATATCGCTTGCGGATGCGCCAGCGGTAACGCTGGCTGCGCAGCGCTACGTGCTGAGCGGGGTGCCTGCCGAGTTTGAATTGACCTATGATGATGCTCTGATCCGTGACGGGATGACCTATGCGGTGCGGGGGGCAATATATCGTGGGTCACAACTGCTGTTTACGACCGACACGGTGTATCCGGTCCTGACCAATGGTGCGCCGGATACAGCCGACCTTTTGTTGGTCAAGACGGGCGGCCCCACGTCGGCGGGGCTGGAAAACACAAGCTGGACGGCGATTGGTGTGGATGGGGCCGTGCTGAACAGCGAACGCGCCCCGCAGCTTGAGTTTGCGCAAGGCGGTGCCTTTAGCGGCTCAGGCGGTTGCAACCGTTTCACAGGGCAGGTCGAAATTTCCGGAAATTCGCTTACGTTTCCAGGCAATATTGCGGCCACTTTGATGGCCTGCCCGCCCGAGATGGAGCAGGTCGAGGATCAGTTCTTTGTCGCCCTGCAAAACGTGGCCACTTATGCGGTGGCAGGCAATAGCCTTGCGCTGCTGGACAGCGCAGGCGACCCGGTTCTGAAATTCATACGCACGCAGTAATCAGGCCACAGCGCGCGACCGTCCTGCGTTGCGCCCGGAAAAGATGCAGCCGCCCAGAAATGTGCCTTCCAGCGCGTTGTATCCGTGATAGCCGCCGCCGCCGAAACCGGCGACCTCTCCTGCGGCGAACAGCCCGGGAACGACCTGACCGTTTGCACCGATCATCTGACTGTCGAGGTTGGTCTGCAAACCGCCCAGCGTTTTGCGCGTCAGCATGTGAAGTTTGACCGCGATTAGCGGCCCATTGGCAGGATCAAGGAACTTGTGTGGTTTGGCGGTGCGGATCAACCTGTCACCCCGATAGTTGCGGGCCGCCAGAATAGCCGCCATCTGCGCGTCCTTGGTAAACGGGTTGTCGACCTGTGAGTCCCGCGCTTCGATCTGGGCGCGCAAATGCGCCTCATTGATCAGATCGCCACCCAATTGGTTCATGCCGCTGACCAGTTCGGTCAGAGTGTTGGCAACGATGAAGTCTTCCCCGTGTTGTTTGAAGGCCTCGACCGGCGCGGTGGCTTGCGATCCTGACAAAATGCGCTGACGGATAACCTCTTTCCAGCTGCCCGAGGTGAAATCCGGGTTCTGTTCCGACCCGGAGAGCGCAAATTCCTTTTTGATGACTTTCTGCGTCAGTACAAACCAGCTGTATTCATAACCGGTCTTTAGGATCTCTTTCAGCGTGCCCAACGTGTCGAACCCCGGCAAACAAGGGGGCAACAGACGATTGCCGCGCGCGTCAAACCACATAGAGCTTGGGCCGGGCAGGATACGAATTCCGTGCGATGGCCAGATAGGGTTCCAGTTTTTGACGCCCTCGGTGTAATGCCACATCCGGTCGCCGTTGATCACATGTCCACCGGCCTTTTCGCTGATGGGGATCATGCGGCCGTCAACGTGGAACGGCACGCCCGCGATCATGTCTTTGGGTGGTTCGCCCAGGCGGTCGCGCGGCCAGTTCTTGCGCACCATTTCGAAATTGCCACCAATACCGCCCGAACTGACGATGACCGAAGGAGCATAGACCTCGAATTCCCCAACCTCTTCTCGGTTGGTCTTGGCGCCATGCGCGGCTGCGTCCTCAGCCAAGACCTCTCCCGAGACGCCTTTGGCACAGCCGTTTTGCATAATGATATGGCTGACTTGGTGGCGGAACTTCAGCTGGATCAGGCCTGTGCTGACATGTTCGCGCACGCGACGGATGAAATGTTCCAGAACACCAGGGCCGGTGCCCCATGTGATGTGGAACCGAGGTACCGAATTGCCATGCCCATCGGCATAAGAACCGCCACGTTCGGCCCATCCAACCACAGGAAACCATCGCAGCCCCATATCGTGCAGCCAGGGCCGCATTTCACCGGCGGCGAATTCGACATAGGCCTCGGCCCATTTGCGGGGCCAAGCGTCTTCTTCGCGGTCAAACTGCGCGCTGCCCTGCCAGTCACGCAAGGCCAGTTCGTGGCTGTCCCTGATGCCCATCCTGCGCTGTTCTGGCGTGTCGACCATGAACAGTCCACCGAGGCTCCAGAATGCCTGACCGCCGAGGAAATGACCGGGTTCCTGATCCAGTATGATCACCTTTTTTCCGCGGTCGCCTAGCTCGGCCGCGGCCGCAAGCCCGGCCAGCCCAGCCCCAACGACAATGGCATCTGCGGTGTTATTGGTCATGTTCTTTCCTCTCAGCTGCGGCGCAGCCAGGCGATAAATGGCAGGGCGACGACATACATCAAGATACCATAGACGGCCGATGGCAGAGCAAGAGGGCTTAGCCCGTTTTCCGTGCTGGTAATCAGCGCTGCCAATGTGATGCCAAGAGTCGAGTTTTGGATGCCAGTTTCGATTGAGATCGTCTTGCTCTCGTTCCATGACAGGTTCACAGCGCGGGCCAGTCCCAGCCCGATCAGCAGCAGCGCAATGTTCAGGGTGATCAACGCCGACCCCATCAGCCCCAAATTTTCGACGAACATTTCCCAGTTCCCGGCCAGCGCGGCGAGAACGATCAGGACGAAAAGAATCGAAGCCAGTTTGGACAATGGGGCATCGACCCGCTCTGCGAATCCTTTTGCGAAATGCCGTATACTGACGCCGATAGCGACGGGCAGGGTGGTGATCAGGAACATCGCTATGGCCAGCCCGGTGATCGAAACCTCGGGTGCGTCCTCGCCCATGAAGTGATTGATCGACCATGCGGCCAATACGGGTACCGTCACCATCGACAACAAGCTGATGATGGCTGTCAGGCTGACGGAAAGAGCGACATCACCCTTGGCCAGTTTAGTCAGGATATTGCTGGTAACACCGCCGGGGCAAAAGCTGAGGAGCATAACACCGACTGCTATTTCCGGTGGCAGTGCAAAGAGTTTGACCGTCGTAAATGCCGCAATGGGAAGCAAGATCACCTGGCAGAACGCCCCTATCGCAAAAGGGTATCGTCTGCTGACAACCCGGCGGAAATCGGCGATCTCAAGCCCGACACCCAAGGACAGCATGATTATGGCCAACGATAGTGGCAGGCCGACATTAATAAGCAGATCCAACTACAACTCCTCCCAAAGCCGTTCGGACCAGCGTAAGCGAGGGTCAAAGCCGCAGGCAACCGCGCCGTAGGGTCAGCCGTAGCGTTGGGCGAACCTGCGCAGGATTTCACCGGGCAGAGTGACATTGGCGGCGTGGCAAATGTCGATCAGACGCTGCGCATCTTCGGGCGGGAAATAGCCGTGGTGTTTGTAGATGGTGATGCGCTCTTCAAAGTCGCGGGCATCCGCCTCGGGGTGGAACTGTGTGGCATAGACATTCTGACCCCAGCGGATCATCTGGAACGGGCAAGGGTCCGAGGCAAGCAGATGCACGCACCCATCTGGCAGGGATTGCACAGCCTCTTTATGGCCCACAAAAGCATCAAAACTCTGACCCAGCCCCGAGATCAGTGGATCGGTCGCACCGTCCTCTGTCACGTGGCAGGTTGAGGGGCCGACGGGCTCTCCGAACTGGTCCTTGCTGACATCGCCCTCCAGATGTGCGGTCAGAATACCCAGCCCATAGCAGCACCCCATGAACGGATGATCGCGCGCGGTGATCTGCGGCATCAGGCCCATGATGGCGGCTTCGGTGCGGGCATCCGTCGGCGATTTTGTCGCCGGATCATCGCTGACACAGCCGGGGCCACCGCCGACGATCACCCCGGCATAGTCGGTCACGTCCAGACCGTCGGGCAGGTCTTCGCAGTCCAGCCGGATGCGGTGGGTCTGTTCGGGGCTCAAGCCGGTTTTGTCCAGAATCGAGGCATATTCGGCATCGGACGCATCGGTTTCCGGGCGTAACTGCAGGATCAGAAATCGTTTCATGAAACGGCTCTTACCCGTCACAACGGCCAGAACACAAGGATGGCGGGTATCGAAACCGCAATGATCAGGATTTCCAGCGGCAGGCCCATGCGCCAGTAGTCTCCGAACCGATAGCCACCCGGACCCAGAACCAGCGTGTTGTTCTTATGCCCGATAGGCGTCAGGAACGCAGCCGAGGCTGCAACGGCGACCGTCATCAGAAACGGGTCGGGGGAAACCTCAAGCGTGCGGGCCATCTGAATGCCGACCGGGGCCGCCACAATCGCCGTGGCGGTGTTGTTCAACACGTCCGACAGGGTCATGGTGACCACCATCAGAACGGTCAGAATAGCCCATGCAGGCAGGCCGTTAGTTAACTGGATCAGCGCATTGGCGATCAGTTCGGTGCCGCCCGAGGTTTCCAGCGCACTGCCCAGTGGGATCATCGAGCCCAGCAAAACGACCACTGGCCATTCGATGTGAGTATAGAGATCCGCGATTGGCATGATCTTGGTCAGCACATAGGCAACCACAACAAGCCCCAATGCGACCGGCAGGTAGATCAGCCCAACACTGGCCGCCAGCACCGCGGTGGCAAACAGGCCAATCGCAAGCCACGCCTTTTCATTGGCGGTGACGTTCAGACCGCGTTGGGCCAGCGGTAGGCATCCCAGCCATTCGGTCACATCGGCGCTGCGATCACGCGGGCACAGCAACAACAGGATGTCGCCAGCCTCAACCTCGGTTTTGCGGACCTGTTCGGTGATGCTGCGGCCCTGGCGCGAAATGCCCATCAAAACGGTGCTCTGCCGCCATGCCAATCCCAACCCCTGCGCCGTACGCCCGGTGATGCGGGCGTTTTCGGTCACGACAACCTCGACGACTTCCAGCCCGTCGCCTTCAGCGGTCAGAAGCTCCTGTCGACGTGTGTCCGAAAAATCCAGCTTCAGCGCCGCGCGGAATTCATCCAGCGCCTCGGGGCGGGCCTCAAGCACCAGCGCGTCACCCTGATTCAGTGTTGCATGGGCCGACCGGCCATAGCGGCGCTTGCCGTCGCGGATCAGGCCGATGATGGCGACGTCGGATTTCTCGGCATCTTCATAAAGCTCGCTGACCCGTTTGCCGATCAACGGCGATTCCGGTGGGACGGTCAGTTCTGCGATATATTCGGCCAGCGCCTCAGAGGTTTCGGTTTGCGGTCCCCGGTTCGGGATCAATCGCCAGCCCACCAACGAGACAAAGGCAAGCCCGGCAATCGCAGCAATGCCACCCACAGGGGCGAAATCGAACATACGAAAGGGCTCGCCCAGAGTTTCTGCGCGGATTGAGGCGATGATGATGTTCGGTGGCGTGCCAATCAGGGTCGCCATCCCACCCAGAATTGTTGCAAAGCTGAGCGGCATTAGCGTCAGGCCGACGGCTCGTCCGGCTTTTCGTGCGGTCTGAATGTCGACCGGCATCAACAGGGCCAAGGCAGCGACGTTATTCATGAAGGCGGACAGAACCGCCCCGATACCGCCCATCAAGGCGATATGGGCCCCAAGGCCGCGTGACGCGTCAACCAAGGATCGCGTGATCAGGAATACCGCACCGGACCGGACCAGCCCGGCCGAAACGACCAGAACCAGCGCGACGATGATGGTCGCCGAGTGACCAAAACCGGCAAAAGCGTCATCGACGGGCACGACACCCAACACCACTCCGATCAGAAGCGCGGAAAACGCAACAAGATCATAGCGAAACCGCCCCCAAAGCAGCATTCCGAATACAGTGGCAAAGAGAGCGAAAAGTATGATCTGATCTGTCGTCATACCGCCAACATACTCGCAGAAGAAGCCGTCGCAAGCCGGTCTCTTGATCCCATGGCCCGCAAACGTCTATATGGGCGCCAAATACGCAATCACTATCACGAGGACGCACCATGGCAGGCCACTCCAAATGGGCCAATATCCAGCACCGCAAGGGACGTCAGGACGCCGCGCGGTCCAAACTGTTTTCCAAGCTGTCAAAAGAGATCACTGTTGCCGCTAAGATGGGCGACCCCGATCCCGACAAGAACCCGCGTCTGCGTCTGGCGGTGAAAGAGGCCAAGTCAAACTCGGTCCCCAAAGACGTGATCGACCGGGCGATCAAGAAATCGCAGGCAGGCGACGGCGACGAATACGAAGAAATCCGGTATGAAGGCTATGGCCCCAACGGCGTGGCCGTCATCGTCGAAACGATGACCGACAACCGGAATCGGACCGCATCGACCGTGCGCTCGACCTTTTCCAAGAATGGCGGCAATCTTGGCGAGACAGGTTCCGTCGGCTTTATGTTCGAACGCAAGGGTGAAGTGGTCTATCCGGATACGGTTGGTGATGCCGACACCGTGTTCGAAGCGGCCATTGAGGCAGGCGCGGAAGATGTTGAAAGCTCGGACGAGGGTCATATCATCTGGTGCGCCGACACCGATCTGAACGACGTCTCGAACGCGCTCGAGGCCGCGCTGGGTGAAACGGAATCCACCAAACTGGTTTGGAAGCCAAGCACCACGACCGAGCTGGGGCTTGAGGATATGCAAAAGCTGATGAAGTTGGTCGATGCGCTGGAAGATGATGATGACGTTCAGCGCGTCACAACGAATTTCGAAGCATCGGATGAGGTGATGGCGCAGCTTTGATCTGCCCCGCATCCTGAGATTTGGAAACCCGGCCCTCAGGCCGGGTTTTTTTGTTGGTTGGAGGATAGGGCTATTGGCCGATCAGGTTCGAACTCATAGGCTGGGTCGAATAGCTGGAGCAGCGAGTCAAAGTGCAGATGACCGAACCCCAATCTGAATTGGCCAAACGTAATGTGCCCGTCCTGACCGGGCAGAGCATTCTGTCCCAGGTCGCCTGGACCCTTGGCAGCCCGTCCATTGTCTTGCCGTTTCTTGCGGTTTCGCTGGAACTTCCGATGTTCATCGCCGGTGCGCTGGTTTCGATCCGTATGGTCGGCAGCATGATCGCCGATGTGTTTCTGGCCCAGGTGATTGCGCTGCGCGAACGGAAGAAACGCAGCATCGCGATGACCGAGGTTGTGATCGGGGCGTGCCTTGTCATGGCTCTGGCAGCGGCGGCGACGGGCAGCGTCACGTTGACGGCAATATCCTTTGTTGCAGCATTTTTTGTGATCGGTCTGGTGGATGAGATCCAGACATTGCTGTTCACAGACCTGCTGGGCGACCACGTTCAGTCCAGATCACGGATGATCATGCGATACCTGCAGTTAGGGGCCGGAGGGCTGGCGGCCATTGGTCTTGTGCTGTTGGTCCACCAGATCACGCTGGGCAACCCTCCGTTTGCGCGGCATTCGGTTGTGATTGGGGTGTCAGTTGTGTTCTTCCTGCTGTCGGGCCTATCCATCCTCGCGATGTCCGAGGTCCCGCATCACAGAACTTCCGACGCACATGAGGGCGAAAGCAAAAGGCATTGGTCCGAATATCTCACTGACATTTTGTCGATGTTCAACCACGCCTGGTTCCGGCGCTATATGGTGATGCGCCTGCCGATTGTGGTTGTTGGCCTGTCGGTTCCGTTCTTTGCCCTGATGGCGGCCGAGGCGCATCACAGTTCAGCCAGGGGTCTGACCGCCATGATCATTTCCTCGGCCTCTGGATATCTGGTTGCGGCACCCCTGTGGCAGTTCGTTAACCTGAAATCCCACCGGGCGGTCATGGTCTCAGGCACTCTGATGGTGGCCCTGACCGGAGCAGGGCTGCTGGCGGTCCATTACCTCCATATCGATCATGAGGTGCACACCCATGCGATTGCCCTGTTTGTGGTGACCGTGGCGGTCACGGGTATCAGCAGTGCTCGAAAGCTGTATTTTCTGGATGTCGCCCCGTTTGATCAGCGGGTCAAAGGCGCGGCTGCGGTGAAAAGCATCTCGCGGATTGTTGCGGTCATCGTGTCGGCGGCGCTGGCTGGGCTGGCGCATATGCACGAGGTCTCTGCGGCGGTTTTGATCGTTGTCTTGGTCAGCCTGATCGCAGCTTTTGCCTGTTACCGGGTGGTGACGCCAATTCCTAAAGCGCCCGAGCCATCCTGATCGGCCAATCCTGTCTATCGTTGAATAAGCGCGACGACAGCCGCGCGCTTTACAGCGGCGGTCAGAGGCGACAGGGCCGAGGATAAGACCCGCCCGACCTGCCAGGTCAGCGGCACATCAAGGGGTGCGTCTGGTATCAGAGGGCAGAGCCGACCATCTGCCAGAGCCTGCTGGACTAACCCTTTCGGGTTCATTCCCCACCCAAGACCGGCAATCGCAGCGTCAACAAACCCATGCGAGGATGGCAGGAAATGCGATGGCGGGGAAATGTGGTGCCCGAACTCTCGCGCAAACCAGGCTTTCTGAAGACCGTCCTTTTGATTGAAGGTCAGGCACGGTGCCATGGCAAGGCTGCTTTTGGTTACACCGTCCCGAAACCATTTTTGCATAAAACCTGGGCTGGCCGTTGGAATATACCTGAAATCCCCAAGTGGATGGGTATCGCAGCCAGAGACCGGTTGCCCTCCGGTGGTAACAGCCGCGCTGACCTCACCGCGGCGCAACCAATCGGCCGAATGGTCCTGATCATCAATTACCAGATCGAACAGCAATTCATCTGTTTGGGCCATCGCAGCGATGAACCATGTGGCCAAACTGTCTGCAGGAATTGCAATGCGCACCTGGGTCGGGCCAGAGGTTCCCTCCAACGCAAGTTCACGGGCCAGCTGTGCCTCAAGCAGCCCGATATCCTCGGCGTATCTGGCAATGCGCAAGCCGGCGGGTGTCGCTGTGCAGGGCGCACCACGAGTGATCAGAGCGGCGCCTATCCGATCCTCTAATGACTTGATCCGCTGCGATATCGCCGAAGGCGTCACCGACAGCTCTGTGGCGGCGGCGTCAAAGCTTCCGTGGCGTAGAATGGCCGAAAGTGCGGCAAGGTGATTGGGATCCAGCAACATTAGCAGAGCTTAACCAAGTGTAACTTCTTTAATTTGATAAGTCGACTGACTGGCTCTAGTCAATCAAATCGAACACAGGAGGTTTCATGTCCGCATCTCTGATTTCCGGATTCGCTCTGGGCTTTAGTCTGATTTTGGCCATTGGTGCGCAGAACGCCTTTGTCCTGCGTCAAGGGCTGCGCCGCGAACATGTTTTTGCCCTATGCCTGACCTGCGCCGTATCGGATGCCATTCTGATTGCGGCAGGGGTTGCCGGGTTCGGAACGCTTGCTCAGACTGCTCCTTGGTTCGAGCCGGTCATGCGCTATGGCGGGGCTGTGTTTCTGACCTGGTACGGGTTGCGCAGCCTGCTATCGGCCTGGCGCGGCGGGTCTTCCATGGATGTCAGCGAAGGGACACGTTCAAGTCTGAGGTCTGTCCTGCTGACCGTGCTGGCATTCACCTGGTTGAATCCGCATGTCTATCTGGACACGGTGGTTCTGATCGGGTCGATATCTGCACAATATGATGACCGGTTGGCCTTTGCTATTGGAGCGATGCTGTCCAGCTTTGTCTTCTTCTTCTCGTTGGGCTACGGGGCAAGGATTCTGTCGCCGGTCTTTGCCCGCCCAAGGGCATGGCAGGTGCTGGATGTTGTTATCGGTTTTGTCATGCTGGCGATTGCGGTCAAGCTGGTGGCGATCTGAGGTCTTGTTCCCACCTGTGTTTCGGTGTTGAACCGTTAACATGACAACTCAACCTAACACCTATCGGCCATTGGCGGGAATGTTCTGGATGTTTTCCGCCGGTCTGTCCTTTGTTGTCATGACTGCGCTCGTCAAATCTCTGGGCACCTCCATGGACCCGATACAGGCCGCATTTCTGCGCTTTGTCTTTGGGTTGGTGTTCCTACTGCCAGCGTTAAGGCTGATCGTTACGACACCTCTGACACGTAGGCATCTGACACTGTTCGGCATCCGCGGGGTGGTTCACGCCATTGCCGTGATGCTGTGGTTTTTTTCCATGACCCGAATTCCGTTGGCCGAAGTCACGGCCATGAACTACATGACGCCAGTCTATGTCACATTGGGTGCTGTCCTGTTTCTAGGCGAGAAACTAGCCTTCCGCCGGATTGCCGCCATTGGTGTCGCATTGATCGGTGTCGCAATTATTCTCCGACCTGGGTTTCGGGATATCTCGGTTGGTCACGTGACCATGTTGGGGACTTCGTTGACGCTTGGTGCATCCTACCTGCTGGCCAAGATGCTGGTGCGAGATCTGCCGCCCTCGGTCGTGGTTGCACATATGTCCATATGGGTGACGATGGCGCTGATACCTTTCGCCATTGCCGTGTGGTCCCCTCCAAGTCTCCATGATTTGGGTGTGCTGTTTCTGGTTGCCTGTTTTGCCACACTTGGACACTATCTGATGACCTTGGCCCTGCAGGCCGCCCCCGTAGCAGTGACGCAGCCCGTCACATTCTTACAGCTGATCTGGGCCACGCTGGTTGGGGCGTTGGTTTTCCACGAAAGCGTAGATTTGTGGGTGGTCGCCGGCGGCACGCTGATTCTGTTGGCAGTCAGTTTTATTGCCTGGCGCGAGGCCGTGTTGAACCGCAGCAGCCTGACGACCCCCAGTATTGCACCTAAACTCTAGCCGATTTTTGCCGAAAAAACGTTATTAATTGACGAGTCAATAAAAATCTCCTAGCGTTTTTCTATCAAAAGCAGTTGAGGGGTACGGATGCCGAAACTCGGAATGGAGCCAATCCGCCGTGATGCGATCGTAAAGGCAACGATTGCTGAGCTCGGGTCGAAAAAATCCCTCGATGTAACCGTCAGCCAGATCGCTAAGCGGGCTGGCATGTCCAGCGCGCTGGCACATCACTATTTCGGCGGTAAAGATCAGATTTTTCTGGCAGCGATGCGCCGCATCCTGTCGGATTTCGGGGCAGAGGTCCGGTCCGAACTGAAAGCAGCCACGCCAAGTGGACGCGCGCAGGCGATCATCCGGGCATGCTTTGCCCCATCCTGTTTCACGCCGGATGTGACGGCAGCGTGGATGACATTCTACGTTCTTGCGCAGACCAATGACGACGCCCTGCGATTGTGGCAGATTTATCAGGCCCGAATCCGGTCGAACCTGGTTTATGCGCTGCGCCCGCATTTGGCCGATCCGGTTGAGGCGGCCGGGAACATGATCGCCTTGATCGACGGACTTTATATCCACGCCGCGCTGAGCGCCCCGGAAGAACCGCAACTGGCTGTAAACCACGCGATGCGCGTGCTCAGCACCTTGCTCGAGGCCGAGAAATGACTAAACCTAATATTCTGATCCTGATGGTGGATCAGTTGAACGGGACCCTTTTTCCTGACGGTCCTGTCGACTGGCTGCATGCGCCAAACCTGAAAAAGCTGGCCGAACGATCCACGCGATTTGCGAATGCCTATACGGCGTCGCCCCTGTGTGCGCCGGGTCGGGCCAGTTTTATGTCCGGTCAGTTGCCGTCGCGCACTGGTGTCTATGACAATGCCGCCGAGTTTGGCAGTGATATTCCGACATATGCCCACCATCTGCGCCGTGCAGGGTACTATACCTGTCTGTCGGGCAAGATGCATTTCGTCGGGCCTGATCAGTTGCACGGGTTTGAAGATCGCCTAACCACCGACATCTACCCCGCCGATTTCGGCTGGACCCCGGACTACCGTAAACCAGGCGAGCGGATTGACTGGTGGTATCACAATATGGGTTCGGTCACGGGCGCAGGTGTAGCCGAGATTTCCAACCAAATGGAATATGATGACGAGGTGGCCTATAACGCCAAGTCCAAGCTATACGATCTGGCCCGTGGCAAGGACGACCGTCCATGGTGCCTGACTGTAAGCTTTACCCACCCGCATGATCCCTATGTTGCACGTCGCAAATACTGGGACCTGTACGAAGATTGCGAGCACCTTCTGCCCGAGATTGCCGACCTTGGTTATGATAATCAGGACCCGCATTCGAAACGGATTTTTGACGCCAATGACTGGCGCAGCTTTGACATCACTCAAGAAGATACCCGCAAATCACGCCGCGCTTATTTCGCCAATATCTCTTATCTGGACGACAAGGTCGGAGAAATCCTCGAGGTGTTAGAGACTACGCGGCAAGAGGCGATCATCCTGTTCGTTTCGGATCATGGCGATATGCTTGGTGAACGCGGATTGTGGTTCAAGATGACCTTCTATGAAGGGTCATCCCGCGTCCCGCTGATGATCTGTGCACCCGATCTGCCAGCGGGCCGGATCGACGCTCCGGTTTCGACCATAGATGTGACGCCGACCTTGGGTGCTCTTGCCGGTGTCGATATGGCAGAGATCGCGCCGTGGACAGATGGCGAAAACCTTGTGCCGCTGGCCATGGGGCACGAGCGCAGTGCGCCGGTCGCGATGGAATATGCAGCCGAGGCCTCTTATGCGCCACTGGTGTCCTTGCGTTATGGCAAATGGAAATACAACCGATGTGCGCTAGACCCTGATCAACTGTTCGACCTCGAGACGGACCCTTCCGAGTTGGAGAACCTCGCAGACAGGCCAGAGCACGCAGGAACGTTGCAGACCTTGCGTGCCAAGTCCGATGCCCGTTGGGATCTGGATCGGTTCGACGCCGAAGTTCGCGCCAGCCAGGCGCGTCGCTGGGTCGTGTACGAGGCGTTGCGCCAGGGCGGGTATTATCCGTGGGACTACCAGCCCCTGCAGAAAGCATCTGAGCGGTACATGCGTAACCACATGGATCTGAATATCGTCGAGGAAAGCCAACGCTTTCCACGCGGAGAGTAACAACCCGAATTAACAAGACCCTCTCCGGTCAGGCAGAGATTTTTCGATGAAAAATCTTGGCTCCGGTTGAGAATGGAGACCCGAAAATGGAAGCAGATTTCGTCATCGTCGGCGCAGGTTCCGCAGGCTGCGCGATGGCATATCGTTTGAGTGAGGCCGGTGCCTCGGTTCTGGTGATCGAGCATGGCGGTACCGACATGGGCCCGTTTATCCAGATGCCCGCCGCGCTAAGCTATCCGATGAACATGTCGCGCTATGACTGGGGCTATCAATCCGAGCCTGAGCCGCATCTGAACAACCGCCGCCTGGCCTGCCCGCGAGGGAAGGTGATCGGCGGATCCTCTTCGATCAACGGAATGGTTTATGTGCGCGGCCACGCCCGGGACTTCGATACCTGGGCCGAGATGGGCGCGGATGGCTGGTCTTATGCAGATGTGCTGCCGTATTACAAACGGATGGAGACCTGGCATGACGGCGGTCATGGTGGTGATTCCGCGTGGCGGGGCACTGACGGGCCGCTGCATGTGTCGCGGGGCCCGCGTGCGAACCCGCTGTTCCAGGCCTTTGTCGATGCGGGCCAGCAAGCCGGGTATGAAATCACGGGCGACTATAACGGTGAAAAGCAAGAAGGCTTCGGCCCGATGGAGCAGACCGTCTGGAAAGGGCGGCGCTGGTCGGCGGCAAATGCTTATCTGCGGCCTGCGCTCAAGCGCGAGAACTGCGATATCGTGCGCGGTCTTGCGACCCGGATTGTTCTGGAAAACGGAAGCGCTGTTGGTGTTGAACTGATCCGTGGCGGCAAGACAGAGGTCATCCGCGCCCGCCGCGAAGTGGTCATCGCAGCCTCGTCCATCAATTCGCCGAAACTTTTGATGCTGTCTGGAATCGGCCCGGCTGCGCATTTGGCTGAGCAGGGGATCGGAGTTGTTGCAGACCGTCCGGGGGTTGGCGCAAATCTACAGGACCATTTGGAGCTGTATATCCAGCAAGCCTCGCTTCAGCCGATCACGCTCTACAAACACTGGAACCTGGTCAGCAAAGGCCTGATCGGGGCGCAATGGCTGTTCACCAAGACCGGCCTTGGTGCCTCGAACCAGTTCGAAAGCGCGGCCTTCATCCGATCAAGGCCGGGTGTCGAATACCCCGACATCCAGTACCACTTCCTGCCGATGGCGGTGCGCTATGACGGGCAGGCTGCGGCCGAGGGGCACGGGTTCCAAGCACATGTGGGTCCGATGCGATCGGAATCACGGGGTGCTGTGACATTGCGCTCGGCTCGACCCGAGGACGCACCTGTCATCCGGTTCAATTACATGAGCCAGGAAAAAGACTGGGAGGAGTTCCGCACCTGTATCCGCCTGACGCGAGAGATTTTCGGGCAAGAGGCGTTCAGACCCTTTGCCGGGAAAGAGATTCAGCCCGGTGCTGCGGTACAAACAGATGAAGAGTTGAACGCCTTTATCGCTGAGCATGCCGAAAGTGCCTATCATCCCTGCGGCACCTGCAGGATGGGACGGGCGGATGACCAGAACGCGGTTGTCGACTCCGAAGGCCGGGTGATCGGCGTGGATCGGCTGCGTGTGGCGGACAGTTCGATCTTTCCGCAAATCACCAACGGCAACCTTAATGCGCCGTCGATCATGGTGGGCGAGAAAGTCTCGGATCATCTGCTGGGCAAAGATCCGTTGCCCAAAGCCAATGATCAGCCTTGGATTCATCCGCTATGGTCCTCGGCGCAGCGCTGATTTGATCCGCGTCAAAGCGGGGGGAGTGGGACCAATATAGACCTGAATCGCAACGCATTTTCTAAGGAGCGAACAGGAATGTCCCACACCCCGCACGAATTGGCCGAAGAGTTTCCCGACAAGGTCGAATTGATCAGTCAGCTTAAACAGTCCGATGCGCATTTTTCTCGTCTGGCTGAAGAGTATCATGAGGTCAATCGTATCGTGCACCGCGCGGAAACTAACGTCGAGCCGATGGAGGACCTTGCCGAAGGCGAGCTGCGCAAGAAACGCGCCGCACTGAAGGATGAGATCTGGGCGATTTTGTCGAACGCTTAAGGGTTGGGCGGGGGCATTGCCCCCGTTTCGGCTGGCCGCGGTTTTAGGCCGGGTAAAGCTCAGGTGACTTCATAGGGTAAGGTTCCGCGGGTATGAGTGTCGATGGACAGGCGACGTTCCAGCGGAGGAACTGACCGTTGGTGGCAGTTCTGGCGTTCGCAGATCCGGCACGAGATACCTATGGGCTCGTAGGCACTGGCGTTTGAGATATCCAGATTGTCCGCATAAACCAACGCTTCAGCGTGGCGGACCTCGCATCCCAGCGCAATCGCATAGCGCCGGACAGGCGCTCCGTACGAACCGCCCGATTTCGAAACATCCCGCGCCAGCGAGATATAGCGGACCCCGTCCGGGGTTTCGGCAAGCTGCCGCAGGAAGTGACCCGGAGTTTCAAAGGCGCGGTGCACATTCCACAACGGGCACGCACCGCCAAAGCGCGCAAATTGCAGGCGCGTGGCGGAGTGGCGTTTTGTGATCGTTCCGGCCTGATCCACCCGAACAAAGAAAAATGGTATCCCCTTTGCACCGGGGCGCTGCAGTGTCGAAAGCCTGTGGGCCACCTGTTCGATGGATGCTCCAAAACGATTGCTGAGCAATTCCAAATCATGGCGGTAAAGCTGGGCTGCACTGAGAAATTCGCCATAAGGCATCAGAGAGGCGCCAGCGAAATAATTCGCCAGGCCGATCTTCGCAATCGCGCGCGCCTCATCACTGTGAAATTTGGCGAAATCCAGTGTCGCTTCAAGCAGCTTGTCCTGATTGATTAGGGATACCTGCAAGAGCAGCTGAAACACTTGTGTTTGCGGTGCAATCCGTGATGACAGCAGCAATGTTTTGCTATCCGCATCGTATTTCCGGGTTTCTTCGATATCCGGGAACTGAACGCGAATACCGTTTTCACCCAAGCTTTCGATTGCGGCGGCGCGAATTCCGCCTTTGTCCTGGGCGCGGCCAGAAAATCGTTCTGCGGCCCGGTCAACCGCGTCTATGTAGTTGTCGCAATAATGGAAAAAGTCTCGCACTTCTTCCCAGGGGCTGGCCTGAATCTGTGCGTCTTCACGTCCCAGGGCTTCGTCCAGCGAGGCCAGCCTTTCATGCGTCTGGCGATACGTGCGGTGCAGGGCGATAAACGCTCGGGCCATTGCGGGGGCGTTTGAAGCTGTTAGGCGCAGATCAGCGAGCGGTGGCATGGCGTCATCAAACACGGGGTCCGCCAGCGCCTCGCGCAGGTCTGAGACCAGACGTTCGCTGTCGCCAGTGCTAAGTTCGGTCACGTCCATGCCGAATTCCTGCGCCAGAGCCAGAACAACCGTGGTCGAGATCGGGCGGTTGTTATTCTCCATCTGGTTCAGATAGGGAAGCGAAACCCCCAGTTTGGCTGCGAATTCCTTTTGTGTCAGCGTCAGGCGCGTGCGCATTTCACGCAGTTTTGCACCAGCATAGAGCTTTTGGGTCGCCATGGCGTACCTTTGCAACTTTTCTAATCTTGAACGCTAGCTTTGCAAACCGTCCTGCGCAAGGCGTGTTACAGGCCCAAATACCGTTCGCGCCGGATCACGATGGCAATAGCAACGATGGCAAATGTTGCAGAGGCCAACATCAGCCACAGCAGCGGCATCGCGCCTGTTTCATGGGTTAGTATTGCGCCCGTGAGCGCGCTCAGGCCAGCTCCGCCGCCCAGCATGATGGCCCCGCTCAGTCCAGATGCTGTCGCGGCCAGGTGCGGGCGGACGGACAGTGCGCCTGAAGTTGCGTTTGGAATGGTCATACCATTGCCCACACCAACAATGGTCATGAACCCAAAGAAGCTGAGAACCGAGCCGAAGCCCGTAAGGAACACGATAGTCGACAGTGCAACGCCGGTTGCGTTCATCCAGCACCCCCAAAGAACCATCCGGTTCACGCCAAAGCGGACAGAGAACCTGCCGCTGAAGAAGTTGCCGAAGAAATAACCCACCGCAGGGGCGCCGAAGTAAATGCCCAGTTCTGACGCTGTTAGGCCGAACAGTTCAGTCCCGACGAAAGGCGCGCCGCCCAGATAGGCGAAAAAAGCGCCCGACGACAGGGCTGAGGCCATGGAATAGCCCCAGAACCGAGGGGATCTGAGCAATTCCGGGTATTCACGAAACTGCTGCAGCAAGGTCAGCCCGCTTTTGCGGGATGTTTCTCCGAAGTCGGAATAGGTCAGCATTAGCGCCAGTAGGCCCAGCCCGAAAGGAAGCCAGAAATTTGCCTTCCAGCCAAAGCTCTCTTCCAGAAAGCCGCCGATGGCAGGGCCGATCATTGGAACAATGGCCATTCCCATGGTGACATAGCCGATCATCGAAGCGGCTTGATCCGCTTCGTAAAGGTCTCGCACCGCTGCGCGGCTAAGGACCATTCCAACAGCTACGACCGCTTGAAACATCCTGAAGGCCAGAAATACTTCGGCGTTCGGGGAGTAGATGCAACCCAGTGTCGCAATCAGAAACAGAACCAATCCCCAGAGAATAACCGGCCTGCGGCCCACCTTATCTGCGATGGGGCCGATCAGAATTTGGATTACTGCGCTGATCATCAGATACAGAGCGATCGACAACTGCATGACTTTGTAGTCTGCGTCAAAATACGCGGCCATATTGGGCAGGCTGGGAAGGAAAAGATTCAAGCTCAGTGCTGACAGCCCGGATAGCATCACAAGTGTGGCAATGGTGGGGGGCGAACGACGCGCTGGCGAAAAAGTAAACTGCATGGTTCACATGTATACTGACGGTTTTTGGGATTGCCATCCGTGACCGTGTCTCAGTGCGAAACTTTGCATGTTTACAATTACCCGGAACTATCTTTTCAAAGATTTGCAAATTTGCCGAATGACGCTTTGGTCTGAACGAAACTAAGTATAGTGTCGCGCCAAATTTCAAAGGGGATCATCGTTATGAAAGACATCCTTTCCGAGCTTGAAGGCCGCCGCAACGATGCACGGCTGGGGGGTGGGCAAAAACGTATTGATGCGCAGCATGCGCGGGGAAAGCTGACCGCACGCGAACGCATAGAGCTGTTGGTGGATGAAGGCAGTTTCGAAGAATTCGACATGTTTGTCAGCCATCGCTGCACGGATTTCGGGATGGAAAATCAAAAGCCTGCAGGCGATGGTGTCGTCACCGGATGGGGCACAATCAATGGTCGTATGGTCTATGTCTTCAGCCAGGATTTCACCGTTTTCGGCGGGTCTCTGTCGGAAACCCACGCGCAGAAAATCTGCAAGATCATGGACATGGCAATCCAGAATGGTGCTCCGGTGATCGGCATCAACGATTCGGGTGGTGCGCGAATCCAGGAAGGTGTGGCCTCGCTTGCGGGTTATGCCGAGGTGTTCCAGCGTAACATCATGGCCTCGGGCGTGGTTCCGCAGATCAGTGTGATCATGGGCCCCTGCGCCGGTGGCGCTGTCTACAGTCCGGCGATGACCGACTTTATCTTTATGGTCAAAGACACCTCGTACATGTTTGTGACAGGCCCCGATGTCGTCAAGACCGTCACCAATGAGGTTGTAACCGCCGAAGAGCTGGGTGGTGCATCGACCCATACCAAGAAATCCTCGGTTGCCGACGGTGCATTCGAAAACGATGTCGAAGCACTGGCCGAAGTGCGCCGTCTTGTCGATTTCCTACCGTTGAACAACAAGGAAAAACCGCCCGTTCGTCCCTTCTTTGACGAACCGGGCCGGATTGAGGCTTCGCTGGATACATTGATTCCGGACAACCCGAACACGCCTTATGACATGAAAGAACTCATTGCCAAAGTGGCGGACGAGGGTGATTTTTACGAGATTCAAGAAGATTACGCCAAGAACATCATCACGGGCTTTATCCGTCTGGAAGGTCAGACCGTAGGTGTTGTAGCCAACCAGCCGATGGTGCTGGCCGGCTGTCTGGATATCGACAGCAGCCGCAAAGCCGCGCGCTTCGTCCGGTTCTGTGATTGCTTTGAAATTCCGATTTTGACACTGGTCGACGTGCCGGGCTTTTTGCCGGGAACCTCGCAGGAATATGGCGGTGTGATCAAACATGGCGCAAAACTGCTGTTTGCCTATGGCGAGGCGACCGTTCCGAAGGTCACAGTGATCACCCGAAAGGCCTATGGCGGTGCCTATGACGTGATGGCATCCAAACATCTGCGTGGCGATTTCAACTATGCTTGGCCAACCGCCGAGATCGCGGTGATGGGGGCCAAGGGCGCGACCGAAATCATCCACCGTGCGGATCTGGGCGATGCCGACAAAATCGCACAGCACGCTCAGGACTATGAGGACCGGTTTGCCAACCCGTTTGTGGCTGCGGAACGTGGATTCATTGATGAGGTGATCATGCCGCATTCGACCCGCCGCCGCGTATCGCGAGCTTTTGCCAGCTTGCGTAACAAGCAACTGAAAAACCCCTGGAAAAAGCACGATAACATTCCGCTGTAAGCTGAAGGTCGCGGGGCAGGTGCTCTGGTGTGCCTGCCTCTCGGCACGTTGGTGTAAAGACCACCAAACGGCGAATTTGACTTTGAGAGCAAAGCTGCTAAATGAAATGCCTTATTGGACATAGAAAAGCGCGAGCCAGTAGGCATGCGCGCGCGATCCCGGAGAGAGGAGCTCGCCTTTGGTGGGTCTGGGATCGCGCCTTATGTCTGGCAATTCTCTGTCTTGGTTCGCCTACATTCGCTGAAGCATTGGTGCCGGTGCCCTCTGGGCAGCCTGTACATCTGAACGACGTCCTGCTGGACAACAATCCGGGCGAGTTATGGCTGCGCTTTCGGTTCATCGCGCCAAAGATCGGCTCGGATGTGGGACGCATTGGATATGATGTCGCCACGATCGACATGGAGCACCTGTGTCAGACGCTGGCCGTGGCCTATGTCGCGCACCACAAGCTGGAACCAGCCAGGGTTGTGATTTCCCTGTCGAACAAGCCGATAGATTTTGGCCATACTGCGCCGGATGCCACGCAGTTCTTCGAAGCGTATCTTCTGCAGGATTCCCAATGTGTCTGGGACGGAGGGATTTGAGAATGGTTGTCAATTACCACAATTTCTGTGCATTCCCCTTCGCCTCAAAGGACCTTAGCGAAGAGGCGCTGAAATGTTGAAACATCGCGGATTTCCCGGCCGTCTGACCGGGACGGATTATCAATTCACTATCAGACGGGCCAACCCAAAGGGTGTTACCCCACTGACAACGCGTGAACGGTTCCGGGATCGTAAACCTGCTGATCGTCGCGCGGATGCAGCGTTTATCGAGGCCTTGTGGGAGCATTTTGGCGACCAGCCATTCGAACGTGGCAATCTGGATGCCGGTCGCCTGAGCTGGTTTTTCGGGCGTGAGGTCATTCCGGCGGAGGATCCGTTTGACCCCGCCAGCTATGATGCATTGCTGGTCATTGATCCGAGCGTGGCCAGAGCCTCGTTTCCTGACATTTTCGGCGGGGATAGCTGAAGGTGATCGACGTCGTCGCACATAAACGCCTTGAAAATTCCAACAGGGTTTCTTTGCCCCGGTTGGGCCAAGAAGGATATGTGCGCTGTGCAGATCGGGCGCGTGACAATCGCTCAAAATACCTGAGGGAAAGGGCGCAAACTACTGATTCTATGGCGTGTATCACCCGTGGCTTGGTGGCGGGAGAACCATCAAGGCTTGGGCAGGAAAAAGGCCAGTCGGCGGGGGTTGGCCGCGGCGACTTAGGATCAAATTCTTCAGGTCATGTGATCTCAGGTAGTGTTGATAAAACAAAGGTTTGCGTAACTGTCGGGGCGCGAATTTCACCCTGCTCAACCAAAGTTCACGCGAGCGGAATCGGCGCGTTTCTGCGCGATATTTCGCTGAATGGGCAGATTCTGGCCGGAAATTTCACCACTGGCCAATCCCGGTTTGCAGGTGCAACCGGGCCGTGCATGGTGAGCGGGTCGTGCGGCTCTACTTTGCCTGCGTCGCACGCGCACCTACTATTCCGTACCCCTTCCTTCCGCGGGCAGGCTTGTGGTTTTCACAATGTCCTGCCCGCGTTTTTCTTTGTGCAAACTTCAGTCATTGGATGGCATAAAACTGCGCAAATGGGCATTTCGGTACGCTCGTTATTGAATAACAGTGGCGATTTCCCGCATCTGGCTCTGAAATTGTTAAAAAACCAAAAAGGGCAAACATCATGCGAATCTCGAAAGTCATTCTTGCAATGGCGGCTTGTGCAGGGCTCGCGGCGTGCGGAGACTCGACCGGCGAGCAGGCGTTGCTTGGCGGCGGAGCCGGCGCCGTTGGCGCGGCAGTCGTCAGTGCCGACCCGCTGTTGGGTGCCGTGGTCGGCGCGGCAGGCAACGTGCTTTACTGCAAGACCCAGAACAACTGTAGATAACGAAATCTTCGGGGTCCCCGTCGCCCCGACCGTCATCGCGCGACACGCCGTCGTGGGGCCATTGCCCCGCGGCGGCGTTTTGCGTTTCCAGAACTTCAAGACAGAGGACGTTCCATGTTCAACAAGATCCTGATCGCCAACCGGGGCGAGATCGCCTGCCGGGTTATCAAAACCGCCCGCAAGATGGGCATCGGCACGGTCGCCATCTATTCTGACGCGGACAAGAACGCCCTGCATGTATCGATGGCGGATGAGGCGGTGCATATTGGCCCACCGCCTGCAAACCAGTCCTATATCGTCATCGACCGGGTGATGGAGGCAATCCGTCAGAGCGGCGCGCAGGCGGTTCACCCGGGGTATGGTTTTCTGTCGGAAAACTCGAGATTCGCCCAAGCTCTGGATGCCGAAGGCGTGGCCTTTATCGGCCCTCCGGTCGGTGCGATTGAAAGCATGGGTGACAAGATCACCTCTAAAAAGATCGCGCAAGAGGCCGGCGTCTCTACGGTTCCGGGCTATATGGGCCTGATCGAAGACGCCGACGAGGCCGTCAAGATTTCGAATGAGATCGGATATCCGGTCATGATCAAGGCCAGTGCTGGCGGCGGTGGCAAGGGTATGCGGATCGCATGGACCGACGACGAGGCGCGCGAAGGGTTCCAGTCCTCCAAGAACGAGGCCGCGAATTCCTTTGGAGATGACCGGATTTTCATCGAGAAATTCGTGACCCAACCCCGTCACATCGAGATTCAGGTTCTGTGCGACAGCCATGGTAATGGCATTTATCTGGGCGAACGCGAATGCTCGATTCAGCGCCGAAACCAGAAGGTTGTGGAAGAGGCGCCATCGCCTTTCCTGGACGAGGCGACACGCAAGGCGATGGGCGAACAGGCGGTGGCCTTGGCCAAGGCTGTGGATTATGCGAGCGCTGGCACGGTCGAGTTTATCGTTGATGGTGACAAGAACTTCTATTTTCTGGAAATGAACACACGCCTGCAGGTGGAACACCCGGTGACCGAACTGATCACCGGTGTCGATCTGGTCGAACAGATGATCCGCGTCGCGGCCGGTGAGAAGCTGTCGATCTCCCAGGACGATGTCACACTGACCGGCTGGGCGATTGAAAACCGTTTGTATGCCGAAGATCCTTATCGTGGCTTCTTGCCGTCCATTGGTCGATTGACGCGCTACCGCCCGCCGCAGGAAACTGCCGCTGGTCCGCTGTTGGTAAATGACAAATGGCAGGGTGAGGCCCCCAGCGGAGAGGCCGCCGTTCGCAACGATACCGGCGTCTATGAAGGCGGCGAGATCAGTATGTATTACGATCCGATGATCGCCAAGCTCTGCACCTGGGCCCCGACCCGTGATCAAGCGATTGAGGCGATGCGAGTGGCGCTGGACAGTTTCGAGGTAGAAGGCATCGGGCACAATCTGCCGTTCCTGTCGGCAGTGATGGATCATCCGATCTTCATCAAGGGCGAGATGACTACCGCGTTCATCGAAGAACAGTACCCCGATGGGTTCCAGGGCGTAGAGCTGCCCGAGGCTGACCTGCGCCAGATCGCAGCTTCCTGCGCCGCCATGCACCGGGTGGCTGAGATTCGCCGCACCCGTGTATCGGGCCGGATGGACAACCATGAACGCAAGGTCGGCAAACGCTGGGTCGTGACCCTGCAGGGCCAGGAATACGCAGTTCAGGTGAATGCCGATAAAGAGGGCGCGACGGTCAAATTCGAAGACGGCGCGACATTGCGCGTGGCCTCGGAGTGGACGCCGGGCGACCAGCTGGCGGTGCTGGACATAGACGGTAGCCCGCTGGTTCTGAAGGCCGACAAAATCTCGGGCGGGTTCCGGATCCGCAACCGGGGCGCGGATATGAAGGTGCATGTGCGCCGTCCGCGTCAGGCGGAACTGGCCAAGCTGATGCCCGAGAAACTGCCGCCGGATACGTCGAAACTGCTGCTCTGCCCGATGCCTGGCCTGATCGTAAAGGTCGATGTCGAAGTGGGCCAAGAAGTGCAGGAAGGTCAGGCGCTGTGCACCATCGAGGCGATGAAGATGGAAAACATCCTGCGCGCCGAGAAAAAAGGCACCGTTGCCAAGATCAACGCAGGCCCCGGCGACAGCCTCGCCGTGGATGATGTGATCATCGAGTTTGAATGATCATGACCACGCGTTTGACATATCCTGCAAGGGAACCGGCGGTCGCCGCCGGGGCCGTCGGGTATGGGAAACGCGTTCAGCCGCCCTCACGCCGTTCACGGATTTCGCGTTGGCGCAGGGGGGTCTTGTCGATGGAGCGACCGATTTCACGCACGCTCCAAGGGGAAGGTTTGCGCAGTTTGACCACGCCGTCCTTGTCGACAAACACCATCTGGAACCCGCGCGGGCGTAGTTTTGACCGGATGGGCGAGCGGGCGTCAGGGTCAGTGTCGATCAGAACGACCACATCGCGGTCGCGCATGACGTCCTCCCCTTCCAAAAGCATGTCGACCTGCTGCTGGAATCGCGGGTCAGCAGGTGTATCGGCAAAGACAACAATGGGCCGCTTGATCCACAGATATTCGCTGAGCTCGCTATCCCCCACAGGGCGGACAAATTCATCGTCAGCCGGGGCTGCCCCGTCAGCTGCAAGGGCCGCCAATGGAAATAGCGCCGAAAAAACAAAGGCTAGCGTTCGTGTCATTGGGCCTCCTGTTGGATTGAATATAGTCCCTGTGCGCACGAATGCGACCAGCGAAATGCACGCAG
The DNA here is from genome assembly GCF_059610505.1 of Ruegeria sp. CDSC079. Taxonomy (NCBI): domain Bacteria; kingdom Pseudomonadati; phylum Pseudomonadota; class Alphaproteobacteria; order Rhodobacterales; family Roseobacteraceae; genus Ruegeria; species Ruegeria sp. CDSC079. The sequence continues at coordinate 184,189 of NZ_JBXWNT010000001.1, forward strand.
CCCATAAAATATTGCGTCCCATCCAATTCCAATGGGCGCAACCACGGATGATAACGCGCGGGCCACGCCCTTGCGCGACCCGAATTGAGAAAAGGATATCGCAATGACCAATAGGAAAGACTGGCAGGCGCTGGCCGAGAAAGAGCTGCGCGGTCGCCCGTTGGACGACCTGACAAAAGAGACGCTGGAAGGCATCGCCGTCAAGCCACTCTATACACAGGAAGATACGGCTGATCTGCCGCATATGGACTCCATGCCCGGGTTTGGGCCGTTCACGCGCGGGGTAAAGGCGACAATGTATGCCGGTCGTCCTTGGACGATCCGCCAATATGCGGGGTTTTCCACCGCCGAAGAATCGAATGCCTTCTACCGTCGCAATCTGGCGGCGGGTCAGCAGGGGGTCTCGGTGGCTTTCGATCTGGCCACGCACCGCGGATATGACAGCGACCACCCACGCGTTGTCGGCGATGTGGGCAAGGCCGGTGTGGCCATCGACAGCGTAGAGGACATGAAAATCCTGTTCGACGGCATCCCGTTGGACAAGGTCTCGGTCTCGATGACCATGAACGGTGCCGTGGTTCCTATCCTGGCAAGTTTCATTGTAGCGGGTGAGGAACAGGGCCACGACAAATCCGTCCTGTCCGGCACTATTCAGAATGACATTCTGAAAGAATTCATGGTGCGTAACACCTATATCTACCCGCCTGAGCCTTCGATGAAGATCATCTCGGACATCATCGAATATACGTCGAATGATATGCCCAAATTCAACTCGATCTCAATCTCGGGCTATCACATGCAAGAGGCCGGGGCGAACCTGGTGCAGGAGCTGGCCTATACGCTGGCTGATGGGCGCGAATACGTTCGTGCAGCGACACAGGCCGGAATGGATGTCGACAAATTCGCTGGTCGCTTGTCGTTCTTTTTTGCCATTGGCATGAATTTCTTCATGGAAATTGCCAAGCTGCGTGCGGCCCGTACCCTTTGGCATCGGGTGATGACCGATTTCGGCGCGAAATCCGAGCGCTCTAAGATGCTGCGGACCCATTGCCAGACCTCGGGCGTGTCGCTGCAAGAACAAGACCCCTATAACAACGTGATCCGCACCGCCTATGAGGCGATGAGTGCGGTTCTGGGCGGCACCCAATCGCTGCATACTAACGCCTTGGACGAGGCGATTGCGCTGCCCACCGATTTCTCTGCTCGCATTGCACGGAACACGCAGCTGGTGCTGCAAGAGGAAACCGGGGTGACCGATGTGGTCGATCCGCTAGCCGGGTCTTTCTATGTCGAAAGCCTGACCAATGAGCTGGTCGAAAAAGCCTGGGCTCTTATGGAAGAGGTCGAGGAAATGGGCGGCATGACCAAGGCCGTTGCATCCGGCATGCCAAAGCTTCGGATAGAAGAAAGCGCCGCCCGACGGCAGGCGATGATCGACCGGGGTGACGAGGTAATCGTCGGCGTCAACAAGTACCGCAAGGAACGGGAAGACCCGATAGACATTCTGGATGTCGACAACGTGGCTGTCCGCGAGGCGCAGGTGGCACGTCTGGAACGCATCCGTGCCACGCGCGATGAGGCTGCCTGCCAAATGGCGCTGGACACCCTGACGACCACCGCCCGCGATGGCGGCAACCTGCTGGCCGCTGCTGTCGAAGCCGCCCGTGCCCGCGCATCCGTAGGAGAGATCAGCATGGCAATGGAAAAGGAATTTGGTCGCCACCGCGCCGAGGTCAAAACGCTGGCCGGTGTTTATGGGGCCGCCTATGAGGGCGACGAAGGCTTTGCCGCCATCCAGAAGTCCATTGAGGATTTTGCTGAGGCCGAAGGCCGTCGCCCGCGCCTGCTGGTTGTCAAGATGGGGCAGGACGGGCATGACCGGGGAGCCAAGGTGATCGCCACAGCCTTTGCCGATATCGGCTTTGACGTGGACGTTGGCCCGCTGTTCCAAACGCCGGCCGAGGCAGCACAAGACGCGGTGGACAATGACGTCCATGTCGTCGGCATTTCGTCTCAGGCAGCCGGGCACAAGACGCTGGCCCCGCAGCTGGTCGAAGAACTGAAAAAGGCCGGGGCTGAGGATATCATCGTCATCTGCGGAGGTGTCATCCCGCAACAGGATTATAAGTTCCTCTATGATCACGGGGTTAAGGCGATCTTTGGTCCGGGTACGAACATCCCAGAGGCGGCACAAGATATCCTGCGTTTGATCGGCGAAGCCAAAGATTGAACCGGCACCAAGATTTTTCGTCGAAAAATCTTGTGATCCAGCGCCTTTGAGGAAAACATACGGCCAGACCCTTGCGGTCTGGCCGTTTGTCATCTGGGGGGCTCATCCGTGTTACTTGATCACTTGGCGGTTGCTGGCGAAACGCTTGAACAGGCTTCGGCTCATGTCGAACAGGCGCTGGGCGTACCCTTGCATGATGGCGGCAAGCACGAGAAATTCGGAACTCATAACCGGTTGTTGGGCCTGCGGGACGGTTTGTATCTGGAAGCCATCGCGATTGACCCCGATGCACCCAATCCGCAAAGAACCCGCTGGTTCGATCTAGATCGGTTTCAGGGCGCTCCCCGCCTGACCAACTGGATTTGCCAGGTTCCGGATATCGAGGCCTCGCTGACGGTCTTTCCTGACGGAGTCGGCCAACCGATCGACCTAAACCGTGGCGCGCTGCGTTGGCGCATGGCGGTGCCTCCCAATGGGCGCCTGCCGTTTGATAATCTTTTCCCGGCGCTGATCCAGTGGCAGGGTGACCTTCACCCGGCAAACATGCTGAACGACAGTGGCTGCCAGCTGCGCCGCCTAGTCGTCTATCACCCTGATGCGCTGGATCTCGCCAAAGCGGTGGGGCCGTTGGGGCAAGTTGAGTTCGACAGCGGTCCGGCGGCGTTGCGTGCCGAAATCGACACACCGCACGGGGTACGGGTATTGGAATGAACATCCGGCAAGCCCAGCCAGAAGATGCACCCGCTGTTGCGGCGATCTGGAATGCGATCATCCGCGATACGCTGATCACATTCACCACTGACTTGCGCAACGATGACGCCGTTGCCTTGGATATCGTCTCCAGGGGGGCGGCGTTTCTGGTGGCCGAGCGTGACGGCGTTGTTCTGGGCTTCGCAACCTATGGTGCGTTTCGGTCAGGGCCGGGCTATGCCCATACGCGTGAACACTCGATCCTGTTGGCACCGCAGGCGCGGGGCCAGGGGATAGGCCGCGTATTGTTGCAGGCCTTGGAAGCCCGCGCACAGATGGACAATGTTCATGTTCTGATTGCGGGCATTTCCTCGGCCAACCCTGCGGCCATCGCTTTCCATACGGCTGCCGGATTTACACAAGTGGGCCTGATGCCCGAGGTGGGGTTTAAATGCGGTCAGTGGTTAGATCTTGTGCTGATGCAGAAAATTCTTGCCCCGCAGTGATCTGTCGCACCTGACAGTCGCGACGGAGCGGGTTAGGGTGCGCTCATGTCGATTTGGACCCGTATATCCGATGCGCTAAGCGCGCTTGCACAGGGCGAAAGCCTGACGGCCGTGTTCGAGAAACTGCGCACGCCGCCGGAACGCTCGGTCGCCTTTGCGATTGCGGTCATCGCCCTGGGGGCCAAGATGGCCAAGGCCGACGGGCAGGTCACGCGAGACGAGGTTACTGCCTTTCGGGATGTATTCCAGATCGCGCGCGAAGATGAGGCCGGTGCAGCCCGTGTCTTTGACATGGCGCGCACCGATGTCGCCGGGTATCAGGAATATGCCAGCAAAATTGCCTATATGTTCGCAGAAGACAGCACCACCTTGTGCGACCTGATGGAGGGGTTGTTTCATATCGCAATGGCCGACGGGTTTTATCATCCCAACGAAAATAAGTTTCTGGAAGATGTCAGCCGGATATTCGGTCAGACCGATGCTCAGTTTCTGGCCTTACGCGCACGGTTTGTACCGGATGCACCAAAGGATCCCTATACGGTGCTGGGTGTGCCGCGGAATATGCCGCTGCCCGACATTCGTAAGGTCTGGCGGCAACTTGTACGCGACACTCATCCCGACGCCATGATGTCACGAGGCGTTCCGGAAGAGGCCATTCGTCTGGCCGAAAAAAAGATGATCGACATCAATCGCGCCTGGGATGAAATCAAAGGCGCGCAGGCCTGAACCGATGCGATTGGCAACCTACAATATTGAATGGTTCGCCAATCTCTTCGACCGGCAAGACCGCTTGATCGTAGATGACAGCTGGTCCGGCAGATACAATGTCACCAAAGCTGAACAGATCGAGGCCATCGCAAAAGTGCTGACGGCAATCGATGCGGATGCCGTGCTGATTGTTGAAGCTCCGAATACTGGTAAGACGCAGAACACGGTGCGTGCGCTGCAAGGGTTTGCCGAAGCGTTCGATCTGCGCATAGGAAACGCGATCATGGGGTTTCCGAACGATACCCATCAGGAACTTGCGTTTCTTTTCGATCCTCAGATCCTGTCATTGCGCCATGATCCCAAAGGAAACAAGGAAGGAAAAGGGGCTGCCCCTCGTTTTGATGGCGTTTTCAAGATCGACCTGGATATTGATGCAACCGAGGATCATGTGCGCTTTTCCAAGCCGCCAATGGAGTTGTCAGCGCAGACGTCAGGCGGGGCGACGTTTCGCCTGATCGGAGCGCATCTGAAATCCAAAGCCCCGCATGGGGCAGAAAGCCGCGATGAGGCGATCCGGATATCCATCGCCAATCGACGCAAACAGCTTGCACAGGCTGTCTGGTTGGGGCGGCGAGTACAGGCGCATATTGCGGCTGACGAGCATGTCATCCTTTTGGGCGATCTCAACGACGGGCCGGGCTTGGATGAGTTTGAAAACCTGTTCGGGCGCTCATCTGTTGAAATCCTGTTGCAGACCGGTCTGTTCGATCCGCATGCGGTGATGGCAAATGAGGCTAAACCCGAAATCTTACCCTCGTCCGCGCGCTTTGTGCGCCGCGACAGGGCTGATCATCTTGAGGCGCTGTTGGACTATGTCATGATCAGCGAAGGGCTGCGTGTTAAGCGCCCGAAATGGCGCATATGGCATCCTTTCCAGGACCCTGCATGCTATGCCTCGCGGGACCTGCACGAGGCGCTGCTGACAGCCTCGGATCACTTCCCTGTCACGCTGGATATTGATCTGTGACCTTTCATCGCCGGCGTGGGCGACTTATATCTGAAGCATGAAAAAGTTCATTTCAATATGCGTGGTCACAGCGGCCATGGGCGTTCCGGCACAGGCAGAGGACGACACAGGCAAATCCTTGATGGAACAAGGGGCTGAGTTGTTCTTTGAAGGGCTGCGTCAGGAAATGGAACCCGCGCTTGAGGATTTGTTGGGGCTGGCAGATCAATTCGGCCCCGCGATGCAGTCGTTTTTTGAGGAAATGGGACCGGCCCTGGCGGAACTGGCCGCCGAAGTGCAGGACTGGAGCGTTTACGAGGCTCCGGAAATCCTGCCGAACGGGGATATCATTATCCGCAAAAAGCCGCCCGAGCCCGAGGTTGAGCCGGAAAAACCCGAAAATGAGCCCGAAGGCGAGATTGATATCTGAGGGTCAGCCTTTGATGATCAAGCGGGGTTCGGATTTCAGCGTGCTTGCCAATGAGTTCAGTCGTGCTTCGGCCACTTCGCTAAAGAGAGGGGCTGCGGCTTCGGGCAAAATCAGCTCTAGCTGACGTTTTTTAGGGTACAGCCGAAGCGTGCCCATCGTGGCTTCGTTCTGCATCCACAGCATTGCACCAAAGCGCATGGCTTTGCCCAGAATCTCGGCCTGTTCCTGATCTTTTTCGCCCAACAAGTCATAGAGAGGGGTAAACCGGTTGCCCTCACGCTTGTTGCGATACCTGTGCTGCAGGGCCAGCCCGATATAGACCCGTTCGGAATGCTTTAAACCGCCCAAGTTGGCGCGAGTTACGTAATCAAAGCAGGTTTCAGCTCGGTAATCCGGATGGGCGCGCCAACTGACATCGTGCAAAAGACACGCAGCCTTGATCAGCCTGACCCGCGCGGCCGGCGCGGATTTGAACAGAGGCATGACGAATTCGAACAGATGTTTGCCAAACCCGGGCAGGCGGGCATCTTTGGCTTCGGAAAAATAGCTGGCTTCGATCAGAGGGTCACGATCGCGCAGGATTTGTGGCATCTGTTCGTAAAGCAGGCCTTCGCGGATACCATAGCTGGAAACGGCAATGTCCTTGGGTTTGAACGTTCGCACCAGTCGCGCAAGCACATCCATCGCATAAGGGATCAGCGCCATCCGAGAACCCGAGACGCCTGCCAGACTGCGCAGTTTTTCCGGGTCACCCTTTTCGATGAATTTGATGGTCTGATGCACCTGCTTTGTCGTCATCCGATATTCATGCAGCACGTTCAGGGGATATCCCCGGCGCAGCATGTCGAGCCTTGCAAAGGCCCGCCAGCTTCCGCCCACCAGAAACAGACGATCGCGCTGAGGGCCCATCTGGTCGCGCAGGTTTTCCATCGTCTCCTTGATTTGCGCCTTGCGCGCGCGACGACCGCCCTTGATATCCCGCAGCTTCAGCGGACCCAGGGCCGATGACAGGCGACGACCAACGTCTCCACCACCGATCTCGGCCAGCTCCATCGAGGACCCGCCGATATCACAGATCAGACCATATGCACCGGGCCAGCCCAGTAAAACGCCCTGAGCGGACAGGCGTGCCTCTTCCCCGCCGTCGATGACCGAGACCGTCAACCCGGTTAGCGCGTGAACTTCGGCGCAGAAATCCGGGCCATCCTTGGCCTCTCGCACGGCGGCGGTGGCCACGACGTGCAGCCCCGGCAGACCCAGATCGTCTGACAGCCGGGAAAAACGCTTCAACGCAGCCAGGGCACGTATCCTGCCAAGCGGGTTCAGGCGGCCGGTCTCGGACAGGCCCGCGCCAAGCTCGCACATGACTTTTTCATTGTAGAAATAGGCAGGCGATCGCGCCGCACCATCAAAGATTACCATCCTGACCGAGTTCGACCCTACATCAACAACGCCGACGCGCGACAGGGCGCGGGCCTCGGGGTTGTCAAACAACGGCTTTCCGAAAGGTCCCCAGTCGGGAATGTTGGTATCTACGGCTTGATCCATATCTCGTCCAGATATTCCAGGCTTAAGATGCGAAATCACCGGGGACGGGTCAATCGCTGGTTTCGGCATCTTCCAGTTCCGCACTCAGTACCCGTACGGCCAGAGCCCGCGTGATGTCTCGTTTCTCGGACAGCGCCAGTTGATCCAGCAGCGCCACAGTGCTGGCGGCGGTTTCGAAACGGCGATCCATATGTTTGACGAGGTAAGCGATGACCTCGGGTCCGGGGTTCAGCTGTCGGTCTACGAACAGTTTGGCCAGCACGGCGCCTAGCAGCGCGTCATCGGGCGGGTCCAGCGCAACGTGATGTGCGCCTTCGATCCTGCTTTGCAGGTCAGGCAAGGGCAACTGCCAGAAATTTGGCGCAAGGCGCCCGGTCATCAACAGGGCGTGGCCTTCTGCCAACACAAGATTGTGCAAATGGAATAGGGTTTTCTGCTGGTCGATATCGCCAGCAATCATGGGGACATCTTCCACTGCGATCGGTGTTTGGGCGAGGTCAGGAACCTCGTCGTGCTTGATCTGCGAGGCCTGCACAATTCGACCACCGGTCTCTGCCGCCCACACATGGGCCAGATGTGTCTTGCCCGCGCCAGCAGGTCCGCTGAGCACCAGTTTATTCCCCGGCCATGAGGTGGCCGAGATCATGGCCACAGCCAGAGCATTTGCGGGCGAGACGAAAAAATCCTCGCGCCCCAGCGCAGTCTTGGCCGGTAGATCAAAGCTCAGCTGTAGGGCCATTCAATCGTCTTCCTGGTCCATACCCACAAGGCCAGTATACAGACGGCTATCCAAATAGATCGACGTGGCAAAGCGCGCCAGAACGCCAAGTGCTGCAGCGACCGGCACCGCGATCAGCATCCCGACAAATCCGAACAGGGCGCCAAAGACCGACAATGCCAGCAACAGCCAGACCGGGTGCAACCCGACCGAGCTGCCGACGAGCTTTGGCGTCAGAAAATTGCCCTCGGCCACCTGACCCAATGCAAAGACCGCTGCGACCAGCCCAATTTGCGTCCAGTCTCCCCAGAACTGGAACAGTGCCAAACCAATGGCCAGTGAGCCCCCGATCAGGGCGCCCAGATAAGGGATAAACGTGACTAAGCCGGCGATAAATCCAACGACCAGTCCGAACTGCAGTCCGACGGCCATCAGCGCGACGGCGTAATAGGTGCCCAGGATCAGGCAGACTGTGCCCATTCCACGTACAAATGAGGCCAGAACGCTGTCAATCTCACCAGCCAGCCGCTTGATGGTGGGGGCGTGGTCGCGGGGCAAAAGCTCTGCGATACGAGCAATCATGCGGTCCCAGTCCAACAGCATGTAGACGGTGACTACTGGGACAATCACCAGCAAAACCACCACGTTGATGGCTGATCCAAGCGACGCAGCGACAGATTGCAGGACATCACCAGTTTTGGACTGAAGCGTCTCACCCAAGGACACCAGAAACTGGTGCGTGTTGGATTCGCGGTCCAAAAGCGACGGGAATTGCTGTTCGATAAACCCTCTTAGCTGCTTGAGAAGGCTGGGCATAACCTCGACCAGGTCGATCAACTGGGTGATCAGCGCCGGAACGACCATCAGGATAAGCAGTACGAAACCCAAAACGCCGACAACCGTGATAACCCCCGTAGCGGCCATACGGGACAGGCCCAGCTTTTCAAGCCTATCCGCAACAGGATCAAGGAAATAGGCAATCGCGCCACCGATTACAAAGGGCAGCAATACATCGCCAAGTGCCCACAACAGCAGTACAATAACCACTGCGGCGATGCCCCAGTACCTGAGTTGATCTCTTACCGGCAAAGCCATGGCTGTCCCCTTGTTTCGGCGCGTGCAAATGTTCTTGGCGTATGCGGCCCCACGATGCAAGCGCTTCATGACCCGCCAGAATCGCGCGGGGCTAGTCGCTTAACGTGCCCAGTTCAGGGGTGGCGTCATGGGCTGTTTCGTCGGGCCAGTTGGTGCGCCAGACTTCGGCAGACCAATGGCCGCAATGAACGGATGGACGGTCAAATCCGGGCAGAGGCGTCAAAAGCGGTTCGACAACCACATCATGCCGCGGCACCGCGAAATACGGGAAGGAATAGCGTTCCTGACCCGATCGGTTGACCACTCTGTGAGGGGTGGATTTCAACCGGCCACCCGACCAAAGCTCTAGCATGTCGCCGATATTGACGACAAATCCACCCGGCGGGCAGTCGGGTGTGATCCAGCCGCCATCGCGGGTCTGAACTTCAAGCCCGCCGACCGGGTCAGGGGCGATGATGGTCAGCGCATCTGTGTCCTTATGCGGGTGGATGCCATAGCCGGTATCGTCCGGGGCCTGAGGGGGATAGTGCAGCAGAGACATATTGGTCATAGGATCATGAAACGCGTCTCGCAGCTGGTTCGCAGGTAGCTTCAATCCCATCTCCAGCGCGCCCAGCAGCATATGCGCGACACCGTCCAGCTTTGACCAGTAATCCAGAATCACTGCCTGTGCCCGTGGAACATGACAGGGCCAGATATTGGGGCCATAGAGGGCACAATCTCGGCGGATGGGTGCATCCAGGTCCACCTGATAATGCAGCTTGTAGCCTTCGTATTTATCCGCTTTGCCCGACCCGTCATTCGGGGTGAAAAACCCCATCGGGATAAAACCGCGATAATTCTCGCGTGTGATCGCCTGATCCCATTTCGCATCATCGTCGATGTCGAAAATCTCCCGGACGCAAGTGCGCATGTTGTTGACGGTGTCCCGCGAAACGCCGGTGCCGGTAATCGACAGGAACCCAATCCGGGTGCAGGCATCCATGACTGCCTGAACGGTTGCGTTGAAATCGGGGTGGCTGGAGTCTCCCAGCGGAGCAATGTCGATTGTTGGGATGTGGTCCATCAGCGCATCCTCACGCCTTGCCGTGCCAGTTCTTTATGCACCGGGGCAAGGTTCAATTTATCGAGGTCTTGGTTGCTTTTGAGTGAAAGCGCCGCAGCAATCCCCGCGCCCTGACCCATGACCGCACAGCAAGCCATGTTGCGCGTCGCCGCATGGGCAACCCGGTCCGCCCCATGTGACCGGCCCGCGACCAGCAAGCCTCTGATCCCTTTGGGCAGCATCGACCGATAGGGGATATGCATGTACCGACCAGTCGTGGGCAGGATCAAAATGCCATAGCCGTCGATGAATTCGGGATAGATGCCGATGGTGTCTTCGAACCGGCCCTGATGGCGGGCGTCATCCTCGGTCATGCTGTACACCGCGTCGATTTTGCGGGTGTCGCGGATGCCGATGGTCATCCCGAAATTCCGCAGCCGGGCGTTCTCACACCCGGGCATGAACCGGCGCAGCGCCTCGATGGCGAGCATTGACTGACGCCGCCCTTCGATCTCACCGCGGGTCATGCTGTCGGGATCGGTGCCATCGATCCCGGCCAGATGAATAAGGTTCATATAGGTCAGCTCACCGGTGTCATGCATCGCGCCCCAAGTGCCCGCGATGGTGTTCAGATGTGCCGGGATCAGCCCCTGATCAATCGCCTGCTGGAACGGTTTGTGCACAAAGGGCGAGTACATGTCGTCCTCTTTACCGCTGGTCTCAATGTTCCATTCGCCACCACCGCCCCAGTCCTTATAGGTCTGGGGGTCGGCCTTTACGCCTTCGATAAAGGCGCGCTTGTCGACGCCCGCCAGATGGAACATGACCGAGGCCGCCATCATGTCTTCGCGTGCGGTCTTGTGCGTGGGCGCACCGGCGCGATGGGCGACATCTGCGTCCCCGGTAGCGTCAATGACAACCTTCGCCAGTATCGCCTCGCGCCCGGCTTTGGATTCGGTGATGATGCCGGTGATCCGCTCGCCGTCCATGATCGGAGCCACGAATTGCCGGTGCAGCATCGGATGCACACCGGCCTCTTCGATCAGTTTGTCGGCGACCAATTTGAACCCTTCGCTGTCCAACTCATAACTCAGCGACTGACTTTCTGGCACCGCCGCACCCATTTCCTTGGCGCGGGTTTCGAACTCCATGCCGATGCCGCCAGCCTCGACCGTTTGCTCGTGGCGATACCAAGCAAAGCCTTCAACGCCGACAGCAGTGATATTGCCGCCCATGCAGCCGAAGCGGTCGACCAGCGACACTTCGGCCCCGGCTCGTGCGGCCGCCAGCGCTGCGGCCAGACCTGCAGGGCCAGAGCCTACGACAAGAACATCTGTGCTGTGCACAACCGGGATCTGACGGGCGGGTTCTTGAATGGTCTGCATGGGCGCCTCGGTGACTTTACATTGCCGCCACATTTGACGCAGCTGACTGGCGGGTCAATCAAAAAACCGACAGGCCCGTGGTCGTAAAATCCCAATGCGTGATTGCCCCCGGCGGGGCTTTGGCATAATCACCTTTGAAGTCGAATTTTACCTCTAAAGGTCAAGCCATGCGCCTCAGCCGTTACTTTCTGCCCGTTCTCAAGGAAAACCCCTCCGAGGCTCAGATCGTCAGCCACCGGCTGATGCTGCGCGCGGGCATGATCAAGCAGGCCGCTGCTGGGATCTATTCCTGGCTCCCGCTGGGGTTCAAAGTTCTGCGCAAGCTGGAAAACATCGTGCACGAAGAACAGGCGCGAGCGGGTCACATCGCCATTCAGATGCCTGTCATGCAATCGGCAGATCTGTGGCGCGAATCCGGACGTTATGACGACTACGGCCAGGAAATGTTGCGAATGAAAGACCGGCATGACCGGGACATGCTTTTTACCCCGACTGCAGAGGAACTGGTGACCGACATTTTTCGGGGTCATGTCAGTAGCTACAAGGACCTGCCGCTGACGCTCTATCAGATCCAGTGGAAATTCCGCGATGAAATCCGTCCGCGTTTCGGCGTGATGCGGGGCCGCGAGTTCTATATGAAGGACGGATATAATTTCGACCTGACCAAAGAGGATGCGTTGCACGCCTATAACCGCCACCTGGTTACATATCTGCGCACCTATGAGCGCATGGGCTTGCAGGCGATCCCGATGCGCGCCGATTCCGGCCCAATCGGTGGCGACGATACGCATGAATTCCTGGTTTTGGCTGAAACCGGCGAGTCTGAGGTATTCTATGACAGCGCCGTCACCGACCTGACTTTTGGCGACCGTCAGATTGACTATGACGACCGTGGTCAATGTCAGTCCATTCTGGAAGAGTTCACTTCAAAATACGCCCGCACCGACGAGACGCATGACGAGGCGCTGTTCAATCAGGTGCCGGAAGATCGGCGCCGTGTGGCGCGCGGGATCGAAGTTGGCCAGATCTTCTATTTCGGCACAAAATATTCCGAACCTCTTGGGGCAACCGTTCAAGGCCCCGATGGCAAACCAGTTCCGGTCCATATGGGTAGCCACGGCATCGGTGTCAGCCGCTTGGTTGGCGCGATCATTGAAGCCAGCCATGACGACAAGGGCATCATCTGGCCAGAGGGTGTGACCCCGTTCCATTGCGGTATCGTGAACCTGAAACAAGGCGATGACGAAGCGGACGCAGCCTGTGAAAAACTCTATGCCGCGCTGACCGTGCTGGGGTTGGAGCCACTTTATGATGACCGTAACGAACGGGCAGGCGGTAAATTCGCCACGATGGATTTGATCGGCCTGCCTTGGCGGATCACGGTCGGTCCGCGCGGCCTGAAGAACGGTGTGGTGGAACTGACTTGCCGCCGCACAGGCGAAAGCGAAGAGTTGAGCCCCGAAGCCGCCGTCACCAAGATCGCCGAGATCTATGAGCGTATCGCCTGAAACCGACGCGCCGCTGATCTCGGTCATCACGGCGACATATAACCTACTGTCCCAAGGGCGGCAGGACAGTTTCCGCGAAGTCATAGCCTGTATGGCCCGGCAGAGTTGCGACCGGGCCGAACATATCATTCAGGATGGCGCATCGAATGACGGCACGGTGGCGTTTCTGGAAGAGCTGACGGCAGGTGCACCACGAACGCGCGTGATCAGCGCGCCTGATACTGGCCTGTATGATGCCATGAACAAAGGCGCCGAGGCTGCACAGGGTGAATATCTGCTGTTCCTGAACTCGGATGACTCGTTGGCATCGGATGGCATTTTGAACACCCTTGCCGACCAGCTTGCCGAATCTCGACCGGATTTCCTGTATGGCTCGACCCTGCGCAAATACGAGGACGGTTCGGAAAGTCGGGAAAAGCGCATGTCGCTCAAAGCGATCCTGCAGCGGATGCCGTTCTGCCATAATTCGGTGTTGCTGCGGCGGGATGTGTTTCAGGCGCTTGGCGGGCATGACACGCAGTTTCGGGTGGCTGCGGATTATGACCTGATGCTGAGGCTTGTCGCTACCGGATATCAGGGAGAGCGCACGGATGAGCCTGTTTCCATGTTCTGGGGCAGGGGCGTAACCAGCGACATTGTCAAAACCGCCGAGGATTATGCCCGTGTCTGGGTTCAATTCTATTCAGGTTTCAATGCAGCGCGGACCCTGACCCAACAGGATTTCTTCCGGTTCTACCGCCGCGGACACATGCCTGCCAATCTGATGATCGAATTACTGCGGCGCCCAGATACCCCGGAAGGGATCAAACTGGCGGCACGCCATAGCCTATGGAAAACGGCCCGCCGATCCGTACAGTTTTGGCGGCGCTATTAGTGGCCTGCCGCAGTCGGTCGGACGGATAGCAGATCGCCATCAGCCTCGGATCCGCGTGGAACAACGATCGGACGGCCCAAGCGATTGACCAGGTCCTTAAATTCGAACCCCAGAAAGCGTATTCCGCAAACACGGTCGCCAGTCATGCGATCGGTGATACATAACCGCCCCTGTCGAAACGCCAAATGGTACCCTTTATCTTTCAGGATATCCGTCAGATTGCCCCAGCTTGCGGCACCGGAAAATATCGGGCGTATCGCCGCGCGCAGCAGTGCTGCGGTCTCGCAATCAATTTCTGTAGATAGTTTCCGGGCCGAAATTGCGCCCGGTTGTTCTGTTTCAGTACGAATATTCATGAGCGACCCCCGCTCTGGAAATGAATTCCCCCACAAAGTAGGGTGACAAAGTTTCTTTAAATAATCAAAAAGCGAAATAATATTGCGCCTAAAATGTTGCATTTTGAGTGCAGTTCCACCCTGAATGCTCACATTGACTTCATAGCTGAAACAATGCGGTGCTGTCTGTGAAGGGCTTCACAACCAAGGGTATAATGCGGCATGTGGAAATCATCCGTATTTTGAAAAACTCCGACCTGATTCGCCGATGGTTGAATTTCTTGCGGAATTGGATCACCTGGAATTTGCTGATACACGGACCGAAAATCACAAAAGGATCCACGGTTTGCTGAGCTTCACAACCGTCGTCTATTCCAAAGATTTCCCCTTGCTTGAATTGCAGGCATTGTCTTTCGCTCGATTTGTTGACCCTGATCAGGTCGGCTCGATCCGGGTGATCATGAACGATGTGGACGAACCGGCACTGCGCGTGATGGTGGAACCGATTTTGGCTTCTTACGGTCCATTGCGACCCAAAGTTGAAGTCCTGAGCGGCGATGACGTATTGCTGGCTCCCGGGCAATGCGCGCGCCGGTCGATCTCGGACAGGATATTGGTCGAAAACCGATACCGCATTCCGGGCGCGCGCAAGGGTGGATGGCGTGGCAACAACGGATACCGGACACAGCAAGTTTTGAAATTGGGATCTGCTCGGGCTGCCTCGACAGAAAACATTGTAATACTGGACACCAAGAACCTGTTTCTGCGCCCCTTTCAGGAGGCCGAGTTTTTCTCGGACAGTGGTGCGGCGCGGATTCCGTTTATCGGTGTGAACAGCGATTATCATAGACGCTGGCTGGAACAGAGCTTTGATGCGCTGGGCGCGTCGATCCCGGAAACGGACGGCCTGCAGACAACAAATTTCGCAACGCCCTATCCTGTGCGCCGGTCGCTGATCCTGAATCTGCTGCAAGAGATAAATGCGCGCCACGGATCGGTTCAGTCGCTATTTGCCTCTCGCAGGCGCCCGTCTGAGTTTATGTTGTTGAATGCATTTTGTCTGAAATCCGAAGCCGGTTTTGCGCCTTGGTTCGAACCCTCGGGAAACACTAGCATAGGGCTGTGGCCATCCTTTTCGGCGCAGAAACTGACTGATGAGCTTTCCCGGCTGGACGATCCGGAAACTCTGACCCTAGGCTTGCATAACAGAGCGCTTTACAAGCTGCCCGCCGACATTCGAAACCGGGTGTTTCACGAGCTGGAAAGCCGCGGTATCTGCGATCGTTCCATCGCCGAGGCAGCCTTGAACAGAACCGCTGCTTTGACGGGGCAAGTCGAAGTGGGCGGATAACCGGCTTGACCCCCGGTCGAATTGCCGAGAGGGTCGCCACAAAACAAAACAAGCGGAGCAGACATGGCCAAGACACCACCGCCATTTGCGCTTTTTGAGTGGAAAATCGCTTGGCGATACCTGCGCGCGCGCCGTGCTGAAGGCGGCGTCAGCGTGATGACATGGATTTCGCTGATCGGGATTACCCTGGCAGTGTTTGCGCTGATCGCCACATTGGCCGTCAGGTCCGGTTTCCGGTCCGAATTTGTTGGAACCATTCTGGGGGCTAACGCCCATTTGACCGTGTATTCATCGGGTGAGTTCACTGCGCAGGGGCAGGTCGATCGCACTATTGCGGATTATACGGACATGGCCGACCGGATCGCTCAGGTTCCGGGCGTTCAGCGTGCAGCACCTTTGGTGAAAGGTCAGGTTCTGATCACCAATCGCGACCGCAGCAGCGGGGTTGAGGTATTTGGCATCCAGCCCGAAGATTTGCTGGAACTGCCCGGTGTCGCCGAAAGCGAACAGGCGGTTGGTGATCTGTCGATGTTTCAGAACGGCCAGGACGTCATTGCCATAGGTTCAGGCGTCGCGCGCAGCATCGGGGCGACGGTGGGCGATACCATCAAGCTGACCTCGCCCAATGGGGTGAAGACCGCGTTTGGCACCTCTCCCCGGGTGAATGCCTATCAGGTGGTCTATGTGTTTTCTGCTGGGCGTTATGACATCGACCGGACGCGGGTCTATATGCCCTTCGAACAGGCGCAGGGTTTTTTCAACCGCGAGGGTGTGGCTGATGAGATCGAAGTTATGGTTGACCGCCCCGAAGAACTGACGCCGATCCTGATCCCGATCCTTGAAGCCGCAGGCGAGCGCAGTCAGATCTGGACATGGCAGGATGCCTCGGGCGGGTTCCTCCGCGCGCTTGAAGTGGAAGACAACGTCATGTTCATCATCTTGTCGATCCTGGTTCTGATCGCGGCGATGAACATCGTCTCGGGTCTGATCATGCTGGTGAAAAACAAGGGCCGAGACATCGGCATCCTACGCACCATCGGGCTGAGCGAAGGCTCGATCCTGCGCGTGTTCTTTATCTGCGGCGCGTTTACCGGGATCATCGGCACTGCGTTGGGCGTGGTGCTGGGCTGTCTCTTTGCAATCTATATCGACCCAATCTTCAGTTTTGTGAACTTTGTGATGGGGGGCGGGGTTTGGGATCCGTCCATCCGCGGCATCTATGCGCTGCCTGCCGAGCTGCATCTTTCGGATGTGCTCAAGGCCGTTGGCCTATCTCTGGGCTTGTCATTCCTGGTCACCTATTTCCCCGCCCGTCGCGCGGCGCGGCTGAACCCTGTTGAGGCGCTGCGCTATGAGTGATGTAATGATGCGATTGGCCGGTCTGACCAAGACTTACCTCAAAGGCACGCCGGGCGAAGTTCAGGTGTTGCGCGGTGTCGATTTGGGCCTGCGTGCGGGCGAGGCCGTGGCTCTTGTGGCGCCCTCTGGTGCCGGTAAGTCGACGCTGTTGCATATTGCCGGATTGTTGGACACACCCGACACAGGATCGGTTGAGATTGCAGGCCAGAACGTGACCGGGAAAGGTGATCGCACGCGAACTGCGTTGCGGCGGCAGGATGTCGGCTTTGTCTACCAGTTTCACCATCTGTTGCCAGAATTCACCGCGTTGGAGAATATTACCCTCCCGCAGCTGGCCAATGGCGTGTCCGAAAGGGCAGCCCTGGAACGGGCGATGTCCCTTCTGGATCATGTCGGCGTCGCCGCGCGCGCCGATCACCGGCCGGCCGCCCTGTCTGGCGGTGAGCAGCAACGCGTGGCCTTCTGCCGCGCATTGGCCAACAAACCTCGGGTTCTTCTTGCGGATGAGCCGACCGGCAATTTGGACCCTGAAACCTCGGATCAGGTTTTTGACGCATTGATGGCTTTGGTGCGGGACGAGGGGCTCTCGGCTCTGATCGCCACGCATAACATGCAGCTTGCCGCCCGGATGGACCGAACACTGAGGCTGGACGGAGGCGCGCTTAGGCCAGTTGAGTGATGGCAACGCCTGCAGCCATCACTGCGATACCGCTTGCGCGAATCCATGTCAGCGGGGTGACCTGCGCGCCAAACAAGCCGAAGTGGTCGATGGCTGCAGTGCTGACGAGTTGCCCAAGAAGGACAAAGAACACCGCGTTGCCGACCCCAAAATGTGGCGCAACATGGGTGATTGACAGAACGTAAAAGGCGACAAGCACACCGGCCAGAAGCAGGTGCTTGGGGGCATCGGCTATTTTTGAAAGGGCTCCAAAGCCGGGAAAAACCACCATCAACGCTGCACTTGATGCAAAGGCTATCGCAAACAGGACCACAGCCGCTGTTGTTGGCGACCCGATCAATTTGCCCAATGCGGCATTCAACGCGGCAAGGATCGGAACTCCAATTCCAGCCACAAGCATAATAGCAGCATATTGTGTCATGCGGTTTTCCTATTGCCTCGTTGATCTGGATCATTGCGCCAAGCCCAGGCACGGGCAAGCCTGAAAATGTCAAATCTGACAGGAGGATGTGATGATCAGACAGGCAATGGGGGCGCTATCGATAGCGGCGTTTGTGACGGCGTCTCAGGTCAGCGCGCAGGATGCAGATACCGGCGCCGAGCTGTACCAGCATTATTGTGCAACCTGCCACGGGATCGACGCGACGGGCTATGGTCCAATGGCAGGCGTCCTTGTTATTCAGCCAACTGACCTGACGCGGCTTGCAAGCAGCGAAGGGGTATTCCCGACCGCTCGTGTTGTGGCGCGCATAGATGGACGAGACCCGCTGGTCAGCCATGGCAGCCCGATGCCAGTCTATGGACCGTATTTCGAAGGGCAGGATACGGCGATGAAAACACCAGATGGGCAGCCGATCCTGACCAGCCAGCCGATCGTGGATCTGGTGGCTTATCTGCAGACGCTGCAGGCCAACTGAACGTCACCGACAGATTCCTTCGATCTCGGCATCGGCCCAGGGGATGACCACTGCGCTTTCACGCTTGTCACCACGTAGCGGAGCCAGATCGAAATGTGCGCCCAGCATCTCGTGCAGACGTCTGGTGCGGGGTGCCGAAGGATCCAGCGCCCGGCAACAAATGTATTCCTCGACAATGGCGCCCTGCTGTTCGAACCCGTAGGAAAGGAAATCTGGCGAGCTCTCCAGGTCGAATTGATAGGGGTCGTTATTCCCGCCATGCTCGGCTGCGGCGCGCAGCGGATGATAGCCGGTCTTCTTGCGGTTTTGCCATTGCCACACATGGGTCAGTTCATGACCCAGCAACATCGCCGCGATCAGGTTCATCCGATCCGGGAATTCGGACATATAATCGTCCAGATACCAGTCCCGGGTGAAATAGACTTTGTTGAACAGGGCCACTGCCGCGGGTTTTGCGGTGACGACACCTTCTTTCGGGGCGGGAAAAATGCGCTCGCGGCAGGCAAGGCGTGACCGATCTTTACGATAGAAAGTTATTGGCGCAACTGGTGCGCCTTCGACCAACCGCACTTTGTTGAGTTTCAGCGTATCACCCTGAAGTGTGCGGGTAAAAGCAGCCTCCTGATCAGTCAGGGGGCGACCGCAAGCGGTGAATACCAAAAGGGACGTCATCAAAATGAGGCGTAACATGACAAAAAATCTATTCTGGCAGCACACGTGTGCAAATGTTTTTTTTACAGACTCATTGCTAGGACGCGGCTGATTTCTGTCAGAGATCGCCCGGACTGTTCCATCCATGTGTTGAATGCCGCTTGAACCGAGGCCATCGCCTTTTTCGATGTCGGCGGCTTATCGACCACGCCCTCGGCCACCAGCCGTGCGGTCACATCCTGCGACAGGATGAAACTGTCACGCCCCGCAAATCGCATCGCATATTGCGCCGATGCGCCACCCAGACGCGACCCTCGCTTGCTCAGCATGTTCAGCAAACCGACATAGTCATCCGAAGGCCACCCACCCAGAATCTTTCCGACGCCACCTTCTTGGCGCAGTTCCAGCAAAAAGGCGGCATTGTCGCGGACCGTGGCGATCTTAGTGCCATTGCGCACGATCCGAGTGTCCTGCAGCAGAGCATCGAATTTTTCGTCGTCCATAAAGGCGCAGCGTCCAATGTCGAACCCGTCAAAAGCAGTTTCGAACCCGTCCCATTTGTTTTCGATGACCTTCCAGTTAAACCCGGCCTGAAAGATGCATTTCGTGATAATCGACAGCCAGCGATCTTCGGGCATTTCAGCCAGTTCCGCAGGGCTTTTGGGTTTGGAAAGCTTGTTGCTCAGGGCATCTGTCCCGCCGTGACGGCTGGCGGCTATGGCGAAAATCTCGTCGAAATGGCGCATCTGCAGAATCCTCCAAACCTAGCGTCGCGTTTTGCGGTCGGTGTTGCAAGGTGGCCCGGGACACATGCCTGCCAAGGTAAAAAAACATCCCAAGCCCAAAAGAAATGCTCGACAAAGTGGGTGATTCTGGTTTGTGATTGACTCGTCAATCAATATCCGCACCGCAATGCTGGGGAAATGCAGTGGGCGCGGGCGCCTAGCATGATGCTGAAAGAGGGGAAACACTGGGGCAAAGGGGCGAGTTATTCCGTGCCGCGCCGAACTGTCTGCTTCCCTTCTTCGCCAGTTTTTGTGCATGTTGCGACATGGATTTGTCACATGACAAGCCGACTGGCGCGTAACAGCGCGCCGGACCGGACAAAACGAATACTGCAGGGAGAAAATCAATGAAAAAACTGAGTGTAAGCCTGATGGCGCTGACCGTTGCAGGCTCTGCCTATGCCGCCGAGATGGGGGCCGTGGATCAGCCGATCAAACTGGCGATCAACGAATGGACTGGCCAGCACGTGACCACCCATGTCGCGGGTGAGATGCTGAAAGCTGCCGGATACAATGTGGAATATGTGACCGCAGGCATGATGAATCAGTTCCAGGCGCTGGCCGATGGTGACATCGACGCGACCCTGGAAATCTGGTCGTCCAACGTATCGGATGAATATGCCAAGAAGATCGACGAAGGCACCGTCGTTGAAATCGGCGATCTGGGCCTCGACGCCAAAGAAGGCATCGCCTATCCCGCGCATGTGGCTGACCTGTGTCCCGGCCTGCCCGCATGGGAAGCGCTGAAGGACTGCGCGCAGGTATTTGCGACGGCCGAAACACTGCCTGGGGGCCGTCTGGTCGATTACCCGGCTGATTGGGGTACGCCCGGCGCTGACCGTATGGTGGGCCTGGATCTGCCGTTCAAAGCGGTTCCCGCAGGTTCCGAGGGGGCTTTGATAGCCGAGCTTCGGGCCTCGACCGAGCGCAACTCGCCGCTGCTGATCACCTTCTGGCAGCCGCATTGGGCCATGTCGGCCTATGATGTGCAATTCGTCGAACTGCCAGCCGGGGAAGACGCCTGTTTCACCGATCCCGCTTGGGGCCCGAACCCGAACGCTGTGAACGATTGCGATTTCTCGCCGTCGCGCATCTTCAAGGCGGGTTGGAGCGGCATGGAAGACAAATGGCCCGCAGCCTATGAAATCCTGACCAACTATCAGCTGGCGGTCGAAGATCAGCAGCCGATGATGGGTGCGATCGACGTTGAAGGTGGTTCCGTCGAAGAGGTCGTCGGCGCTTGGATGGCTGAAAACGAAGGCAAATGGCGCCCTGTTGTTGACGCGGCAACGCAGTGAGCTGACATCAGTGACTGATGTAAATTCGCCAGCCATCGCCTGCCAGAATCTCTGGCAGGTGTTTGGCCCCGGCGCTGACAAAGCCCTGACCGACGCGCTGTCTCGGTCAGGGAATGACGCTGACAAAGCCGCTGCCGATCTGCGGGAAAACGGGTTCATCCCCGCCGTTCAGGATGCCAATTTCGAGGTCAAGGAGGGCGAGCTGTTTGTGATCATGGGCCTGTCCGGATCGGGCAAGTCCACTTTGATCCGCTGTATCTCTCAGCTTTTGCCGGGCACAGGTGGCGAAATCCGTGTGGATGGCGAGAACGTCATCGGCGCGTCAAAGAAAGCCATGACCGAGCTGCGCCGCAAAAAGCTGGGCATGGTATTTCAGCATTTCGGCCTGTTCCCGCATATGACCGTTGCCGAAAACGTCGCCTATCCGCTGCGTGTTCAGGGTGTTAGCCGCAAAGAGCGGCAGGCCCGTGCGCAGGAGGTGATCTCGTTGGTCGGGCTGGAAGGGCGCGAAGACAGCTTCCCGCGTCAGCTTTCGGGTGGTCAGCGGCAGCGCGTCGGGATTGCCCGGTCTCTGGCCGTGAACCCCGATATCTGGTTTTTGGACGAACCATTCTCGGCCCTCGATCCCTTGATCCGCCGTCAGTTGCAGGATGAATTCCTGCGCATTCAGGCGACGCTGCAGAAATCCATCGTCTTCATCACCCACGATATTCAAGAGGCGCTGAAACTGGCCGACCGGATTGCCATCATGCGCGACGGCAAGATAGTCCAGATCGGTACACCCACCGATATCGTACTGCGCCCGGTGGATGATTACGTGCGAGAGTTTTCAAAGGATGTCGCCAAGGGTCAGCATGCCAAGGTCGCATCGGTCATGCGCCAAGACGGAGAGCGGGGACCAGATGACCCTGGCCTAACAACCTCGATGACATTGGACGCTGCATTGGCGCATTGCATGGAGTTATACGAACCGGTGCCCGTCAGGGATGCCGATGGTAACATCGTCGGAACGGTTCATCCGTCCGATCTGGCCGCCGCCCTGCAGGTTGATGAAACATGACTGTAGCGACGGAAGTTTCTGTGCCGCAGGCGCGCCTGAGCATTGGCGCGCGCGCCGCACTGATCACAGTGATCGTCGGTGCGCTGTGTCTGGCGCTGGAAGGCGTCGCGCCCTGGCTGGTCAAATGGCCCGCAGGCTGGGAACTGCCTGCAACGCAATGGGTAGGCACGTTTCTGGACTGGTTCCTGAACGGGATCAAACCGGCGGCGCGGCTGTTTTCCGATCTCATGGCCTATCCCATGAACTGGGCCAACTTTGTGCTTGGCAATACGCCATGGCCCATCCTGATCGGTCTGGTGACTGCGCTGGGTTGGTATTTGGGCGGCTTGCCGATGGCGGCGCTGGGCTTTGTGGGCCTTAGCTTTGTGTTGGCATCGGGCTATTGGGCCGAAAGTATGAACACCCTGGCGTTAGTGGCCGTTTCCGTGCCGGTTGCGCTGATCATGGGCGGAGCTATCGGCATCCTTGCCAACGAAGTTCCGCGGGTGAAGTCATTTGTGCAGGCCGTGCTGGACGTGATGCAGACCGTGCCGACATTCGCTTATCTGACGCCGCTGCTGCTGCTGTTTGGTTTCGGTCCTGTGGTTGGGCTGATCGCCTCGGCCATATATGCGGCCCCTCCGATGGCGCGCAACGTGATGTTGGGGCTGGAGCGGGTCGAACCGGAAATCAAAGAGGCTGCCATCATGTCCGGCGGCACGCGGTTTCAACAGCTGTTTCAGGTCGAGATCCCGGCTGCAGCCACGCAGATCATGGTCGGTGTGAACCAGTGCCTAATGGCTGCGCTGTCGATGGTTATCATCGCAGCCGTCATTGGCGGCTTCAACGATATCGGTTGGGAGGTTCTTCTGACCATGCGCAAGGCACAGTTCGGCGAAGCCTTGATGGCCGGTCTGGTGATCGTGGTCTTTGCCGTCGTCATCGACCGGATGAGCGGGACGCTGGCGACCGAACGTAAACGCTATGACCAGCGTGTCGCCTGGGCAGTAATTGGCGTTGCCGTGCTGTTCACCGCTGTCTTTTGGACCAGGCTGCCGAACCCGTCCGAACTGACCATTCTCGACCCGCTGGCCGGGGTGATTGACGGCGGGCTGACGGCGTTTACCCAGGCTAATGGGCCGTGGCTTGACGCGCTCAAGAACAACTCTTTGTTCTATGTGCTGCTGCCGCTTCGGATTGGTTTGGACCAGGCCGTGCTGCCGTTCACATGGGGTTTTCAGTGGACGCCCGTGATGAGCTATGGCCTGTTCGCCGCCGCCGCAGCGATTGCTGTGCTAATGGCATGGCGCGGACACTTGACCGGCGGGCTGGTGATGCTGATCCTGATCGGGATGCTGGAAACCGGCATTGCCAATCTGCCCTGGCCTTTCGTTCTGACTGCCGCCGCCGCGTTGGGTTGGGTGGCAGGGGGCTGGCGATTGGCGGCGCTTTCGGTCGGATTGCTCTGTACCATTCTTGTCTCGGGCCTGTGGGAACGCGCGCTGTTATCGCTGTATCTGAGCGGTGCTGCGGTGTTTTCTTGTGCCGTAGTCGGCGGTGTGATTGGTCTGGCCAGTGCAGTCTGGTTGCCTGTTTGGAAGGTGGTCCGCCCCGTCTGTGACATGTTGCAGACGATCCCACTGTTCGTGTTCCTGATTCCTGTGCTGATGGTGTTTCAGATCGGCGAGTTTTCGGCCTTTCTGGCAATCTGCGCCTATGCCGTTGTTCCGATGATCCGCTACACACGGCACGGGCTGGTCAATACACCGGATGAGATGATGGAGGCCGCCATCTCTAGTGGCGCGACCGAGTGGCAGATCATACGTGACGTGCGCGCGCCTTATGCTGCGCCGACTATCTTACTGGGTCTGAACCAGACCATCCTTTACGCCTTTGCCATGCTGGTGATCGCTGCGCTGATCGGAACCACCGGTCTGGGCCAGTCGATCTATCTGGCGCTGGGGCAGGCGGATGTGGGATTGGGGATTTCAGCAGGGGCGGCGATGGCTATCCTTGCGCTGATAGCTGACCGCATCGTGCAGGGCTTTGCCGAGGAACGTCGCAAGGCGCTGGGCCTGTAAACATCGGCAGAAAGGCGGAACAACCGCCTCTCTGCCTCATTTGATTTCGGGCAAGGACGTTCCGGCGCAGGTGATTAAACTTGGCGCAAATGATCGGAGACTACCATGGCAGGCTGGCCCCTATTCTTTGCTGCACTGATAGCGTTTCTGGCGACCCATGCGATACCAGCGCGCCCCGCTGTGCGCGATCGCCTGATCACTACGTTCGGACGGCGCGGGTATTTCGTGGCTTATTCCATCTTGTCTCTGCTGGTTCTGGGTTGGTTGATCATCGCCGCAGCGCAAGCCCCGTATGTCGAGGTGATCCCACCCATTTGGATATTCCGCTGGATTCCCGTTCTGATGATGCCCGTAGTGTGCTGGCTCGCGGTTGCGGGCTTGACGATCCAGAACCCGTTTTCATTTGGTGGCTTGGGCCAGCGCCCGTTCGATCCGGAAAAGCCCGGCATTCTGCGCACCACGCGCCACCCTGTTTTGGTGGCGCTGTTGGTGTGGGCTGTCGCTCATCTGCTGGCCAATGGCAGCCTGTCCCACGTGATTTTGTTCGGTTTGTTTGCGGTATTTGCTGCGATGGGGCTGCCGCTGATTGATCGACGCAAGTCCCGTCAGATGGGTGCTGAATGGGGTCGGCTGTCGCGCAACACTGCAAGGTTTTCTTTGCGTGCGCCACGCCCTTGGCCGCCTGTTTGGATCGGGTTTGTAGCGCTGGTGGCATTTGCAATCCTGCTTCACCTACACGAACCGGTGATCGGATTGTCTCCGCTGCCATAAGCTGAGTGGTGGTCGGGGCGGGTCGTGCGTGCTATTTGATGTTTCGAATTGTTGCGACAAGGGGATTTGCATGTACCTCGCCTATGTAACGACCACCGACCGCGGTGCAACCGACCGTCTGCTGAGCGCGGCTGCGGATCGCCTTTTGGCCGCAGATGCGCAGTTGGCGGGTGTGGTGCAAACCAACACCGAATGCGCCGACAGCAGCAAGTGCGACATGGACGTCCGTGTCCTGCCAGAGGGAGAGACCATCCGGATTTCGCAGTCTTTGGGTACACAGTCGCGCGGCTGCCGTCTGGACCCTGCGGCACTTGAGCGGGCAGTTGGATATGTGACGACATCGCTGGCAGAGAATCCCCATTTGCTGATCGTTAACAAGTTCGGCAAGCACGAGGCGGATGGGCGCGGTTTTCGCCCGGTCATCGCTGAAGCACTGGCGCAGGACATTCCGGTTCTTGTCGGGGTGAACGGTTTGAACACGGCCAAATTCAAAGAATTCACGGGCGGCGGTGCCGAGCAGATTGAGCCCGACCTTGAGGCGATCTTGGCCTGGTTTGACCGGGTCACTGCGCAACGTGAAGCTGCCGCCTGACAGAACGGTCATAAGGCGGGGCCATCGGTCCTGCCAATTTCTGCATGGTGCGGTGTGATCAGCCATCCATCACTCGCGCTGGCAAAGCTGGCTGGATGTCTGGAAGAAAATGGTGGGCGACCCTGGAATCGAACCAGGCGTGCGTCTCCGCGAGGGAGTTACAGTCCCCTGCCACACCTTGCGGCCTGTCGCCCACTGTCAGGCGTTGCACCTGACGTGGAGGCGTGATTACTAGCGCTCTAAAGGAGCGTCAACAGGAAAATACTGCTTTGACGCAGGAAACCGAATTCGCGGCCCGGAGGCCAAAGAAATGAAGAAACCCAAGTGGGTCGTCGAAAAAGAACAGGCGCGCAAAGCTGCCGCATCCGAAACTGTTTGGCTGTTTGGTCTGCATGCGGTGCGGGATGCGCTGATGAACCCAAACCGCACAAAATTGCACCTGATTGTGACGCGGAATGCGCGGGACAAGCTGGTGGAAGCCATTGAATTTGCTGGCATTGAGCCCGAGATGGTTGATCCACGCAAATTTACCGCTCCGATCGACCCAGGGTCGGTTCATCAGGGCGCGGCCCTTGAGGTTAAGCCTTTGGAATGGGGGGGGCTGGCGGAAAACTGCATCGGGCGCGAACACCCGCGCGTCATTTTGTTAGACCGCGTAACAGACCCCCATAATGTCGGAGCGATTCTACGGTCAGCTGAGGTTCTTGGAGCCAGCGCTGTAGTCGGTATGCGCCATCACGCGGCGCCGGAAACTGGCGCGCTAGCCAAGGCCGCCAGCGGCGCACTGGAACGTCAACCCTATTTGCGGGTGCGTAACCTGGCTGATGCCATTGTCGAGTTGCAGGGAATGGGGTTTCTGGTTCTAGGACTGGACGGCGAGGCGGACGACACGATCGAGGCCGCCTTGAGAGGTAACCCGGACCAGCCAGTGGCATTGGTGTTGGGCGCAGAGGGGCCGGGCCTGAGGCAAAAAACCAAAGAAACCGTCGACAAGTTGGTCAAAATTGACGCTGTGGGCGGGTTTGGTTCTCTCAATGTCTCAAATGCGGCGGCGATTGCCCTATATGCTTCTAGGCAAAGATAACGACAGGAGAACGTCATTTCCACGCCATCCAAAATTGCGACCTGCTGTTACTGTGGGACCCGGGCAGCGCTTGTTCTAAAAGGCACGCAGCGCCAAGAGCTCAGTTGTTCAAGCTGCGGTGCCCCGCTGCATAACCTCAAGATGATGCCAAAGCGCAAACTGGACGATGCCAAGGCGAACCGTCAAACAGCCAAGCAGGATCGTCCCTACAAAGGCAAAAAGAAGAAGAAAAAAGGCGTTTTCTCACGGGTGCTGGATGAAGCCTGGGATGTGATCGAGGACATTTTCGACTAAAGGCTGGCGTTGCCGGTTCGAATGTTCACAAGCGCGTTAAAAGGGGTTTCAGTTGCGATAATAAATTGCATCTTGATACCCTGAGTTTCTATTTGTGATCCGATGACCATGAACAGACGTTTCCTTTTTGGCGCGATTGCCGCCAGTGTGATTGCTCTTCCTGCGTTTGCGCAGGATCTGCCCGTCTTCTATCGGACGGACGGTGCAGCCATGGCCGGATATGATGCGGTGTCCTATTTCAATGGCGAAACACCTGTTCGGGGTCAGCCTGAATACGCGGTTATGTGGAAAGGCGCTGAATGGCACTTTGCCACCGCTGAGAATCGGGATGCGTTTGAGATGAATCCGCGTGCCTATGCACCTCAGTTCGGCGGGTACTGCGCCTTCGCAATGGCGCAAGGAGAGCTTGTCAGCACCGATCCGACTATTTGGCAGGTGATTGACGGTCGGCTGTATCTTACCCACTCGCCCGAAATCGAGCGCATCTGGCAGACCGATACCGCCGCCTATATCCGCGAGGCCGAAGCGCATTGGCCGAGCGTTCTGTACAAATAATCGGCCGGCGACCGCTTTTTTCTGATCTGTCATCACAAAATTGCGCGCTACCTCTTTTTTTCTCCGAACTCATGCTTAAATGTCACAGTGACCGCGGAACGGAACTGCCGCGGGTCATTTCACTGTCCCTCGTTCCAACAACTGGCGCTCAGGTATTCCTGGGCGCTTTTTTCTTTTGGAAAGGGCGACTAGGGTGCCCAAATGACTGAATATTCCGATGAATTCCTGACCCAGATTCTAAAGCGTACAAAAACCATTGCTGTGGCGGGCGTGTCGATGAATCCGGTGCGACCCAGCTATTATGTGGCGCGGTATTTGTCGCTTAAGGGATACAAAGTGATCCCTGTGAACCCCGGCCATGCGGGCAAGATGTTGTTTGGCCAGACAATCCGTGTGTCACTGTCCGAGATTTCCGAACCGGTAGACATGGTCGATATCTTCCGCCGGTCCGAAGCCGTCCCGCCCATTGTCGATGAGGCGTTAGAGGCGTTCCCCAATCTGCGCACAATCTGGATGCAGATCGGGATTGAGCATGCCACGGCCGCGGCCACAGCGCAGGCGCGTGGGGTGGATGTGGTAATGAACCGCTGTCCCAAGATCGAATATCAACGCCTGTTTGGTGAGTTGCGCATGGGTGGTTTTGCCACCGGAATGATTTCGTCGAAACTCTGAGCGGTTATTCACCGAGATATGGTTGCAGTTCGCCGAATTGTTCCAAACGCCGCTTTTCCAGAACCACTTCGCGCGGAACCCAGTCATAGCGCGTGTCTTGTTGTAAGGGCGTCCAGTACAGCACGCCGCCATAGCGCCAGGGGTCCAGCACAACACCGTCATACATTGTCTCGCCTTTGCGACTGATGATTGCCGTGCTGTGGTCGATCCGGAACGGGTTGTCGGCATTAGCGATGGCGCGGTGCATTTCCAGCGTCTGGAAGTTTTCCTGATCCAGCCGCCGTTCGATATCCTCGGCCCAGTGCCAACACAGTCCGCGCGGCTTCAGGCCCTTGTTGACTTTGGCATTGTGGATCAGTGGCGGGTCGGTGATCTGATATTCCTGAGCCAGTTGATCGGTGTAGGCATAGGCAATGCTCGCGGCGCGGTTGGCCTCTTCAGGGTCGATGTCAGGCCCGAGGTTGCGGATTTCAGACGCCAGGCGCTGAACTTCATCACTGGTGGACGGCGGGGCAATTGCGCAGGACCCCAGAACGGCTAGCGCCAGCCCAAATACCAAAGCTCTGATCATCTGCGCGCCCTTTGACCTGCGAACCTGTCAGGATCAGAATAATGGATCGACAACACCTGCGTCACCCCTTGGGTCGCGCGGCCTTTTCCGCGATGCCGCTGGTGCCCTGACGCCGGGCCAGTTCGGCCAACACATCATCCAGCGCCACATCGCGCGCGGCCAGCATGATCAGCAGGTGATACAGTACATCCGCCGCCTCTGAGGTCAGCTTGGCCTGATCGCCCTTAACCGCCTCAATGATGGCCTCAACCGCCTCTTCGCCGAATTTTTCGGCGCATTTCTCGGGGCCTTTGGCCAACAGCTTGGCGGTCCAGCTGCCTTCAGGATCCGTCCCTTTGCGGGCCTCAATCGTTTGGGCCAGCTCGTGCAGAATGCTCATGTAAGCCTCATCGGGATGCCAGCGGCGGCCATGTGTTCCTTGGCCTCGCGGATGGTGAATTCGCCGAAGTGAAAGATCGATGCGGCAAGGACAGCGCTGGCACCGCCTTCGGTGACGCCTTCGACCAGATGATCCAGAGTTCCAACCCCGCCCGAGGCGATCACTGGTACATTGACAGCATCCGAAATGGCGCGTGTCAGAGGCAAGTTGAACCCGGCTTTGGTACCATCGCGATCCATCGAGGTCAGCAGAATTTCACCCGCGCCCTTGGCGACGACGGTTTTGGCGAACTCGACCGCGTCGATGCCAGTGGGCTTGCGTCCGCCATGAGTGAAAATTTCCCACTTGCCGGGGCTGACGGTTTTGGCGTCGATGGCACAGACGATGCACTGGCTGCCGAATTGATCGGCGGCTTGGGCGATCACATCCGGGTTTGCCACTGCCGCCGAGTTGAAGCTGACCTTGTCTGCACCCGCCAGCAAAAGAGCGCGCACGTCTTCCTTGGTCCGCACGCCGCCGCCAACGGTCAGGGGTACAAAGCACTGTTCCGCTGTGCGCTGCACCACATCGAACATGGTCCCGCGGTTTTCATGGGTGGCATGGATGTCCAGAAAGCAAATCTCGTCAGCGCCTGCCGCGTCATAGGCCTTGGCGGATTCCACCGGGTCACCCGCATCGCGCAGGCCAACAAAGTTAACACCTTTGACAACGCGGCCATCGGCGACATCCAGACAGGGTATGATACGGGTTTTCAGCATCTCTCGTCCTTTGTTGGCGCACCTCTAACGGCAAAGCCCCGCCGATGCCAGACTTGTGATTGTCACAACTCTGGAACCTGTGAAAACTGTCCCCAATTCATCAGGAGATCAATGAGATGCGTAGACTCTTTTTAGCAACCACTTTCATTTTCGCAGGAGCAGCTGCCGCAATGGCTGACGATATCATCAAGATGAAGACCGACAAATCGGTGACCCAGGCGCTGGACGCGCTTGAGACGGCGATTGGCAACGCGGGTGCAACGGTTTTTGCGCGGATCGACCACGCCGCCGGAGCTGAAAAGGTCGGAACGCCGATCCCGCCCAATCAGGTGCTGATTTTCGGCAATCCTGCGCTGGGTACGCCTGCAATGCAGATCGACCCCCGTGCCGGACTGTTCCTGCCGCTCAAGGTGCAAGCGTATGAAGATGCCGACGGTCAGGTTTGGCTGATCTATGAAGATCCAAAAGAGACGATGGATGAGTTCGACGCGGTCGAAAACTCTCCCATCATCGAGAAAATGCGCGGGGCGCTGGCAAAGCTGACTGCGGCTGCCGCGCAGTAAATCAGGTCAGGGCGCGAATGGCCTCTGCCAGGTCAATCGCGCCGTCATACAGCGCCCGGCCGGAAATCGCGCCGTTCAGTTCCACACCGCAATCACGCAGAGCAATCAGATCATCCAATGAGCTGACGCCGCCTGACGCGATCACCGGGATCGATACGGCACGGGCCAAGTCCGCGGTGGCCTCAATGTTAGGGCCCTGCATCGCGCCATCGCGGTTGATATCAGTATAGATGATTGCAGCAACGCCGGCATCCTCGAAGCTGCGCGCCAGATCAGTGACCTGCACATTCGTCTCTTCAGCCCAGCCTTTGGTCGCGACCATGCCGTTGCGGGCATCAATGCCAACGGCAACTTTGCCGGGAAAGGCTTTGGCCGCCTTGCGCACCAGATCCGGGTTCTCGACCGCGATTGTGCCCAGAATCACTCGGGCCAGACCTTTGTCGATCCAGGTTTCAATGGTGGCCATGTCGCGGATACCGCCGCCAAGCTGGGCGGGAACGTTGCATTCCTTCAGAATTGCCTCGACTGGGGCGGCGTTGACCGGCTCACCGGCAAAGGCACCGTTCAGGTCAACCAGATGTAGCCATTCGCACCCCGCGTCGACAAAGGCACGGGCCTGGGCGGCGGGGTCTTCATTGAACACGGTCGCTTTGTCCATTTCTCCGCGCAGCAGGCGCACGGCCTGTCCGTCTTTGAGGTCGATGGCAGGATAGAGGATCATGTTGTCAGGCCTTGAATCGCTGTTTTCCCGGCGGGATATCGCACAGGCAAGGCAGGGGATGCAACGCGACGCAAAGTCAATCTTGCCCCACGTCCACCAGCGCGCCAGACTGCTGGTCAAATAGGGAGGATTTTATGAAGAAAACAACTTTTGCAGCAGCCTTGGGGCTGGCATCTCTGATTTCGGGAGCGGCGACGGCCGACCCGGTTGACGGTCTTTGGAAAACCCAGCCCGGAGACACCGGCGGATATCTGCATGTTTCGATTGCCGAATGCGGCAGCGCGATTTGCGGTACCATCGATACCGCTTTTGACAAAGACGGGAATGAACAGTTGGAATATGAAAACCTCGGCAAGCAGATCATCTGGGATATGGTGCCCGATGGCGACGGCACCTATGGCGGGGGCAAGATCTGGGCTCCGGACAGAGACAAGACCTACAGCTCGAAAATGACCCTGGACAGCCAGAACAAACTGACCGTCAAAGGTTGTGTTGCGGGTGGATTGGTGTGTCGCGGGCAGGACTGGACACGGGTTCAGTAACCGCTCAGGGCGTCCAGGTCAGGAAATTCCCGATCATGCGCAGGCCAACATCCTGACTTTTCTCAGGATGGAACTGCATCCCGACCATAGTGTCACGGCCAATCACGGCCGTGACGTCCTGACCGTAATCCACATAGGCCAGACGCTGTGCCGGATCGCTGACCCGGAAATGGTATGAGTGGACGAAATAGGCGTGATCGCCTGATGTGACCCCGGCAAAGACAGGGTGTTCGCTTTCCAACACCAGATCGTTCCAACCCATATGCGGCACTTTCAGCGACCGGTCTGACGGCGCAATCTGCACCACATCCCCAGCAATCCAGTCCAACCCATCAGTGTCAGTGTACTCATGACCTTTCGAGGCCATCAGCTGCATACCCACGCAGATACCCAGAAATGGGCGGGCTTTCTGCTCGACCGCTTCGACCATCGCGTCATAGATACCCTTGTGCCCGCGCAGCTCGGCCGCGCAGGCAGGGAAAGCGCCGTCGCCGGGCAGCACCAGGCGGTCGGCGCGTGCAACGACATCCGCGTCTGAAGTTACTACGACCTCGCCGGCGTCCAGTTCCCGCGCCATGCGCTGAAACGCCTTTTCAGCGGAATGCAGATTGCCGCTTTCATAGTCGATAATGGCGGTGAGCATTTACAACGCGCCCTTGGTCGACGGAATCGCATCTGCTTTGCGCACATCAGTCTCAACCGCGTCGCGCAATGCGCGCGCAACAGCTTTGAACGCCGCTTCTGAGATGTGGTGGCTGTTGAACCCGTGCAACTGGTCGAAATGCAGCGTGATGCCGCCATGAGTGGCCAGCGCCTGAAAGAACTCGCGCACCAGTTCAGTGTCGAAGGTGCCAATCTTGGGTGTCGGCAGGTCTACGTTCCAGATCAGAAACGGTCGCCCTGACAGATCCAGCGCACAGCGCACCTGTGCATCGTCCATCGGCAGGTGACATTCGCCATACCGCCGGATGCCCTTTTTGTCGCCCAAGGCCTGTGTCAACGCTTGCCCCAGTGCGATTCCGGTATCCTCGACCGTGTGGTGGTCGTCGATGTGGTAATCGCCCTTGGCGCGGATCGTCATGTCGATCAGAGAATGGCGCGCTAACTGATCCAGCATGTGGTCAAAGAAACCGACGCCGGTCTGATTGTCATACTGGCCAGTCCCATCCAGATTGACCTTGACCGTGATCTCGGTTTCGGCGGTCTGACGGCTGATCTTTGCGCTGCGCATGGGCGAATTCCTTTTACTACAGGCGTGCTTATAGACGGGGTAGGGCGGGTTGATCCAGACCATCCGTCGCAATCGCCGCAAACTGTTGCAGGGGATTGCGCCCGGGCGCAGCCCATGTCAGCCTGCGGCCAACTCAACCAACAAGGCTCGGCCCATGTCCACTTGTGTTTTCATCCAGATCCGCTGCAAACCTGGCACCACTTACAAGGTGGCTGAAGAGATCGCGTTGCGC
Source organism: Ruegeria sp. CDSC079 (assembly GCF_059610505.1). Classification (NCBI taxonomy): domain Bacteria; kingdom Pseudomonadati; phylum Pseudomonadota; class Alphaproteobacteria; order Rhodobacterales; family Roseobacteraceae; genus Ruegeria; species Ruegeria sp. CDSC079. The sequence continues at coordinate 217,392 of NZ_JBXWNT010000001.1, forward strand.
GAAATCCACTCGGAGCTCTACTCTACCAGCGGCGAATATGACCTGCTGCTGAAGCTTTACATCCCCGAGGCCGAGGATGTGGGACATTTCATCAATGAAAATCTGCTGGTGATCTCGGGTATAGAACGCTCGCTGACCACAATGACGTTCAAGGCCTTCTAGCCCTGCTCAAACGTGGTCACGCGGAAGATTCGGTCCGGGTCGTGATTGGAGTACTTCGGCGCGGTGTCAAAGACGTTCTTACGCGCCGTCCGCGCGGCCAATGTGAAGGCGGCTTTGTTCGGTTGCGGCATATGAACATATACGCGGGTCATGCTTTTCAGCAGGCCGCGCCATAAGAAAACAGCGTTGAGTGAGAGGGTTTGTATCTGGAGCGGGCGAGGCGATTCGAACGCCCGACCCTAACCTTGGCAAGGTTATGCTCTACCCCTGAGCTACGCCCGCATCAGATACATATTTGGTCCGGAGACCTCTCAATGGAGCGGGCGAGGCGATTCGAACGCCCGACCCTAACCTTGGCAAGGTTATGCTCTACCCCTGAGCTACGCCCGCGCCGTTGAGTGAGGCGTGAAGTATTAATTCTGGCGGAAAGCTGCAAGGGGAAAAACGCGACTTTTGCAAAAAATCTTCTCGTGCGGAGGAAATCCAGACAGACTTGACCTCGCGTAGCAGCAGCCCGGTTCAACTGGACCGGTCGAGATTCCGCGTTAAGCTTTGCCCAGAGCTTAGGAATATTAATAGACGGAGCCACCCATGCTGACAATTACACCGGTTTATGCGGCATTAGCCGCCTTTTTGTATCTGGCGCTGAGCCTTCGGGTCATTGGCCACCGACGGGGCGAAAAGGTTTCCTACGGGGATGGTGGCAAGGGGCAAATGATCAAGGCGATCCGAACTCATGGCAATTTCGCCGAATACGCGCCGTTTGCGCTGTTATTGATGGCAATGGTTGAATTGCAGGGCGCCAGCGGGTTGCTGTTGAACCTGTTGGGATTGGCCTTGCTGGGTGGTCGCCTGCTTCATGCATATGGGTTTGGCAGGTCTCCGCAGATCGTTATCCTCAGGCAAATCGGAATGCTGTTGACATTTGGTTCAATCCTCGTAGCTGCAATAGCCAATATTGTGCTGGCGGTGTGAGCGCGGTGGGTCGCTCACGCCGAAAAAGGCCACCGTTTTACCCAAATTCAATTATTAACTAACTGTCAACGTTATCTCAGGTGCTTGATTTTGTGGTATCTGCTGCCACTGCTCAAGAAGGACAGGTGAATAATATGAAGCGGTTCTTGTTACTTTCGCGTGTAGTTGCACCTCATTTCTGCTGCTTGGCGCTGTAAGCTTTGTGGCAGTTGTTGCCGCACCTGATATGGCCATCGCCAAAAATGGCGGCGGCAATGGCGGTGGCAAAGGCAATGGTGGTGGAAATGGGAACGGCGCGGATAAGTCTGGCGACAAGTCCTCACAGGTGAAAGGTGGCAAGTCCTTGGGTAAAAAGGGGACGGGCAAAGGGTTGCTCGCCAGTCTTGGCCTGAAAAAGCAAAAAACTGCCAAAACGGGCGCTACGACTCAAAAGAAAAACGGGCTGGTCGCTTCGATTGGTAATCTGGTCAAGGGCAATAAGAAACCTGCCAAGATGACCAAAGTTACCACTGCTGTCGTTGATGAGAAGCCGGTTCACCCCAACAAGCACGGCAAAATTGCATCGGAGCTTAAAGGTCTGAACGCGGCCCATGCCAGCCAAACGGCTCTTATGAATGCGTCCCCGAACAGTATGCCAGGAAAGCTGTACTCTTATCAGCAGAACATCCTTGGTCATACCGACGCGACGACAGATCTGTAGGATAAGAACGACGATCTGGAAGACCTGCAGGAACTGACCGCAGAAGAGATCGAAGAGGCCTATGAGCCGACCGAGGACGAGCTTGCCGAGGGCATCACCGCTCAGGACAAGTACGACGAAGCGGTCGAAGAGGCTGAGCTGGCTGTAGAGGAGGCCGAGACAAACCTGGCCGGATCTTCCGACCCGCAAGAGGCTCTGGATACTCTGACCGGCGGTCGCGAGTTGTCTAACGACGCCCTGAACGAGCTGCACGACCTGCTGGGTCTGCCGGCGCTTGCGGATTATGATGTTTTTGATGATGAAACAGAAAAGGAGTTGGTCGAAGATGAGGTTGAAGAAGAAACCGTAGACGGCTGAACCTTAACCCAATGAAATGGAAAAGGCGCGCCCCAGAGGCGCGCCTTTTTTTGCTATTCCAGCTCGATCAGCAGGTCCTTGGCGTCAATTTGGCCGCCTGGCTGAACGTGGATGGCTTTGACTACGGCGTCCCTTTCGGCGTGAATGCCAGTCTCCATCTTCATGGCCTCGATGGTCAAAAGCATATCGCCTTCTTTGACCTCTTGTCCCGCAGTAACCGCAACGGTTGCCACGACACCCGGCATCGGTGCGCCGATATGTGCGAGGTTGCCGATTTCTGCTTTGGGTCGGGCCTGCGTGGTTGATGTCACCAAACGGTTTGGCACCCGGATCACACGGGGCTGACCGTTCAGTTCAAAGAACACTTTGACCTCACCATTTTCATCGGTTTCACCGATGGCCTGACAGCGAATTTCCAGAGTCTTGCCGGGATCGATTTCCGCGGCGATCTCTTCGCCGGGCTCCATTCCATAGAAGAATGTGCGCGTGGGCAGGGTGCGGACGGGGCCATAGATCCGATGGCGACCCATGTAATCAAGGAACACCTTGGGATACATCAGGTATCCGTTCAGATCCTCGTCGTCGACCTCTTTGCCGTCCAGTTGTTTGGACAGTTCGGCGCGCGTTTCCTCCAGATCGACCGGGGGTACGTCTTTGCCGGGGCGGTCAGTGTTGGGGCTTTCGCCCTTAAGCGCCTTGCTGATGATCGCATCAGGGAACCCGCCCGGAGGCTGCCCCAGATTGCCGCGCATCATGTCGATGACCGAATCCGGGAAGGCCACGTCCGAGTCCGGGTTTTCGACATCGGCGCGCGTCAGCCCTTGGCTGACCATCATCAGCGCCATATCGCCAACCACTTTTGACGAAGGCGTGACTTTGACGATATCGCCGAACATCTGGTTCACGTCCGCATACATCTGCGCCACTTCATGCCAACGCTCTTCCAGGCCAAGGCTGCGCGCCTGAGCCTTGAGGTTAGTGAACTGGCCACCGGGCATCTCGTGCAGATATACCTCGGATGCAGGGGCCTGCAGGCTAGATTCAAAGGCCGCATACTGGCCTCGGACCACCTCGAAATAGTCGCTGATTTCACGGATGGCCTTGATGTCCAGGCCGGTGTCGCGTTCCGTATGGCGCAGCGCTTCGACCACAGTGCCCAATGTCGCCTGAGAAGTGTTGCCACTGAAGCTGTCCATCGCGCAATCCACTGCGTCCACACCCGCCTCGGAGGCGGCCAGAATGGTGGCGCTGGCGATACCGGCAGTGTCGTGCGTGTGGAAGTGGATTGGCAACCCGACCTCTTCTTTCAGCGCACGGATCAAAATCTTGGCCGAGGCTGGTTTCAACAGGCCGGCCATGTCTTTCAGGCCCAGAATATGAGCCCCGGCATCGCGCAGCTCTTTCGCCATGCCAACATAGTATTTTAGGTCATATTTGGCACGGTTCGGGTCCAGAATATCGCCAGTATAGCAAACGGTGCCTTCACAGATTTTACCGTTCTCGACCACCGCATCCATCGCGACACGCATATTTTCGACCCAGTTGAGAGAGTCGAAGACGCGGAACACGTCGATATTTTCTGACGCCTGACGAACGAATTCCTGCACCACGTTGTCGGGGTAATTGGTGTATCCAACCCCGTTTGCACCGCGCAAAAGCATCTGGGTCATCAGGTTCGGCATCACCTCGCGCAGGTCACGCAGACGTTGCCACGGACATTCCTGCAAGAACCGATAAGCCACATCGAAAGTGGCGCCGCCCCAGCATTCGACGCTGAACAGCTGCGGCAGATTGGCCGCATAGCTCGGGGCCACTTTGATCATGTCGATCGACCGCATCCGCGTCGCCAGCAGCGACTGGTGCCCGTCGCGCATCGTGGTGTCGGTGATCAGCAACTGGCGCTGAGCCTTCATCCAATCGGCCACCGCCTGCGGGCCCTTTTGTTCTAGCAAGTTGCGGGTGCCCATCTGCGGCTCACTTTTCAGGGCCGGGGATTTGGCCTCTTTCAGATCGGTACGCGGTTCGGGACGATCCTTGGTTTCGGGATGCCCATTCACGGTGATATCCGCAATATAGGTCAGAACCTTGGTGCCCCTGTCACGGCGTCGTTTAAAGGTGAACAGCTCGGGCGTCGTGTCGATGAACTTGGTGGTGTATTCATTCGACAGGAAGGTCGGGTGTTTCAGCAGGTTGATGACAAAGTCGATATTGGTGCTGACGCCACGAATACGGAATTCGCGCAGCGCTCGGTCCATTCGCGAAATCGCGGCCTGTGGCGTCGGGGCCCAGGCCGTGACCTTGGTCAGCAGCGAGTCGTAGTACCGCGTGATTACACCACCCGCATAGGCCGTGCCGCCATCCAGGCGAATACCCATGCCAGTAGCCGAGCGGTATGCGGTGATGCGACCGTAGTCGGGAATGAAGTTGTTCTGCGGGTCTTCGGTTGTGATCCGGGTCTGAAGGGCATGACCGTTCAGGTGCACATCCGCTTGGCTGGCGGCGCCGGTGGCTTCGGCCAACGATTTACCCTCGGCGATCAGGATCTGTGCCTGCACAATGTCGATACCTGTGACTTCTTCGGTGACGGTATGTTCCACCTGAACGCGCGGGTTCACCTCGATGAAGTAGAACTTGCTGGTTTCCATATCCATCAGGAACTCGACGGTGCCTGCGCATTCATAATTTACATGGGCGCAAATCTTGCGGCCCAGTTCGCAGATTTCCGCGCGTTGTTCTTCGCTGAGATACGGGGCAGGCGCGCGTTCCACGACTTTCTGATTACGGCGCTGGACCGAGCAGTCGCGCTCATACAGGTGGTAAATTTCGCCATGTTTGTCGCCCAGAATCTGCACCTCGACATGGCGGGCGCGGATAATCATCTTTTCCAAATAGCCCTCGCCATTGCCAAAGGCAGCCTCGGCTTCGCGGCGGCCTTCCAGGACCTTTTCTTCCAGTTCGCCCTCGGATTCGATTGGGCGCATGCCGCGGCCACCTCCGCCCCAGGATGCTTTGAGCATCAGGGGATATCCGATCTCTTTGGCTTGTGACCGGATCGCGTCCATATCGTCGCCCAGCACTTCGGTCGCAGGGATCACCGGAACTCCGGCGGCGATGGCCACGCGGCGGGCGCTGGCCTTGTCGCCCAAGGCGCGCATGGTTTCGGCCTTTGGTCCAATGAAGGTGATCCCGTTCTGGACGCAGGCATCCACGAAATCTGGGTTTTCCGACAACAAGCCATAGCCCGGGTGGATGGCATCCGCACCACATTCCTTGGCCACGCGAATAATCTCGTCAATGCTGAGGTAAGCGGCAACCGGCCCCATCCCCTCGCCGATGCGATAGGCCTCGTCCGCCTTGAAACGGTGCAAGCCAAGCTTGTCCTCTTCCGCATATACGGCGACTGTGCGTTTGCCCATCTCATTCGCAGCGCGCATCACGCGAATAGCAATCTCGCCGCGGTTGGCGATCAGGATCTTGTCGAAATGTGTCATATCAGGTCCCGGTCCTGTTTGTTTGGCGAACTTCTAGGCGAACAATACGCGCAGGTATATCGGTGATTTGGGTAGAACCGGCATGTTAACGCTCGCAAACGCCTCCTGTTGGTGAATGCTTGATAGCCTTGCTGCGCTGCGGCATCAAGACTGGTGAATTGCGGCGTGATTTGGCGTGTTCATTAAAGACTTTTTGGCCACGGTCGGCAGGTGCTTTCCCAAGTTTCGACACAGCAGGCAAGTTGCGCGCATGGTCGTGCCGGGTGCCGAGCCGATTGACTTCAAGAACGTTGGGAACGAAAGGCCTGACCGTGTCCGGTTATCGTGGATGTGCAGCCCCGAGAGGTTTTTGGCAGATCGTTTGCGTGCTGCTTGCCTCAAATTATTGCGTTACTTCTTTATCCAATCCTCTGAAAGATCACCGACCGTTTAAGAGTCTAGGGATTGTGCCGCTCAAAAGCGATAGGGCTGACTAGGACGGTTGGCAAGATCGCGATGTGGCCAAGATGTTGGTGAAAGCTAACAAGTATAGAAGTGGCTACCTTGCCCGCTCAGTCAGGCGCCGAGTAACTGAAGTTTTTGCTAAGTATTAGCTAGAGCTTCACGCCGCCGCGACTGGGCCTGAAGTCCGAACCTTTTGGCCGTTGCTATCAGCGGACCCGGTTTCGGTTGGCGTTCCCTTGGCGACTTGCACCTGATTGCGCCCTTTGTCTTTTGCCATATACAGCGCGTCATCGGCGGCGCGCATCAAATCTTGCGGCATGGTGCCATGCGCCGGGTAATGCGATACACCAACCGAAATCGTTATTCGCGGCAGCGACTTGTCACCGTATCGGACCGAAACCGCTTCGACCGACTGCCGTAACTTCTCGGCACGGCTCACCGCGTCATCCGGGGTGTTGTCCGGCAAGATCAGCATGAATTCCTCTCCACCAATACGGCAGGCAACCTCGTCCCGGTCACAGCCCTGTTCCAAGGCGGCTCCGACTGCGCGCAGCACCATGTCACCTGCATCATGGCCATGAGTGTCGTTGAACTTCTTGAAATGATCGACATCAACGGCGATCAGGCTCAGCGGTACACCGGTCTGTTGACTGCGTGAAATAGACTTGCGCAGGGTTTCCGTCATATGACGACGGTTGAACAGTCCGGTCAAAGGATCACGCACGGACTGGTCGTGCAGCTGATCGCGCATCCTCACATTTGCAATGGCCATGCTGATCTGTTCAGCGCAGAGCTGCGCCAGTTTCCTGCTGACGTGAAACTCTTCTTCGCAGTTTTCATGTGCCCGAAGATGCAACAATCCAACCGTCTCGCCATGAGCCAGAATCGGAAAGCAGAAATATTGGCGCCCGTCATGCGGTTCGGCATGCTCGCAGATGAAGTCAATCTCTGAGGCGCCGAATTCATATGTGCGTCCTCGGCGCAGGCCCCAGCAACCCTCTGGGTGGATATGTGCCTTATGGGTGCCGCCGTTCCAACTGGCGCAGCCATCAAGCACATCGCGCGAGTTCGAGTAGACGTAAACGCTGCCCTCTGCTTCGGGCAGGATATGGGTCATAAAACGTGAGACCATGTCGAACAGCTCATCCAGAGAACGGCTGGATTGCAGCCACTCGTTCAGCTCCCCTAGCAGCCGCACCTCACGCGCCAGCCGCAACTGGTCAGCCATCAGATCACGCTCTTTCTCGGATTGTTTGTGCAAAGAGCGCAGTTGCGCCCGGTTGGTCCTGTAGGTCACCAATGACACCATCGCCAGTGCCAACAGGGCCACACCGCTTAGAACGATCAGCGAAATTCTCAGCCGGGTTATGAAGGTCGCCCGCAAATCCGAGATATCGGTAAAAAACTCTATCGCACCGATGAAGCGACCGTTTTTTGTAACCGGCATAAAGACTTTGACTATGTGATGCGCACTGGAGTTCTGAATGTTGCCTGTGTGCAAGTCCAGGCCGTCAATCTCGGATAGGGGCACAACCTCTTGTAAATAGTACACCATTCCCCGGGCAACATCGGCGCGAAAGAACGCGCTGTCTTCGCGCAGGCCGACCTCACCTTGACGAGTGGACCAGACCACGCGTCCACTCGTGTCGAACAACCTGAACCGGTAGACATCCGATGCTTCGGGCATCGAGGTCAGAAACTCTGCGTCATGCCCGTCTATATGGCCGGTTCGCAGCGTTGTTTCGGGGTCTTCAAGATGCAAAACAACGCGGCGTTTCCACAATTCTGACTGCTTGAGGATATCTGTCCGCAGCATCCGTTCCACCAAGGGCGCAGGGAGCCTATAGACACCCCAGCCCGCTCCAATGGCGAGGCTGATCAGCAATAGGGTGATCCCGGTCCATTTGAGTCGATGATTGATCGTCCCCCGCTCAGCCAATGCCATATCCATATGCTCCCAAACCTTTGAGCCAAGCATCTGACCTAAGGCTTTACAGAGAGTTAATGGCATCAGTCGAACACCGCTTCATTTGGTTAGAATTGAACGCAAGGAAAATCTTAAAAGCTTGTGAACAAGCCGTGAACAAAGCCTTTCCCTTTGCGCCCATCCGGCGTAGTTTGAGAGTATGAGCAGTTTTGACGAAATGGACGCCTTCGAGGGCGCATCGCTGTCGGCGCGGGCGATGCCTGCGGTGGCTGCCGACTATTTGAACGACCTCAACCCGGCACAGCGCGAAGCGGTCGAGCGGCTGGACGGTCCGGTTTTGATGCTGGCAGGTGCCGGCACGGGCAAGACCAAGGCACTGACCGCGCGGATCACCCATCTGCTCAGATCGCATCGGGTACGCGAGAACGAGATTTTGGCCGTGACCTTCACCAACAAGGCCGCGCGCGAGATGAAAGAACGGGTCGGGCGCATGCTGGGCCGACCTGCCGAAGGGATGCCGTGGCTGGGAACGTTCCACGCGATCTGCGTCAAATTGTTGCGCCGCCATGCCGAACTGGCGGGCCTCAAGTCGAATTTTACCATTTTGGATACGGATGACCAAAAGCGCTTGCTCAAGCAACTGACTCAGGCAGCCAATATCGACGACAAACGCTGGCCTGCGCGGATGCTGGCCGGGATCATTGATGACTGGAAAAACCGCGCGCTGACACCAGATAGAGTGCCTGCTGCGGATGCCGGAGCTTATAATAACAAAGGCATTGAGCTTTATGCCCAATACCAGACCCGCCTGCGTGAGCTGAATGCGGTGGATTTCGGCGATCTGCTGTTGCACGTGGTGACGATCTTTCAAACCCACCCGGATGTGCTGGAGCAATACCAACGCTGGTTCCGCTACATCCTTGTCGACGAGTATCAGGATACCAATGTCGCCCAATATCTCTGGCTGCGTCTGCTGGCCGGGGGGCATAAGAATATCTGCTGTGTTGGCGATGACGATCAGTCGATCTATGGCTGGCGCGGGGCTGAGGTGGGTAACATCCTGCGGTTCGAGAAAGATTTTCCCGGTGCTTTTGTCGTTCGGCTGGAACAGAACTACCGCTCGACCCCGCATATTCTGGCGGCGGCTTCGAACGTTATTCGGGGCAATGAAAGCCGGTTGGGCAAAGAGCTTTGGACCGACAGAGAAGAGGGTGAAAAGGTTCGCCTGATTGGACATTGGGATGGTGAGGAAGAGGCGCGTTGGATCGGAGAAGAGATCGACGCGATGCAGGGCGGGACGCGTGGCGTGCGCCCGATGAACTTGGACGAAATGGCTATCCTCGTGCGCGCGTCGCACCAGATGCGCGCGTTCGAGGATAGGTTTCTGACCATTGGGATGCCCTACAAGGTGATTGGCGGGCCGCGGTTTTATGAGCGGATGGAGATTCGCGATGCCATGGCCTATTTCCGGTTGGCGGTCAGCCCCGAGGATGATCTGGCGTTCGAGCGGATCGTAAACACGCCCAAGCGCGGCCTTGGGGACAAGGCGCAGCAGACCATTCAAGTGGTGGCGCGTGAAAACGGGGTGTCCCTGGTCGAAGGGGCGCGGATCGTGGTCGAGCAGGGGCTGATCAAGGGCAAGGGTGGCAAGGCGCTGCGCGAGTTGATCGACGGGCTGGCTCGGTGGAATGCGATGACACGCGGACCACGGATCGAAGTGGATGATGACACCGTCATTGATGACGGGGTGTCTCCGATCCGCTATGGCGCGCCCGAGCGCACGCATATCGAACTGGCGCAGATCGTGCTGGATGAATCCGGCTATACCGCCCATTGGCAGAATGAGAAAACGCCCGAGGCGCCGGGCCGGCTGGAAAACCTCAAGGAACTGGTCAACCAACTGGACAATTTCGAGAACCTGCAAGGGTTTTTGGAACATGTCAGCCTGGTCATGGACAATGAAAAGGAAACGGATGGGGCAAAGGTCTCGATCATGACTCTGCATGCGGCCAAGGGGCTGGAGTTTCCCGCCGTGTTCCTGCCGGGTTGGGAGGACGGGTTGTTCCCGTCGCAGCGGTCGATGGACGAGACCGGAATCAAGGGGCTCGAAGAGGAACGGCGTCTAGCCTATGTGGGCATCACCCGTGCCGAAGAGGTCTGTACGATTTCCTTCGCCGCCAACCGCCGGGTGTTCGGGCAATGGCAGAATTCGATGCCATCACGGTTTATTGACGAACTGCCCGAGGAGCATGTCGAGGTTCTGACGCCTCCGGGGCTCTATGGCGGGGGGCAGCCGTCGGCCGGGATCGAAACCCGCGCGGCTGAGGCAAATGTCTATAACTCACCCGGCTGGAAACGGCTGCAGGCGCGGCAGGGACAATATGGCATGTCGCAACCGCGCGAAACCCGCAACACGGTGATCGACGCAACCGCGGTGGCAAGTTTCACGCTGGGCGAGCGGGTGTTTCACAAGAAATTCGGCTATGGCGCAGTGGAGGGCATCGAGGGCGACAAGGTTGAGGTCGCGTTCGACAAGGCGGGCACCAAGAAGGTTGTTGCCCAGTATCTTTTTCCGAAGGACGACGTACCGTTTTAACCAAAAGGAATGCGCCTGACGGCGCATGCTCAATGTTTTGAAAGGCGCCTGGGTGGGCGCCTTTTTCTTTGGGAGAAACGAAAAACGGCGGTTCCCAGGGAGGAGGAAGGAAACCGCCGTTCTTTTCAACACCAAGGCAGGGAGGAGGAGAGCCCCGATGTATCCGAACCCGGGTTTGATCCCGGTATGAGGAAGACGCGGCGACGTCAGGGAGGAGGAGAGACGTCGCCGCGTACTTTCAACATCAGGGCAGGGAGGAGGAGAGCCCCGATGTATCTGCTTCCGGCGTTCAGGGCCGGTATAAAAGGCGGCAACGTCAGGGAGGAGGAGAGACGTTGCCGCAGATTACAGACCCAAGGGAGGAGTAGGGTCTGATCTCTGTATTGCTGTGCGCTTAACGCGCGAATTGTTCTTCTGCGGCCTGCATTGCCAGCCGACGGATCATTGAGCGGTGCAGGCCCAGATCGGCCAACTCGTGATCGGACAGCTCGGACAGTTCGTTAACCGTCTGGCGGTAGGCCCGATAGCGTGCAAACCGGGTCTTTGCGGTTTCGATCATCGAAGCCAGGCCGAATGCCGGAGCGCTTCTCAGAGCGGTTTGTTGTGTTGCTACACCCATCTGCGTAACCCGTTTCGTATGTTGGTGCCGAAGTGTTTCGGCGTTTGCTTGAGGATGAAAATAAGCAAATGCTGCGATTGCACAATAGTTGACGTCGTCAATGCTGCTATGCAGCAAATGCATGGATATCAAAGAGTTGAATGTTGGCAATCGAATATGCCTTAAAAATATGGGTTTGAGTTGCGCCAAGGGTGTCGCTTCTAATGCGGTTCCACTGAAAACCATAGGATCGTGACGTAAGGTCCGATTGCTTCGGTACGGTTATCGAAGAAGCCGAATGGCTGTGGTCGTGCGTATATGGGAAATCGTGGGTTCAGGTGGTTTTTAGTAACTTGGGAGTGCGTGGGAACCGAGCCACCTTTGTTGATTCGTAGTTTGGAATGGAGGATTTGCTGGCTCTATCTACCGGGAATCGATGAAAGTGAAAAAATGTTGGGAATTCATGGGATGCTCATAATTTCTCTGATTTGTCTATATATGGTTGCTTTGAGGTAGTTGTGTTCTAATTCTGGTGTATAAATAGAGTTTCTATTCATTTTCTTATCGATTACATTGTGAGTTGGGACGTGAGTGTGAGAAATTTTCTATTGATTTCCATGAATTCCCATGCCATCCCTTGGTTATCCGATGAGGACGAGGCACATGGGGCGCTAAACGACCCCGAACCAATAAAATCAGGTTTCATACAGGCATCTCGCTTTCATCAATCAAGAGATCCGGCGCGCGGGCGAGCAGACATCCCCCCAGGTGGCGCGCGCAGCTGGACATCCCGCAAAGCGGGTCAATGCGGCGGGTTGATCAGTGGCAGCAGATCAACCCGCCGTTTTAATTCTGGGGGGAGTGAGAATTTCAAGTGGGGCGCAAGCGAAAGGGACAGTCGTCTTGGCGCGCAGGTTTAGAGGTGAAAGCCACCATAAGGTGGACACGAAGGGCAGGGTCTCGATCCCGGCCTCGTTTCGCCGTGTGCTTGAGGCTTCTGACCCCAACTGGCAGCCCGGTGACAATCCCGAACTTGTAATTGTTTATGGCGACCACCGGCGCAAATTCCTTGAATGCTATACCATGCAGGCGATTGACGAAGTTGACGCCAAGATTGATGCGCTTCCACGGGGTTCAATGCAGCGGAAGACACTGCAGCGCATGTTCCACGGACAATCCTTTCCGACAAACGTGGATGAGACCGGGCGTCTGGTTCTACCCGCCAAGCTGCGCAGCAAGATTGACCTAGAGGGTGAAGCCTTCTTTATTGCCGCTGGGGACACGTTCCAGATCTGGAAGCCTGAAACCTACGAGTCTGATGAATTGGCGGCGGCCGAAGAATGGCTGGATGATCAGCCCGAAGATTTTGACCCTCTGGTGTTCCTAGATGGCGTCGGGGACGCGTGACGGCATGGCCGGTGCGCAACCCTCTTCTGACAAACCACATATTCCGGTATTATTGCGCCCTTTGCTGGCTGCGGTCTCTCCGGTGTCGGGTGTTTGGTTGGACGGAACCTTTGGTGCCGGGGGATATACCCGTGGCCTGCTCGAGGCAGGCGCGGACAAGGTCGTCGGCGTTGATCGTGATCCGCTGGCCTTTGAAATGGCCGCGGACTGGGCCAAGGGCTATGGCGATCGGCTGGTGATGCAGCCCGGCGTCTTTTCGCGTCTGGACGAATACGCGCAGGACTTGGACGGGGTGGTGCTGGACCTTGGGGTTTCCTCCATGCAGCTGGATTTGGCCGAGCGTGGCTTTTCCTTTATGAAGGACGGCCCGCTGGACATGCGCATGAGCCAGGACGGCGAAAGCGCGGCTGATCTGGTCAACACTGCAAGCGAAGCGCAGCTCGCCGACATCCTGTTTCACTATGGTGAAGAACGCGCCAGCAGGCGAATTGCCAGGGCTATCGTAAAGGCGCGGGCGGAAGAGCCGATCACAACCACTTTGCGGTTGGTGGGGCTTGTCGAATCCTGTCTGCCCAGGCCCAAACCCGGTCAATCGCATCCCGCGACACGCAGCTTTCAGGGGCTGCGCATCGCGGTGAATGCAGAATATGAAGAATTGTTCCAGGGCCTGATGGCCGCTGAGCGCGCGCTGAAACCGGGCGGGCAGCTGGCTGTTGTGACATTCCATTCGATCGAAGATCGCATGGTAAAGCGGTTCTTTCAGTCGCGGGCGGGCAAAACCGGCCGGGCCAATCGCTATGCGCCCGAAATTGAGCAGGACCTGCCGCAATTTACGCTTAAAACCCGTAAGGCGGTGGGGCCGGACGATCAGGAATTGCAGGAAAATCCGCGTTCGCGCTCAGCCAAGCTGCGTGTTGCTGTGCGCACCGAGGCTCCGGCAGGGGAAATTGAAGCCCGTGCCATTGGGATGCCGCAACTAGGGGGAAGGGCAAAATGAAGAGTGTATTGTATGTGTTGACTGCCTTGGCCGTGTTCGGGGTGGCCCTTTGGGCGTATCAAGAGAACTACCGCACCCAGCAAGTTGTGAAAGAAACGCAAACACTGCAACGAGAGATCGGCGTGGCACAGGTCCGACTGGCCGTTCTGAATGCGGAATGGGCTTATTTGAACCGTCCTGATCGTCTTCGAGAGCTGGCGGATCTGAATTTTGAACGTCTCGGCCTGCTGCCCTTGCGAGCAGAGCAGTTCGGACGCGCGGATCAGGTTGCCTATGCCGAGGATCCGGATCTTCCGATTGTCGATCCCATCGAATTGCAGGCGATAACCAACATTAAGGCGTTGGGAGAGGTGCAGTTCCCATGACGCGCACGCCCCTCCGCCCTCTGGCCCGTGTCCTGGATGCGCGCGCACGCGGTGAAAACCCCAAGGTTATCGAGCGCGAAAACATCCAGAAGCGCCATGAAGATATGAAGGACAGGGCCCGCGCTCGGGCCGAGGGCCGTTTGCTGGTGCTGGGTCTTTTCTTCTTTTGCGCCTTCTCGGTGGTTGGCGTTCGGATGGGGATGCTTGCGACATCCGAGGCGCAAGAGCCCTTGGCCAACGCCCCCGGTGCCACAATCGCGATGCAGCGCGCCAATATTGTTGACCGCGAAGGGCGCATTCTGGCGACCAACCTGGACACCTATTCCGTCTATGCCCAGCCGCCGTTGATGATCGATCCGATTGCCGCCGCGGATCAACTGGTGGCAATCTTCCCGGATTTGGAAAAAGAGCGTCTGATCAAGGATTTCACCGGCAACCGCAAGTTCCTGTGGATCAAAAAGCGTATCTCGCCCGAGCAGAAGCAAGCCGTGCATGACATCGGTGATCCAGGTATTCTGTTTGGCCCCCGCGAAATGCGCCTTTACCCGAATGGCAAGCTGGCAGCACATATCCTTGGCGGGTCAGGTTTTGGGCGTGAAGGCGTGAGCGCTGCCGAGGTGATAGGCGTGGCCGGGATTGAAAAGCAGTTTGACGATTATCTGCGGGACCCTGCCAACGGAAACAAGCCGCTGCAACTCTCGCTGGATCTGACTGTACAGGCCGCTGTCGAACAGGTGCTTTTTGGTGGCATGAAGATCATGAACGCCAAAGGCGCCTCAGCCGTTTTGATGGATGCGCATACGGGCGAGGTCATCTCGGCGGCGTCGCTGCCATCCTTTGATCCCAATGATCGCCCGCGCCCCCCGACGTCGGGGTTCGATCCATCGGACAGCCCTTTGTTCAACCGCTATGTGCAGGGCGTTTACGAGCTGGGATCGGTGTTCAAGATATTCACCGCCGCGCAGGCAATTCAGCTTGGTCTGGTGAACTCTGAAACGATCATCGACACCTCGGGTCCGATGAAAATCGGGCGTTTTCCGATTGGTGAGTTCAACGGCAAGAATTACGGCAAGATCAGCGTGGCGGATGTGATCGTCCACAGCTCGAACCGGGGTACTGGGCGTCTGGCGCTGCAAATTGGCGCGCAGCGGCAACAGGAATTCCTGCGTTCGCTGGGCATGTTCGAACCCACCCCGTTCGAGATTGTCGAAGCAAAAGGTGGCGAACCGCTCAAGCCCAAGAAATGGGGTGAGCTGAGCACCGTGACCATTTCTTATGGCCATGGCTTGTCGACCAGCCCGATGCATCTGGCTGCGGGGTATGCGGCGATTGCCAATGGCGGATACTATGTCAGCCCGACCATTTTGCGCCGGAGCGGGTCACAATATGGCCCGCGCGTGATGTCTCTGGGGGCTGCGACGCAGGCACAGAAGATGCTGCGCAAGGTTGTCACCGATGGCACGGCCAGCTTTGGCGATGTCGCCGGGTATGACGTGGCGGGCAAAACCGGTACCGCAGACAAACCCAAGCCGCGCGGCGGGTATTATGATGACAAGGTCATTGCCACATTCGCCACGATCTTCCCGGCTTATGATCCGAAATACGTGCTGATCGTCACGCTGGATGAACCGTCCATCGTGGCCTATGGCGAAAAGCGCCGGACGGCGGGGTGGACAGCCGTCCCTGTGGCCGCGGAATTGATCGGACGGATTGCCCCACTGCTGGGCCTGCGTCCCCGGCTTGAGCCTGAGGCGCGCGCTGCTATAACGCTGACCTCGAATTAGGCGTCCGGCGAAAGGTGGGTCATGGGCACTAGGACTAAGAAACTCAGCCAACTGGCCCTGACTGCGCGCGCAGGTGCGAACCCCGACATCACCGGGTTGGCCGTTGATAGCCGCGAGGTCAAAGACGGTTATCTGTTTGCGGCACTTCCGGGAACGCGGGTCCATGGCGCAGAGTTCATTCAATATGCTCTGCGCATGGGGGCCGCCGCAATCCTCACCGATGCCGAAGGGGCCGAGGTCGCAGCGGGCGTGCTTGCGGGGACGGATGCCGCGCTGGTGGTGGTTGAAGACCCAAGGCAGGCGCTGGCAGGATGCGCAGCACTGTGGTTCGGAAAGCAGCCTCAGACCATCGTGGCTGTGACGGGGACCAATGGTAAAACCTCTGTCGCGACCTTTGTCCGCCAAATCTGGATGGAACTGGGTCATGCCGCCGTCAACCTGGGCACAACCGGGGTCGAAGGCGCATGGACGGCCCCTTTGGCGCATACAACGCCCGAACCGATCACCCTGCATCGGTGTTTGGCCGAGGCGGCTGAGAATGGCGTGACGCATGCGGCGATGGAGGCATCCTCGCATGGTCTCGAGCAGCGCCGCCTCGACGGGGTACAGTTGGCGGCAGCGGGTTTCTCGAATTTCACCCAGGATCATCTGGATTATCACGAAACCTTCGAGGCGTATTTTGCCGCCAAAGCAGGACTTTTCGACCGCGTGTTGCCTCAGGACGGCACGGTTGTGGTCAACATGAGCGATCCAAAGGGTGGGCAGGTTCGTCGTATCGCTGAAACCCGTGGACAAAATGTGCTGACCGTTGGATTGGGTGATGCAGATCTGTGTCTGCTCAATCAGCGCTTTGATGCAACCGGGCAGGATCTGCGGTTTTCGTGGCAGGGTAAGGTTTATCAGACCCGATTGAACCTGATCGGTGGGTTCCAGGCTGAAAACATCCTGCTGGCATGTGGGCTGGTGATCGCTGGTGGCGAAGATCCCACGCGTGTTTTCGAGACCCTGCCGCATCTGACGACGGTCCGGGGACGGATGCAACTGGCTGCGACGCGTGAAAACGGGGCTGCTGTGTTTGTCGATTACGCCCATACGCCAGATGCTGTGGCCACGGCACTCAAGGCTTTGCGCCCTCATGTTATGGGCCGGCTGATTGCCGTCATCGGTGCCGGCGGAGATCGTGATGCGACCAAGCGCCCGCTGATGGGCAAGGCTGCGACCAATAACGCTGATGTGGTATTTGTCACCGACGACAATCCCCGCACCGAAGACCCGGCCACCATTCGTACTGCGGTGATGCTGGGCGCGCCCGAGGCGACCGAGGTGGGTGATCGTGCCGAAGCCATCCTGCGCGGCATAGATGCCCTGCAACCGGGTGATGCGCTGCTGATCGCCGGTAAAGGGCACGAGACAGGACAGATCGTGGGCGATCAGGTTTTACCTTTCGACGACGTAGAACAGGCCAGCATCAGCGTGGCCGCCCTCGATGGGAGGGTGGCATGACGCTCTGGACTGCGGCTGAGGCGGTTGCGGCCACTGGCGGGCGTGCCACCGCCGATTGGCAGGTCAATGGCGTATCCATCGACACCCGCACATTGCAGCCCGGAGATCTGTTTGTTGCGCTGAAGGCGGCGCGCGACGGCCACGATTTTGTGGCGCAAGCGCTTGAGAAGGGCGCAGGCGCAGCGCTGGTCTCGCAGATACCCGAAGGCGTTTCCCCGCACGCGCCGTTACTGATCGTCGAGGACGTGCAGACCGGGCTTGAGGCGCTGGGACAGGCGGCTCGTGCCCGGACAGAGGCGCGCGTGGTCGGTGTAACCGGCAGCGTCGGCAAGACATCGACCAAAGAAATGCTGGTCAACATCTTGGAAATTCATGGGAAAACACATGCCAGCGTTGCCAGCTACAACAACCATTGGGGGGTGCCGCTGACGCTTGCGCGGATGCCGCGCGATACCGAATTCGCTGTGATCGAGGTCGGGATGAATCATCCCGGAGAGATTGCTCCGCTGGCGCGTCAGGCCCGTCCACACGTGGGATTGGTCACCACAGTTGCGGCAGTCCATCTGGAAGCATTCGAGTCGGTTGCAGGTATTGCGAAAGAGAAAGCCGCGATATTCGAAGGGTTGGTCCCAGGCGGTGCGGCCATCGTGAATGCGGATATCGAACACGCCGACATTCTGCGCCAATACGCAGATGAGGCCGGAGCAGGGATCGTCGATTTTGGGCGCGCTGCGTCAGATTACGTGCTGACCGATGTTGTGCAGAAACCGGACTCGGTCCATGCAACGGCCAGGGTCGACGGAAAAGCCATCTCCTTTGATGTGCAATCAGCAGGCACTCATTTTGCCATGAATGCACTTGGGGCATTGGCGGCCTGCGTTGAACTTGGTGTCGACCTGAACGAAGCCATCGCAGGCTTGGGCAACTGGTTGCCGGTAAAAGGTCGCGGCGTTCGCGAGCAGATTTCACTGGCGGATGGTGGTCAGGTCGAATTGCTGGACGACAGCTATAACGCCAATCCAACTTCGATGGAGGCTGCCTTGGAAGTTTTGGCCGCCTCACAGGGCAGGCGCCGGATCGCGTTTCTGGGTGATATGAAAGAGCTGGGCGCGCAAGAGATCCCCATGCATGCAGCGATGGCGAATGTCGCGGCTATGACGCAGATGGATCAGGTTCACTGCATTGGCCCGCTTATGAAAGCGCTTTACGATGCGTTGCCAGCGGAAAAGCGCGGATTTTGGTTTGAGACCAGCGTTGAGATGGCTGAACGGCTGCCAGAGCTGATCTGCGCAGGCGACACTGTTCTGGCCAAAGGATCACTCAGCATGGCACTGGCGCGAATTGTTGACGGTTTGCGGGAAATGGGGCAAGGGGACGCGCTTGAGCCATGATCGCCGCACGGGAAAGGTATTGATATGCTCTATTGGTTGACCGGCCTGTCGGACGGAGGGGATTTTTTCAATCTCTTCCGGTACATCACGTTCCGGGCGGGCGGTGCCTTTATGACAGCGCTGATTTTCGGGTTTATCTTTGGCAAACCGCTGATCAATGTTCTGCGCCGCAAGCAGGGCAAAGGGCAACCGATCCGGGATGATGGCCCCGAGGGGCACTTTTCCAAGGCGGGTACGCCGACCATGGGCGGCTTGCTGATCGTGGGCGCGCTTGTCACATCGACACTGGTTTGGGCACGGTGGGACAACCCCTATGTCTGGATGGTCTTATTCGTAACGCTGGCCTATGCCGCCATTGGGTTTGCAGATGACTATGCCAAGGTCTCCAAGCAAAACACCAAAGGTGTTTCGGGGAAAATGCGGTTAGGACTTGGTGTGGTTATCGCAGTTCTTGCGTCTATTTGGGCCACGATGCACCACCCTGAGGCGCTGCAGAATCAGCTTGCTGTGCCGGTATTCAAAGACACGCTGCTCAATCTGGGGATATTCTACATTCCCTTCGCGATTGTCGTGATCGTTGGGTCCGCAAATGCGGTGAACCTGACTGACGGGCTGGACGGGCTGGCGATCATGCCCGCAATGATCGCCGCATCGACCCTGGGGATTATCGCCTATGCGGTGGGCCGGGTCGACTTTACCGAGTATCTGGATGTGCATTACGTGCCCGGAACCGGCGAGATCTTTATTTTCACCTCGGCCCTGTTCGGTGCTGGCCTTGGGTTTCTATGGTACAACGCGCCGCCTGCTGCCGTGTTCATGGGCGATACTGGATCGCTTGCCTTGGGCGGCGCTTTGGGCGCGATTGCGGTGGCCACCAAACACGAGCTGGTTCTGGCCGTCGTCGGAGGTCTGTTCGTGGTCGAAGCGCTGAGCGTGATCATCCAGGTGCTGTACTTCAAACGCACTGGACGCCGCGTGTTCCTGATGGCCCCGATCCATCATCACTATGAGAAAAAGGGCTGGGCAGAACCCACCATCGTAATCCGGTTCTGGATCATCTCTCTGATCCTGGCGATGATCGGTCTGGCCACGTTGAAAGTGCGCTAACAAGGCCTTTTCCTTGCAGGTTTCGCCCGAACTCAGGCGAAATCCACCTTCCAAACGCGCCACATGCCGGTATGGTGGCGCAATAGATTATGGATTGGTGCGGCGTTGGATTGGCTTGCAGATTTTGGGTTTTCCATTTGGGCTTGGTTTGGGGATGAGGATCACCAAAACAGGGTGACGGCAATTTCGGCTGCGGTCGCAGTTTTCTTGCCGTTAATCGGGATGGTACTGGGGGCGATCTGGTTTTGTATTCAATGGATATCGCCAAAACCAAAACCCCTGCAGAACGACCAAAAACCAATTCCGCTTCCGGACGTCAACGTGCTGACTCTGGATCAGCATTTGGCGATTCTAGAGAAACGAGAGCATCAGTTAGAGCAGAAACTGGCAACTGCCCATGATGATGAGAAAGCGCAGTTAACTGCGCAGATCGCTGAGCTTAAAAATCAGATGGCCAATCCAGACGCGTCGCTTGCAACAGCGCGAAAACGTATTGCCGAGTTAGAAGCGCTGCTGGAACGATCCGGCAATGAAATCGGCGGAGACCGTCTGGCAGAGGCGCGGGAAGCTTTGGAAAAAGGCGACTACTCCATTGCGGATAATTTGTTTGCCGAGATTGAGGAACGCCGCAAACTGGAGATCGAGGAAGCCGCGCGCGCGGCCTTTGGCCGTGGAGAGATTGCTGAGGCCGAAATCCGCTGGGCCGATGCCGCAGAGCACTACGCCCGCGCGGCAAAACTGGATGCTGGTTTTGAGAACTTGCGAAAAGCCAGTGATCTTGCCGAGCTCTCTGGCAACTATGACGCAGCTTTGCGTTTCAGTGGTGAACTTCTAGAAGTTGCTCGACTGGATGAGACAATGGATCGTCTTGCCGAAGCGCTTAACGAACATGCAATCAACTTAAGAGCATTAGGTCACAACGATGAGGCCGAGCCGCTTTTTCGCGAGGCGCTGAAGATTGACCGCGAAACGCTTGGTGCCGAGCATCCTGGCTATGCAACGGACCTCATCAACCTCGCAGTGTTGCTGGAGGTAACAGGTCGTTACGGTGAGGCTGAACCATTTTACCGTGAGGCGTTGGAGATTGACCGCAAAACGATCGGTGTCGAGCATCCGAACTATGCCATCGGTCTCAATAACCTCGCTGAATTGCTGAGGGCAATGAGCCGCTATGATGAGGCCGAGCCGCTTTTTCGCGAGGCGTTGAAGATTGACCGCAAAACGATCAGTGCCTCGCATCCCGACTATGCGAACCACCTCAATAACCTCGCAGGGTTGCTTGTAGATACGGGTCGTTATGATGAAGCCGAGCCGTTTTTTCGCAAGGCGCTGGGCATTCTTGAGAAGGCCCTAGGGTCCCAGCACCCAAGAACAGTAACGGTTCGGGAAAACTTGGATGACTTGCTCGCAAACAAGCCCGGTTAACCGCGCTTGCATTCCACATCGCGGCCTGTACAGGGTAGTCTGCGCGGCAAACGGCAAGGATGGAGTGCACGAATGATCCCGGTCAAAGGGTTTTCAGGACAGAAAGTTGCGGTTCTGGGGCTGGGTCGGTCTGGCCTGACCACGGCGCGCGCCTTGCGGGCCGGTAAGGCTGAACCCGTCTGCTGGGATGATAATCCGGCTGCACGCGCGGCGGCTGAAGCCGAAGGGTTTACGTGTCAGGATCTTGGGCGTCACGGGGCGTTCGATGAGGTTGCCTGTCTGATTGTCTCGCCCGGAATACCGCATCTCTACCCATCGCCGAACCCTGTGGTGGCCGCAGCGCTTGAGGCCGGGGTGCCGGTGGATAACGATATCGGTTTGTTTTTCCGCTCATTTGCTGGGCCGGAATGGGACAATCTGGATACTCCGCCCCGCGTGGTCGCGGTGACCGGGTCGAACGGGAAATCAACCACCGCCGCCCTTATCCATCATATCCTGACCGAAGCGGGCCGCGAGGCGCAGTTGGCCGGGAACATAGGCCGCGGCGTTCTGGATATTGATCCGGGGGGCAATGGCTCGGTCGTGGTGTTGGAACTGTCCAGCTATCAGACAGAGCTCGCGCGGTCGCTGACACCCGATGTGGCCATTTTCACCAACCTGTCGCCGGATCATCTGGATCGTCATGGCGGCATGGGAGGCTATTTCGCCGCCAAGCGCCGTCTGTTTGCCGAGGGCGGCCCTGACCGCGCCGTGATCGGTGTGGATGAGGACGAAGGCGCCTTTCTGGCCGGCCAGCTGGCCGAAGCGCCAACGGATGACCGGGTGATCCGTATCTCAGTTGCCCGCAAGTTGACCGGACCCGGATGGCAGGTATTTGCGCGCAAAGGGTTCCTGTCGGAGTATCGCAAGGGGCGACAGGCGGGGTCGATTGACCTGCGCGAGATCAAAGGTCTGCCCGGTGCACATAATCACCAGAATGCCTGTGCCGCCTACGCCACGTGCCGCGCGTTGGGGTTGGCCCCTCGGATCATTCAGGATGCGTTGCACAGCTATCCGGGCCTGCCGCATCGCAGTCAGATCATCGCCGAAGCGGATGGGGTCACCTATGTGAACGATTCAAAGGCGACCAATGTCGACAGCGCAGTAAAGGCGTTGAATGCGTTCAAGAAGGTCCGCTGGATCTGTGGCGGGCTTGAGAAAGAGGGCGGGTTGTCTGCACTCAACTCAGCCAGTGAACATGTGCTCAAGGCTTATGTGATCGGGCGCGAAGCTGCCGGATTTGCAATGCAGTTACAGGCAGATACCCTGGTTTGCACCACAATGGCAGAAGCCGTTGAACAGGCAATGAACGACGCGCAGTCGGGCGAGACGATTTTGCTGGCCCCTGCCGCAGCCAGTTTTGATCAATATGACAATTTCGAACAACGCGGTGAGGATTTTGCAGAACAGGTTCGTAAACGGCTTTAGGACACGCCATTTGCAATAGATCGCCGGTTGGGCCAAGCTGAGATGCTATCAGCTTGACGCGCCATATTTTTTGGTTTTGCTACCCGTCAAATTCAACACGAGGTTATGACTATGCCATATCGTAAGTTTTCCCTGATCCTGCCTGCCATTCTGATTGCGGGTGCCTGCACCAACACTGGCGCAAACTACCAGCCGATCATCGATGGTCCGGTTGGCCCTAATTACAACGTTGATCTGCAGCAGTGCCAACAGCTTGCGGCATCGCAGGCATCTGTTGATGGCACCACGGCCGGGAATGCAGCCATCGGCGCCGTTGGCGCAGCCGCAGTGACCGGGATCGTACAGGACAGCAGCGATAATCTGGGCCGCGCTGCAGTTGCAGGTGCGTTGGTTGGCGCCGGTGCGGATGTGATCAACAAGAACCAGAACAAAGAAGTGTTGGTGCGTAACTGCATGCGTGGCCGTGGATACAACGTCGTCGGCTAGTGCCGCGCAAATACCGTGTCGGCTAACCACGACTGGCGATTGCAGTTCCAGCGGCATGGCCTGAGGACCATGCCCATTGGAAATTGTACCCGCCCAGCCAACCGGTGACATCCACCGCTTCACCTATCGCATAGAGGCCGGGGACATCCCTGGCCTCCATCGTTTTTGACGACAGATCATCGGTGTCGATGCCGCCCAGCGTGACCTCGGCGGTGCGATAGCCTTCGGTCCCGGACGGGGTCAGATGCCAGTTCGACAGGGCCTCGACCAGGTCCGAAAGGGCGGTGTCCGATTGGTCGGCCAAATTGCCTTGCATGGGAATGTGTTGGCTCAGGAAATCGACCAATCGCGCGGGTAACTGCCGGGAAAGTTCAGTAGTCAGGGCTTTGCGTCCGCTGTTTTGGCGCTGATCTCGCAGCAGGTCGAACAGTGGCATATCCTGGATCAGGTTGACCCGGATCGCCTCACCCTCGCGCCAGTATGAGGATAGTTGCAGCGCAGCTGGTCCGCTGAGGCCGCGATGGGTGAAAAGCAAAGCCTCGTCAAAGCTGGTCCGGTCGTTCGACAGCCGCGTCGGCAGCGAGACACCGGACAGGTCCTTGAATCTGCCGTCGGTAAAGGTGAACGGCACCAGAGCCGCGCGTGTCTCGGTCATCCGCAATCCAAACTGGTGTGCGATGTCATAAGCCAGACCCGTCGCCCCCATTTTAGGGATCGACTTGCCACCCGTGGCCAGAACCAGATTGGTGCAGGTCAGGGCATGACGCTGTCCCTCGCGTTCAACCGTCAGCGCGAAACCAGTGTCGGTTTTGCACAGGTCCTTCATCTCGGTCCTTACCCACAGCTCGGCCCCGGCGCGCTCTATTTCATCCAGCAACATTTGGATGATCTGTTTCGAGGAACCGTCGCAGAACAGCTGTCCCAGTGTTTTCTCGTGCCAAGCGATGTCATGACGCCCGACCATTTCAATGAAATCCCACTGCGTGTAGCGCGCCAATGCGGACTTACAGAAATGCGGGTTCTGAGACAGGAAGTTGCCCGGCCCGGCATACATATTGGTGAAATTGCACCGCCCGCCGCCCGAGATGCGGATTTTCTCACCCGGCGCCTTCGCGTGATCGATCACCAGAACGCGCCCAACGCAATGGGCTGCACACATCAAGCCAGCAGCACCGGCGCCCAGGATGATCGTATCATAAGTCATGCTCGGGGGATGGCGTGGAATGACTGGGATGGCAAGGGGGAGACGTAAACGCGCGCTGCAAACGTCTGTCCGTGACTGTGGCTCCGTCCTCTGATTGGTTTGGGAAAATGGTCTGAAATTGGCAGTTGGAACACTTGTGATGTTGGCCGGAATACCATGTGCCAGAATACGCCCGACAAGGAAGCTCAATTTGACGCACTGCACAGGAGGGCGGTTCAGTGATCACGCGCATTTCCCAAGTCACAGTTCGACTGGGAAAAAAGGCTGAATTGGTCGAATCCAGAAGGATAAAGCACTACGATCTTGTTCCCTAGGTGATCCGAACGCCCGGTACGGGAAGCCCTGAAGCGGATCACTGGCTTGAAGGCGCTAATTTCCCCCTGTCGCGGCGTCATTCCACTAGCCCAAACGCTAAAACCCCTGTAGACTCGCACATAGACCCCGAAAACGGGGCGTTGACGAGGCAGATAGTGGCGGTATCTCATGACTGAGATGGTGTATGGCGCGGTCCAGGACCAGCGCGGAGAACCGATTCTACCAAAGTGGTGGCGGACGATTGATCGTTGGACGATGTCCTGCGTACTGATCCTGTTTGTCATCGGGCTGTTGCTGGGGCTGGCCTCATCGCCGCCGCTGGCTGGTCGCAACGGGTTCGATCCGTTCCATTACGTCGAACGCCAGGCGTTGTTCGGCGGAATGGCGCTTGTTGCGATGCTGCTGACTTCGATGATGTCGCCCACACTGGTTCGACGTCTGGCGGTGTTGGGGTTTCTTGCTGCTTTTGTCGCGCTGGTCTTCCTTCCCGTCTTTGGCACAGATTTTGGCAAAGGTGCGGTGCGCTGGTATTCGCTTGGCTTTGCCTCGCTGCAGCCGTCTGAATTTCTGAAACCCGGGTTTATCGTTGTGGCGGCCTGGTTGTTGGCCGCGTCACAACAGATCAACGGCCCGCCCGGTCGGCTATGGTCTTTTGCGCTGTGCATGGCGATTGTCGCCATGTTGGTTATGCAGCCCGATTTTGGTCAGGCCTGCCTGATCCTGTTTGGCTGGGGCGTGATGTATTTCGTTGCCGGTGCGCCGATGTTGTTGCTGGTTGGTATGGCGGGGTTTGTCGTGCTTGGCGGTATGTTCGCCTATTCCAACTCGGAACATTTCGCCCGACGCATTGACGGGTTCCTGAACCAAGAGGTCGATCCGACCACTCAGCTGGGCTATGCCACCAATGCGATCCGCGAGGGCGGGCTTTTCGGTGTCGGCGTGGGTGAAGGGCAGGTGAAATGGTCGCTGCCCGATGCCCATACGGATTTCATCATCGCTGTCGCGGCCGAGGAATATGGCCTGATCCTGGTGCTGATTATCATCGCACTGTATTCCCTGATCGTCGTGCGGTCATTGCTGCGGCTGATGCGCGAGCGCGACATGTTCATCCGTCTGGCGGGCACCGGTCTGGCCTGCATGTTCGGGGTTCAGGCGATGATCAATATGGGCGTCGCCGTGCGTCTTTTGCCTGCCAAAGGCATGACTTTGCCGTTCGTCAGCTATGGCGGCTCGTCCCTGATTGCAGGTGGTATTGCAATCGGCATGCTTCTGGCGTTTACCCGCACCCGCCCTCAGGGCGAACTTGGTGATATTCTACGCGGACGAGGCTGATGAGCAAACCCTACCTTCTGATTGCGGCTGGCGGGACCGGGGGCCACATGTTCCCGGCTCAGGCGCTGGCCGAGGCGATGCTGCACAGGGGCTGGCGTGTGCGCTTGTCCACCGATACGCGCGGCGCACGATATACGGGTGGCTTTCCGCATTCGACTGAAATTGTCGAGGCGTCCTCGGCAACCTTCGCTCGTGGCGGACTGCCCGCCAAACTGATGGTCGGTCCCAAGATCGCAGGTGGTGTCGCCGGTATGGCGTTTCAGATGCTGCGCGACCGACCGGACGTCGTGGTCGGCTTTGGCGGTTACCCCTCGATCCCAGCGCTGGGTGCTGCGACGATGTTGAAGATCCCGCGCATGATCCATGAACAGAACGGCGTTTTGGGCCGCGTGAATCAGCTGTTTGCGACCCGCGTGGCGCAGGTGGCTTGTGGTGTCTGGCCGACTGATCTGCCGGACGGTGCAAAGGGCATACATACCGGCAACCCGGTTCGGGCCGCCGTGCTGGACCGGGCTGCGGCGGGCTATATCCCACCGGGCGATTACCCGATGTCGATCCTGGTGATGGGTGGCTCGCAAGGTGCGCGCATCCTTAGTCAGATTGTGCCCGAAGCGATTGCCGCGCTGCCTGATGAGATGCGCCTCCATATTCGTGTCGCACATCAGGCCCGTGACGAAGACGGCGCCCGTGTTTCCGCGTTTTATGACGACCACGGTATCCGTGCCGAAGTGAAACCGTTCTTTCAGGATGTGCCCCGTCGTATGTCCGATGCGCAGCTGGTGATATCACGCTCAGGTGCGTCAAGTGTTGCGGATATTTCCGTCATCGGACGGCCCTCGATCCTGATCCCGTATGCCGCCGCAGCGGGCGATCATCAGACCGCCAATGCACGCGGGCTGGTTCAGGCCGGAGGGGCAATCATGATTCCAGAGAACCTGCTTGACGTTCCTTCGCTGACACAGCAAATCACCGCAGTTCTGACAAACCCCGAAGCCGCGCAAAAGATGGCCCATGCCACCTTATCGACCGGCGCACCGGACGCGACCGAGCGTTTGGTCGCCCAGGTCGAACAGTTGGCCCAGAAGGAGACCGCATGACCCCAGCAACCAAACTGCCGCAGGATGTCGGGCCGATCCATTTCGTGGGTATCGGCGGGATCGGGATGTCGGGCATTGCCGAGGTGCTTTTGAATCTGGGCTACCGGGTGCAGGGCTCGGACCTGAAAGCGTCGAAAATCACCGACCGCCTTGCTGGTCTGGGCGCCGAGATCTTTGTCGGTCAAAGCGCTGAAAACCTTGAGAACGCCGCCGTGGTTGTGGTGTCGACCGCGATCAAACCGGGCAACCCGGAGCTGGACGGTGCCCGTGCGCGGGGCCTGCCAGTGGTGCGTCGGGCCGATATGCTGGCCGAGTTGATGCGCTTGAAATCCAACATTGCCATTGCCGGAACCCACGGCAAGACCACCACCACCACGATGATGGCTGAACTGATGGTGGCAGGGGAATTTGACCCGACCGTGATCAATGGCGGTATCATTCACGCTTATGGCTCGAATGCGCGAATGGGGCAGGGCGAATGGATGGTGGTCGAGGCGGACGAATCCGACGGCTCGTTCAACCGTCTGCCTGCGACCATTGCCATTGTCACCAATATCGACCCCGAGCATATGGAGCATTGGGGCGATTTCGACCAGCTGCGCGACGGGTTCTACGAATTTGTCTCGAACCTGCCGTTTTACGGGCTTGCCGTCTGCTGCACCGACCACGCCGAAGTGCAAACACTGGTGGGTCGCATCACAGACCGGCGCGTGCGGACTTATGGTTTCAACGCGCAGGCGGATGTGCGGGCCGAGAACCTGACCTATAAGGGCGGCGTCGCACATTTCGACATTCACCTGCAATACGAAGACAAGAGGATCGAGGGCTGCACCCTGCCGATGCCAGGCGACCACAACGTCTCGAACGCGTTGTCTGCGGTTGCTGTTGCCCGCCATCTGGGCATGAAAGCCGCCGAAATCCGCGAAGCGTTGGCTAATTTTGGTGGCGTCAATCGTCGCTTTACCAAAGTGGGTGAGGTCGATGGTGTCACGATCATCGACGATTACGGTCACCACCCGGTTGAAATCGCAGCGGTTCTGAAAGCCGCACGCCAGGCCACCGAAGGCCGTGTGATCGCGGTCCATCAACCCCACAGGTATTCGCGTTTGTCTAATCTGTTCGATGATTTCTGTACCTGTTTCAATGACGCCGACGTTGTTGCCATCGCCGATATTTTCGCTGCCGGAGAGGACCCGATCGAAGGGGCGTCCCGCGATGACCTGGTTCAGGGGCTCATCCGGCATGGGCATCGACATGCCCGCGCTTTGATGGACGAATCCGATCTTGAACGTCTGGTTCGTGAACAGGCCCGCCCCGGAGACATGGTTGTCTGCCTTGGAGCCGGTACGATCAGCGCCTGGGCCAATGGCCTGCCTTCGCGCTTGCAGAAATAACAGGCGATGTGACGTAATGGACTCTTTTGTGGTGCAACCCTAAAGAGTGATCGTGCAACCGCAGAAAAAGCGGTCTCGGAGGCAAGATTTGGCGTACTCGGTATTATTTGCAGGGTTGTGGGTCATAGCGTCGACTATCGTGGCCATGCTACCGATGCGCCTGCAATTTCCACCGGGGATTGTGTTGGTTATCGTTGCGCCGGCGCTGATTGTCTGGCTGGGTTACGATTTCGGCTGGTTCTTTTCGGTCCTGGGCTTTGCGGCTTTTGCATCCATGTTCCGCAACCCAATTCGCCACTATTGGCAACGTTGGACAGGCCGAGGGGACGACGAATGAATTGGTCCATTGCCCTTGCCGCCCTGTGGGGAGTTGTTGCGAATGTGCTGGCGATGATCCCCAGCAAGGATAATCACTGGACCCGCGCCTATTTCTTGATTGCTGCGGGTATTCCTATCGTTGGCTATGTCACGCTGCAGAACGGCCCATGGATCGGGTTGATTGTTCTGGTTGCTGGGATCTCGGTACTGCGTTGGCCCGTGATTTATCTGGGCCGGTGGTTGCGTCGGATCCTGGGTGCCGCGCAATAGCGGATACAGCTTGCTTTGGCGGTTCAAATCCGCGAATTAGCGGCCATGACTTCTGTTCCCTCGCCACGCGGCAAGCTCACCCAGAACCGCCCGCTGAATGATCTGACCTGGTTGCGGGTCGGAGGACCGGCGGATTACCTCTTTCAACCCGCCGACCAGGAAGACCTGCAGCAGTTTCTGCGCGACTTACCTGACGATATCACGGTTTTCCCGATGGGCGTCGGCTCGAACCTGATCGTCCGGGACGGAGGGCTGCGCGCCGTAGTGATCCGGTTGGGCCGGGGATTTAATGGCATCTCGATTGAGGGCAACATTGTCACCGCAGGCGCGGCGGCGCTGGATGGGCATGTGGCGCGCAAGGCAGCTGATGCGGGCGTGGACCTGACGTTTTTGCGAACCATTCCGGGGTCGATTGGCGGCGCTGTGCGGATGAATGCGGGATGTTATGGCAGCTATACGGCGGATGTTCTGTGCAAGGCGACGATCATCACGCGGCAAGGGCAGGTCGTCGATCTGACGCCCGAAGAACTGAATTTTCGCTATCGTCAGTCGGATCTGCCTGAGGGGGCAGTGCTGATCTCGGCCACGTTCGAAGGCCCCCTAGATGATCCTGATGAACTGCATGCCCGCATGGACTCGCAGTTGAAAAAGCGGGATGAGACCCAGCCGACCAAAGATCGCAGCGCGGGCTCGACCTTCCGCAATCCGGCCGGGTTTTCCTCGACGGGCCGCGCAGATGATGTGCATGACCTCAAGGCCTGGAAGGTGATCGACGACGCGGGAATGCGGGGCGTGATGCGGGGCGGAGCGCAGATGAGCCCCAAGCATCCCAATTTTCTGATCAACACCGGCTCTGCCACCGCTGCCGACCTCGAAGGGTTGGGCGAAGATGTGCGAAAAAAGGTTTACGAAACAAGCGGCATCACGCTAGAGTGGGAAATCATGCGGGTCGGTGATCCGCTGACAGATTAAAGCTCCGACCGTCAGACCCAAAACAGGCAAAATAGGGCGACGGATCAAAGGCATAAAGCAGGACGGACCACCACATAAGGTCCGCAGGATTTGAGGCGCACGACGTGGGTAGTTCGAGCAGGACAAACCCCAAAGTGGCGGTATTGATGGGTGGACCCTCGGCGGAACGTGAGGTGTCTCTCAGCTCTGGGCGCGAATGCGCAGCCGCCCTAAGGGGAGAAGGCTTTGAAGTGGTCGAACTGGACGCGGGTCCGGACCTCTATGCGCGCCTTTTGGATATCAAGCCGGATGTGGTCTTCAACGCTCTGCATGGTCGCTGGGGCGAGGATGGCTGCGTGCAGGGTCTGCTGGAGTGGTTGCGTATTCCCTATACCCATTCGGGTGTGCTGGCTTCGGCGTTGGCCATGGACAAGCAGCGCAGCAAAGCGGCGTTCCGTATCGCGGGTCTGCCAGTCGCCGAAAGTGTGATCGAGGCCAAATCCGAAGTTGCCGCGCGTCACACGATGGAACCGCCCTATGTGGTCAAGCCCAACAACGAGGGTTCCAGCGTCGGCATTTATCTGGTGCATGAGGGCGCCAACACTCCGCCGAAACTGGCAGACGACATGCCCGAACTGGTAATGGTCGAACAATATGTGGCTGGCCGCGAGTTGACCGTCACAGTCATGGGCGACCGCGCCCTGACCGTGACAGAAATCATGACGGATGGCTGGTACGATTACGATGCCAAGTACAAGCCGGGCGGGTCGTGGCATGTGCTGCCTGCTGAAATCCCGCAGGACATTTTTGACCTGTGTATGGGCTTTGCCAAACAGGCGCATGATCTGTTGGGTTGCAAAGGCGTCAGCCGCACAGATTTTCGGTGGGATGACAGCAAGGGCGCAGAGGGCTTGTTCCTGCTGGAAACCAACACCCAGCCAGGAATGACGCCGACGTCACTGGCTCCGGAACAGGGCGCGCATTGCGGGATAACCTTCGGCCAGTTTTGCGCATGGATGGTGGAGGACGCATCATGCGACCGCTGACAGCCACCCGTGCGCCGGTTATCCATCGGTCAAAGCCACTTGCCGGTCCGGATGCCGATTTCGCTTCGGGGGACCGCAACAATGTAGAACCCAAGTTCCGCCTGCGGCGACTTTGGGGGCGTAAGTCATCGGCGTTTGATCCGGCGCCGTCCCGCCTAAGCTATCGGTTGCAGCGCTGGATGTTGACGCCTGGTGTTCGCCGTGGCCTGAAATACGGGCTGCCGGTCTTCGCTGTGTGTGCTGCGCTTGGCGGGTATTTCAGCTCTCAGGACCGGCGCGAAGCGATTGTGGCTCATGTCCATGATGTGAAAATCTCGATCCAGCAGCGACCAGAATTCATGGTCAACCTGATGGCGATTGATGGGGCGGGAACCAACCTTTCGGAAGACATTCGTGAAGTGGTGCCGCTGGACTTCCCAATCAGTTCCTGGGACCTGGATGTCGAACAGATGCGCGAAACGATCACAGGATTGGATCCGGTTAAATCAGCCTCTGTGCGCATCCGTCCAGGAGGTATCCTGCAGGTGGATGTTGTCGAACGGCAGCCCGCCATTGTCTGGCGTACCCGCCGAGGGGTCGAATTGCTGGATGAAACTGGCGCGCATGTTGAAATCATCGCATCGCGGCAGGATCACTCCAATCTGCCACTGATCGCGGGTGAGGGCGCGGATTCCTATGTACCCGAAGCGCTGCAACTGACTGCCACAGCCAGCAGTCTTGGCAATCGGGTGCGCGGTCTGGTGCGAATTGGCGAACGTCGCTGGGATCTGGTTCTGGATCGCGGTCAGCGCATCATGTTGCCGACAGAACGGCCAGTGCGCGCATTGGAACGCGTGTTGGCCGTGAACGAGGTTCAGGATCTTCTGGAACGCGATGTGGCCGTGGTGGATATGCGCCTGGGTCAGCGACCAACAATCCGAATGACCAAAGCCGCCAGCGAAGACTGGTGGAATACAAAAGTAGATGTGAGTAGTGGGCAGTAACGACAATGATGACCGATCTTTATCAGTCCCAACGGGCCATGCGGCAAATGCGCAGGCAGGCGATGCAACGCGGCGTTGTCGCTATTCTGGATGTCGGGAGCTCAAAGATTTCCTGCCTTGTTCTGCGGTTCGACGGCGCCGGGCGTTTGCACGAGGACAGTGGCATCGGGTCTCTGGCCGGACAATCCGGGTTTCGGGTGATCGGTGCCGCGACCACGCGGTCCCGTGGTGTGCAATTTGGCGAAGTCACTGCGATGCAGGAGACCGAGCGCGCCATTCGAACCGCGCTTCAGGCCGCGCAGAAAATGGCAGATATCCGTGTCGACCATGTGATCGCCTGTTTCTCGGGGGCAAACCCGCGGTCCTATGGTTTGGATGCCCAGGTGGATCTGGAAGGTCAGCTGGTAACCGAGGCCGAAGTCGGCCGGGTTCTGAATGCCTGTGACGTGCCCGACTATGGTGCGGGCCGCGAAGTCCTACATGCTCAGCCGGTGAATTTTGCGCTGGATAACCGATCGGGCCTGATCGACCCAAGGGGTCAGATGGGGCAATCGCTGGCCGTCGATATGCACATGCTGACCGTGGACGCGGTTGCAATCCAGAATATCGTGCGCTGTATCAAGCGTTGCGATCTCGAATTGGCCGGTATCGCAAATTCGGCCTATGTCTCGGGTATTTCGGCGCTGGTTGAGGATGAACAGGAACTGGGTGCGGCCTGTATCGACATGGGCGGTGGCACCACGAGCGTGTCAATATTCATGAAGAAACACATGATCTATGCCGATTGCGTGCGCATGGGTGGGGATCATGTGACCAGTGACATCTCGATGGGGCTGGGCGTTCCGGCGTCTGTTGCCGAACGGATCAAGACATTCAATGGCGGCGTTCACGCGACAGGCGCGGATGACCGCGACCTGATCGACATTGGCGGTGATACCGGCGATTGGGAACATGACCGCCGTACCGTCAGCCGGGCAGAGTTGATAGGTATCATGCGTCCACGTGTCGAAGAAATCCTGGAAGAAGTGCGTGTACGGCTGGATGCGGCTGGCTTTGAGCACATGCCCAGTCAGCAGATCGTCCTGACCGGAGGCGGTAGCCAAATCATGGGGCTGGACGGGTTGGCCTCTCGTATTCTGGGCCAGCGTGTTCGCCTTGGTCGCCCGCTGCGGGTCCATGGGTTGCCGCAATCGGCCACAGGGCCGGGGTTCTCTTCGGTTGTGGGGCTAAGCCTGTTTGCAGCCAACCCACAGGATGAATGGTGGGATTTTGAAATCCCCGTAGACACCTATTCCGCACGCCCGTTCAAGCGCGCTGTGCGGTGGTTCCGTGACAACTGGTAAGGCCGCGATCGCGGCGCTGGTCATGGCTGTGCCGTCAGCGATAGAGGCTCAGACCCGTATCACACCCGAAGCCTTCCTGGGGGCCGTTCAAGGAAAGACCGTAAAGTTTCACGTCTATGACAGCGGTATGCTGGTCGGCACCGAAGAGTTCCTGAGCCCGACTCTCTCGGTCTGGCGTATGGAGGGCAAGGGTTGTGTGTACGGGAAAATTACAACTCCTAATGGGCAGATTTGCTTTCTGTACGACGATGACGAGGATGGTCTGCCAGTTTGCTGGTGGCCGTTTTTGTATGAAAACCAGTTGATGGTGCGAATGGTCGGTTTCTCCAGGACAGAAATTCAAGAGGTCAGGGACATTTCTGAGAAAGGTCTTAACTGCCCAAGTGCCCCAATTAGCTAAAGAAATATCTTGCAGGGGCTGTCAAAATCCCGCAAGATATCCACAGGGCCCGTCAGAGGCCTTGCGAGAGGGCTTGAGCAGTTTTCCGCAGACAGAATGTGAATGAATTGCAAGTGACGCGCCCGTCAACAGTGGCGCGAGCGTCGCATGTTTTGTGGTGCATTGAGATAATTCCGCAACATCTGGCAATATCTGCCAAATACTGTTTTCAGGTGCCTTATTTCCTCCATATTTTGTGGATTTTCGCGATTTTTGGCGTGACGTTTGCCGTTTGGATCGGTAGGATTGTGAGTGGATAGGTAAGAAAAACACCGCGTTGGCGGGTTATATAAACAGGCGGACAGAAGCATGACATTGAATCTTTCGATGCCCGGGCACGACGAGCTGAAGCCTCGGATTACAGTTTTTGGCGTTGGCGGAGCGGGCGGTAACGCCGTCAACAACATGATTGAAAAACAGTTGGACGGTGTCGATTTTGTCGTTGCCAACACCGATGCCCAGGCGCTGCAGCAAAGCCAGTCTTCGTCACGAGTTCAACTAGGCGTGAAAGTCACCGAAGGTCTGGGTGCGGGCGCGCGTCCGACAGTGGGTGCGGCAGCGGCCGAAGAAAGCATCGAGCAGATTGTAGACCATCTGGCAGGCGCGCATATGTGCTTCATCACGGCCGGTATGGGTGGTGGCACCGGCACGGGTGCCGCACCGATCATCGCGCAGGCAGCGCGTGAATTGGGTGTTTTGACCGTCGGTGTTGTGACCAAGCCTTTCCAGTTCGAAGGCGCCAAGCGGATGCGTCAGGCCGAAGACGGTGTTGAAGCCTTGCAGCGCGTAGTCGACACGCTGATCATCATTCCAAACCAGAACTTGTTCCGTCTGGCCAACGAAAAGACCACGTTTACCGAGGCGTTTTCGATGGCGGATGACGTTCTGTATCAGGGTGTCAAAGGCGTGACCGACCTGATGGTGCGTCCGGGCCTGATCAACCTCGACTTCGCGGATGTTCGCGCCGTTATGGACGAGATGGGCAAGGCGATGATGGGCACGGGCGAAGCCACCGGCGAAGATCGCGCGGTTCAGGCCGCCGAGAAGGCCATCGCCAACCCGCTGTTGGACGAAATCAGCCTCAAGGGCGCCAAGGGCGTTCTGATCAACATCACTGGCAGCCACGACCTGACCCTGTTCGAACTGGACGAAGCCGCAAACCGTATCCGTGAGGAAGTGGACCCAGAGGCGAATATCATCGTCGGCTCCACGCTGGATACCGCAATGGAAGGCGGCATGCGCGTTTCGGTTGTGGCAACAGGTATCGACGCCAGCGAAAAGCAGGATGATGTGCCTGTCGCGCGTCGTTCGATGTCGGCACCGCTGACCCGTTCGGTTTCTGCAGAGGAAGCGGCCCTGGAAGAAATGTCAGTGGCGGCAAGCGCCGAACCTGAACCTCAGCCCGAACCAACGCGTGAACCTTCGCTGTTTGAAACAACTGAAGAGCCGATGGAACCGCAGTTCCAACCGCGCGCAGAACAGGATGATGACGGCCTGCCACCCCCGGCCTATCAGCCGCGCGTGGCCGAATTCGAGCCGACTCCCGAGCCGGTCGAATACGCCCCAGAAAGCTTTGTCGCACCTCAGCCGCAAGCACCCGCAGGATCGCCGTCACCTGAAGCGCTGAGGCGCTTGCAGGCAGCCGTCCAGAATGTACCTCCGGCTGAAAGAGGTCATCCTGCGCCTCGACCGCAGGAGGTCTCCGATAATCATGGGGATGCCGACCGCCCGCGATTTGGTTTTAACCGCCTGATTGATCGCATGACCGGCCACGCAGCCGATACTCCGGCGCAGCAACCGGCCCGCCAGCAGCCGGTATTGCGCCAATCTGACGCTACGGCACCTGCACATGTCGAGGACGACCCGGAGCAGGATCGGATCGAAATACCGGCCTTCCTTCGCCGTCAAGCCAACTGATCGCGGTAACAATATACTAAAGAGGGGCTGCCATTTGGCGGCCCTTTCTTATTTTAAAACAGTGCATTATCCCTATGTGAGCAGGGTTTTGCCGACCTGTCACATTCATGTTTCATTCGGTTGCAAAGAGTGAGTTGAGCCTTTTGACCTGCTTCCTTAGTTGAATGCCAACACGGCCATCACAGGTCGGACGCCACTCACCGAGGTCACACTTGCAACATACGCTCAAATCTCCGATCACGTTTACAGGCCTGGGGCTGCACAGCGGTAAGCCTGCGACGATGATCCTGAAGCCGGCTGCTGCTGGCCACGGCATCTGGTTCAAACGGACGGATATCGAGCTGGGCAATGCGTTGATCCCTGCAATCTACGATGTGGTCGATCGTACCCCGCTTTGTACCCGACTGGTCAATGAAGCGCGCGTTACGGTTTCCACCGTCGAGCATATCATGGCAGCTTTGGCTGGATGCGGTGTCCACAATGCGCTGATCGAGATCGATGGCCCCGAAGTGCCGATCATGGACGGGTCTTCGATTGAATTCGTTCGTGGCATCATGTTGAAAGGCGTGCGTCGTCAGGCAAGCCCGGTCCTGGCCTATGAAGTTCTTAAACCTGTGACCGCAACCCGTGAGGGTGCCAGTGCTTCGATTGCGCCTGCGGACGGTTTGATTATCGATTTTCATATCGATTTTGAAGACAGCGCCATTGGTCGTCAGACTAAGAGGCTGGATATGTGCAATGGCTCTTTTGCACGCGAGCTTAGTGATTGCCGGACATTCTGCCGTCGTACCGACGTCGAAGCGATGCGCGAGAACGGCTTGGCTCTTGGCGGCACGCTTGAAAATGCTGTGGTCGTTCAGGGCGACGAAGTTCTGACCCCGGGTGGCCTTCGCCACGCAGACGAGGCAGTGCGTCACAAGATGCTAGATGCTCTGGGTGACTTGTATTTGGCGGGTGGACCGATTCTGGGTCATTTCACCGGCGACAAGTCTGGTCATGCGATGACAAACACGCTGCTGCGCAAGCTGTTTGAAACGCCCGGTGCTGTGCGTCCGATCCTGTGTACCCCCGAACAGGCCGCGCGTCTGCCCGGGCAGGGTCTGGTCTGGGACGAAATCCCCGAAGTCGCCTGATTGGTTCCACTCTGCTGACAAATCCGCCAAAGGGCCTACTAAGGCGTTTTGCACTGGAATTTTATGTGCTAGACCAAGGCCCAAACCGGGGTATTCCCATTAAGCAAGACGACAAGGATTGGCGGAATGATAGGCACCAAAGCGGCGGTCAGATTCGCAGGGGCGGTACTTCTGACAGCAGTTTTGACAGCGTGCAACAGCGGGGGCGCTGACCGCAATCAGAACCTAGAAGGGTTCACCCCCGAACAGATTTTCACGCGTGGGGAATTTGAGCTGTCGGAGAATCGTTCCGACGATGCGGCGTGGTACTTCTCTGAGGTTGAACGTCTTTACCCTTACTCTGACTGGGCAAAGCGCGCGCTGATCATGCAGGCGTTTTCGTACCATGCAGATGAGAATTACGAAGAAAGCCGTGCAGCGGCACAGCGCTATATAGATTTCTATCCAACCGACGAAGATGCGGCCTATGCCCAATATCTGTTGGCACTCAGCTATTATGACCAGATTGACGAGGTGGGCCGCGATCAGGGCCTGACGTTCCAGGCGCTTCAGTCATTGCGCACGGTGATCGAAGTCTATCCGGACAGCGAATATGCAACCTCCGCCGTGTTGAAATTCGATCTGGCCTTTGACCATCTGGCTGGCAAAGAAATGGAGATCGGACGTTATTATCTGCGTCAGGATCACTATACTGCCGCGATCAACCGGTTCCGCGTTGTGGTAGAGGATTTTCAGACAACTTCGCATACCGCTGAAGCGCTCTATCGCCTGATCGAGGCCTATCTCTCGTTGGGTCTGGTGGATGAGGCGCAATCGGCCGGTGCAATTCTGGGTTACAACTACCAATCCTCGGAATGGTATGACGCTGGCTATAAGCTGCTGACCTCTCGCGGGCTGAAACTCAAAAGCCGCGGCAACAACTGGCTCAGCACGATTTATCGCCAGACCGTCAAAGGTCAGTGGTTGTAATCGCCATGGCTAAAGGCGTGGGACGCTGAGACCCGATGCTGCGCGCCCTTGATATCCGCGATATGCTGATCATCGACCGGTTGGAACTGACGTTCCAGTCGGGATTGAACGCGTTGACCGGCGAGACCGGCGCGGGCAAGTCGATCCTACTGGATTCGCTTGGGTTCGTTCTGGGCTGGCGCGGGCGAGCAGAGCTGGTGCGTCAGGGGGCCGCTCAGGGCGAAGTTGTGGCCGAGTTCGAGCTGCACGAAAACCACCCCGCACATGCGATTTTGGCCGAAGCCGGATTGCCCGGAGGCGAAGAGCTGATCTTGCGCCGCGTGAACACAGCCGAGGGCCGGAAAACCGCATGGGTCAATGACCGGCGTTGCTCGGGCGAGGTGCTGCGGGCCTTGTCGGAAACCCTGGTGGAACTGCATGGCCAGCACGATGATCGCGGCCTGCTGAACCCACGTGGCCACCGCGCGATGCTGGATGATTTTGCCGAGGCAAGGGGGCAACTGGCCACTGTGCGCTCTGCATGGTCCGAGATGTCGCGTGCGCGCAAGCTTTTGTCTGAGGTCGAATCTGCCTTGGCTGCCATGCGGGCAGAGGAAGAATTTCTGCGCCATGCGGTCACTGAGCTTGATAAGCTTGATCCGCAGCCCGGCGAGGATGCCGAACTGGATGCAAGGCGCCGCATGATGCAGGGGGCAGAGCGGATTCGCGATGACGTCGCCCGTGCCTATGACTTGCTTGGCAGCGATGGGGCCGAGGGCGCGATGTCTGATGCTCTGCGCTGGTTGGAAGGCGTGTCCGATAATGCGGGCGGGCAGATGGAAGAGCCTGTTGCCGCACTGGGGCGTGCACTGGTCGAATTGGGCGAGGCGCAAGATGGCGTTAATGCCAGTCTTCAGGCGCTGGACTTCAATCCGGTTGAACTGGAAGCAGTCGAGGAACGGCTTTTCGCCATTCGTGCGTTGGCCCGAAAGCATGACGTTGCCCCGGACGACTTGGGCGGGTTCGCGGACACCTTGCGTGAGCGGCTGAACCGTTTGGATGCTGGTGACGCTGATCTGGCCGACAGGCGCGTTGCGGTTGAAACCGCACAGGCCGCCTACAACAAAGCTGCCAAGGCGCTCAGCACCTTGCGTCAGCGGGCAGCGTCGAAACTCGACACCGCAGTGATGGCCGAGCTTGCACCGCTGAAAATGGAACGCGCTGTGTTCCAGACCGAGATCACCCCGTCCGATCCCGGCCCCGAAGGTGCGGATGCTGTGGCGTTCACCGTTGCCACCAACCCCGGTGCACCGTCTGGACCGTTAAACAAAATCGCCTCGGGCGGTGAACTGAGCCGCTTCTTGCTGGCGCTCAAGGTCTGTCTGACCGGCGATGACAGCGTGCGCACGATGATCTTTGATGAGATCGACAGGGGTGTTGGCGGCGCGACCGCGGACGCCGTCGGCAGGCGTCTGGCATCGCTGGCACAGGGCGGGCAGGTATTGGTCGTGACGCATTCCCCGCAGGTCGCCGCACGTGCCGCCTATCACTGGCGTGTTCAGAAACATGTGACCGATGGGCAAACTCTGTCGACCGTGGTGCCCTTGGCCCAGGCCGACCGGGTGGACGAGATCGCCAGGATGGTCGCCGGAGACACGATCACGGACGAAGCGCGCGCCGCTGCCCGTGCTCTTCTGGACGCATAGGCCCTCACAGACGCGCGATCCGGCTTTTATCCGTGCCCTCCGTGGCTTAGTAAGGGGTGTATCCTGATCCCCCGAGGGCAAATGACCCAGTCAACCCGCACCGTTCTGCGCAACCAGCTCAATCAGGCTCTGGCCGCGATAAAGGACGCGTGGCGGGTGATGCGCAGGCGTGGGCCCAGCCAAATCCAGTTCTGGTTCATCGCGCTGGCGATCGGGATTGCCGCAGGCTTTATGGCATTGGGATTTCGTAAGGCAATTCAGGCATTGCAGGCCTATGTTTACGACACCGGGGATATCTCGTTACTACACAGCCATGTGGAAAAGCTACCCTGGTTCCTGATCCTGATCACACCGATCATCGGCGGTCTTATCGTTGGCATCATCCTGCACCGGTATACCGATGACGGGCGCGTGCGTTCAGTTGCCGACGTAATCGAAGGCGCTGCCCTCACCGATGGTCGGGTCGAAGGCAAGGCGGGTATCGCGTCTTTTTTCTCCTCGCTGATTACGCTCAGCACAGGTGGGTCCACGGGTCGAGAAGGGCCGGTTGTGCATATGGCAGGCGTGATCTCGGCCTGGGTCAGTAATCGTATCCATGCCGACGGAATTACCGGGCGTGATTTGCTGGGATGTGCGGTGGCGGCGGCAGTTTCGGCCAGTTTCAACTCACCCATTGCCGGTGCTTTGTTCGCACTTGAGGTGGTGTTGCGCCATTTCGCGGTGCATGCTTTTGCGCCCATCGTTATCGCTTCGGTCGCCGGGACGGTGATTAACCGGCTGGAATACGGCGACGTGACCGAATTCACTCTGGATACGCCCGGATCACTGCAATTCTATGTCGAGCTGCCCGCGTTTCTGATCCTTGGGTTGATCTGCGGGTTGGTGGCCTTGCTTCTGATGCGGTCGATCTTTTTTGCAGAAGAAATTGGCAATCACATTCAAAGCCGGCTGTCCTTGCCCGGATGGCTGCGTCCTGCTGTATCAGGCGCAATGTTGGGACTGATCGCGATCTGGTTTCCCCACATCATCGGCGTTGGATACGAAACCACGATCCGGGCTCTGGCCGGAGATTTGGTTCTGACAACCGCCATCCTGTTCGCAATCATCAAAACTGTGGCTGTTGCGATCACGATGGGGGGACGTATGGGTGGCGGTGTGTTTTCACCCTCGCTGATGATAGGTGCGTTAACCGGGTTGGCATTCGGGTTGATTGCAACGGGTTTGCTGCCCGATGTATCGGGTACCCATACCCTCTACGCATTTGCCGGGATGGGCGCGGTGGCCGCTGCCGTGCTTGGTGCCCCG
This sequence comes from Ruegeria sp. CDSC079, assembly GCF_059610505.1. Classification (NCBI taxonomy): domain Bacteria; kingdom Pseudomonadati; phylum Pseudomonadota; class Alphaproteobacteria; order Rhodobacterales; family Roseobacteraceae; genus Ruegeria; species Ruegeria sp. CDSC079. The sequence continues at coordinate 258,275 of NZ_JBXWNT010000001.1, forward strand.
ATTTCGACCACGATGATTGTCTTTGAACTGACCGGAGATTGGCAGATCGGTCTGGCGGTGATGGTGTCGGTTTCAATGTCCACGGCGCTGGCTTCGCGCCTCGTGGATCGATCCTTCTTCCTGACCCAACTGGAACGGCGCAATGTGCATCTGGCCGCGGGGCCACAGGCCTATCTTCTGGCGATGTTGCGCGCAGGCGCAGTGATGCGACCGCTTGGCGATGCACGTTCAATCACCCGGGAAGAAGCACAGGTTTTGATTGATCAGGGTCTTTTTGTTCAAGCAAGCGCTACACTTGAGGCGGCGATGCCGTTCTTCGACCGAGACGAAATCCTCTGCATACCGGTGGTGGTGAGCGGTAATGACGGAGCTGAGACGCCAGTCGGTACGCTCTACCATATTGATGCGCTAAAGGCCTATAACCGCGCGTTGGCAGCCACGGCTGCAGAAGAACATTCATAACAGAGGCCCCTGGAACATTGGTCTTTGTCCATCTTGTTCCTTGAAACAGGCGAGGCATTGAAGCGATACGATCTTTGGATCTGCACCTACCGGGCGTGGCCAGTCGAAATCCAGAGGCTCATGTGTTCGATCTGACAAGCTGTGCAGAACTGAGCTTTCTGGCTGAAAAGCATCAGGCCTTGGAGTGCTGGTGAAGGACTAACTTTACCTCACTGACGCTCTGGAATTTGTGGAACGACGCGCAACTTTGAGCCGTCGACAGCTTCCCAGAATCTTTTGGAGCCAGCGGGTCATGCAATATTGGCCGTAACATCGAGGAATTCTGATCTATTGCGGACTCTTGTCGGTATCTGGTCAAAGAACGGCAGTGTGGTACAGCCCAATTCCGCTGCGGCTGCACCAATGTCTGATTTTGAAAGTTAGATTCAATTTCCGCAGAATCCGATTTGCACACTCTTTGTCTGTCATCGCGCTCTGAGGGCAACAATCCGAGCGAGTGATGAACTATGCGCCAACACCGCTCCTTACGATCTGTTGGCATTCGCCGCTGGAAGGAGGCCATCCGGGCGTAACAGCAACAACAAGATGACTGAGGCCAGAACCATTGCATCCCGGTATGGGGCCAGACTGTCTGGCAGGAAAGCCTGTAGCAGAACCTCCAGCCCGCCGACGATGAACCCACCAAGGACAGCGCCGCCCAAGCTGCCCAAACCCCCAAGTACGGTGGCAATGAAGGCCTTGAGAACGGGGAAAAATCCCATCAGTGGATCCACTGACCCGCGTTGTGCCGTCCAGATGACAGCGGCAATACCCGCAAGTAGCCCTGACAGGGCAAAAGCTACAGCAACGACCCGGTTGGCCTTGATACCCAGCAGTTTGAGCATCTCGATATCTTCGGCAGCGGCGCGCATGGCCATGCCAATCGTTGTGCGCCGCAACACGAATGTCAGGCCTGCAAGGGCTGAAAATGTTACGATGATTGATACGGTCGGGATAATGCCAAATGTCGTCTGGCCGATATGATAGGTGCCAGACCATGACGCTGGAAAAGAGATCGGGACGGGTCTGGCGGAAATTCCGTTCTGGAACAGAACTTTGAGGATCTCGGATACCGCGAAAGATGTGATCAAAAGTGCAACGACATCCGCGCCGCGCATGGCGCGAAACGCTGTACGCTCCATTGCCATGGCCATGAACACAGAAGCGCCAAGCCCGACAACAAGAGCGGCGATCGGCGGCAGGCCAAAGCTCATGGCCAGAAAGATGCCATAGCCCCCGAACGTCATGATTTCGCCATGCGCGAAATTGATCAATCGCACAATAGAGAACACAATCGCCAGCCCCAGGGCCAGCATCGCATAAATTCCCCCAAGGCTAAGCGCGTTGATCATTTGTTGAAGAAGAACATCCATCGCTCAAGCCGCCAGATATGCGGATTGCAAGACCGCGTCATTTGCTAGTTCCGACGGTGCACCGGCAGCGGCAACAGCGCCATTCGCCAGCACGACAGCATGATCGGCAATGTCCAGGGCAAGAGCCGCGTTTTGCTCGACCAGAAGCACTGAAATACCGTCGGCTTTCAATTCTTCTACGATGTCGAAAATCTGATCCACGACCTGCGGCGCAAGGCCAAGCGACGGTTCGTCCAGCAACAGCAAGCGCGGTCCGCTCATCAAGGCACGTCCCACCGCCAGCATCTGTTGTTCGCCCCCCGACAAAAGCCCCGCCATCTGACGGCGGCGTTCGCCCAGGATCGGGAAACGCTCTTTCATCTCGGCCAAACGTTTGGCGCTGAGCGTCTCGTCGCCCAGAATTGATCCGGCCAGCATAAGATTTTCTTCGACCGTCAGCTGCGCAAACACGCGGCGTCCTTCCGGTGAGATGGCCACACCCGCCCGCACAATGGCGTCGGGTGCGGCTCCTGTCATATCCTTGCCAAAAAGGGAAACAGCGCCCGATACCACGGGCAAAGCACCTGCGATGGCCATGACCGTCGTTGTCTTGCCTGCGCCATTGGCCCCTAAAAGCGCTGTTATGCCGCCTTTGGGGACGATCAGGTCAATGCCCTGAACCGCGCGGATTGGGCCATAGCGGACGTGCAAGCCTTGGATATCGAGTGCTGTTTCCATTGGGTTCAGACCTTACGGCTGTGGCAGGATTGCGGGATCAGCTGAGGTGCGCAGGACAAACTCTTTTTCGCCTGCATCGGTAATCCGTGCGACCACAACATCACGCAGAGGCATCCGGTCGGTCCCCGCGAAAGTGAAATTGGACATGATACCCTCACCATTCTCAATGCCGGCCATCGCGGCAGTCACGGCAGCAGGGTCTGTCGTGCCAGCCGCTGCGACAGCATCCTCGATCATATGCGCAATATCGCAGCCATTGACGTAGTAATTGTTGTCAGGCGTGATCCCCTTTGCAGCAGAGAACCGCGCGATGAAATCGGCATAGGCAGAGCCTTCGTCTGGAAAGCCACCAGATGTATGCGCTACGCCTGTGACGACATCACCAAGGCCGCGTACGGTTGGTGAATCGAGTACGTCACCTCCCATCACCTGGGTATCAACCCCGGCACCGCGCAGCGCACGGATGAAGGCCGGGAAATCAGGCTCCCAAGCCCATGTGACGATCACATCCGGGGTGGTATCCGCATTCTTGATGGTCGTCACGATGGCAGAAAAGTCGGGCTGGTTCAGCGAATAGTTGCTTTCCCCGACAACGGCACCACCAAGCGATGTGAAGGCCTCGCCAAAGTACTCGGGCCCACCCAATGTGTAGGCACTGTCTGGGGATTTCACGAGCCAGACACGTTCGAACCCTTGCTCGCGTGCGTGGCCTGCTAGTACGGCGGCCTGCTGGTTGTCCGCAGGGTAACTGCCAAAGACATGTTCACCGACTTGCGTCAGAACCGGGGCTGTTCCGGCAAAGGTCATTGTTGGGATGCTGTCAGCCGCTGTGATCTGGGCCGCGGCGATTGTCGGATCGGCATCGGCTGACGCCACGATGAACTGCGCGCCGTCATCGATCATTTCCTGTACAACTTTAACGCCTTCGGCGATGTCAGACCGGGTGTCGCGCACAATCAACTCAACCGGTGTTGTGCCGTTCAGGCCCCCCTTGGCGTTCATTTCGTCAATGCAGAACTGGAACCCGGCATAGGCGGGTCCGTCATAGGGGGCCAGATAGCCCGATTGCGCGGACATTACGCCGATTTTATAACTCTCAGCCATCGCTGTTCCAGCCAGGCCGGTGATAACTGCTGTTGAAAGAAGAAGGGCATTACGTATCATTTTATTGCTACCTCTGTTGGTTGACTTCGGTTGGTTTCGCTAATTTCTGCTTTTTGGGCTGTGCGCCCTTTGCCGATGTAAGCCTCGATGACTTTGGGATTTGCGCGCACGTCTTCAGGCGTGCCTTGCGCGATGACGCCACCTTGGTGCATCACCACGATCCAGTCCGACAGGCGGTTCACGAACCTCAGGTCATGATCGATCAGAAGGACACCGAGGCCGCGTGTTTTGCCGACCTTAATCAGCCGATCAGCCAGGTCATCTGTTTCGCCGGGATTCATGCCAGCGGCCGGTTCATCCAGTAAAAGAATCTTCGGGTCTTGTGCCAAAGCGCGGGCGATTTCCAGGCGCTTGCGGGCACCATATGGCAGGCTGTCGGCGCGATACCCGGCGACTTCCTCAAGATCAAAGGCATCTAGTTCACGCAGGGTGATAGCCGCGGCAGTCTTGCGGTCGTGACCTGCGGCCAAAGCGGCAACAAGAACATTTTCATAGGCTGTCAGACCGCTGAACAGGCGCAAGTTCTGGAAGCTACGCGAGACACCAAAGCCTGGCACTTTGTGATGCGAGACACGGGTCAGATCAACCTCGCCCATATGCGCAGAACCGGTGTCCGCCTGATAGGCGCGTGTCAGCAAGTTAACAAGCGTGGACTTGCCAGCACCGTTGGGGCCAATCAGGCCAGTGATGCGCCCAGTCGGAGCTTCGAAACTGACGTCTCTTACGGCTTTGACGCCTGCGAAACTTTTTGACAGGTTTGATGCTTTCAGCGTGGCTGGGACGACGGGCTCGGGCGTGCGCGCAGGAGTTACTCGGGACTTCAGGCGCCCGAGCAGATTTGCATCGGAGCCAGGGCCAAGTTCAAAGCCTCCGACCAGACCCTGAGGTCGCGCCCAGATCACCAGCAGGATGGCAAGCCCCAGGACAATCGTCGTCAGGCCAAAGACCTCGGGCAAGGTGACGCCAAGCACAGTTGAGCCGCCTTCGAACTGGCGCACAGTGTCCTGCAGCAGCGTCACCGCGATCACCCCGACCACTGCGCCGCCAACCGATGACATTCCGCCGACAATCATCATGACCACCTGCGCAAAGACGAGCCCAAGGTAGAAGGATGCGGGTGAAAATGCCCCTAGCATATGCCCGTAAAGTGCACCTGCGACTGTCGCCATGGTACCAGAGGCACACCAAGCGATGAATCTTGTGCGTCGGGCATTGATGCCAAGTGCTGTTGCGGCATCCTCATCGTCACGGGCCGCGCGGGAAAACAGGCCCAAACGGCTTTCGCGATACCAACGGGCCAGCAGGATTGCGACCGTGGCCGCGCCGAGGGCCAGAACCAGATCTGTCACCCTTGGCACACCGTAAAACGTCTGGCTGCCGCGTGTGATTTCGCGTGCGGCGATGGCCACGCCATGGGCGATGATCAGCAGGCCAAGCGTGGCAATCGTGGCAGACGCACCCACAAGCCGAGCGATGGCGCTTCCGGTTAAAGCTGCAAAGGCAAGTCCCGCAAGGGCGACCACCGGCAGCGACACCCAGATCGTTACTTCATGGCCTGCCAGAAATGACGGTAGATCCGGTAGGGCAGAACGTTGAAGAGCAGCAGGCATGGTGAGAATGCCTGACAGATAAGCGCCTAGCGCCAAAAACGCGCCATGCCCGAAAGACACAATGCCCGTGTTGCCGCAATAAATCGCAAGGGCCACTACGGCGACCACATTGACACACATCTGTACAGCAATCCGCTCGCCAGTGCGTCCAAAAATCAACGTCAGCCCAAGCACCACAGCCAGCAGCACAGCAACCGCCGCCGCCGTCCGGAGCAAGTTGGACGCCCGCAAGCGTCCGGGATGTGTATGAAGGGGGGCGATGCTCATGAGGGAATGTCCCCTACTGCTGTAAGGATTGCGTCTGCCAGCAGATCCGCCCACAGCCCGACTTGCGATTGTTCGCGGATTTGATCGTTTCGAATTTCAATCAGGCAATGCACAAGCTCACGGGGTTCTGCATGCGCTGGAATAAACCAATCGCCCTCAGTTTCGATCTGATAGGGCTTGTTCAACGCAAAGGTCATGTCAGGGCGGCGCTGCGCGATATGTGCCATCAATGCTTTGGCAGCACCGCCTGTACCGCGGCTTAAAAAGCCTGCCTGCCAAGGCCGGTCCTTGCCATCGAGATGCGGTGTAAAGGAATGGATCGAAAACGCGGCACGACGCGGACGGTTGGCAAAGAGCCGATTCAACTCTGCATCCATAGGTCGGAAGATTTCATCGACACGCATGGCCCGGCTCAATTCGGTGATCGCGCTGTTCCCCGGCACCTCAACCTGGTCGCTGATCGCAGGGACCGCCAAGGGGCTGTCAGGGGGACGGTTACAGTCAAATACCAGCCGTGAGTAATTTTGGACGACGAGAGGCGCGTTCAACTGTTCAGCCAACTGGCGAGCTACATTCTGAGCACCAATGTCCCAGCCGCGGTGGCTTTCAATGACGTCGCGGTGGACGCCCAAATCTCCAAGCATCTCGGGGACCGCATTGCCTGCATGCTCACACAGCAGCACGATCTCCGACGTGCTATCCGCATTAACGACGTCAATCGGCGCAGGATCGTTCGGCCCCAATAAGGTATGAGTACACAAATTCATGCAGCTTGGACCGCACGGTGTGTGTATCGTCTTATCATACCGAGCAGATCCTTGGGATCGTGCGGGTCGGCAATCAGATCCAGCATTTCGCTTGGGGCGCCGTCAGTCGCTTTTTGGTGCAGCCAGCGTGTGGCCGAGAAATCCTCGACCACAAAGCCAACACCATCAAAAACCGTGATCTGATCTTCGGAGGTTCGTCCCTTTTTAGAACCGGTTAGAACCTGCCACAGTTCGTTGACCGCGTGATCCGAGTCGAGTTGCTGGATATCGCCCTCGATGCGCGTCTGTTTTGGGTACTCTACAGAAATATCATTGCGCATCAGAATATCCTGTAGCCGATACTCGCAGCGGTTTTAGCTGATTTTGGGGCCAATATACGCGTCACCATCGCCGATGTTGCCACCGTGCGAAGCGCCGTCAGAAGGGTCATTTCAGAAAAGGGCTGTGGATAGCCGGTATCAACAGAGGCCAGCACACCAACGGCGGTTAGGGTTTGCAGGCCGACCTTGGTGTTCGATGGGTGCCCGTTCACGGACTTGAAGGTGTGATCCACACCATCAGAGGTTGGCATCAGTTCAATCACACCCGCCTTAGAATGGGACGCAACGCGCGGTGTTTTGTCAAATACCGGCCAGCGTTTGAAATCGGCTTCGATCATATTGGCCAATTCCGCAAGGCAGTCCCGTAGGCCATGCTTGTGGACCAGGTCCCGCATGTTTTCGACGCTGACAAATGGAGCTAATGCTCTGTCAGAGGGCGCACTCATCAGTATGTTCCTTCATACGCGGCGCATTTCTGTGCTGTGTCCAGGTCTTTTACCGCGTCGATTTCTGCAGCCTTATGGGCGGCGTAGACGCTCGCGAAATCTGGTCCGAACCAACCGGTGACTGTCGTATCCGCCTGAAACGCCTCAAGGGCAGCCTCAAGCGTTTCGGGCAGGCGCACAAAACCACGCGCCGTGAGATCATCCGCTGACAGAAGCGACAGGTCTTCCTCGGTCGGCGCGGGCGCTTTCAGCCCATCTTCGATCCCCTGAACACCAGCATGTACAACAGCGGCCAAAGCCAGGTAGGGCGACGCCGCTGCATCCGCCGCGCGGTATTCAATGTTGAATTGTCTGGCGATTGAAGCGGGGTCCTTTGCCGTCACAGGGCAGACCCTTAACGAGGCCTCGCGGTCTCGGAACCCGAGATTGTTATACGCAGCCGACCACCGGTGCGGAGTAAGGCGTTCGTATGACACGACAGACGGTGCCGTTAGCGCCAGAATGTTAGGCAGGTATTTTAGCACGCCAGCAGCGAACCCATCAGTAAGTCTGGACATCCCGCAGGGGCCGCTTGCATCAAATGTGACCGGCTCGCCGGCATCGTCGACAAAGCTCATGTGGATATGAACGCCATTGCCGACGCTCGCCACATCGCGGATTGGCGTAAAGGTTGCAGCCTCACCCAGGTGACGCGCTGCCGAGCGAGTAAGCTCGCGCAGGATTACTGCCTCATCTGCCGAGCGCACACCTTTGGCAGGGCCGATAACGACCTCGTATTGATTGGGGCCGAATTCCTTCATGATACTGTCTGGTTCAAGCCCGTTTTCGGCGAGTGTCGCCATCAGCACTTCGCAAAGCTTCCGCTGAATCTCGAACCCTTCGCGTCCGTATCCCTGGTTTTCCACCGCCGGTGGGCTTTTCAGTTGAAACTCGTGCTCGAACGCCGAGATCAGATGAACGCCTGCTACATCATGCAGGCGCTTCAGCGCGGATTTGAGGATAGCGCGCGTACAAAAGGCCCAAGGATCCCCGTCAAGCGTGACGACATCGCCCATCAGGAAATGCTCGGTCACATCTCCAAATGTCGCCCGGGCCTCTGCGTTTGCATCGGGAATCAAAAGCAAATCACCTAGCGCGCCGAACGGGCTGTCAGCGATTATGTCGAAACAGGTGATCTGCACATTGGTAGGGGTCCAGCCGAGCCCCCGCACCAGCCGTTTTTCCAACTGATCAGCGGGAAAGGCTTTGCCGCGCACCTTTCCGGCAACATCGGATATGGCAGCAAAAATTAGCGGCAGGGTCATTTTTCATTTTCCTCTTGAGTAAAGCGCAAAGCATCCCAGGCCTTGATACGGTCTCGGGTCTGATCCCAGTTGTCCTCGGCGATCCGCGTCACGATGGCCTCGGTCACCGAGAGAGCCGCTGAGTAAGTATCCCACAAGGTGCCGCTATCAATTGGCACCGGCATGACCTCATGGGCGTGTTTGGCAATCGGTGAAATCCATTTGTCCGTCATCAGGATCACACGGGCATTCCGATCGCGTGAGGCAACAAGCGACAGCTGCTCCAGCGCCGGTTGGTAGCGGCGAAAATCAACAGCATAAAGGATATCCCCGGGCCGCATCCGCAACAGATATTCTGGCCAGCCTTCAGGCGTATCAGGCAGATGAAACACATCCTTGCGGATCTGACGCAGGTGGAACGAAAGATGCTTGGCGATCGTATCGCTGATCCGGCCACCCAGCACGTAAACGCTGCGTTTCGGGTCGGTCAGAAGGGTGCAGATCTGGTTAAACTGATCTTCGGTGATAGCATCAGCCGCCATGGCCATCTGGCTGGCCGATTTGGAAATAAAGTCCTTCAGATATCCCCCATGAACGGGCCGTTCCGCCTGGTGGAGTTGAACAGGCGAGCGGTGCCCTTCTTTCAATTCCGCGATAAGATCACGTTGGAAATCCTGATATCCATCAAGTCCAATCTTGGTAACAAACCGTGAGATTGAAGGCGGTGACACCTCGGCGTGTTTTGCCAGCTCCTGGATCGAGGAAAGGCCAGCAAATGGGTAATCCGACAGGATAGCTGCAGCAAGTTTGCGCTCTCCGCTGGTTAGCATATCGGCTGCGTTTTCGATGCGGTCTCTGATCAACATGCGCTATATGGTGGTGGAAAAATATTTTCTGTCAATCTAAATTGAATTGACTTTGGAATTTTATTTTCTTTTAGTATGGACGTCATGATCCCCCTCATTCATAAAATTAGACCTCTTGGGCATACATTTGAAAGCAGAGACAGACATGGAATTGACCCGCGATCTTCCACTAGAACATGACCTATCGGGATTGCTGTTTATTGACGTGCAGAACTTTGCAGCCCACAGGGATGGTGCCGAATTCGAAGGGCTGACAAATGCCGAGTTTGACGCAAAGTTTGGCTGGTTTTTTGAGCAGCTGAAATCCCGTATCGTACCTAATATGCAAGCCTTGCAAAAGGGATTTCGCGCGGCGGGAATCGAGGTTCTTTACACAACGATTGAAAGTCTGACCAAAGACGGGCGCGACAGATCTCTGGATTACAAAATCACGGGCTTCAACGTGCCCAAAGGATCCTGGGACGGCAAGGTGATCGACGAACTGGCACCAGCCGATGATGAGATCGTGTTTCCAAAATCTTCGTCCTCAGTCTTTGTCTCGACCCACATAGATTACGTGCTGCGCAATCTCGGCATAAAGCAATTGGTGCTGGCAGGGATCGTGACCGATCAATGCGTCGAAAGCGCAATTCGCGATGCTTGTGATCTGGGCTATCTGGTCACCCAAGTGACGGATGCCTGCATGACCTACACGCAAGAGCGTCACGACAATTCCCTGCAAACGATCAAAGGCTACTGCCGTCAGGTGACGACAGCCGAATTGCTTGACGAAATCGGTCGTGGCTAGGTCGGTGAGGCGCCCAGCCGATCCGTTTGGCGGCGCGTCTCAGGCGTTACCCACGCCCGTTTTCTCGCCAAATTCCGATTTTTCCCTGCGCGTCAGTCCAACCTGTCATCATCCAAAAAATCGCTCAGAAATGTTTGGCGAGGCACACTCAAAACAGCATGTGAGATCAGAGACAAACCCACACTTTTCGGTAAAACGTCCAAGCATTATCTGCCCTCACCGCATGTTTTCCTTGATGCAGCGAATGCCAGTTTCAGAGTGACATAGTAAAAAGGCTACATAAGTGGTCACGGATTTGCCGATACACAAAGCAAATGCCAGGTTGAAACCATTTTTTTGATCGGTATCGGGGCCTTGGGAACAGCGGTAGGGCCACGAGCGTTGTAATTGCGTCTCCAAGTGGTTATATAGAAAACACTAAAGTTCTGGTTTTCTGCAGCCCAGGCGTATCGCCTGCTAGAGCGAACTAAGTTCTTCCATCATGAAAATTCAGCTGTCACGTCCTCTACTTGGATATGATGTTTGGGAAAGTTGCCGATGTTTTCGCGCACGACCACATCGCTTGTGACGTTAGTTGATCCGTTTGTGGTGATCAGACGCACCGATGGCTTGCCAATAAACCACAACGCAACCGTTGATCAAATGAGCTTCCGATAGGCAAGAACTGCGCCTATCGACCATCGCGTCCTGGGAATGGCCTGGGCGCAAGATCAAGATTGCGCAGAAAGACATAAAACAGCGAGGCGGCGCTTTCTCCGCCAGAGGATCTAAAATGACATTTCCAGAATGGACGAAACCAGGCATCTACGGTGCTTTGTGTGGTGCGGTTGCGGTCTCAATCCTTGGCTTTACCTGGGGCGGATGGACAACCAGCGGCAGCGCTCAAGAGTTGGCGAAAGACCATGCTAGCGAAGAAGTAACGCTTGCGATGGTGCCGGTCTGCCTGAACAGGTCAACCGCTGACCCCAAGCGCGAAGAAATAATCGAAACACTGCAAGAGGCCTCGGGCTTCAACCGCCGCAAGGCCATGATGGATACAGGTTGGGCAACACTGCCGGGGTCAGATTCGCCAAGCCGCGACCTCGCAGATGCCTGTATCGCGGGGCTTGAGCTGGATGGATCATAAGGCAAAGGCAATGCCGCAACTCTTTCGGACGACTTGGCGCGCAAATCTGTTACTAGGCATTCAGATGAGTGCGGCGCTGATCGGGTTTACACTCGGTGCTTTGCTTTTATTTTCGATGCCTGCATTCGCTCAATCTACATCGCAATCGGTGCCAGAAAATGCCACTGCAACGAGTTACGGTGACGGTTGGAAATGCAACGCCGGGTATAGGTTGAGTGGCGACGTCTGCGCAGCTGTCGTAGTGCCAGAAAATGCCTATCCGACCAACCGTACCTATGGTTTGGGTTGGGAATGTCTTCATGGTTTTCGCGAGAACGATGAAGCGACCTGTGTTGCGGTGATTGTACCCGATGGCGGATTCCTTGATTCATCAGGTGAACGTTGGCATTGCTCTCGCGGTTTTCTCAAAATCGACGATACGTGCCAAGAAATTGTCGTACCCGCAAACGCTTATCTGGCTGATACGACCTATGGACCCGCGTGGGAATGCAAACGTGGGTTCGAAGCATTGGACGACCGTTGCGTCGCCATTGTGGTCCCGGCCAACGCGTATTTGAATTCATCAGGATACGGTCAACCCTGGACATGTGAACGTGGATTTTTTGTACAGGATGGCACGTGCGCGGCCGTCGTGGTCCCTGAACATGCCTACTTGGACGATGCAACGTACGGCACGGGATGGAAGTGCGAGCGGGGATACGCGACCTCAGGTGTGAATTGCGAAACAATAGAGCTTCCTGCGAATGCCCATCTTGACAGGTCCGGAAACCGTTGGAACTGCAACAAGAATTTCAAGTCATCTAAAGGCCTGTGCGTTCTCGATAACTGAGCGCTCGGCGCGACTATTTCGACTTTGGTATCCGATGGTGACGACCGTGTTGCCTTGGGTGTCGACCACACAAAGGAAACATCATGAAAACCGACTTTAACGTGGCAAACACGATCCGTCGTCCTGTTAGCGGGGCGCAGGCGCCGCCATTGACCAGCGACGAACCCATAAGATCAACTTCTGCCACTCAGATCATCTTGCCGCCAACTGCGATTGTCTATTGCCAAGGTAACTTTGCCAAGGCGGATGGCAAAACTGCAAATGGCCTCGTTCGCCATTCAGAGGCCTACAGGATCCTGTCTGTCATAGATAGCGATCACGACGGAAAAGACAGCGGGTTGGTTCTTGACGATACTGTAAACCACATTCCGGTCTTCAGAAGTCTGGACGCTGCTGTTGTCCATGAAGCCGTAATCCCAGATACCCTCATTTACGGGATGGCACCATCTACAGGCAGGCTCTCATCGACAGATCGTGACGTTGTTCTCGACGCGATATCACTTGGTATGAACATCGTCAGTGGATTGCATGAGTATCTGGGCGATGATCCAGAAATCGCCTCTTTTGCGGCCGAACGCAAAGTCACCATCCGAGATATTCGCAAACCTAAACCCAGCAAGGATATGCGCCTGTTCGATGGAAGTATTGCAGGTGTGAAAGCACTGCGCATAGCGGTTCTTGGAACCGACTGCGCCATTGGAAAGCGGACAACAGCGACTGTTTTAGCCCGTGCCTTGAACGCAAGAGGCATCAAGACTGTCCTTGTTGGTACGGGCCAGACAGGTTTGATGCAGGGTGCAAAATATGGGGTGGCAATGGATGCCGTGCCGCCGCAGTTCTGTTGCGGCGAACTTGAAGGCGCGATTGTTGACGCATCCGAGGTTGAACGACCCGATGTCATATTGATCGAAGGTCAAGGGGCGTTGAGCCATCCGGCATTCTGCACATCCGCCTTTATCCTGCGGGGCAGCCAGCCGGACGCCGTAATCCTCCAGCACGCTCCAAAGCGCGCGCATCGCTGTGACTTTCCCAATATGCCGATGCCCAAGCCTGCAAGTGAGATTGCCCTTATCGAAGCATTTGCTGACACAAAGGTCATTGGTGTCACGCTCAATCATGAGGGGATGTCCGAGGCCGAGGTAACCGACACGATCGCCGCACAGTCACAAATACTCGGGCTGCCGGTAACGGATGTACTCAGCCGGCCGGCTTCGCATTTGCTTGCAATGGTTGTTGCCGCTTATCCTGGGTTACATCACTCGACACCCGTGGCCGCGATATGAGTACCCCTCGCATTGAGGTGCATCTGAGCAAGATACGTCACAATGCGAAGACTGTTGTCGAGCGCCTCAAGACACGCGGCATCGGTGTCACCGGTGTGACCAAGGCAGTGTGCGGGCATCCAGCCATCGCTCAGGCAATGCTCGACGGCGGCGCTGTGGGTCTTGCGGAAGCGCGGCTTAGTAACGTGCGAAGGTTACGCAACGCGGGCATGACATGCCCGATCACATTGATCCGTACACCAATGCTGAGTCAGGTCGATCAGGTCATCCAATACTGTGAGGCGAGCTACAATACAGAAATCCTCGTGATTACCGCTCTGGCCGCCGCCGCGATCCGGAAAGACTGCATTCACGGCATTATCCTGATGGTTGAGATGGGCGATCTGCGCGAAGGGATCGTGCCAAAAGACCTCGGCTCAGTTGCACAGCAAGTGGTGGACATGCCCGGTGTTACGCTGAAAGGCATCGGAGCGAACTTTGCATGTCTGGGGGGGATTGCCCCGAATGCTGCAGATATGGAGGCCCTATCTGACCTGGCGAATGAAACAGAGGGGCAGTGTGGTCCCTTCCTTCACACGGTATCTGGCGGAAACTCGGCCAACCTTCCTTGGGCCCTCGGCGGACACCCAGTTTGTCGCATCAATGATCTAAGGCTGGGGGAAGCAATACTTCTGGGCGTTGATCCGGTTTCCGGAGATCAGATAGGCGGGATGTATACGGATGCATTCACGCTTGTCGCTGAGGTAATTGAAACAGGGTCCAAACCTGCATCTCACCCTCAGAGCATCTGCGATCCGGTATTCAAAAGACTTCACCTCGTCCCGAAAAGCGGACAGAGCACACAAATAATTCTGGCCGTTGGTCAGCAAGATACGGACATTTTGGGGCTTTCGATGCCCCCTGGATATAGGCTTATTGGTGCAACAAGCGATCATCTTGTCGTTGGCACTTACCATTCGACGCAAAGCGTAGGATCGGAAATGAAGTTCCAAATGAACTATAGTGCATTGATGAATGCTATGTCCGCTCCTGACGTTAAGACAAAGCTGCTCCGTGGCAGTCATTCACGACACGCGCATGTCTCTCAAGGATCAGGCAATCACCTGGCATCGATTTGAACACTCAACTGATAAATGAACCGTTGAAAACGGTTAGGAGAATAACCATTGGCAAAGCTGACAAAAAAAACTGTCTTCAATGCACACGTTCCCAAGGCGGAAACACCGATGGACAAAACAACGCGGATCGTTAGAGAAATGGTCAACGAAGAAGCAGAGCAAAGACAGATCAAGAATGCCCGGCTCCGCAAAACTCGGCTCGAAAGGGATGCGAATACATTATCTGAAGCCTGTCCGCCGAAGCCCGTCAAAAAGCGGTGACAGGATAGTCGCCCCTTCTTTTTGCGCGACTGGAATGATCGAAACACGAACAAAGCGGCTAGCGAGCATTTTTTTCCCATGCATCAATCGCACCCATACTCATTTTACGGATACTGCCATGACAATCTCAGATGAGAGCTCAGAAAAAATTCACTATATCTGCCAGACATATGTGGAAAATAAGCCCGGTCGCGGAGGGCAAGGAAGCTTGAAAATTGGCAAGCAATTTGAATATTCCACGGCAGCAGAGGCACAAAACAGAGCAGAAAGGGAAGCGCTATCCGACGATTGCGCTGGCGCTGATGCCTACATGGTCAGTGAGGACCCGAACAGTGGCGAGGTCGGGGCGCCAAGCTTCATCATTAGGCTTGGAAATGTTCCGGAATTTGATGAGTTTTAGATCTTGAGCAGGCTTCAGTTTAACTCTCTAAACTCACATTGATTGCGGCATTAGATCGACAAAAAGCAAATCTATTTGGTGCCAGAAAAACAGACCATTTTGGGCGTGGGTTTTGCCAAGAAACTGAGCCATGAATACCGGAAAAAGCAGTTATTAGTTTAGGCGCAGCGAGAAATCCCAAGGTGCAGGTCGGGCTCGTTTGATACTTTCGTGGTATCCAGCGTAAAGGATCGTTCTCTTACTTCGAGCCAGATTTTGACGTGAAGGCCAAAGCGATCTGGCCTTTCATATTGTGCAACAACTAGATTGAGTAGAGGTATTGCGCATCTGGGACATGCATCAGATTTGTTCGACCTTCACGGAATCAAGCGGGTAGAAGGCGACATGGCCTTTGATGTCTAAGGCAGAATGGATCGGGTCTTCATAGCTCCAAGCAGCGTTTTCAGTGACCGAGGATTTGTTGACGATCGAAAAATGCGTGGCTTGGCCCTTGTGTTTGCACTGCGTGACCTTGTCGGTAACATCCAGAAATGCCATCGCGATATCGGTACGAGGGAAATAGATGACCGGATCAAGATCGCCCTCGAGCAATTCCAGAGCATTTGTGGTTTCACCCAGAATGGCGCCTCCTGAACGGACGCTCCATTTGCCTGGTGTCTTGCGAATGGTGATCTCGGTCATCTTTGCTCTTTCCTCTGGTCCGGTTTCCCGCTTGTCCACTGCCCGGTATATGTAACGATGCGGTGTCAGATCGGTGCGGTTGCGGCATCCAACCACAGTTGGGCGTCATCTCCCAGCCTTGGTCGAACTTTTTCGGCAACTTCGCGGTGATATGCGTTCAGCCAGTCGCGTTCGACTGCCGTCAGCATATCGGTCAGAACCAAGCGTCGGTCGATAGGGACATAGGTCAATGTGCGCCATTCCAACATGGGACGTTCCGCGTCACCACTGGGCAGGGTAGGGGCAGATTGCACCACCAAAAGGTTTTCAATCCGGATTCCAAAGGCACCTTCGCGGTAATAACCCGGCTCATTCGACAAGATCATGCCCGGCAGCAAGGGCTCATGGCTGGCTTTGGACAGACGCTGAGGGCCCTCATGCACACTCAGATAGGCACCGACGCCGTGCCCGACACCGTGATTAAAGTCCTGACCCGCTGCCCATAGGGGCATACGCGCCACGGATTCGATATCACGTCCAGCCAACCCGGCAGGCCAGCGCAGCATAGACATGGCGATCATGCCTTTCAGCACGCGAGTAAAGCAGGCTTTTTCTTCTTCACCCACATTGCCGATAGCAATGGTCCGGGTAATATCAGTCGTGCCATCCAAATATTGTCCGCCGCTGTCCAGCACCAGGATATGACCGTCTTGCAGCAGGTTGTCGGTTTCCTCGGTCACCCGGTAATGCATGATCGCGCCATTGGGTCCTGTCCCTGCAATCGTATCGAACGAGATATCCTGCAGGGCATTATCCTTACGCCGGTTCTCCTCAAGCCGAGTGACCACCTGCGTTTCCTTAACATCGCCAGCGGCTTGCGCATCCAGCCAGCACAGCGTTTCGATCACAGCGACAGCATCGCGCAGATGTGCCTCGGCACTGCCTGCGATTTCGGCAGGGTTCTTGCAGGCTTTGGGCAGCCCACAAGGGTCGCCGCCATCGACCATCTGCCCCTCTAGCACATCGGCCACTGCCTGTGGCAGCGTACCAAGATCAACCTGGACCTTGCCGTCAAGCGCTGCGACAGCCGTTAAAAACGTGTCCGGCGCATGAACTGTGACTGAATCGGCCATCGCCACGTTCAGCTTTTGGTGCGCCATGAACAGATCCACGCGGCCATCCGCATGCAGTATAGCAAACCCATGTGCCACCGGGTTGTACCCGATATCGGAGCCCCGAATGTTCAACAACCACATGATCGAGTCGGGCAGGGTAATCACCGCTGCGCCACAGCCCGCGTCCTGCAGGGACTGCGCCAGACGCGCGATTTTGCTGTCTGCGCTTTCGCCCGCGAATTCGATCGGGTGCAGCTTTACCGGGTTCATTGGTCGATCGGGTTGATCCCGCCAAACCCGGTCCACCAGATTGTCGCTGCGCACCAGTGTAATATCTCGGCCTTCAAGGTCGGTCTGCGTTTTCGCGATCTGACCCGCCGAATGTAGCCACGGATCAAAGCCAACCCGACCACCCTGCGGGAGTTGTTCCGTTAGCCACGCGGCAAGGCTGACCTCGGGCCATGGAACAGGTGTGTAATCGGCGGCGACCTGCGCTTTGACCTGAGTGCGATAACGTCCGTCAATGAAGACGCCGGCCTTATCTGCCAAAACCACGCAAAACCCGGCCGAACCTGTGAACCCGGTCAGCCAGGCAAGCCGTTCGTCGCGCGGGGCCACATACTCGCCTTGATGCACATCCGCGCGCGGGACCAAGAAACCGTCCAACCCGTCGCGTGCCAATTCGGTCCGCAGATCGGCCAGCCGGGGCGGGCCCTGTTCCGGCCGTGCGGTCACGGCGAAGGACTGAAACATGTCATACCTCTATCAGTTTGGAGCGCGCGACGCCATGTTATGGAAAAGGCGATTCAGCCTACTCTCTTCATTCCCATCACCCGTGCTCGTGCGCGCGGATCACTGTCAAACAGAGCGGCCAGTTGCTCAGTCATGGCTCCGGCCAGTTGCTCGACATCCGTGATGGTCACGGCGCGGTCGTAATACCGGGTCACGTCATGGCCGATGCCGATGGCAAGCAATTCCACCATCTTGCGCTTTTCGACCATCCCGATCACATCGCGCAGGTGCTTTTCCAGATAGTTTGCTGGGTTCACGCTGAGCGTTGAATCATCGACCGGCGCCCCGTCCGAGATTACCATCAAAATCTTGCGCTGCTCGCGCCTTGCCGTCATCCGGCGATGCGCCCATTCCAGCGCCTCGCCGTCGATATTTTCCTTCAGCAGACCTTCTTTCATCATCAGCCCCAGATTGGGCCGGGCGCGTCGCCACGGGGCATCTGCGCCTTTGTAGATGATATGGCGAAGGTCGTTCAGGCGACCGGGCTGCTGTGGACGGCCATCGTTCAGCCAGGCCTCGCGCGCCAGCCCGCCTTTCCACGCTCGCGTGGTAAAGCCCAGAATCTCGACCTTGACGTTGCAGCGTTCCAGCGTGCGTGCCAGAACATCCGCGCAGATCGCCGCGATCGAAATAGGTCGCCCGCGCATCGAGCCCGAATTATCCAACAGCAGCGTCACCACCGTATCGCGGAACTCAGTGTCCTTCTCGACCTTAAAGCTCAGCGGTGTGGTTGGGCTTGCAACAACACGCGCCAGACGGCCTGCGTCCAGAATGCCTTCTTCGCGGTCGAACTCCCAGCTGCGGTTCTGTTGCGCCTGCAACCGGCGCTGCAATTTGTTGGCCAAACGGCTGACGGCGCCTTTCAGCGGTTCTAGCTGTTGATCCAGATAGGCCCGAAGGCGTTCCAGCTCAGCGGGCTCCGCCAGATCCTCGGCGGCGATCTCTTCGTCATGGGTGCTCAGGTAGACCTTATAGTCGGGATCAGCATCGGATGCAGGCGGAGGGGCAGGCGGCTCCAGCGGGGCCTCGCCCTCGGGCATCTCGGCCTCTTCTCCCATTTCATCCTCGGCCATCTCATCCATGGAGACTTGGGCCTGAGACTGATCCTGCTGTTCTTCCTGTGACTGCTCAGGGGTCGCATCCGCGTCCTGTTCGTCCTGATCATCCTGGCCAGTGCTGTCGGGGTCGGGCTGTTCTTCGGCGTCGTCTTCGGCCTGATCTTCCTGATCTTCGTCCAGCTCATCCGGGTCATCGCCCAGCTGATCGCCATAGCCCAGATCCTTGATCATCTGGCGTGCAAACTTGGCGAATTCGGCCTGGTCCGAAAGCACCTCGTCAAGGTTCTCCAGTACGCCCCCTGCCTGATCTTCGATAAACCCGCGCCACAGGTTCATGACATTGTCAGCCGCAGGCGGCAGGTCGCGACCAGTGGCCAGATGCCGGATCAGATAGCCGGCGGCCACCGAAAGAGGCGCGTCAGCTGGCTGTTTGCATTGATCATACCCACGCCGGATCGCTTCGTGCCCGATCTTGACGTCGATGTTGGACGCAGTGCCTGGCATGTCCCGCGCACCCATCGCTTCGCACCGGGCAACCTCCATCGCCTCATACAGATCGCGGGCCATGTCACCCGGAGGCGCATAGCGATTATGAGTAGCATCATCGTGATAGCGTCGCTGCAAAGCCAAAGCATCCGCGGTCCCGCGCGCCAACAGAACCTCTTCCCGCGTCATGCGCCGCGAGACCTGAGGCAACCGCATCGACTCACCCGACAGGCCCGACGGGTCGACCGTATAGCTCACCGTAAGTTCCGGATCGTCGGCCATCACTTTGGTGGCTTCGGCCAGAGCTTTCTTGAACGGATCAGCGGGGTTGTCTTTGGGTTTGCTCATCGGTGGCAGGTCCGGTCTTGTTCTACTTGGGCAACCTAGAGCCAATCATAGGTCTTGACCATAGGGTCGGCCTTGTTTTCCGGGTAATCAGCGGCACGCCCGAATTGCAAAAACGCCGGACTTGTAGAAAAGGGGCAACGCCCGGCTTCTGCGTGGCCTGTGATTCTAACTGGGGGTGACTTTTCCATCAGTACAATGCAAAACGAACGGTACACGAACGCGTGATATAGTTATTTGTTTGGGACGGTTTTATGGGACTCTGAAGACAAATTCGAAAATTGTTCGGGATCAAAAGGCAGACCATAGATTTACAGCCCTCGGGCTGGCTAGCCGAGAATGTTTTCTGTCAGTCACCCTCAACGCCGCTGAGTGAGATAGTTCACGTTTTCGATCCCAAATACAAAGATCCTGACCCAATCAACCTAGTGCATATCGTCAATTTCTTTTCTGTCGACGGAGCGATGAATGATGTGCAGCGCGCTACGTTGGATAGCATGGTGACTGCCAAATCAGATCCGTTGGCTGGTGAAGGTGAAACAACATTGGTGCAGGTTCCGGTGCATGGGGACGAAGATCTGATTCAGGCCCATTTCGGCCTGCAAGTTGCGACAAAACTGGAACGCACGGTTCTGGATGTCGGAACGTTTCGAATTCCTCGGCCTTTGCCACTTTTGTTTGATATTCTGGAAAAGGGTGCATCCGTTGCGAAACCCGGAGATTTTGTAATCTACACTAATGCAGATATTTGTCTTCAGCCCTATTTTTATGGCGCGGTACGTCAGCTTATTGCGGGTGGTTTCGATGCCATCACGATCAATCGTCGGACATTTGGCGATGCGCATGGGTTTTCCCATGACCCCCTATCTATGGGCGAGGTCGGTATGCAGCATCCGGGTTTCGACTGCTTTGTTTTTTCCAAAGAAGTTTTCGATCAATTTGTCCGTACAGATTCCTGCCTCGGGATGTCTGGGGTCATACAACCAATGCTATTCAACCTCGCTGCGCACTCGAAACGAATGCTGATGCTCAAGAATGTCAGTCTGACGTTTCATTTCGGCGATGATCGGCCGTGGAAAACCCAGGACTTTGATGATTATGCCATGCATAACTTCACAGAGGCGGCGGATAGTTTAACCAAATTGGCGGAAGACGTCAGTAAACGCGGTCATCTTCGCGAATTCTGTGACAATCACATTGGAATCTGGAAACTTGACGACGACGGATTGTTGGCTCCAGATGCGGCTCGAGAAGCTGCACAGGCACATTTGGCCAATAATGCATAAAGGCTAGCTTTCGTAGCTTTTGATGATGTGGCCCTACCAGAGCTTCCGAAAGCCTGTGCCACGCACAAGCCCCCGGAAATTCCGTATATTTTGTTATCCCAAGCTGGTGCTTGCAGCGCTTTCCGGGAGTTCCTCATCAAAACACCGCTGATAGAACTCGGCCACTGTCTGGCGCTCCAGCTCGTCGCATTTGTTCAGAAAGGATAGGCGGAAAGCATAGCCGACATTGCGGAAAATCTCGGCGTTTTGGGCCCAGTTGATTACCGTTCGGGGGCTCATCACGGTCGAAAGATCACCGTTCATGAAGGCGGTCCGAGTCAGATCGGCAACGGTGACCATCTGAGCGACGATCTTGCGGCCCTCGGCAGTGTTGTAATGCGGCGCTTTGGACAGAACGATCATCGTTTCTGCGTCATGGCTAAGGTAGTTCAGCGTCGCGACCAGAGACCAACGGTCCATCTGGGCTTGGTTGATCTGTTGTGTGCCGTGATACAGGCCGGTCGTGTCACCCAGGCCAACAGTATTGGCGGTGGCAAACAGGCGGAAATACTTGTGCGGGGTCAGAATCTCGTTCTGGTCCAGCAGGGTCAGGCTGCCATTGGTTTCCAGAACGCGCTGGATCACAAACATCACGTCTGCGCGCCCGGCATCGTATTCGTCAAAGACGATCGCAACAGGGTTACGCAGAGCCCAGGGCAGAATTCCTTCGTGGAAATCCGTAACCTGCTTGCCGTCGCGCAGTTTGATCGCGTCCTTGCCGATCAGGTCGATCCGGCTGATATGGCTGTCGAGATTCACACGCACAGCCGGCCAATTCAGGCGTGCGGCAACCTGTTCGATATGGGTCGATTTACCGGTGCCGTGATAACCCTGAATCATCACGCGGCGATTATGGGTAAACCCTGCGAGGATTGCCAGCGTCGTATCTGGGTCGAACTTATATGTCGGGTCGATCTCGGGAACCCGTTCTGTCTGTTCGTAAAAGCGTTTGACCTGCATGTCAGAATCGATGCCGAACACATCTCGGACCGAAATCTCTTCTGTTGGTTTTGCGTTTGCGTCAATCGGCCAATCCATGCCTGTCGTCCTTATCCTGATACCGCGGCCCCCGCGCGGGCTTCTGAACCCGTGTGTGGTGCAACATATTGCGGGTAAGGGCAAGGGGAAGCGGCGAGGCTAAAAGGCTGGGGCGCAGTTTCATTCATATTGACGCACTCGGCACACCGCCTCCGTTCGTTTCAGATAAAGGGACAGTGCCCAATCGGTTTACACATAAGGAGATGGTCTTGGTGAAATTGCACTCTTACATTAGGCGATATTGTTGGCCGGCAGGCAACAATATGCATTCAAATATGAAAATATCACTTAGTTTGGGGGTAACTGTGTTTTAGACTGAACATATTGGTGAGTTTTGATGGGTTACGAGTGAGGTGGTTTATGAGAAGCTTGGTTCAGGCTGCTTTCAGTTCTGTACATTCCATGGTCATTTGTTGGCGCATTCGGTCGTCAGCATCCTGGGACTGACCAATGGCTTTTGATGCCCTTCTCCATACTGTCAACAGCACCGGCCGCGGAGACCTGATCGTTCAGGACACGACCGTTCCTGCCATTATCTCTGGCTCTACGATCTCGTTCGATGGTGGGGCAACGTTCCAGACCTACACATATCTTGGCCAAGGCAATTACCGTGGCACAGGGGAATCTGGCGAGTTCATTCGGGTGGGCGGCCAGGTTTATGCCTGGGACACGGCGAACCCGACGGGCCCGATGACATTGGGGAACTGGAAGATCACGACCTCGGACCTTGATCCAACAGACCCACCCTGTTTTGTTTCCGGGACTTTGATTGATACCGACAACGGACCGGTCCCGGTCGAGAAATTGGTTGTTGGCGACAGGGTGCTCGTCTCGAATGGCGGGGCACTGCCTATTGTCTGGATCGGCAAAAGGGCTCTTAGCACTATGGCTTTGCACAGCAGGCCAAAGTTCAGACCTGTCTGCATCCGGAGAAATGCCCTGGGCAAAGGGGTGCCGGATCAGGATTTGTACGTGTCGCCTCAGCATCGGATCGTGCTGGAAGGCTGGCGGGCCGAGTTATTGTTTGGCGAAGCAAAGGTTTTTTCGGCTGCCATCCATTTGGTCAATGGCGATACGGTCTATCAAGTGTCGCCCGATAAGCCGGTAGAATATTTTCACATTGCCTGCGAACGGCACGAGATTTTGACATCCAATGGCGTGCGCAGCGAAAGCCTGTTTCTGGGCGACAGGGCGCTGCAATCCTTTCACCGCGAAGACGTCGACGAATTGCGCGCGCTATTCCCTGAACTGTGTGCTGAGGCGTCGGTTCCTCGAACGCGGTTACGTTGCTTGAAACGCCCCGAAGTGCTGGCGCTGCAGGGTATGGCCAGCAATTAAAACGCCTATTTAAAGTTCCGGCTGTCTTTGATCTGGTCCCAGGCCCAGACAACTTCTTGCAGCTGCTCTTCCTGCGAGCGGTCGCCGCCGTTCATATCGGGGTGCAACACCTTGATCAGCTTTTTATAGGTCTTTCGGATTTCGGCCTTGGACCAGCTGTCATTGGCTTCCAGAATCTCGATAGCGCGACGTTCGGTCGGGGGCAGGCGGCGGCCGCCTCCGCCTGTAGTGCGCCCTTTGTTCTGGGTACTGTTCGCGCCCAGCACCTGGTGCGGGTCTTCGATTCCCAAACGGGCCCAGGCACGTGCCTCGGGATCGCCCATGGGTTTGGTTTCACGCTCCCAGACTTTGTCCTTAGACTGTTGAGCATTCATTTCGGCCTCGGTCGTGCCGTCGAAGAAATTCCATTTCTGGTTATACTCGCGCACATGCTGCTGGCAGAACCAGAAGAAATCATCCAAAACATCCGGTGCTTTCGGGGCCCGAAATTTACCAGGCTCTTCACAGCCCTCATGGTCACAGATTCGCACCGAAGTTTCAGACGCGCCAGACATACCACGCCGTCCACGCGGGTTTTTTTTCTTCGCGCTGGAGACGGACATATCGAATCCAAATGGGTCTGATTTCGTCATGCTATGATCCTTAAGAACGCATCTTCTCGACTCGGAGGCAGCAGTTTAGTCTAAGCAGCCGAAAGTAGAAGAGGGGGGCGGTAATATTTTTGCCGCTGAGCGTAAAAATGACCGTGACCGAAGAAATGCGAAGCCGCCTGCAATCGGCGTTTGATCCACATGAGCTTGAAATTGTTGACGACAGCGAAAGCCACCGCGGGCATGCTGGATTCCAAGAAGGTGGTGAAAGCCATTTCAACATCCGAATCCGCGCGGCTGCATTCGAGGGGCAATCTCGCGTTGCCCGCCACCGCGCAGTGCACAAGGCGCTTGGAGATATCGTGCCGCGGATCCATGCTCTGGCATTGGATATCGGTGTTTAGGCAGGCTTTTGTAACGCGGCCCGGAACGGTCGCACCCCTGCAGCGAAGACAATTCGCGGGTTTTGCCGTGATCGTTCAGAGATTGGCACAGGGTCGCGGGTTGGATAGGTGAAAGCCGGCCGGTAATTTTTCGGCGTTTTGGTGATTTCGACCGGTTTCTTGCACTGATTGCAACAAATCAGGAAATTCAGCCTGAATGTGAAAACATTCCATGCATAACAGTTGCTCGAACGCGGGCCCTAATCTACCCTCCATTGACGGGATGTTTTTCAGGTATTTGGTTTTGAGAGTTCTTTTTGTGCAGGCTGGATTTGGGCCTGGGGGGGCAGAGAAAGTAATCGCCATGGTTTCAGGGCATTTTGCCCGGCGCGGTTGTGCTGTTCACGTTACCGGTTTTCAGATGCCGACCGATGGTCCCTATTTCCCGATGCATCTCGATGTTGAACTCAGCGTTGCAGAAAAGGCGACGGGACAGGCGTCACGTATTACGCATATCCGCTCTGTCATAAAGAAATTTCGACCGGACGTTGTAATCTCATTCCTGACCAAGGTGAATGTTCAGACTCTTCTGGCAAGCGTTGGAACCGGGATTCCCGTTATCATTTCTGAACGCAATAATCCGCTGCGGCAGGACGCACATCCCCTTTGGGCACCGCTTCAGGGGATTGCGGGGATAAAGGCAGCAAAGGTTGTCGGGCTGACACATCGCGGATTGGCGGATCTTCCCTTCACTTTGCGCAAGAAGGGGATGGTTATTCCGAACCCGATCCTCCCCTTTGAGCGAGTTGAAGCCTCTGGCACGAGGCAGGGTGTGCAACTGGTCGCGGTTGGCCGCCTCGTTCGGCAAAAAGGGTTCGACATGCTGCTGCAGGCGATGCAGCGCATTCATTCCCAAGCTCCAGATACCAGGCTGATTATCTATGGTGAGGGCAGCGAGCGGGAAAATCTGCAGAAACTGCGCGATGATCTGGGGCTACAGTCGGTTGCTCGGCTGCCCGGCAATACGATCGAGGTCGGGGAATGGGCGCAGCGCGCAGACATTCTGGTAGCGACCTCGCGGTTCGAAGGGTTTCACAATGTCGTCGCTGAGGCGGCGGTCAGCGGGATACCGGTCGTGTCTTTCGATTGCGATTACGGTCCGTCAGAGTTTATTCAAAACGGACGGAACGGATATCTGGTTCCCGTCAACGATGTCAGTGGTTTGGAACAGGCAGTGCTGAAGCTGATCCATGAACCCGACCTCAGGGCGCAGATGTCCAAGGTGTCACCTACGCTAAAGGCCGATCTGTCCCCAGATCAGGTCTTTGCCCAATGGGACACGCTAATTCGCGACGTCACGAGCTGAGATTCAAAACGCTACTCCTGACAGCCGTTTTTTTTGACAGGCCCGGTTAGGGCAATGAGGTTTTTTGACCTTCAGTCTCTGCAGTTTCGTCTTCCGATTTTTCTGTTTCAGCACCTTTCAGCGACAAAGGCGGCTCTTTGGCCTGTTCTGCAATGGGGGCCGGGGCCTGAACGGTATCGGGACCAGGAACAGGTTGAGCAAGAGCAACGCCATCCTTCGTTTCGGTCGGGCCAGGTGTCGGGGCAACAGGCAAATCAATTTCACGGCGAAATATCAGCACATTGCGCCAGTTCACGGTGCTGCCGGTCAGGCCGGAGCGTTCCTCGCTGGGCAACAACTCGGCGCGTTGATATTCCCAGCCATCCTGCCCCATCTGGTTTAGCACTTGTTCAATAGAAGCAGCGAAACGTCCCTCGGCTGACTTTTCACCCTTGGTCTTGGCAGACTTTTGGGGGGAAGGGACAACTTTGTATTCGTAGCGGGGCATCGGAATTCCTACCTGTAAGTTCCGGGTAATCTAGCAGGTTGATCACAATGGGAAAGTCATCATAGCGCGGCGGGCGAATTCCGGCACATCTGCTGGTGCGGGTCTGGTGCCACAAATGACAAGCGGCGGGACTTTGCTCAAAGGCTAAAGTCCCGCCGCCGAAATCAGTAAAACCGAAAGATCTACGATCCCAGTTTCTTGGCAATCAGCTCGTTGACGGCCTTGGGATTGGCCTTGCCGCCAGTCGCCTTCATTACCTGACCAACGAACCAACCGGCCAGTTTCGGGTTTACCTTGGCCTTCTCGACCTGTGCCGGATTGGCGGCTATGATCTCGTCCAAAGCGGCCTCGATCGCGCCCGTGTCCGTCACCTGCTTCATGCCGCGGTCTTCGACGATCTGCGCCGGATCTCCGCCTTCGGTATAGACGATTTCGAACAGGTCCTTGGCGATCTTGCCCGAGATCGCGTCCGAGGAAATCAGGTCGATGATGCCGCCAAGCTGTGCAGGTGAAACCGGCGAGTCGGTGATCTCGTGATCTTCCTTTTTCAGGCGGCCAAACAGTTCGTTAATGACCCAGTTTGCAGCCAGTTTGCCATTGCGACCCTGCGCGACCTCTTCGAAATAGGCAGCCGATTCAACATCAGCAGTCAGCACCGATGCGTCATAGTCCGTCAGTCCGAACGTGCTGATAAAACGCGCTTTTTTATCGTCAGGCAGCTCGGGCAGGTTGGCGGCGATGTCGTCAACCCAGGCCTGCTCGATCTCTAGCGGCAGCAGGTCAGGGTCAGGGAAGTAGCGATAGTCATGCGCTTCTTCCTTGGACCGCATCGAACGCGTCTCGCCCTTGTCCGGGTCATACAGGCGGGTTTCCTGATCGACCTTGCCACCACCTTCGACGATCGCGATCTGGCGGCGGGCTTCGACCTCAATGGCTTGCTGGATGAAGCGCATCGAGTTCATGTTCTTGATCTCACAACGGGTGCCCAGATGCGAGAAATCCTGTGTTTCCTGATACTTTTCATAGGCCCCCGGCAAACAGATCGAGACGTTCACGTCTGCCCGCAAATTGCCGTTCTGCATGTTGCCGTCACAGGTGCCCAGATAGCGCAGGATCTGACGCAACTTGGCGATATAGGCGGCGGCCTCTTCCGGGCCGCGAATGTCGGGGCGGCTGACGATCTCCATCAGGCAAACACCGGTTCGGTTCAGGTCGACGAAGGACATATGCGGGTCCATGTCGTGGATCGACTTGCCCGCGTCCTGTTCCATGTGGATGCGTTCGATCCGCACCATGCGCGCGGTGCCGTCGCCCATCTCGACCAAAACTTCACCTTCGCCGACAATAGGCTGATAAAGCTGGGAAATCTGATAACCCTGCGGAAGGTCGGGGTAGAAATAATTCTTGCGGTCAAAAGCCGATTTCAGGTTGATATCGGCTTTCAGGCCCAACCCAGTGCGCACGGCCTGTTCGACGCAATATTCGTTGATCACCGGCAGCATCCCCGGCATTGCCGCGTCCACAAAGGCCACGTTCGAGTTCGGCTCGGCCCCGAATTGGGTCGACGCGCCAGAGAACAGCTTGGCATTGGACGAGACCTGCGCATGCACCTCCATCCCGATTACCAGTTCCCAATCGTGCTTGGCCCCGGCAATGGTTTTGGGCTTAGGCATTTCGTATGTCAGGTCGAGCATGGCGCGCCTCATTTCCGCAGAAGTCTAAGCCTGCGTATTAGGCCCGGCGCGCCAAAGGGGCAAGGGGGAATCAGTGTCCGGACAGGTGCAACCCTGTCGGAGTAAAGGTCACATCCATGCCACTGCGCAGTTCCTCACGAAACAGGTCACCGATTGCCCGCAACGCATCGCGGTGCCCGCGGGCTGCAAACCGTTCGGGCGAGTTGATGCGGACCGAGTTATTGAACCCTTGTGCCGCATGGGCCCAGATCAGCGGATGCAGTTCGGTCAGGTGATCACGGATCAGCCAGTTGGCCGCGTCGTGGATCTGAGCGCGCACCGCGTCGGCCTTTTCATTCCCCCCAAGGCCGTTCTGGATGGTTATCGCACAATAGGCAGCCAGCATATTGACCATCTGCTGATCGGGGCGGTTGCGCAGAATATCGTGCAAACCCTGCAGGAAATATTCGATATCCAGCCGTGCGCAGGCTTCGTCGTCCAGGGCGATGGCATCAAACTGGACCCACGTGTAGCCACCGGCGCCCCAAAGGTCATGGGTACGGGCTGCATTGCGCAGGGCCTGAACCTCAAGCTCTTCATAGCTGCCGAACCAGCGTGGCAGCAGATGAGTGCCCATTGCACGCATATGGCGTTGGTTATGCGGGTCCAACGTAATCAATTGTTCATACTGATCAGCCACGCGCAGATTGGACTTGCGCTGACCTGCCAGCAGAGCACAGCCAACAGCTGCAACCAGCGCATTGTTGGGTGCGGCTTCGCGGCATTTTGGCAGGATATCGGCCGCGCGGTCGAAATGGGCGGTGCAGCGAGACCGGTGCAAGGGGGGGAGAACTGCGTTTGTCGCAGTGCCGCGCCACGCCCAGGCCAGGTCAATATGCGCCATAGCCACAACAAGGGCGATCATCGGATCATCCTCATGCGCCCGCATTTCATCCTCTAGCTCAGAAATTCCGCCAAGAAGATCATAGTCTGACAATGCCCGATAATCGGAAAGAGCGTGTTCGACCGCCAGCACTACATCGGACCGAGCGCCGAATGCCAGCAAATCCGCGATTGGCATCCCATCGGGCGCAGTTTCGCGCGCGTCATCGGCGGCACGCATCTTTGCAGAAAGGTCTGCCCACCGATCCTGACGGGCCAGATCGCGGCCAAGCTCTATGACGTCCTGACCGATCAGTTCATCGGCCGAGACATTTGCGACGGGGATATTTACCGAACCCTGATCTGGCAGAGCAGCGGCCAGCACTGCATCGGCGGCGTCGAAATCTGACGCAATTTTCAAGGATGGATGTGGAACGCGGGCCTTTTGGGCCATCAGAAACCGGAACATGCTTACACTCGAAACAAAAAAAAATCGTAACCTAGCTTTAGAGACTGGCCTCTATTTGGCTCAAATTCAAGCTACAACCGTCTTATTGTCGCTTTGTTTCGGTCAATGCGCCCTGAGGCTCGGGATCGTTTCAAAATGGGCCGAAATGATGCCGTTCAACCTTTAGGCCAGCCTCTTTCAGGCGGGACTCGAGTTCCTTATGCGGAGGGGTCGACTCATCAGGCAGGCGAATCCGCTTTTCCGAGGTCAGCACCAGCGACATGCGCACCGAGAAATCCCAGCGTGTATCCAGGCGCACATGGTCGATTTCGCTCAATCTTACGCCAGCCTCGCGCCGCCCCGAGAACCACCGCAGCCCATCCTGATCCAGCCGGAGCCCCGAACGGGTGTTTTGTGCAAAGTCCCATAATGCGGGCAGGGTGAACAGGGCCAGCAGGCCAATCAGCCACCAGACGGCATCAAAGGCGATGACCAACACAGCCAGCGCGGAATAGACCGACAGCAGAATGGCGATGACCTGCGGTGACCTGTTATGCCGTGTATAGGAATAGGGGGTCATGCGTTCAGGATGCGCGTCACCATTTCGGTCGTGTCCCGTGAAAGGTCTGGCGTTTCGGCGATGCGGGTCAGCTGGGTGCGGATAAGGGCCTGGCGATCTGCGTCATACCGCTTCCACGTCTGGAATGCCGAACACATCCGCGCCGTGGTCTGCGGATTGACCGGATCCAGTTTGATCAGCCAGTCCGCCAGCAGAGAATAACCAGCTCCATCAGCACGGTGGAAACCCGCGTGATTCGTCGCCAACGCCCCCAGAACAGCCCGGAAACGGTTCGGGTTCTTCCAGTTGAAATCCGGGTGCCCGGTCAGGTGGCTTACGATATCTGCTGTCTCTGCCGGGGCTGACATCGCCACCTGCAGGCCGAACCATTTGTCCATCACCAGCCGGTCATCTTGCCACCGGTCATAAAACGCGTTCAGTTCCTGTTCGCCTTTGCCCGCACGCAACAGGCAGGACAAAGCCGAAAGCTGAAGGGTCATGTTATCGGCGCGCTGATAATCCTCGGCCGCTTTTGCACCCCCGTCCAACCGTGAGGTCAACGCCAATGCGGCCCCACCCAGAGCCCGCTGGCCGGCTTGTTCTGCGTCCGGGCTAAAGGCTGCTTCGATGCTGGTTTCGCTGTGCAGGCGGGGCAGCAGATCCTGAACGTGCTGGGCCGTTACCTGCCGCAGCGTTTCAACAGCGGTCCAAATGGCCATCGGGTCGGGCGTGACACCCTGTTCATGCATCATCGCAGCAAGTTCAGATTGGGACGGCAACCCCAGCATCAAGGCGCGATAAGACGGGTCAAGATCGCTGTCGCGCAATACGGCGAGGATGCCATCGAGATAATCCGTTTCCGGTGCCGCATCCGTCAAGATCATCTTGATCAGCGTGTCTTCGGCTAAAGATCGCCCTGCTTGCCAGCGGTTGAACGGGTCGCTGTCATGAGCCAGCAAAAAGGCCCGCTCAGCGCTGCTCTGGTCATGTTCCAGAATCACAGGGGCCGAGAAATCGCGCAGGATTGAGGCCGTGGGTTTGGGCGGATTGGCACCGGACACGCGTTCCGGTCCTTCGCAACCCTGCAAGCGCCAGCCTTCTACTGTGTATACGAAAGCAAAGCTTTGGGTTTCCTGCGTGAACTCCAGAATGGTTGTGGGCATGGTTTCATCCCCGTTCGCGCCGATCAGCCCGACCGCAACGGGGATAACCTGCGGCAGTTTTTCTGACTGTCCGGGGGTCGGGTCGGTGCGCTGTCTCAGCGTCAAGGTGTAGATGCCATCAGTCCATTCTTCGGTCACCGATACGCGCGGGGTGCCAGACTGGCTGTACCAGCGTTTGAACTGGGTCAGGTCGCGACCTGTGGTGTCTTCAAACACCTTGATCCAGTCCTCGATGGTGCAGGCCTGACCGTCATGCCGATCAAAATACAGCTCCAGCGCCTGCGCATAGGCCTCGTCACCTACCAGACGTTTCAGCATGCCGATCACCTCGGCGCCTTTTTCGTAGACCGTCGCGGTGTAGAAGTTGTTGATCTCCTGAAAGCTCTCTGGCCTTACCGGATGTGAAAGCGGGCCGTTATCCTCGGCGAATTGGCGCGCCCGCAGGTCGATGGCATCGTGGATACGTTTGACCGGGGCCGAGCGCATGTCCGAGGTGAACTGCGCATCGCGGTACACCGTCAGACCTTCTTTCAAGCACAGCTGAAACCAGTCGCGGCAGGTGATGCGGTTGCCAGTCCAGTTGTGGAAATACTCATGCGCGATGATCGCCTCGATCCGTTCGAAATTCATATCGGTGGATGTCTCAGGGCTGGCCAGCACGGCGGACGAGTTGAAAATGTTCAGACCCTTGTTTTCCATCGCCCCCATGTTGAAATCATCGACGGCGACGATGTTAAAGACATCCAGGTCATATTCGCGGCCATAGACGTCCTCGTCCCATTTCATCGACTTCTTCAGCGCCTCCATACCGAAGGCGCATTTTCCCTCATCGCCCGGGCGCACCCACAGGTTCAGTTCAACCTCGCGGCCCGATTTGGTTGTGAACTGACCGGGATGTGTAATCAGGTCGCCTGCGACAAGGGCGAACAGATAGGCGGGTTTGGGCCAGGGGTCATTCCATTCGGCCCAGCCATCCCCCTTGCCGGTCGGGTTGCCGTTCGACAGCAGAACCGGCAACGCGCCGTTAATGCGTACGGTGAAGATCGACATCACGTCGGGCCGGTCGGGATAGAAGGTGATCTTGCGAAACCCCTCGGCCTCGCATTGGGTGCAATACATGCCGTTCGACATGTAGAGCCCCTCAAGCGCAGTGTTGTTGCCTGGGTCGATTTCGACTTCGGCTTCCCAGACAAATGCCGCGTCGGGGACAACCGCTGTCAGGCCGGTCTCTGTGACGTCTGGAGTGATCTCAACCCCGTCAACAGTAGCACGGATCAGTTTCAGTTGCTCACCATGCAGGAAAAACTGACGGTCTAAGGCATCAGGATTGGGCCGGAAGGCGATGCGCGAAGTCACTCGGGTCGCATTTGGGGCCAGATCAAAGGTCAGATGTACGCTGTCCACCAGATAACCAAACGGTGTGTAGTCTTTCAGATAGATCGTCGTGGGGGCTGCGTCGCGCATCGGTGGCCTCGAATGGGTTGGTATCAGGCGCGACGTTATGGGTTGCTGCGATGGGCTGCAAGCGGTGCAAGTAAGCTTGCTCAATAGGCGATAAGCATCTGTCGATGTCGAAGTGGCCTGACGACCAAAGACCCAAACTGACCAAGACATGTTGCCTATCGGAAATATCCGCCCTAATTGGGGCCTGTATACAACGGCGTACATACGAGGGAATGTGGCATGAGCAGCAGACAGATGCGGAGCGGACTCAAGGTCGACGGGATTCTGACCGAATTCATAGAAGGGCATGCTCTGTTTGGAACAGGCGTTGCGGCTGACACCTTCTGGAACGGGCTTGCGCAAATGGTTCACGAGTTGGGTCCAAAGAACCGTACACTTTTGGCAAAGCGGGCCGATATCCAAGCGCGCATCGATGCCTGGCATCTGGAAAACAATGGCCAGCCGCATAATGCTGTCGCCTATCAGGATTTCCTGCGCGAGATCGGCTACTTGGTGGCTGAAGGCGGGGATTTTCAGATCGAAACCGACAATGTCGATCCCGAGATCGCGTTGATTCCCGGTCCTCAGCTGGTGGTTCCTATTACCAATGCGCGTTTTGCACTGAACGCTGCCAATGCGCGCTGGGGCAGCTTGTATGACGCGCTTTATGGCACCGATGCGATGGGCGATCTTCCCGTCGGTGGTAGTTATGATGATGCGCGCGGAGCACGTGTGATTGCTTGGGCCAAAGCGTTTCTGGACGATGCCGCCCCGCTGGCCAGCGGATCGTGGGCTGAAATGTCAGAACTGCGCGTTGAAAATGGGGTTCTGGTGCCTGCGCTGGCAGATGCAGCGCAGTTTGTGGGTTTTGGCGGTGCCGCTGAAAACCCGGACTTTGTTCTGCTGAAGAACAACGGTTTGCATGTCAAAATCGTGATTGACGCTTCCAGCACCATTGGCGCCACCGACCTGGCCGGTATTGCTGACGTGCATCTTGAATCGGCGCTGTCGACGATCATGGACTGCGAAGATTCAGTCGCCTGTGTGGATGCCGAGGACAAGGTGGTTGCCTATGGCAACTGGCTGGGCCTGATGAAGGGTGATCTGACCGAAGAGGTCAGCAAAGGCGGCACGACTTTTACACGCAAACTGTCCGATGACCTGACCTTTACCGCGGCGGACGGTGGCGCTGGTGTTCTTAAGGGCCGGTCGCTGATGCTGGTCCGCAATGTGGGGCACCTGATGACCAACCCCGCCGTTCTGGATGCCGAAGGGCGCGAGATCGGCGAAGGTCTGATGGACGCGCTGTGCACCACTCTGATTGCGATGCACGACCTGCAGCGCGATGGCGGCAACTCGGTCACTGGTTCGGTCTACGTGGTAAAGCCCAAGATGCACGGACCTGAAGAGGTTGCCTTTGCCGTCGAAATTTTCGATATGGTTGAAGACATCCTCGGCCTGCCGCGCAACACCGTAAAGCTCGGTATTATGGATGAAGAGCGCCGCACCTCGGCGAACCTCAAGGAATGTATCCGGGCCGCCAAATCGCGCGTGGCCTTCATCAACACCGGCTTTCTGGACCGGACGGGGGATGAGATCCACACCTCGATGGAGGCAGGACCAATGCTGCCCAAGGGCGACATCAAGAACACGCCGTGGATTGCGTCTTATGAAGATCGCAATGTTGATATCGGTCTGGCATGTGGCTTGAAGGGCAAGGCACAGATTGGCAAAGGCATGTGGGCGATGCCCGACCGTATGGGTGACATGCTGGACGCCAAGATCGGTCACCCGAAATCGGGCGCAACTTGCGCCTGGGTGCCGTCGCCGACTGCCGCGACACTGCACGCAACACATTATCATAAGGTCAACGTCCTGGAGCGCCAGGACGAATTGGCTGCCGGTGGCGCACGTGGTACGCTGGACGATCTGCTGACTGTGCCTTTGCTGGGCGGCCGCAACCTCAGCGATGATGAAATTGCGCGTGAGATCGAAAACAACGCGCAAGGCATCCTGGGCTATGTGGTTCGCTGGGTCGATCAAGGCGTTGGCTGTTCGAAAGTGCCGGACATCAATGATGTTGGCCTGATGGAAGACCGTGCCACCTGCCGGATTTCGTCTCAGGCCTTGGCCAACTGGCTGCATCATGGCACTGTCGATGAGGCGCAAGTCATGGCCGCGATGCGGAAAATGGCAGTAGTGGTCGATCGGCAGAATGATAGCGATCCGGCGTATCGCCCAATGGCTCCCGGTTTCGACGGGATCGCCTTCCAGGCGGCCTGTGATTTGGTTTTCAAAGGCCGTGTTCAGCCTTCGGGTTATACCGAACCTGTCCTGCACGCCCGCCGACTGGAGATGAAAGCCAGCCTTTAACCCAACAGAAATGACTGGATCGAATATGGTAATTTCTTTGCGCAAAGCCCGTACCCTTATCCGCAAAGCCCTTGAAAAAGGGCGCGAGTTGGGGCTGAAACCCCTCTCGGTCATCGTTCTTGATGCTGGTGGCCACGTCATCGCGTTTGAGCGTGAAGACGGTGCTGCCCCTGGTCGTTTTGCGATTGCGCAGGGCAAGGCCTACGGCTCGGTCATGCTGGGGATGGCGGGCACAGCCCAGATGCAACGCGCCGAGGCGCAGGCCTATTTCATGGCCGCCGTAAACGGTGTTTATGGCGGTCAGGTCGTGCCGGTTCCGGGCGGTGTTCTGCTGC
The DNA here is from genome assembly GCF_059610505.1 of Ruegeria sp. CDSC079. Taxonomy (NCBI): domain Bacteria; kingdom Pseudomonadati; phylum Pseudomonadota; class Alphaproteobacteria; order Rhodobacterales; family Roseobacteraceae; genus Ruegeria; species Ruegeria sp. CDSC079. The sequence goes on from NZ_JBXWNT010000001.1 coordinate 293,252, forward strand.
GTGACCGAAAAGGTGTCGTAATCGGCGCAGTCGGTGTGACCGGCGACACGTCGGATAACGACGCCATCGCTGCCATGGCCGGGATCGAAGCGGCCGGGCTGACTGGCGAAGTTTGACCTTTGGTGAACTCGGAGAGCCGGCAAAGGCTCTCCGATCTTTTCGAGGCACAAGCGGCGCGCAAAGCGAATAGGGCTTATTCGGCGGTTGTCCGATCAGGCCCCTTGTTGTGCAGGGGTGAACAGAGACTTGCGCTGACACACAGGCTATGTGCTATTGCGCGCCTGTGACCCTGTCGATACCTTTCCCGGAACGTGCGGAAAGAACTAGGAAAGAATAATGGCTCGACCTGTCGTCGGTATCATCGGCAATTCATATTTGATGAACGATCAATATCCGACTCATGCCGGCGGCACGATGAACTCGGACGCCGTGGCCAATGTCTCGGGTTGCTTGCCGATGCTGATCCCTGCCGACCCGCGGTATGTCTGTGTCGAGGAACTGCTTGAGGTCTGTGATGGTTTCCTGCTGACAGGAGGACGCCCCAATGTACATCCTGAGGAATATGGCGAACCCGCAACCGAAGCGCACGGTGATTTCGACCGGGCTCGCGATGCGATCACGTTACCCTTGGTGCGGGCCTGTGTCGAAAGAGGGCAGCCCTTTTTCGGCATCTGCCGCGGCTTTCAGGAGGTCAACGTGGCCATGGGCGGAACACTTTATCCAGAAATCCGGAATTTGCCGGGGCGAATGAACCACCGGATGCCACCCGACGGCACGTTGGAAGAAAAATTTGCCCTGCGCCATGTGGTCAACCTGACCGAGGGGGGCGTGTTTCATCGGTTGATGGGCGCTGCCGAGGTGATGACCAACACGCTGCACGGGCAGGGGATCAAAACTGTTGGACATCGCATTGTGATTGACGGCGCTGCACCAGACGGCACGCCCGAGGCGATTTATGTGCAGGACGCGCCCGGTTTCACCCTGTCGGTGCAATGGCACCCGGAATGGGACGCGGTCAATGACCCTGTCTCGCGGCCGCTTTTTGAGGCGTTTGGCGATGCGGCACGCGACTGGTCCGCAGGAGTGCGATCGGGATTGGTTAAACAAACCGCCTGAGTCCCTGCGCCGGCCCTGATTGAAGGGACCGGCGCTTTGCTATCAAACCAGCAGATTGAATTGATTGATCAACGGCAAGCTGCGTGCGCGCTTGCCGGAAAGGTCGAACAGGGCGTTGCCAAGTGCTGGCATCGACGGAGGCGTGCCCGGTTCACCCACACCACCCAGATGGCGATTGGTTTCCAGAATGCGGACCTCGGTCACCGGGGCATTATGCATCCGCAGCGCGTCATAGTCGGGGAAGTTAAATTGCTCGACCTCACCGTCGGCGAAGGTGATCTCACCCATCACGGCTGCTGACAGGCCATAGATCATGCCACCGAACATCTGCGCCTCGATCGTTCCGGGATCCAGCGCCAGCCCCACATCGCAGGCGATCCACGCCTTTGCGATGCGAATGGTGCCGTCCTCATCGACCACCTCGATCACCTGCGCCACCGGGGTGCCAAAGCTATAGGTCATTGCCACGCCACGACCAACACCGGCAGGCGTATCACCCGTCCAACCTGACATTTCCTTGACGGCTTGCAGGACAGCTGCCGAAGGCGCGTGCTCATTTTGGGCCAGCTCAAGACGGAACTCCAGCGGGTCGCGACCGGCGGCCAGGGCCAGCTCGTCCATGAATGTCTCGTGGAAGAACCCGTTATGGCTATTGCCGACCGAACGCCAGAACCCGACAGGTACATCCAGATCGGCGATGTGGCCGCTGACGCGGTAGTTCGGCACGGCATAGGGCTGGTTAAAAAGACCTTCGACCAGGACCTTGTCGGGGCCAGCGCCGGGCAGGCCCGATATGCGTTCCACGGCCTGTTGCGTGCAGGATTGCGATGCAACTCTGGCGTCGATCAGAACCGCCTTGCCGTCTTTGACCGCGCCACGCATCCGCGCCAGTGCACCGGGCCGGTAGAAGTCATGGCGCATGTCCTCCTCGCGGCTCCAGGTGGTCTGGACCGGAGTATTGGGCATGGCCATGGCGACTTTGGTGGCGATTTCGATGAAATCCAGCTCTCCACGACGACCAAATCCGCCCCCAAGATAGGTGGTGTGAATCTCGACCGCTTCTTTATCCAAATTCGCCGTGTTTGCAGCGCGGGTCAGAAGGAAGGTCGGCGCCTGGTTGCCACACCACAGCTCGAGGTTGGAACCAGTGAACAGCGCGGTGGCGTTCATCGGTTCCATCGTGGTATGCGCCAGATAGGGTACCTGATATTCAGCGGTAATTTCGGTGGCCCCTTCGGGCAAGGTGTCAACATCGCCATCGTCACGCATGGTCGAATTTGGCGAGTCGTCAAACGCCTCGGCAATTTTTGCGAATATACCGTCAGTATCCGGCGGGTAGGGGGCGTCGGCCCAATCGATCTCTATGGCCTCAACCGCTTGAATGGCCAGCCAGGTGTTATTGGCAATAATCGCTACGCCGTTGCCCAGATCGACCACCTTCTCTACGCCGGGCATGGATTCCGCAGCGCTGGCGTCAAAGCCGTTCATCGCACCGCCCAGTTTCGGGTTCATCCGGACCGAGGCGAATTTCAGACCTTCGGGGCGCACGTCAATGCCAAACTCGGCCGTGCCCGTGGATTTGCCGACCACATCGACACGCGGCAGGTTCTGTCCCAGCAAACGCCAGTCTGAGGGATCGCGCAGCTCGACCTGCATGGGTTCGATCTGTCCGGCGGCCTCAGCCAGTTCGGTATAGGGAATGCGCGTCCCGTCCGGCGCGATCACGGCGCCGTTTTCGGTCTTCAACTGGTCACGCTCCAGGCCCAGACGATCAGCCGCTGCTTGTTTCAGCGTTTCCCGGGCTGTGGCCCCGGCCTCCCGCATGCGTTCGAACCCATCGCGCATCGAGGTCGAGCCGCCTGTGACCTGCAGACTGACAACCTTGCCCAGAACGCCCAGCGACTGTGCCAGATTCTGCTGGAAATTCGAAATATCATATCCCTTGTTTGGCAGGCTCTCACCCAAAATGGCCGAGTTGTAATAGGCGGCTGCCGCAGGCCCGTGAAGGACCCGGATATCGTCCAATTCGACGTCCAGTTCTTCGGCAATCAGGGCTGCCCAAGTGGTCATTACGCCCTGTCCCATCTCGGCACGTGGCGCGAACAGGGTAACGCCCTGCTGATCAATCAGGATGAACGGGCTAAGCGCGGTTTCCCCATCGCCCGGCTTCAGCGGGTTGGCTGCCGGGCGGCTGACATAATAGGCGCCAAACGCGACGCCGCCAACAATGGCGGCTGAGCCGATAAGAAACGTGCGGCGAAGAATTTTTCCTACGGAAGCCATCGCTTATGCCTCCTTCAGTCTGGAGGCTGCGTCATGGATCGCGGCACGGATACGGGGATAGGTGCCGCAGCGGCACAGATTGCCCTGCATCGCATCGTCTATGTCCTGATCCGTGGGGCTGGGGTTCTCGGCCAATAGCGCGGCGGCTTGCATGACCTGACCCGATTGGCAATAACCGCATTGCGCAACCTGATGGTCAACCCAGGCCTGCTGTATCTTGGCCATTGCATCCGGGCTGCCCAGACCTTCGATTGTGGTGACGTCACCCCAGACATCGGACAAGGCAACCTGGCAAGAGCGCACGGCTTCTCCGTCTATATGAACGGTACAGGCGCCGCATGCCGCAACCCCGCAGCCAAACTTGGTGCCGGTCAGTCCGATCTCGTCGCGCAGAACCCATAAAAGGGGGACATCCTCGGGTAGATCGACCTCATATGACGTCCCATTTATCTTTAAGCTGGCCGTCATGGCTGCGTCTCCCTCTTGGCATTTAGTGACGTTCTGACATAAATGGGTGTGAGTGTCAGAGTGTCAACTGACAAATTGAGTGAAAAGTGTCAAAAGGTTCAGATGAGAGATTTCGTGCTAGACGCAAAGTGCCTTGCCATACTGGATTCGGCGCGTAAGGCATTCGCGGCTTACGGCTTTAAAAAGACGTCGATGGATGAAATCGCAAAGGGCGTGGGGATCTCGCGCCCGGCATTGTATCTGTATTTCGACAACAAAGAGGCGATCCTGCGCAGACTCACCGAGTTGCACTATGAGGAGAAGATCGAAGCCGTTGCGAAAGCCCTGCAGGCAGACGGCTCGGTTTCGCAGATCATCGGCCAGGCAATCCACGTGCAGACCGATGGTATGGCTCAGATCATGTCCTCTCCACACGGGATGGAACTGTTAGATGCAGGAAAGTCGCTGGCCTCGGATATCATCACGCAGGGCGAGGCCCGGCTGCAATCTTTATATACCGGGTGGCTACAGAAAGAAGCGTCGAATGATCGTGCCCGTTTGTTTGATGGCGCAAGAGAAACTGCGGAGACCATTGCCTCTGCGCTGCGGGGAAACAAAATCAGCGCGACGGATTTTCAAGAATTCGACCGGATGAACTCGAACCTTGCCGCCATGATTGGTGCAGCGTTGGAAATCAGGTAACCCGCTGTCTGACTTTGTATTCCGGTGCGTCCCATAACCGGTTGGTCATGATGTCGGCCAGAATGTCCACCGCGCCGTTTACATCCTGCTCATCGATATAAAGCGGGGTGAACCCAAAGCGCATGATGTCCGGGGCGCGGAAATCACCGATCACGCCGCGCGCGATCAAGGCCTGCATTGCGGCATAGCCATCGGCGAAACGGAATGAGACCTGACTGCCACGCTGCGCAGGGTCGCGGGGGCTGGCCAGTTTCAGGTTAGGGCAGGTGGCCTCGACGCCCGAAATAAACAGCTCGGTCAGTTCGATTGACTTGGCGCGCACGTCTTTGATGTTGGCCATGTCCCAGATGTCCATCGCCGCAGACAGCGCGGTCATCTGGATGATCGGAGGTGTGCCGACACGCATCCGCTCGATACCCTGTCCGGGGCGGTAATCCAGATCGAACGTGAACGGGGCTTCATGGCCCAGCCACCCGGATAATGCAGGGCGCACGCGATCGGCATGGCGGGGCGCCACATAGATGAACGCCGGCGCGCCAGGGCCTCCGTTCAGATACTTATAGCTGCAGCCAACGGCAAAATCCGCTTTGCAACTGGACAGCTCAACCGGGATCGCCCCTGCGGAATGGGCCAAATCCCAAACGGTTATTGTGCCGTTCGCATGGGCCTGTTCCGTCAGCGCCTTCATGTCATGGATCCGGCCAGACCGGTAATCGACCTCGGTCAGCATCAGAACCGCGACGTCTTTGGTGATGTTTTCGGCAACATCCTCGGGTGCGACCACCCGTAATTCGTATTCCGATCCGAGTGAACGCAGCAGGCCGTCGACCATATAAAGGTCCGAAGGGAAATTGCCGTTATCAGACAGCACAACCTTGCGGTCGGGGCAAAGCTCCAGCGCCGAGGCAACAGCCTGATAGACCTTGATCGACAGGGTATCGCCGGTCACGATGGTACCCGGTTCCGCCCCGATCAACCGCCCGATACGGTCGCCAAGCCCGGTCGGAAGCCCCATCCACCCGGCCTTGTTCCAACCGGTGATCAGCATTTGACCCCATTCGTGTGTCATCATTCCACTCACCCGCGCGGCGGCAGCACGTGGCAATGGGCCAAGCGAGTTGCCGTCCAGATAAATGGTTCCATTCGGCAGATCGAACATGGCTTTGGTTGCAGCGAAATCAGTCATGGAGGTCCTGTGCAGAATTCTGACAAATGTCTGACTAAAGGGCTATCTGATCAGTTCTGCCGTGTCTACGCGTTCGGCCGAAAATGCACAGATGCGACCAACTGTGGTTTTGCTTTCGTGGATGCAAAGCGGTACATACCCCGACAAATGCGACATCCATACCGCAGGATCAGAGGAACAAGCATGAAGCGCAAACTCGACATTCCGCCCGCTTGGTTGGTGGCCTTTGCTGTTCTCGCCTGGCTGCAGGCGAACTATGCGTCCTTCGGTCTGTCGCTGGCCAGCGGGTTTACCGACCTGCTCAGCGGCCTTCTGATCGGGGGCGGCGTCGTTCTTGTCGTGCTGGCGATTGCCGAGTTTCGTCGGCATCGAACGACCGTCCTGCCGCATGAAACTCCATCGAGTCTGGTTCAAACAGGTATCTTCAAGCGCAGCCGCAATCCGATCTACGTTGGCGATGTACTTATTCTGGCCGGCTTGATTCTGCGTTTCGACGCGGTGCTGTCCTTGGTGTTGATGCCTGTTTTTGTCTGGATTTTGGAACGCAGGTTTATTGTGCCGGAAGAAAACCGTATGCGCCGTGCCTTTCGCACGGATTTCGCCAGATATGAAAGGCAAACCCGCCGCTGGATCTGAGGTGGACGGGATTTTACACGACGTAACAATGCTGCGCTTGCGAAATAATCTTGCGCAGTTAAAACTGGTTCTTCAGATAGAATGCCAACTATCCTTGCGAACTGACCGAAAATTAGGGGGACGCGCCGTTGAAGATTGGAACGCCAAAGGAAACATTTGACGGTGAGAACCGGGTCGCGATGACTCCGGATTCAGCCCGTCAACTGCAAAAGCTCGGGTATGAGTGCCTGATCGAGAAAGGGGCCGGCGCTGCGGCCGGGTTCTCGGACTCCACATATAAAGAGGCGGGTGTCGAGGTTATCGGAACCGCGGCGGCGCTGTGGAAAGCCGCCGACATCGTCGCCAAGGTACGTCAGCCAAATGAAACCGAGCTGAAGCGTCTTGCCAAGGGCAAGACATTGATCTCGTTCTTCAACCCCGCAGGGAATGAAAAGGGCATGGAGGCCGCCAAGTCCAAGGGCGCCAACGTGATCGCCATGGAAATGGTGCCGCGTATCAGTCGTGCCCAGAAGATGGACGCTCTGTCGTCGATGGCCAACATAGCGGGCTACCGCGCGGTGATCGAAGCGGGTAACAACTTTGGCCGGTTCTTCACCGGTCAGGTGACGGCTGCTGGTAAAGTACCGCCTGCCAAGGTTCTGATCGTAGGTGCCGGCGTGGCCGGTCTGGCCGCCATTGGCACCTCGACCTCTCTGGGTGCGATCACCTATGCGTTCGACGTACGCCCCGAAGTGGCGGAGCAGGTTGAATCCATGGGCGCCGAATTCGTCTATCTGGACTTCGAAGAAGACCAGCAGGACGGCGCGGCAACCGGCGGTTACGCGAGTGTTCAGTCCGATGAATTCCGCGAGGCACAGCTGGCCAAGTTCCGCGAGCTTGCTCCGGAAATGGACATCGTGATCACCACCGCGTTGATCCCCAACCGCGAAGCGCCCGAGCTTTGGACCAAGGACATGGTCCAAGCGATGAAACCGGGTTCGGTGATCGTGGACCTTGCGGCGGAAAAAGGCGGCAACTGCAAGCTGACCGTTGCTGACGAGAAGATCGTGACCGATAATGGCGTGACCATCATCGGCTATACCGATTTCCCAAGCCGGATGGCGGCACAGTCTTCGTCGCTTTACGCAACCAACATCCGTCACATGATGACAGACCTGACGCCTGAAAAGGACGGTCAGATCAACCATGACATGGAAGACGACGTGATCCGCGGCGCAACCGTGACGCATGCAGGTGAAATCACCTTCCCGCCACCGCCGCCGAAAGTTCAGGCGATTGCCGCTCAGAAAAAGCCTGAGGTCAGGGAGCTGACCCCGGAGGAGAAAAAGGCGCAGGAAGTTGCGGCCTTCAAGGCGCAAACCAAACAGCAGTTCACCTTGCTGGGTATCGGCGGTGCGCTAATGCTGTTGATCGGTCTGATTGCTCCGGCCACCTTCATGCAGCACTTCATCGTCTTTGTGCTGGCGATCTTCGTGGGATTCCAGGTGATCTGGGGCGTCGCGCACAGCCTGCACACGCCTCTGATGGCGATTACCAACGCGATCTCGTCGATCATCATCGTTGGCGCAGTGATGCAGATCGGATCCGGGTCGTTCCTGGTTATTCTGCTGGCGGCTCTGTCCGTATTCATGGCCGGGATCAACATCTTCGGTGGCTTCCTCGTAACTCGGCGCATGCTTGCCATGTTCCAGAAATCTTAAGGAGGCCGGGCACATGGATTATGGCTTCACCACTGCCGCCTACGTTGTTGCGGCTGTTCTGTTCATCCTCTCGCTTGGCGGCCTTTCGAACCAGGAAAGCGCCAAGCGCGCTGTCTGGTATGGCATCGTCGGTATGGCGCTGGCGGTTTTCGCTACGCTGGTCGGCCCCGGTTCGGGCTTGTGGCTGCTGTCACTGCTGCTGATCATAGGTGGTGGTCTGATCGGTCAATATGTGGCGCAGCGCGTCCAGATGACCGAGATGCCACAGCTTGTGGCTGCGATGCATTCGCTGGTTGGTTTGGCGGCTGTGTTCGTGGGTTTCAACGCGCATTTTGAAATCAAGAATGTCGCCGAAGTTTTTGCGGTTGTTGATGCCGCCAAAGACGTCGACCTGTCCGACCTGGGCGCGTTTGCCAAGCTGATCGCCAAGAAGACAGCGGCAGAGCTGGCAATCCTGCACGTGGAACTGTTCCTGGGCATCTTCATCGGCGCGATCACCTTTACCGGTTCGGTCGTGGCTTATGGCAAGCTGGCTGGCAAGGTCACATCGACGGCAACCAAACTGCCCGGTGGTCACGCGCTGAATGCGTCTGCGGCGGGGCTCTCGCTGATCTGTCTGGTCTGGTACACGTCCACGGGCGGATTCCTGCCCCTGTTCCTGATGACGCTGGCCGCCTTGTTTATTGGTTATCACCTGATCATGGGCATCGGCGGTGCCGACATGCCGGTGGTTGTGTCGATGCTGAACAGCTATTCAGGCTGGGCGGCTGCGGCCATCGGCTTTTCGCTGGGCAACGACCTGCTGATCGTGGTCGGTGCGTTGGTGGGCTCGTCCGGTGCGATCCTCTCCTACATCATGTGTAAGGCGATGAACCGGCACTTTGTCAGTGTGATCTTGGGTGGCTTTGGTGGTCCGCAAGGTGAGCAGATGGCTGTCGAAGGCGAGCAGATTGCAATTGAGGCCGACGGTGTTGCCGCAGCCCTGAATGACGCCGACAGCGTGGTGATCATTCCGGGCTATGGCATGGCCGTGGCGCAGGCACAGCAATCGGTGTCCGAACTGGTTCGCAAGCTGCGGGCGCAGGGCAAGAATGTGCGCTTTGCGATCCACCCGGTTGCCGGTCGTTTGCCGGGCCACATGAACGTTCTGCTGGCCGAGGCCAAGGTGCCGTATGACATCGTTCTGGAAATGGACGAGATCAACGAGGACTTCCCGGAAACGGATGTTGCCATCGTCATAGGTTCGAACGACATCGTGAACCCTGCAGCACAGGAAGACCCCAACAGCCCGATCGCCGGTATGCCGGTTCTGGAATGCTGGAAGGCCAAGCAGGTGTTCGTGTCCAAACGTGGTCAGGGTACGGGGTATTCGGGTATCGAAAACCCGCTGTTCTTCAAAGAGAACACCCGCATGTTCTATGGCGACGCGAAACAGTCGCTGGACAAGCTGCTGCCAATGATCGATTGATCTAAAGCCTTAACCAAAATGCAAAGGGCGCCTTCGGGCGCCCTTTTCTTGTTTGTCATGTTGGGGGCTTTGCCTCCAAGCCCCCAAGATTTTTTTGGCCAGATGAGGCGGGCGGAATGTGGTATCCTTGGGCTATTATAGAGAGACTAGGAGGTGCCCCATGGAAAAGGTCAACGGCATAGGTGGCATGTTTTTTCGCGCCAGAGATCCGGAAGCGTTGCGGGATTGGTACGAGACCCATCTTGGCGTTCATCATTACGATCCCGTCCCCTGGAAGCAGCGCGAAGGCTATACGGTCTTTGCCCCGTTTGCGCAGGACACCGATTATTTTGGCCGCGCCGAGCAGCAGTGGATGATCAATTTTCGGGTTGATGATCTGTCTGCCATGACGACCCAGTTGCAAGCCGCAGGCATTGCCGTCGAGACCAATCCGGAATGGGATAGCGAGGTTGGAAAATTCGCACGTATTCACGACCCTGAGGGCAACCCAATCGAACTGTGGCAGCCAAATCAATGACATAAGGGGTTTGTATACCGTAGTATCCATGTAAGCTATTGAAATAAAAAGATAATTGATGTATTTTTGAACTGTCGTATAGTGCGCCGGACAACGCCGGAGCATTCAATGACGCCGATCGACGATCATCCATTGCGCTATTCGCTGGCCAACGAGTTGCATGCGCGCCCGTTTCCCGTGGCCTCGACGCCATGCACCGTTGCGTTTTTGGCCATCAAGAAACCCGTGGCGGCGGTAGCGCGGGACCGGAGCGAAGACATTGCCCATCTGGTCAATCTTTTGGACCGACACGGTGCGCAGCACCCGCAGCCGGACGCGACGCATTACGCGGGTCAGATCGGGCGTCACTGGCTCAAGTGGGAGCAGCACACGGAATTTGTGACCTATACGGCGATCACCCGGAATGTCAGTGACCGGGCCTTCAACCCCGCTGATTTTGAGGCTTTCCCACCTGATTGGCTGATGGCCAGCCCGGGCCAGAGGATAACCTCGGCCATGGTTCGGGTGACTGAAAGACCAGATGATGAGGCGGTAAAAGCCGCGCTGGCCGAATGGTTCGAACCCGAAAGCCTTGCGGTTGCGCGCGTGCTGGATGATGCTGCGATTTGTGCCAGTGACTTTCGGATTGATCCAGCTGGGCATATGCGGTTCGCGCTCTTCGTGACCAAGGGAACAGGACAGCGCCGAACCGGGCGCATCATCCAGCGCCTGTGCGAGATCGAAACCTACAAAGCCATGTCCATGTTGGGCTTTGCTCGAATCAAGCAACTGATGCCGAAAATCGGAGAGCTGGATGGAAAGCTGACCCGGCTTATGGGGCAGATGACAGATAACTCGGCGCATCCTGACGAACTACTGCCGGATCTGCTGTCAACATCCATCGAATTGGAAACACTTTCTGCCCGATGCGCATTTCGCTTTGGGGCTACCGGGGCCTATGAGGCCATCGTGAACCAACGGATCGAGGTATTGCGCGAGGAAAGGTTCGAGGGCCGTCAGTCCTTTGCCGATTTCATGATGCGCAGGTATGAGCCCGCAATTCGGACAGTGAAAGCCACGGAAAGTCGGCTGCAGACCTTGTCCGACCGGGCGATCCGGGGGGGTGAGTTGCTGCGGACCCGGGTAGATGTGGAACGCAGCGCCCAGAATCAGGCCTTGCTGGAAAGTATGGACCGCCGTGCTGATCTGGCCCTGAGGTTGCAGCACACAGTCGAGGGGCTTTCCGTGGTGGCGATTAGCTATTATGCGGTCTCACTGGCCAGCTATCTGTTGTACCCGTTGACCGCCACCGGGATCAGCAAGGGGATGCTGACCGCGGCGGCAACCTTGCCGGTTGTCCTGTGTGTCTGGCTGGGTATCAGGCATATACGAAAGCGGTTGGCCTAATCCGCGTTTGCTAAACCTTCCCTAGGCTGTAGAACTGACAGGGGCGGGCGCGGAGCAAAGGAAAATACGTGATCGGAATTATGGCCGCTTGGCGGGCCGTGGCGGCCATGTTCATTTTGAACGGCGCTTTGTTCGGGATCTGGGCCTCGCGTATTCCCGCAGTCAGGGATCACCTGGACCTGTCGCACGAAGCGCTTGGCTACGGCTTGCTGTTCATGGCGGCTGGGGCTGTGTGTTCGTTCCCGGTTACCGGACGTCTGACAGATCGGTTCGGGGCTGTGGTGATCACACGGATCATCGCCATTCTTTATACCGCATCCCTTATCTTGCTGGCCTTTGCCGGAAGCTTTTGGGCATTGGCGTTTTTCCTGTTCGTATTCGGGGCCTTCCACGGCTCAATGGATGTGGCGATGAACGCCTGGGCAGCAGAGGTTGAGCGCGCTTATGACAGGCCCGTTATGTCGTCTTTTCACGCGATGTGGAGCCTGGGGGCCGGTCTGGGAGCGCTGAGCGGATTTGGTGCGATACAGATGGGCCTGACGGTGTCACAGCACTTTTTACTGGCCGGTGGCATCGTAGTTGGGCTGACACTGGCTCTGTCCCGTGTGCAGTGGAATTCGCACCGTGTTGTGGCCGCGGGCGGGGCGATATTTGCACTTCCGTCGGGTGCGTTGATACTTGTCGGATTTATTGCCCTGTGCGGGGCATTGGGTGAAGGGGCCGTCGCGGACTGGAGCGCGATTTTCCTGCGGGATGTGACTGGTGCGCCCGAAAGCGTCGCAGCGCTGGGATATGCAGTCTTTTCGGTGACAATGGTCGCGTTCCGTCTGGTGGGTGGTGTCGTGATCGCGCGGTTCGGACCAACCGCGACGGCCCGTTTCGGAGGGGTATGCGCCGCTTTGGGGGTGCTGGCTGTGGTATCGGCCTATGATGCCGGGATTGCTCTGGTTGGGTTTGGACTGATGGGGCTTGGATATGCAGTGATCATGCCGCTTGCGTTCAGCAGGGCGGCAAATGATCCGCATGTCCCGCCTGGTCAAGCCATCGCCAGCGTGGCCACATTAGGGTATGGCGGGTTGTTGATTGGCCCGCCCCTTATTGGGTTTCTGGCAGAGATGCTTACATTGCGTCTTGCATTCATGGCCTTGCTGCCGCTGGCTGTTTTCATTGTCCTGTTGTCAGGCGCGTTGCGTCCCGGTGACAGCGACGAACGATGATTTTGGGAGATACACATGCCGATCAAAAACCGGTTCGCAGAACTGCAGAGTGAAATCACGGAATGGCGGCGTGATATCCACCAAAATCCAGAGATCCTGTTTGAAACCCATCGCACCAGTGCGCTGGTGGCGGAAAAGCTGAAAGAGTTCGGCTGCGATGAGGTGGTAACCGGAATTGGCCGAACGGGCGTGGTGGGTGTGATCAAGGGCAAGGCGGACACGGGCGGTAAGGTTATCGGTTTGCGTGCCGATATGGATGCGCTGCCGATCCATGAGGCGACCGGATTGGACTATGCCTCGAATACCGATGGGGCGATGCACGCCTGCGGCCATGATGGTCATACTGCGATGTTGTTGGGGGCGGCGAAATACCTTTCGGAAACGCGGAATTTTGACGGGACAGTGGTGGTCATTTTCCAACCTGCCGAAGAAGGTGGCGGCGGTGGTCGTGAGATGTGTGAAGACGGGATGATGGATCGCTGGGGCATTCAGGAAGTATACGGAATGCATAACTGGCCCGGCCGTCCGGTGGGCAGTTTCGCCATCCGTCCTGGCGCATTTTTCGCAGCTACTGATCAGTTCGACATCGTTTTTGAAGGCAAAGGCGGCCACGCAGCCAAGCCGCATGAAACCGTGGATACAACGGTGATGGCGGCGCAGGCGGTTCTGGCGCTCCAGACCATCGCGGCGCGAAACGCTGACCCGGTGGATCAGGTGGTTGTTTCGGTGACCTCGTTCGAAACCTCTTCAACCGCATTCAACGTGATCCCTCAGACTGTAAAGCTGCGCGGTACGGTCCGTACAATGAGCCGGGACATGCGAGACATGGCTGAAAAGCGCGTGACCGAGATCTGCACCGGAGTGGCCGCCACATTCGGAGGAGCTGTTGAGGTGACCTATTACCGGGGATATCCGGTAATGGTGAACAGCGATGATCAAACCGATTTCGCAGCCCAGGTGGCGCGGTCTGTCTCGGGCGATTGTGACCAGGCTCCGCTGATCATGGGCGGCGAGGATTTCGCCTTTATGCTCGAAGAACGCCCCGGCGCTTATATTCTGGTGGGCAATGGGGACACCGCTGCAGTGCATCACCCTGAATACAACTTCAATGATGAGGCCATCCCTGCAGGATGCAGTTGGTGGGCCGAAATCGTTGAACAAAGGATGCCAGCGGCGTGATCCCAAGGGGCAGGCAGATGCTCTGCCCCTAAACGCCGGTGGTCTTCAGATTTAGCCGGTCGCACAGGGTCTCGACAATGGAATCGAGCGCGGATTTCTGCGTGTTGACGCAGGATTTTGCGGCATCGCGCGCAGTATCCAGCGCGTCCTGATCGCTGAGCCAGGTCGTGACCGCGTCTGCCAGGGCCTGCGCCGAGTTCACCTCAACCGCGCCGCCGGCCTCGATGAGCGGCGCAAAGGTTTCGGCAAAGTTGAAGTATCCGGGACCGGTTATTACTGCCGCCCCGGCCTGAGCGGGTTCGAACGGGTTATGTCCGCCGATCTCATGCAGCGAACCGCCCAGAAATACGATCGGGCAAAGCGCGTACCACGTGCCAGTCTCGCCCAGTGTGTCGGCAACATAGACCTGTGTTTCGGTGTCGATACGCCCTTCGGATGTTCGGAATACGGCAGTTTGAACAGCCTGTTTCAACAGCGCAGCCACATCCTGCCTGCGTTCGGGGTGGCGCGGGATCAACAGCAGCAGAAGGTTGGGCCAGCGCTCCAACAATTTCGCATGGGCGGCCAGAACAATCTCTTCTTCTCCGGCATGGGTCGAGCTGGCGATCCACACAGGACGCCCTGCAATCTGGGTCTGAATATCTTCCAACACAAAATTATCGACCGGAAGCGGATCGGACATCGCTTTGAGGTTGGTTCCCGGTTGCACGCGGTCCGCCACAGCCCCCATGTCCACCAGATTAGCGGCGGTTTTGCCATTCTGGGTCAGGAACAGGCTGAAATTGTCCAAAATGAATCGTGCGGTTTGCGGCCGTTTTTTCCAACCTTCGACGGATTTCTCTGACAGGCGGGCATTCAACAGGGCCAGAGGGATTCCCCGTCCAGCCGCGTCAACGATCAGGCGTGGCCAGATTTCGCTTTCGACAAATACTCCGGCTTCGGGGCGCCAGTGATCCAGAAATCGCCGGACCGGCCCTGCGGTGTCCAGCGGCGGATACTGGTGTCGCGTACGGGGTGGCATCCGTTTTTCGATCAGCGCCGCCGAAGTTGGGGTGCCCGAGGTCACCAGGAACTGGGCATCCGGCAGGCGTTCACCCAGCCGTTTGATCAGGCTGATGACCGACAGGGTTTCCCCCACACTTGCAGCGTGGAACCAGATCAATCGGCCCTTGGGGCGTGGTAGGCTGGCATGGCCGAGCCTTTCATGCTGACGAATTGTCGGGACATCTGCCGCCAGGAGTTTCTTGCGCACGGTGCGCCAAGCCAAAGGTGCAGCAACGGCGGTCAGGCTGCAATACAAACGGTAAAGCAGCGTCGGCTGGCCAGAGGGGGCGGTCATGTCAGCCGCCCGTATGGCTCATGTGGCGGCTCATCTTGCCGTCGACCGCCTGGCGGGAATAGTCGAAGTCGTGACCTTTGGGCTTAAGATTTATCGCCGCGCGGACGGCCTGTTCCAGCGGCACCTCGGTATCGAGATGATCTCGCAGGGGGGCACGCAGATCGGCCATGTCCTCTTGCCCCAGACACATATACAGCTCACCCGTACAGGTCAGGCGGACGCGATTGCAGCTTTCGCAGAAATTATGCGACAGCGGTGTGATAAAGCCGATCTTCTGGCCCGTTTCTTCAAGCCGCGCATATCGCGCGGGTCCACCAGTGCGTTCTGCCAGATCGGACACGGTATAGTGGCTTTCGTATTCCTTGCGGACATCCTTGAGCGACCAGTACTGATCCAGACGGTTCTCGTTCCCGATATCGCCCATCGGCATCACCTCGATCCAGGTCAGATCCATGTCGCGCTCAGCGCACCATTGGGTGATTGTTGGAAGTTCGGCCTCGTTGAACCCCTTCAGGGCCACAGCGTTGATCTTGACCCGCAGGCCAGCCTTTTGGGCAGTATCAATTCCGTTCAGAACCTGTTTCAACCGGCCCCAACGGGTGATCTGGCTGAATTTCTCATCATCCAACGTGTCCAGCGACACATTCACCCGGCGTACGCCCGCCGCATAGAGATCGTCAGCAAAGCGGTGCAGTTGCGAGCCATTGGTTGTCAGCGTCAGCTCTTTCAACGCGCCGCTGTCCAGATGCCGGGTCATGGCATGGAAGAATGACATGATGTTTCGGCGGACCAGCGGCTCGCCCCCGGTGATGCGCAGCTTTTCCACGCCCATCTTCACGAAGGTCGTGCACATACGGTCCAGCTCTTCCAGCGTCAGCAGGTCCTTTTTCGGCAGGAACTTCATGTCTTCGGACATGCAGTAAACACAGCGAAAATCACAGCGATCCGTAACGGAGACGCGGAGATAGGTGATGGCACGTGCGAACGGGTCGATAAGCGGAGCTGTCATGCGTCATACGTAAAGCGGCGACTGGCCTGCGACAAGCCTGAACTGTGCTTTGTGCTGGCACAGTCCTGTGAGGGGGGCTAAGTTCAGGCCATGAAATACGCTCTGCTGACCATTTGTATCCTTGTTGCGGGCTGTGACACTGTCCGCTCGACAACTGATCGGGTTTTCGGTCGCGACAAACCTGCGGCTGAACCAGAGGTTGCCGCGGAAGCAGACGTCACCGAATCCGTTCGGGTCCCCGCAACCGCCGCAGGTTGGGTTGGCGCCAAGACCACCATTGCCAGCTTAGGTGACCCGACAACGCCGGGACGCTGGATGGAAACGCCTTTGGTCGAGACAGAGTTCACGGGTCGCGTTGTCGTGCCCAGAACAGGGGCGCAGGCCTATATCACGCTGGTCCCGGCCCGTGGGCCCCAAGGCAGTGGAAGCAGGCTGTCGCTGGATGCGATGCGGGCGCTGCTTTTGCCTTATGACGAACTTGTCGAGCTGGAAGTTTATTCCAACTGACCTTTCAGATATTTGCCAGCTTCACGCCGAGCAAAGGGCTTCATGGCCGCACTATGGTCGCGCAGAAAGTTAACCACTCGGTCCGCGTCATGTTTCGACAACTCACGCAGCCACCAGGCAACGGCTTTCTGGATGAACCAGTCGCGGTCAGACACATAACCCGCTGCCCAGCCAAGAATACGGTCGCGCCGGTTCAGGTCTTCTGGCTTAGGGTGGTTCTGCTTGGTCCAGGGCAGGGTGGCGACCAGCGCGGCGCGCCGTGTCCACATATGGTCTGACGCTGTCCAGCTTTCGACCTGATCCAACCGCGCCGGGTCCGCAGACAAGCGTTTCTGCATCGCCATACAGGCGTGATCTGCCACCGCCCAGGCATCGAAATCTGGCAACCAGCTTTGCAGCAGGTCCCAAGCAGCCTCATCGGGGCGGATACGGGCTTGGGTCAGCAACTTGGCTGCGGCCAGACGGCCCTCGTGGATATCGGTCTGCCAGAGGGCGTCAGCCAGATCCACCCGCGCAGCAACGTCCAGTTCCTGTCGCCATAGTTTGGTCAGGTCGTTCAGAACCGGATTTGCAACGCCCAGATAGAGGCGTTCGACCTTGTGATAAGCCGCCATCTGCACGGCGCGCTCGGGGTCGGCATGGGCCCGGATCTGGTCAAGATAGGTGACGGGCGTCATTGGTCCGCAGCGCGTGTTGGCTTGCCGTCGATCGTCTGATGGTTCCGCTCAACCCAATAATCGCCGATATCGTCATCGGACTTACCGTCGACCCATTTCTGCATCGTGTCCCTTTCGGACTGGTATTCCATGAACGGTACGGCATACCCGCAAGAGGTCTGAACCATGTCAATCGCAATGTCATAGATCTGGCGGGCGCTGCGGTGGTCGGGAAACAGCCCGGCCAACGCGTCCCAGCCCTCGTCCCCGGCATGCAATGTACGCGCGGTGCCATAGGTCCTCAGGATCAGCGGGCGTGTGGTGAAGGAACACCACATGAGGGTCATGCGATTGACCTCAAGCAAATGCCCGGCGGTTTCATTGCCACTGCCGGTCAGGTTCATCCAGACAATCCGATTGGGCCCCAGTACCCGCAGCGAGTCCATCCCTTTGGGAGAGACATTGACCCGTCCTTCAGGTCCGGCGGTGCCGACGAAGAACAGATGCTGATCCTCGATAAACTTGCGATGGGCGTCATCCAGCGCCGGAAATTGCTTGGACATGCGTCACTCCACCGTTACGGATTTCGCCAGATTGCGCGGCTGGTCCACATCCGTGCCCTTGGCCACCGCCGTATGATAGGCCAGCAGCTGAGCGGGCACCGAATAGAGGATCGGCGCAAGGCTAGGGTGCACATGCGGCATGCGGATCGTGCTCCAGACCCCGTCTTCGGCCTCGGCGATGCCGTCATCATCGGACACCAGGATGACTTTACCCTTGCGTGCCATGACCTCTTGCATATTCGACACGGTTTTGTCGAACACCGTGTCTCGCGGGGCCAGAACCACCACGGGCATGTGTTTGTCGATCAGGGCAATGGGGCCGTGCTTTAGCTCACCCGAAGCATAACCTTCGGCATGGATATAGCTGATTTCCTTGAGTTTCAGCGCCCCTTCCATCGCCAGCGGGTACATCAGGCCGCGTCCCAGAAACAGAACATCGCGCGCCTCGGACAAGCGCTGGGCGGATTTCCTGATGGCCCGGTTCTGATCCAACGCGGTGTTCAGCACCGAAGGCAGCCCGCGCAACGCGGCGGCGTGATCGGCAAGTTCCTCGTCGTTCAACGTGCCACGGTCCGCGGCAGCCTTGAGCGCCAGCATCAGCAACACGCTCAGCTGACAGGTGAAGGCTTTGGTCGAGGCGACGCCTATCTCGACCCCGGCATGGATCGGCAGGGCGATGTCACTTTCACGTGCGATCGAGCTTTCTGGAACATTGACGACTGAGACGACCTTGTCCGCTTTGCCGTCGCAATACCGCAGGGCGGCCAGCGTATCGGCGGTTTCACCCGATTGGCTGACAAACAGCGCCATAGTGCGTTCCGGGATCGGAGGTTCACGATAGCGAAATTCGCTGGCGATATCGACTTCGACCGGTATTCTGGCAAGTTGCTCGAACCAGTATTTGGCGGTCAAACAGGCGTAGAAAGCAGTCCCGCAAGCGACCATCGTCAGACGGTCCAGCTTGGTGAAATCCAGATCCCCCGGCAGAACGACCTGATCCCCGGCAGAGGGCAGGTAGGACCGGATCGCCTCGGCAACCACAATCGGCTGTTCCGCGATTTCCTTGGCCATGAAATGCTTGTGCCCGGCCTTGTCGGCGCGGCTGTGATCCACTTTGATCTTGCGGGTTTCGCGATTGGCAAGCTCACCTGCCTCGTTGCGGATTTCCAGCGATGTGCGGGTCAGAACCGCACGGTCACCTTCTTCCAGATAGGTGATGCGATCCGTCAGCGGCGCTAGCGCGATGGCGTCCGAGCCGACAAACATCTCTCCGTCCCCGTGCCCGATTGCCAGTGGCGAGCCTTTGCGCGCGGCCACGATCAGGTCATCTTCGCCGTCAAACAGAAAGGCCAGGGCAAATGCGCCGACCAGCCGGTCGATGGTTTTATAGGCGGCTTCAACCGGGGGCAGCCCTGATTTGAGGTAATGTTCAGCCATCAGGGCGACGGTTTCCGTATCGGTTTCGGTTTCGAACCCGATCCCGTGTTCCGCCAGCTCTGTCCGCAGCTCCCGATAGTTTTCAACGATGCCGTTGTGAACAACGGCAACCGGCCCGGCCCGGTGGGGATGCGCATTCGAAACTGTCGGCGCGCCATGGGTGGCCCAGCGGGTATGGCCGATACCGGATTTACCCGGAAGCGGGTCATGCACCAGCAGGTCGCTGAGGTTTACCAGCTTGCCTACAGCCCGACGCCGACCCAGGGATCCGCCATTGACCGTAGCAATGCCTGCACTGTCATACCCCCTGTATTCCAGCCGTTTTAGGGCCTCGACCAGGATAGGGGCAGCTTCGTGCTTGCCCAATACGCCTACAATCCCACACATCTGTCAGGCTCCTTTGTCGCGACGAGCCTTCTTCGCCGTCAACATGTCAAACAATTTACGCGCATAACCGGGCTTGTTGTCCTGCTTGGCGCGCGCAACGGCCAAAGCATCCGCTTCCACATCGCGCGTCACCACGGTTCCGGTGGCCGTCATCGCGCCGTCACCAATGGTGACAGGTGCCACCAACATGGTGTTCGATCCGACAAAGACGTTCTGGCCGATGGTCGTTTGGTGCTTCATCACGCCATCATAGTTGCAGGTGATCGTGCCCGCGCCGATATTTGTCGCCGCCCCAACCGTTGCGTCCCCGATATAGCTGAGATGGTTGACCTTGGCGCCTTCGGCGATCTCAGCATTCTTGATTTCAACAAAATTTCCGACGCGGGTGTTTTCCGCCAGCTCAGCGCCGGGGCGCAGGCGGGCATAGGGGCCGACGATGGCGCCGCGGCTGACATGGCAGCCCTCAAGATGCGAAAACGCGCGGATCGTTGCACCGCTTTCCACCGTGACACCGGGGCCAAAGATCACGTTGGGTTCGATCACCGTATCGCGGCCAATGACGGTATCAGCGGCCAGATAGACGGTTTCCGGCGCCATCAGCGTGACCCCCAAATCCAGCAGTTCGGCGCGGGCACGGGCCTGAAAAACCGCATCCGCAGCGGCCAGGTCAACGCGTGAGTTCACACCCAGCGTCTGTGCCTCGTCACAGGCGACTGCGGTGACATTCAGGCCACGGGATCGGGCGATTGCCACGACATCCGGCAGGTAATATTCACCGGCGGCATTGTCATTTCCCACGCTGTCGATCAGCGAAAACAGCAATTCAGCGTCACAGGCCAAAAGACCAGAATTACAAAGTGTTATATCGCGCTCTTTATCCGAGGCGTCTTTGTATTCGACGATGCGTTCAAGGGCCTGTCCGTTCATGACCAACCGGCCATAGCGTGCAGGATCTGCGGCCTCAAAACCCAGAATAACCAGATCGTTCTTGGCCCGCGCTTCGATCATACGTTCCAACGTATCGGGTTGCAAAAAGGGCGTGTCTCCGTACAGAACAACCACGTCGCCGTTGAAACCCTGCAGCGCTTCGCGCGCCTGTGCGACAGCATGGGCGGTGCCCAGCTGTTCGGCCTGAATGGCGATTTGTGCGGTCTCGTCCTCGGCCAGGGTTGCTTTGGCAACGGCTTCGGACCCGTGCCCGGTGACAATGACGGTCCGCTCGGGCGACAGAACAGCACCAGCGCGCATGGCATGGACCAGCATAGGCGCCTGAGCAATCGGGTGCAGGACTTTCGGGATATCCGAATTCATCCTGGTGCCTTTACCGGCAGCAAGGATGACAAGGGCGATACTCATGAAATCGTTTTCTCTTTGTGTTTTGTTGCAGTCCGTTTTATCCGCTGAGGGTAAAGTCGCAAGCGGTTCAGCCATCAAACTAGATTGCCGTTTGCAACAAGACGTGGCGAAAACCCGCCGAGGCAGGAGGCGTAATGCGAACAGTCATCTTTGATCTGGACGGGACACTGGCGGATACTTCCGGGGATTTGCTGGAGGCCGCAAACCATTGTTTTCGCGATATGGGGCACGGCGATGTGCTGGTCCACGGGCAGGATGCTGGTATCGCTTTGCGTGGTGGGCGGATGATGCTGACCCACGGTTTGAAGCGGGTTGGGGCCTATGACGAGCAGGCTGTTCACGCTTATTACCCGATGCTTTTAGAAGCGTACTCGGAGGCGATTGACACCCATACCCGGTTTTATCCAGGCGCGCTGGACGCGGTTGGAAAGTTGAAAGAGGCCGGCTATGGCGTTGGCATCTGCACTAATAAACCCGAGGCTCTGGCACATCAGTTGCTGACCCAAATGGGTGTGCGCGACCGGTTCGGCTCACTCGTCGGCGCGGATACTTTGCCGGTTCGCAAGCCCGATCCGGAGCCCCTGCGTGAAGCTGCCCGCCGGGCAGGCGGGCACCCGGATCTGTGCGTTCTGATCGGGGATTCCGACACCGACCGGAATACGGCGCGTGCTGCAGGTGTACCTTCGGTGCTTGTAACATTCGGGCCATCTGGCGACGACATGGCTGCGCTGAAACCCGAAGCGTTGTTGCATCATTTTGATGACCTGCCGAAACTTGTTTTTGATTTGGTCGGAGCTGCAGCCTGACCCCTTGACCCCGGCCCATCGCGGCCGCAAGAGCGAAAAGATGACTGAGAAGTTTACTGGCAATTTCACCCAGCAGGAACCAATCCCGGATGAGGCGATCGAGGCGGCTCTGGCCGTTTTGCGTCATGGCCGGCTGCACAGATATAACGTGTCGCCCGGCGAACTGGCCGAGACCGCCCTGTTAGAACAGGAATTTGCCGCGCAGACCGGCGCAAAATACTGTCTGGCGGTCTCTTCGGGCGGCTATGCACTGGCGACAGCATTGCGCGCGATAGGGGTGCAGCCCGGAGATACGGTTCTGACCAACGCTTTCACCCTGGCGCCGGTGCCGGGGGCGATTGCCTCGATCGGAGCCAAGCCGGTATTTGTCGGTGTGACCGAAGCGCTGACGATTGATCTGGATGATCTCGAAAGCAAACTGGATCAGTCTGATGTGCTGATGCTCAGCCATATGCGCGGGCATCTGTGCGACATGGATCGGTTGATGCAAATCTGCGATGCCGCCGGTGTGGCCGTGATCGAAGATTGCGCGCACACGATGGGCGCCGCATGGCGCGGGCAAAAATCCGGACGGCAGGGCATTATCGGGTGTTATTCCTGCCAGACCTACAAGCACATAAATTCCGGTGAAGGCGGGTTGTTGATTACCGATGACGAGGAACTGGCTGCCAAGGCGACGGTCCTTTCAGGATCCTACATGCTGTATGAGCGCCACCTTGCAGCGCCGGGCCCAGAGGTGTTCGAGCGGATCAAGTACACCACGCCCAATGTCTCAGGGCGCATGGACAATTTGAGGGCCGCGATCCTTAGGCCGCAACTTCGCAACCTGGAACAACAGATTGACCGGTGGAATGAGCGCTATGTCGAGATCGAAAAAGGGCTGCGCGGCACGCCGGGTCTTACCATTGTCGAACGACCCGAGGCGGAAACTTATGTGGGCTCGTCTATTCAGTTCTTGCTGCTGGACTGGTCACCCGAACGGATTGCTCTTGTGATGCAGCGCTGCGCGGCGCGTGGTGTGGATCTGAAATGGTTCGGCGGAGCAGAGCCCACCGGGTTTACCTCGCGCTATGACAGTTGGCGATATGTGGAAAGCGCGCCTCTGCCTGCGAGTGACCGCATTTTGACCGGGATCATGGATATGCGGGTGCCATTGACTTTTTCACTGGATGATTGCCGGTTGATCGCACGGATCATTCGCTCCGAGGTCGGCGCGGTGTTCCAGTCCTGATCACATTGCCTGTGATTCGAGCGGGGATTTTTGGTTCTTCCGCAGCCGCTCGACCAGTCGTTTTTGCAGCCGATTTTCAGGGATCGGATAAGACGGCACCGTATTTTTGGCTTCCAGCAGATTTGGAAAGATCATTTGGATTTCTTCGCGGGCCTGCGCCGTAACGGATGCCAGTGACGTGTCGGTCAGCAACAGGCTTTCGCTCGGGGCGCCATTTGCAAAAACGATTTCGTGGTTGTCGAACAGCAGGTGGTAATACACAACCTGATCAAGGCTGTTTTCTATATCGATCCCCGGCAATTCCGACAGCTTGATGGCCGCGACCAGCACATCCGGCGATCCGAACATGCGCTGCGCCACCGCCGAAGAGATTTGCATTCTGTGCTGCCGGGAAACCAATAGATCCTGTTTCGGCAAACCGTCCCCCAATGCGGATTTCGCGATTCGAACCGGATTCAGGTTTGGATTGATTGCCAGATCGGTTGCCGAAAGATGCCGCTGTCCGATCCATCTGACAGGTTTCAGCCCCGATCGGGTCAGCACAAGATCACCTTCACGCAAGGTTTCAACGGGACGTTCCCCGAGTTCCGTCTCGATCAGGGTGCCCTGACAAAAACACACCAGTAACTCGATGTTATCGACAATGGCGCCAAGGCTATCATTAAGGCCAAGTTCGGTAAGGCGCAGGGTATAGTCACCGGCGGAAGGGAAATCGACCTGCATGGTGAATGTGGAAAAGCTGTTCGCAGTCGGCAGAACAGTCATCGAGGCGATAACGACGCCGTTGCTGTCCAGAATCTCGACGGTAAATCCTTCGCTGCCTGCATTCGAGTTAGATGCCGTCCTAAGTGCGGAATCCAGGCTAAGCTCGCCGGATTTGGGGTCATCCAGCGTAAAGGTTTGCTCCATCACCGTGACTTGGCTTGCGTTGCCATCCATTTCGGCCACACGATTCGATGAACCATTCCCGAGATAGGCGCCCTCAGTGTGGTCAGCTTCGATATCCGTACCAGACCAATTTGCGGAACCGCTATTAAAAGTACCATTTACGATGACATTGGTTGGGGCCATTCGCAGAATCCTTGAAGCAAAAACCTTAACGGCTTTGGCGATCTAATCGTCGAGTATGGTGAATTTGTGACGCTCCGGATCGGCTCGCGGGTGAACCTTTTTCGGTCAGCGCTTGACCCGGGTTCATGGTCATGGCAGATTATTTGAACAATCGTTCATTTACTGGGAGAGTTCGATGTTCACGGCGGCCATGCAATTCGATCTGGGTGAAGATGTGAACGCACTGCGTGAAATGGTGCATCGCTGGGCGCAAGAGCGGGTGAAGCCGATGGCCGCGAAGGTCGATGCCTCGAACGCGTTTCCCAATGAGCTTTGGCGCGAGATGGGCGAATTGGGCCTGCTGGGAATTACAGTGTCCGAGGAATATGGTGGCGCGGCCATGTCCTATCTGGCCCATACCGTCGCGGTCGAAGAAGTGGCCCGGGCCTCTGCCTCAATCTCATTGTCATACGGGGCGCATTCAAACCTGTGCGTCAATCAGATCAAGCTGAACGGCAGCCCAGAGCAAAAGGCGAAATATCTGCCTCGGTTGATTTCCGGCGAACATGTGGGCGCGCTGGCCATGTCTGAGGCGTCCGCCGGATCAGACGTCGTTTCGATGAAGCTGAAGGCGGAAAAGCGCAACGACCACTACCGGCTGAACGGAAGCAAGTACTGGATCACGAACGGGCCGGACGCGGATACTCTGGTCGTTTACGCCAAGACGGATCCTGATGCTGGATCCAAAGGGATCACCGCCTTTCTGGTCGAAAAAGAGATGACGGGCTTTTCCACGTCGCCCCATTTCGACAAGCTGGGCATGCGCGGATCAAACACGGCGGAATTGATTTTTGATGACGTTGAGGTGCCCTTTGAAAATGTTCTGGGCGAAGAGGGTAAGGGTGTCGCGGTTCTGATGTCAGGGCTGGACTACGAACGCGTTGTGCTCGCCGGGATCGGAACCGGAATCATGGCCGCCTGTCTGGACGAAGTCATGCCGTATTTGGCCGAGCGCAAGCAGTTCGGCAAACCGATTGGCAGCTTTCAGCTGATGCAAGGCAAGATTGCTGACATGTACACGGCCACGAATTCTGCCCGGGCTTATGTCTACGAGGTCGCCAAGGCCTGTGACCGTGGGGATGTGACCCGGCAAGATGCGGCAGCGTGCTGTCTGTATGCTTCGGAACAGGCCATGACGCAGGCCCATCAGGCAGTTCAGGCTATGGGCGGCGCGGGGTTCCTGTCGGATTCGCCGGTCAGCCGCATATTCCGCGACGCCAAGCTGATGGAAATCGGCGCCGGCACCAGCGAAATCCGCCGGATGCTGATCGGACGGGAACTGATGAACGAAATGCTCTGAGCAAAAAAAACGCCCCACCGACGAGGTAACGGCAGGGCGTTCTGTGTAAAGGATCAGAAGCGGTGAACGTAGGATACGCCGACCAGCCAAGGATCGATTTCAGCGGTGCCGATATCGGCACCGTTCAGTGTGACATCCGAGTCGATATCGAACCAGCGAACGTTCAGACGCACGGCACCTTTTTCGGTGACCATATAGTCCAGACCGGCCTGCAGTGCGAGGCCGACCGAGTTGTCGAGTTCGAGATCACCGAGAGCCGATTTTTCGTCGAAGAAGATGGTATAGTTGATGCCCGCGCCGACATAGGGTTTCCAGACCGAGTTGGTCGGGAAGTGATAGTTCAGCGACAGTGTGGGCGGCAGGTGTTTGACGGTCCCTGCGTCGAGGCTGCCACCCAGTGTGACCTCATGGCTGAACGGGGTGGCGGCCAGCAGCTCGATACCCAGATTATCCCGAACGAAATACTCGGCAGTAAAGATCGGGCGTGTGTCGGAATCGACATCTGCATCCAGCCCGGCGAGGGACCCATTGTCGGATTTCGGGTCGAGATAGCCGACACCGACACCAACGGTCCAGTCGCCCTGATTTTGGGCGAAAACGGGCGCAGCAAACGCGACGAGCGCGGTCGAAAGGGTCAAAGCGGCGAGTTTCTTGGTCATTTTACGGCCTTTGGATTTGTTGATGACCGGGTTTTGCATGAAGCAAAGCCCGCCGACTCTGATCTGCATCAAATTCCCGTGACCGTCTTTGGTGGCTCGATTCAGAAAAGACCTAGAAAAACAAAGGGTTTCGGTAATGTGTCCCGCTGAAGGCATACCTGGTTTGCATCAGGGTGGGGGCTGGGACCTGCCGGACCGGTTGAACATGGCGCGGCAATGTTTGGAACAGCCCCCAGAGCAGACGGCGATCATCGACCTGACCGGGGGTGAGGGCAAGGTCGTCACGTTTGCACAACTCGGACGCTTGGCCGATGACATCGCACTCGCCTTGCTCGATCGGGTGCGGCCTGGGGATCGCGTTGGAGTACTGCTCAGCCAGTCACCCGGCTGCGCGGCGGCGCATCTTGCGATCTGGAAGATCGGCGCGATTTCGGTGCCTTTGTTTAAATTGTTCAAACATGACGCGCTGGCCTCGCGTGTCGCGGATGCAGGGGCGCAACTGGTGTTGACAGACGCAGAGGGTGCTGCGCTGCTGGGGGATTTGGCCGTACCGGTTCGGGTCGATCAGATAGCTCCGTCTGATGATCCGGTGCCCTTTGCGGATACCGGCCCCGAGGATCCGGCAGTTCTGATCTATACTTCCGGCACCACGGGCAGCCCCAAAGGCGCGCTGCATGGGCATCGGGTTTTGACCGGCCATTTGCCGGGGGTCTCGATCAGCCACAACCATCTGCGCGAAGGTGACTTTCTGTGGACGCCCGCCGACTGGGCATGGATTGGCGGGTTGTTCGATGTGTTGATGCCAGGGCTGGCGCTGGGCATTCCGGTGGTCGCGGCCCGGCTCGAGAAATTCACCCCCGAGGCCTGTGCGGATGTGATCGCACGTGGCGGGGTACGGAACGTGTTCTTTCCGCCTACCGCATTGCGGATGCTCAAGGCCACGGATCAGGCGATCCCCGGTCTGCGCTCGGTCGCTTCCGGAGGGGAGCCGCTGGGTGCCGAGATGTTGGAATGGGGGAAGCAGGCGTTCGGCCTGACGATCAACGAATTCTACGGTCAGACCGAATGCAACATGGTCGTGTCTTCCTGCGCTGAGGATTTTCCGGTGCGCCCGGGTTGCATCGGTAAACCGGTTCCTGGGCATGAAGTTGCAGTGATCGACCAGGATGGCCAGCCCACAGATCAAGAGGGCGACGTGGCCATCCGCCGAGGCTCGGCCTCGATGCTGCTGGAATACTGGAACCGACCTGAGGCCACGGCCGAGAAGTTCCGCGGCGATTGGCTGATCACCGGAGATCGCGGCATGTGGGAGGGTGAGTACTTACGCTTTGTTGGCCGCGATGACGATGTGATCACTTCCGCCGGGTATCGCATCGGCCCTGCTGAGATCGAGGATTGCCTGTTGACCCATCCGGCGGTGGCGACAGTTGGTGTGGTCGGTAAACCTGATCCTTTGCGGACTGAGATTGTGAAGGCCTATGTCGTGTTGAAACCGGGAGCCACGGTTGCGGAGCGAGAGTTGCAGGATTGGGTCAAGGATCGTCTGGCGCAGTATTCCTATCCGCGCGAAGTGGCGTTTCTGGAAGAATTGCCGATGACGGTGACGGGGAAGGTGATCCGGAAGGATTTGAAGGCGCGTGCGGTGGGTGAGGTAAGGCAATGAGTCGAATGTTAGTCAGCATCGCATTTTTCTTTGCAACATTTCCGTCTTTCGTTGCAGCTGGAGATTTTCGCCTTGCTGATGCGTTGATGAAATCATGCCTTCAAACCTTTTCGGAGGTCCTAATTGAGACACTGGAAAAAGTGACCGATGAAAGCACATTGATTGACGTTCGTGGTGCAGCGTCTCAGGATGTGGCGCTTTGTGCGGGGCTCGCAATCGATGTTTGTTCTGTTGGTATTCTGGAAAGTCAGGACCAGTGCTTTTCTAAACTCGAAATGAGTATCGACGAAATTCGACAAAAAACGATCACGAATCTTCCCGAGACCATCTCTGGCACATTTCGATCCCGAAGTTACCGATTCGCATTTGCCCGCGCAAAAGAACCGGCAATACGCCTTGATCCAAGCCCTACGGTTCCACCGCAACTGACCAGTGTGCTGTCCGAGGCGATGCGCCTCGCAGACGCGCGTACGGCGCAGCGACTCCAGATTTACGCTCAAAGAGAGGTTCAGGAATGAAACTCACATCCAAATCCATGCCCGCCTCCGAGGGTTTCAAAGCAAACCGCGCGGCCCATCTCGACGCGCTGGCGCAAATCTCTGCCGCTGCGGAAGCGGCCCGTCTGGGCGGGGGTGAAAAATCCCGCGCGCGGCATGAATCCCGTGGCAAGATGCTCCCCAGGCGCCGGGTTGCGAACCTGCTGGACCCAGGGTCCCCGTTTCTGGAAATCGGCGCGACGGCGGCGCATGGGATGTATGGCGATGCCGCGCCAAGCGCTGGTGTGATTGCGGGCATTGGCCGGGTGCAGGGGCGCGAGGTCATGGTGGTTTGCAACGACGCCACCGTGAAGGGCGGCACTTATTATCCGATGTCGGTCAAGAAACACCTGCGCGCGCAGGAGATTGCCGAGGAAAGCCAACTCCCCTGTATCTATCTGGTCGACAGCGGCGGGGCGAACCTGCCCAACCAGGATGAGGTCTTTCCCGACCGCGACCACTTTGGCCGCATCTTCTATAATCAGGCCCGGATGAGCGCGAAGGGTATCCCTCAGATCGCGGTGGTCATGGGTTCGTGTACGGCGGGCGGGGCCTATGTGCCCGCGATGTCGGATGTGACGATCATCGTCAAAGATCAGGGCACGATCTTTCTGGCAGGTCCGCCTTTGGTCAAGGCCGCGACCGGGGAGGTTGTCAGCGCCGAGGATCTGGGCGGTGGCGACGTCCATACCCGTCTGTCCGGCGTGGCCGATTACCTGGCTGAGGACGACGCCCACGCGCTGGCCTTGGCGCGGCAGGCGGTGCGTTCTCTGAATCTGCGCAAACCGCAGACCGTGGATTGGGCCAGCCCCGAAGACCCGGCTTATGACCCCGAGGAAATTCTGGGCGTTGTTCCCGCCGACCTGCGCACGCCCTATGATATCCGCGAGGTGATCGCGCGGCTCGTCGATGGCTCTCGGTTCGATGAATTCAAACCGCGCTTTGGTGAGACGCTTGTGACCGGGTTTGCCCATGTCAAAGGCTGCCCCGTTGGGATCATCGCCAACAACGGCGTGCTGTTCTCGGAGGCGGCCCAAAAGGGCGCGCATTTTGTTGAGCTGTGTTCGCAACGCAAAATCCCGCTGGTCTTCCTGCAAAATATCACCGGCTTTATGGTGGGCCGCAAATACGAAAACGAAGGCATTGCGCGGCACGGGGCAAAGATGGTGACAGCCGTTGCTACGACTTCGGTACCCAAGATCACCATGCTTGTCGGGGGCTCGTTCGGGGCCGGGAACTATGGCATGGCGGGGCGGGCCTATCAGCCCAGGTTCCTGTGGACTTGGCCGAACTCGCGTATTTCTGTAATGGGGGGCGAGCAAGCGGCGGGCGTGCTGGCCACCGTCAAACGAGACGGGATCGAGCGGCAGGGTGGCAGTTGGTCGGCTGAGGAAGAGATCGAATTCAAGCGCCCAACATTGGATATGTTCGAGGAACAATCTCACCCACTCTATGCCTCGGCGCGCCTATGGGACGACGGCATCATCGACCCGCGCAAAAGTCGCGATGTTCTGGCCTTGTCGCTGAGTGCCGCCCTGAATGCCCCGATTGAGGAGACACGTTTCGGCGTGTTCAGGATGTAAGATGAACGTTTCTTTGAATGATGTCATGGCCCGCTATCCGGGTGCTCAGACTTTCAAGTTTGGTGACAACGCAACGTTGAGCGCAGAACTTTTGGCCTTAGTGCGTGCAGGAAGGAAAACAGCAACCTGCGGTGCTTTGCGAGACTATCCCGAAGGCAGTGCTGATACTCCGGTCGTTGGGCGGCGCGATATCGCTTTGGACTGGGATGGCCGTCCCGCGCTGGTGATCGAAACGATTGAGGTAACGACCTGCCGATATTGCGATGTGACCGAGGATTTTGCGCTGGCCGAGGGCGAGAATGAGACGCTTGAAGGATGGCGCGAAGATCACCGCCGGTATTTCGAGCGAAACGGCGGGTTTGATCCCGAAATGGAATTGCTCTGCGAGCGGTTCCGACTTGTCGAAGATCTCGGGGTTGAGGGGTAAGCCATGTTCAGCAAAATCTTGATTGCCAACCGGGGTGAGATTGCCTGTCGGGTGATGGAAACGGCTCAGAAAATGGGTGTGTCCTGTGTTGCAGTGTATTCGGACGCGGACGCCTCGGCCAAGCATGTGCAAATGGCGGATGAGGCGGTGCATATCGGTGGAGCGGCCCCGGCGGACAGCTATTTAAAGGGTGATGTGATCATTCAGGCAGCGTTGGATACAGGCGCGCAGGCGATCCACCCCGGCTATGGGTTTCTGTCTGAAAACCCCGGTTTCGTTGACGCGGTTGAGGCTGCGGGTCTAATCTTTATCGGGCCCTCGGCGGATGCGATCCGCAAGATGGGCCTCAAAGACGCGGCAAAAGTGTTGATGGAGCAGGCGGGCGTGCCCGTGGTTCCGGGTTATCACGGCGATAACCAAGACCCTGATCATCTAGCGGGCGCGGCCCAGACTATCGGCTATCCAGTGCTGATCAAAGCCGTTGCGGGGGGCGGCGGCAAGGGGATGCGGCTGGTAGAGCACCCCGAAGACTTTACTGAGGCTCTAGACAGTGCGCGGGGAGAGGCGAAAACCGCCTTTGGCAACGATGCCGTTCTGGTCGAAAAATTCGTTTCCAAGCCCCGGCATATCGAGGTGCAGGTGTTCGGCGATGGCACCCAGGCGGTGCATCTGTTCGAACGCGATTGTTCGCTGCAGCGGCGGCACCAGAAGGTGATCGAAGAAGCTCCGGCGCCCGGAATGACGGTTGAAATGCGTGAGGCCATGGGGCAGGCGGGCGTGCGCGCCGCCGAGGCGATTGGCTACAAGGGCGCAGGCACGGTTGAGTTCATCGTCGATGCATCGGACGGGCTGCGCCCGGATCGGTTCTGGTTCATGGAGATGAACACGCGTTTGCAGGTGGAACACCCCGTGACCGAGGCGATTACCGGCGTTGATCTGGTCGAATGGCAGTTGCGAGTCGCTTCGGGTGAAGCGTTGCCAAAAACGCAGGATGACCTGACGATCAACGGGCATGCGTTCGAAGCCCGGCTTTACGCAGAGGACGTGCCCAAAGGGTTTCTGCCCGCAACAGGTACGCTGACACATCTGCGCTTTCCTGCGGAATGCCGCGCCGATAGCGGAGTGCGGTCCGGCGATACAATCAGCCCCTGGTACGATCCGATGATTGCCAAGGTCGTGGTGCATGGCCCGACGCGTGCAGTGGCGCTGGAAAACCTGCACCGGGTTCTGCGGCGGACCGAGGTTGCCGGGACGGTCACGAATCTCTCGTTTCTTGGCGCGCTGACCCGGCACCCTGGATTTGCGGCGGGCGATGTCGATACCGGGCTGATCGGTCGGGATATCGACGGGCTGGTCCGAACTTCTGATGCGCGCGCGCGCTTGATTGTTGCAGCAGCCATGACGGCGCTTGATCTGGTCGAGACCGGGCCCGACACGGGTTTCAGCCTGTGGGCGCCGCTGCACCGGGCCGTCCAGTTGAAGTGCGATAGCGAGCTCATTGATCTAGACGTACAGATCGAAGGACCTGACCGGCAGGTCTGGCAGATCAAGGACACAACGGTTCTGGCGCAACGGCGCAATGGAGGCTGGTACATTGATGACCGCCCGATGCCGCCCGTGGCACTGGCTGGTGCGACAATCACAGTATTCGATGACTATGGGCAAGTGTTTGAGCATGTCGATCCGCTGGATCGCGATGCAAGCGCCTTGGGCGATACCAATGTGGTTGAGGCGCCGATGCCCGGTCTGGTCAAGGCCATGTTCGCCACCGTAGGGCAAGCCGTTTCAGAAGGTGATCGACTGGCCATTCTGGAAGCGATGAAAATGGAACATTCCTTGCTGGCTGCCCGTGATGGCGTGATCGCCGAGGTGCTGGCCGAAACCGGCGCTCAGGTCGAGGCCGGCGCGGCGCTGGTCCGGCTGGAGGAGGAATGACCTGTCCCGCTGCGCCGCAACGTGGCACAGTCGGGACAACACGGCATAACGGGAGGCGAAAGCTATGGGTGAACGGGTCGACATTTTTGAAGTAGGGCCACGTGATGGGCTGCAGAACGAACAGCGGGAAATTCCTGTTGCCGAGAAGGTCGCTCTGATCGATTGCCTGAGCAAGGCAGGCTTCAATCGGATCGAAGTTGCCAGTTTTGTGTCTCCGAAATGGGTGCCCCAGATGGCTGGCAGTGCCGATGTTCTGGCCGGGATCCAGCGGGTTGGTAAGGTGCGTTATGCGGCGCTGACGCCGAATATGCGCGGGTACGAGGACGCCTTGTCTGCCAAAGCGGATGAGATTGCCGTATTCGCATCTGCCTCGGAAGGGTTCTCGAAGGCCAATCTCAACGCGACCATCGCCGAATCCATTGAGAGGTTCAAACCGATCCTAGAGGCTGCGCGCCATATTGACCTGCCAGTGCGCGGTTACGTGTCCTGCGTGACCGACTGCCCCTATGATGGTCCGACCCCACCCGAGAAGGTGGCCGAGATTGCGGACACACTATTTGCGCTGGGTTGCTATGAGGTATCGCTGGGAGATACGATCGGGCAAGGAACACCGGACACTATCGCCCATATGCTTCTGGCGGTGCGTGAGACGGTGCCTGTTACCCGCTTGGCGGGACATTTCCACGACACCAATGGTCGGGCCATCGACAATATCGACGCTGCATTGGCGCTGGGCGTGCGGACATTTGACTCAGCAGTCGGGGGGCTGGGCGGTTGCCCCTATGCACCCGGCGCCGCAGGGAACGTGGCCACCGAAGCCGTGGTCGCGCATCTAGAGCGTCTTGGATACGAAACGGGGCTTGATCTGGGGATCGTGGAACAAGCGGCACAAATGGCACTGGCCATGAGGGCGGAGTAGGCGATGTTTGAAACGATCTCGGTCACGGGTGATCCACGTGGCGTTGCAACCCTGACGCTGAACCGCCCCGAAAAGCATAATGCGATGTCCGCGCAGATGATCCGGGAACTGACACAAGCGGCGGTGCAGTTGGGCAGCGATGGCACTGTGCGCGTCGTCGTTCTGACCGGAGCAGGCAAAAGCTTTTGTGCCGGTGGGGATCTGGGCTGGATGCAGGACCAGATGGCGGCGGATCCTGAAACACGCTTTGTCGAGGCGCGAAAGCTGGCCGAGATGTTGCAGGCGTTGAACGTGATGCCCAAACCGCTGATCGGAGCGTTACAGGGCAACGCCTTTGGTGGCGGCGTGGGCCTTGCCGCCGTCTGCGACGTGGCAATAGGTGTCGAGACCCTGAAAATGGGCTTGACCGAGACGCGACTGGGCCTGATCCCGGCCACCATCGGCCCCTATGTTGTCGCTCGGATGGGGGCGGCACGTGCGCGGCGGGTCTTTATGTCGGCCCGATTGTTTTACGCGGCCGAGGCCGTCAATTTGGGCCTATTGGCCAAAACGGCCTCAGCAGAAGATCTGGCGGACGCTGTCGAGGCCGAGGTTGAACCTTATTTGTCATGTGCGCCTGGTGCGGTGGCCTCGGCCAAGGCCTTGGTCCATAGTCTGGGGCCGCGTGTTGACGATCCCGTTATCGACCAAACGATCCGGGCGCTGGTTGCGCGCTGGGAAACCGACGAGGCGCATGAGGGAATCAGCGCATTCTTCGACAAGCGAAAACCTGTATGGAATAGTTAGGTTTACGTTCTGTCGGTCTGTGCGTTTCACGGATCGAAGTTCGGCTGGAATGAAACGGAATATTAGGGTGCCATGCGGTTGTGTTTGGTTGACCCTCTGACCCCGCGCGGATAGAGAATGTCCAGTCAACACGCTAATTGACGGCGCTCCCCTACGGGGCACGCGCAGGAAAGGAGCTATTCGTGGAAGACCTGCTGCGGGAGTACCTCCCGATCCTGGTGTTTCTGGTCGTCGCTGCGGGCCTTGGAATCGTCTTGATTCTTGCCGCTGTGGTGCTGGCCGTCCGCAATCCCGACCCTGAAAAGGTCAGCGCTTATGAATGCGGCTTCAACGCCTTCGACGATGCGCGGATGAAATTCGACGTCCGATTCTATCTGGTCGCGATTCTTTTCATCATCTTCGATCTGGAAATTGCGTTCCTGTTCCCTTGGGCCGTGGCTTTCAAAGACATCAGCGATGTCGGATTCTGGTCCATGATGGTGTTCCTGGGCGTTCTGACCATCGGCTTTGCCTATGAATGGAAGAAGGGGGCCCTGGAATGGGAGTGATGACGGGTGCAAACACCGCCGGCGTCGACAAAGAAGTCGCCACCCAGGCCCTGAATGCCGAGCTGCAGGACAAAGGCTTTCTGCTGACCTCGACGGAGGACATCATCAACTGGGCCCGAACCGGGTCGTTGCACTGGATGACCTTCGGGCTGGCCTGTTGCGCAGTTGAGATGATGCACACCTCGATGCCGCGTTATGATGCAGAACGGTTTGGTATCGCGCCACGCGCGTCCCCACGTCAGTCGGATGTGATGATTGTGGCCGGAACGCTGACCAACAAAATGGCGCCTGCGCTGCGTAAGGTCTATGACCAGATGCCCGAGCCGCGCTATGTGATCTCGATGGGATCCTGCGCCAACGGCGGCGGGTATTACCATTATTCCTATTCTGTTGTGCGCGGCTGTGACCGCATTGTGCCGGTCGATATCTACGTGCCCGGTTGCCCTCCGACGGCTGAGGCGCTGTTGTATGGTCTGATGCAGCTGCAGCGCAAAATCCGCCGCACCGGCACCATTGTACGCTGAGGAGAGGGCAATGAGCGAAGCACTCAAAGAACTCGGCGCGCAGCTGGAACTCAAACGGACCGATTGCGTTCTGTCCTGGGATGTCACCCATGATGAGTTGAACGTGGACGTGGCCCCGTCGAACCTTGTGGAATTTATCGAATTTCTGAAGGGCGATGCCAGTTGCAAGTTCTCGACCCTGGTGGACATCACAGCCGTTGACTATCCCGAGCGGGCCAAGCGGTTCGATGTGGTCTATCACTTTCTGTCGATGTACCAGAACCAGCGTATCCGCCTGCGCGTGTCGATCCGTGAGGATGACATGGTGCCGTCGATTGTCGACGTTCACCCCTCGGCCAACTGGTTCGAGCGCGAGGTGTTCGATATGTTCGGCATCCTTTTCTCGGGCCATCCTGATCTGCGGCGAATCCTGACCGACTATGGCTTTCGTGGCTATCCGCTGCGCAAGGATTTCCCGACCACCGGTTATACCGAGGTCCGTTATGACGAGGCGCAAAAGCGTGTGGTCTATGAGCCGGTCAATCTGGTGCAGGAATACCGTCAGTTTGATTTCATGTCTCCGTGGGAGGGTGCGAATTACATCCTGCCCGGCGATGAGAAACAGGAGAGCGAATAATGGGTGGCATCTGGTGGCTGATCCTATCTGCACTGACCATCATCCCGATGGTAAAGATTTTGCCGTTCTTCGGGATTAACAAATACTGGTGCCTGCTCTGTCTGATCCCCTTTGGCACGATCGCGTTGCTGTGGTGGGTCGGGCTGAAACTGCAAGAGCTGGAGCGCCGCTGAGATGATGATGCTGGGGGAACTGATCGTGCTGGGTGCGCTGGGGGTCCTTCTGGCGGGGGCTGCAGCCAAGGCGGCCGAGGCCGAAAAGGTCCGGGTTCGGGCTGATGCAAAAAAGAATAAGCGGGGGCGTTGATGGACGGCTCAAGATATGATGACGGCAGCACGGACGCGCTGAGCGGAGAACAGAAGATCCGCAATTTCAACATTAACTTCGGCCCGCAACACCCTGCGGCGCACGGAGTTTTGCGTCTGGTGCTTGAGCTGGACGGCGAAATTGTCGAGCGTTGCGACCCGCATATTGGTCTGCTGCATCGTGGCACCGAAAAGCTGATGGAAAGCCGGACGTATCTGCAGAACCTGCCGTATTTCGACCGTCTGGACTACGTGGCGCCGATGAACCAGGAACATGCCTGGTGTCTGGCCATCGAAAAGCTGACCGGGGTCGAGGTTCCGCGCCGCGGTTCGCTGATCCGGGTTCTGTATTCCGAGATCGGGCGCATCCTGAACCATCTGCTGAACGTGACCACGCAGGCGATGGATGTGGGCGCGCTGACCCCGCCGCTCTGGGGGTTTGAAGAGCGCGAAAAGCTGATGGTGTTCTATGAACGCGCCTGCGGAGCACGTCTGCACGCGGCCTATTTCCGCCCCGGCGGTGTGCATCAGGACCTGCCGCCGGAACTGCTGGACGATATCGAGGCGTGGAGCCACGAATTCCCTACCATTCTCGACGACATTGATGGTCTGCTGACCGAAAACCGCATCTTCAAACAGCGCAACGCCGATATTGGCGTGGTGACCGAGGATGATATCCAGAAATACGGTTTCTCGGGCGTGATGGTACGCGGATCGGGGCTGGCCTGGGATTTGCGCCGCGCGCAGCCCTATGAATGCTATGATGAGTTCGAGTTCCAGATCCCTGTCGGTAAGAACGGTGACTGCTATGACCGCTATCTCTGCCGCATGGAAGAGATGCGCCAGTCCTTGCTGATCATCCGTCAAGCCATCGCCAAAATCCGCGAATGCCCCGGTGACGTTCTGGCCCGCGGCAAGATCACCCCGCCGAAACGCTCGGACATGAAGACCTCGATGGAAAGTCTGATCCATCACTTCAAACTGTATACCGAAGGCTTCCACGTGCCCGCGGGCGAGGTCTATGCCGCCGTCGAGGCCCCGAAGGGTGAGTTCGGCGTCTATCTGGTCGCCGATGGCACCAACAAGCCTTACAGGGCCAAACTGCGCGCGCCGGGCTTCCTGCACCTGCAAGCCATGGATCACATCGCCGGAGGCCACCAACTGGCCGACGTCGCCGCGATTATTGGGACCATGGATGTCGTGTTCGGGGAGATTGACCGGTGAAGAAAGCGCATCTTGTTGGATCAGGAGCATTAGTTGTCGTGCTTGCATTCGCGATGCCAGTTCTTCGTGGTCCGACTGAGCACTTTGAACGTTCAATGATTTGTAACTTCAAAAAAGACGCATTGGCCGAACCTAACGCCCGAAGCGGTTGGGGCAATTCCGACTGCTATATAAAAGAGCAGGTGGACAACTGGTACTACATCGTTGGGGAGTATGGCTGGTCTTTAGGTTCCACTAATCATTCAGAAGCGATAGATGCACCGACTTTGCTCGTCAAAATTCGATCGGGGGAAACATCGATGAGCCGAGAATATGCGAATTTCTGCGAAGGAATTTTCATTTCGACACTGAACAACAACCGAGCTGAATTAGTTGGTATCATGGAAATCGATACTGCTGGTGGATTCTCGCTCTCCTGTCCTGCGGAGGAATCGTCGAATGCTGCGTAGGCTTCACCCCGAACAACCCGAGAACTTCACCTTCACTGCTGCCAACCGGCAATGGGCCGAAGCGCAGATCACCAAATACCCCGAAGGCCGTCAGGCCAGCGCGGTGATCCCTCTGCTGTGGCGCGCGCAAGAACAAGAGGGCTGGCTGAGCCGTCCGGCGATTGAATCCGTCGCTGACATGCTGGGCATGGCCTATATCCGCGTGCTCGAAGTCGCCTCGTTCTATTTCATGTTCCAGCTGCAGCCGGTTGGCTCGGTGGCGCATATTCAGGTGTGCGGGACCACGTCCTGCATGATCTGCGGGGCCGAGGATTTAATTGCGGTCTGCAAGGACAAGATCGCCGCCAAGCCGCATGCTTTGTCCGCCGATGGCAAGCTGAGCTGGGAAGAGGTCGAATGCCTTGGCTCTTGCACCAACGCGCCAATGGCGCAGATCGGCAAGGACTATTACGAAGACCTGACCGCCGAGGGTTTTGGCAAGATCATCGACGATCTGGCCGCTGGCAAGGTGCCGACACCGGGCCCTCAGAACGGGCGCTATGCGGCAGAGCCTTTGAAGGGGCTGACCAGCCTGTCAGAATATGACAGCGGCCGAACCCAGTATAACGCCAGCGTTCAGTTGGCGACTGATCTGGGGGATACCGTCAAACGCATCGACGGGACCGAGGTTCCGATCCTTACGCCATGGCTGGGCAAGGATGGCAAGGCAGCGGCGACAAAGGCTGCTCCGAAACCTCCCAAGGCCCCCGCACCTGCCAAACCTGCGGTGAAACAAGCGGCTGAAGCGAAGGCGGTCAAAGAAGACCAACCCGACACGCTTTCGGGTGCGCGGGACGGCAAGTCGGACGATCTGAAGCTGCTTAAAGGTGTCGGGCCTAAGCTTGAGAAGACGCTGAACGAGCTGGGCTTCTATCATTATGATCAGATCGCCAAATGGACGCCCGAGCAGGTTGCTTGGGTTGATGCGCGGCTGAAGTTCAAAGGCCGGATCGAGAGAGACGGCTGGATTGATCAGGCCACCAAGCTGGCGGCGGGTGAAGAAACCGAGTTCGCCAAGCGGGTCAAGGACGACGGTACATACGAAGACTAGGATGTGTGCCCGCTCTGGGCATTTAGGACAAGATGGACAAGGACAAGGAACAGGCCATGGCCCGCAAGGGTCGACATATCGGAGTGGTCATCGCCGTGACCATGCTGGTCTGGCTTGCCATGACCATGTTCATTGGCCCTGCGATGGAACTGCCGGGACGCTATGCGCTGCTGTTTGATTTTGCCGCGCTGGCCGGGTTCATCTATGCGGGCGTCAACATTTTTCAACTCTGGCGCATGCGTCAGGACAGCTGAAGGTAACACATGATGCTGAAGGATCAGGACAGGATCTTTACCAACATCTACGGGATGCATGAGCGTACATTGCGCGGTGCACAGGCCCGGGGGCATTGGGACGGCACCGCTGGCCTGATCGGCAACGGGCGCGACTGGATCATCCAGACGATGAAGGATTCAGGGCTGCGCGGCCGGGGCGGCGCGGGTTTTCCAACCGGTCTGAAGTGGTCCTTCATGCCCAAGGAAAGTGACGGTCGCCCGTCCTTTCTGGTGGTAAATGCGGATGAATCCGAGCCTGGCACCTGCAAAGACCGTGAAATCATGCGCCACGATCCGCATACGCTGATCGAAGGCTGCCTGATCGCCTCTTTCGCGATGAATGCGCATACTTGCTATATCTACCTGCGCGGGGAATACATCCGCGAGCGTGAGGCGCTGCAGGCGGCGATTGACGAAGCCTATGACGCCGGTTTGTTGGGCAAGAACGCCGCTGGGTCAGGCTGGGACTTCGATCTGTTCCTGCATCACGGGGCGGGCGCCTATATCTGTGGTGAAGAAACTGCCCTGATCGAAAGCCTTGAGGGCAAAAAGGGCATGCCGCGGATGAAGCCGCCGTTCCCGGCGGGCGCAGGTCTGTATGGGTGCCCAACCACGGTGAACAATGTGGAATCCATTGCGGTCGTGCCGACGATCTTGCGTCGCGGGGCCGACTGGTTCGCAGGCTTTGGCCGTCAGAACAACGCGGGCACCAAGCTGTTTGCGATCTCGGGCCATGTGAACAATCCTTGCGTCGTTGAAGAGGCGATGTCGATTCCGTTTGAACAGCTGATCGAAACCCATTGCGGCGGCATTCGCGGCGGCTGGGACAATTTGCTGGCGGTTATTCCGGGTGGTTCGTCGGTGCCCTGTGTGCGCGGTGAGAACATGCGCGACGCGATCATGGACTTTGACCACCTGCGCAACGATCTGGGCTCGGGCCTGGGTACGGCTGCGGTGATCGTGATGGATAAATCCACCGATATAATCAAAGCGATCTGGCGATTGTCGAAGTTTTACAAACATGAAAGCTGCGGTCAGTGCACACCGTGTCGTGAAGGCACCGGATGGATGATGCGCGTCATGGATCGCCTTGTGCGCGGTGAGGCCGGGTTGGAAGAGATCGACATGCTGTTTGACGTAACCAAACAGGTCGAAGGCCACACGATCTGTGCCCTCGGTGATGCGGCAGCCTGGCCAATCCAGGGCCTGATCCGCAATTTCCGGGAAGAAATCGAAGACCGCATCAAGGCCCAGAAATCGGGCCGCACGGGTGCGATGGCAGCGGAGTGATTCAAATGGAAGTATTCTCGGACTATGGCCATGCACTTGCATCGGTGATGATCTTCACCCTCGTCGTCCTGTTCCTAGCCCCATTTTCGGCAATGGCCAAACAGGGTAAGGGGCTGGCGCCAGGCGCCACGCCCGAGCAAGATTATTCAGACAGGGCCTATCGGTTGAACCGTGCCTATCTGAACGGCACTGAAACGCTTCCTGCTTTTGCGGCGGTTACGATCGCGGCAATTTTGGTGGGGGTCAGCCCGTTTTGGGTAAACTTGCTCGCCTCGGTGGCACTGGTTTCGCGTCTGGCAATGCTGTTTGTTCATCTGCGTGGACTGGGTAAGCCGAACTCTGGCTTGCGCTCGGTTCTTTACGTGGTTGCCTGGCTTTGCATGTTCGTGATGGGGATCATGGCAATGGTGGCGGCGTTTTAATGATTGAACGAACTGTTGATCTTGTGACCAGAACCAAGAATGTTTCTTTCATCGGCGCAGTTTTACTGTTGGCGGCGGTTTCGGCCTGCGGGCTGATTAAGCCTTCGGAAGATCGTATTCTATTCGATGGCAAGTCGTTCAGAGCCAAAGCAAAGCACATCAACAAAAAAGCGTCTCCTTCGGATTTCACCGTTGTGATCAAAGGAGTATCTGCCTCATTGGATGGTGCACGCGAGGCCGGCCGTTATGAGGGCACCAAGTTTTGCATCGCGAATTTCGGATCCTCCAGGATCGACTGGAAGGTCGGGCCGGATACCGAACCACAAAACCTTCAGATCAACGATGACAGACTAACCTTTGCCGGGAGCTGCCGCCGTCCATGAAGCGGGTTTTTGCATATCACGCCGTGACAGGCCCATTGCTATTGCATAGCAATGCTGGCCTCCGTCGTCTTGGTCTTTCCAAGACGAAAGGATTTGTCATGTCTGGTATCAAAATGCTTGCCGTTGCAACGGCGCTGACACTGCCTGCGGTTGCTTTGGCTAAACCTCCCTTGCGCGAAGTCAAAGAGATCGACAATGAACTCTATTACATCGCTATCGCGAACGAAATTTCGGAATACTGCCCCTCCATCAGCGGGCGGCGTATGAAGGCGATTGGTGTGATGTGGGGCTTGCGGTCGAAGGCGAACCAGTTGGGCTATTCCGACAGTGAAATCCGCTCTTATGTCGATTCGGATGCAGAAAAAGACCGGATGCGCGCCAAGGGCGAGGCCTATCTGGCCCAGAATGGCGTGTCGTATGGTCGGCCGAATTCCTTCTGTACGCTTGGTCGTGCGGAAATTGAAAGAAACAGCGCCATCGGCGTGTATTTGAGGGCGAATTGAGTATGGGTTTCAGAGCTTTGATGATGGGCTTTGCTGGTGTTTTGCTTTTGGTCTTAGCTGGATGCGAGTCAACATCCAGCCAAGCTTTGGACGCTGACACATCTCGCGCTCAGTTTCGTACACAGGTTCCGCAGGGCCTCTATGATGTGGCCTTTGCCAACGCTATGGCAGAGCAGATTGCAGGCGGTTGTCCGAATTTGTCGCTCAATCGTTCGCAGATCAGGCAAAGCATGAAAACGGTAGCTAACGACCTAGAAGCCAAAGGGTATCGGGAAAGCGATTTTGCCTATCTCGAAAGAAATTTGCCGCGGAAGCGGATACAGGACGACGCTATTCGCTATATCCAAGGAAACGGCATCGTGATTGGCGTTCCAGATACGATGTGCTCGGCAGGGCGAAGCGAAATCGCCAAAAAATCTGCTATCGGCACATTCCTGAAAGGGTAGTTTAAATCATGTCTGACCTCCGCAAAGTTAACATCGACGGACAGGAAATCGAAGTCGATGGTGCGATGACCCTGATTCAGGCCTGCGAACAGGCCGGGGTCGAAGTGCCGCGCTTTTGCTATCACGAGCGTCTGTCGATTGCCGGGAACTGCCGGATGTGTCTGGTCGAAGTTGTTGGGGGGCCGCCCAAACCTGCGGCCTCTTGTGCCATGCAGGTGCGCGATCTTCGTCCAGGGCCGGAAGGGCAGGCACCGGTGGTCAAAACCAACTCGCCCATGGTCAAGAAGGCCCGCGAAGGAGTGATGGAGTTCTTGCTGATCAACCATCCACTGGATTGCCCGATCTGCGATCAGGGTGGCGAGTGCGATCTGCAGGATCAGGCGATGGCTTATGGCATGTCGGGCACGCGGTTTAAGGAAGCCAAGCGCGCGGTCGATGATCTGGATCTGGGTCCGCTGGTTGGCACCGCGATGACCCGCTGTATCAGTTGCACCCGCTGCGTGCGCTTTACAACCGAAGTGGCCGGGATCACTCAGATGGGTCAGACCGGGCGGGGCGAAGACGCCGAGATCACGTCATATCTGAACCAGACGCTAGATTCGAATCTGCAAGGTAATATCATCGACTTGTGCCCCGTCGGGGCGCTGACCTCGAAACCCTATGCTTTCACCGCGCGCCCTTGGGAACTGACCAAGACCGAAAGCATTGACGTGATGGATGCCTTGGGCTCGAACATTCGCGTGGATACCAAAGGGCGCGAAGTCATGCGCTTTTTGCCGCGCAATCATGATGGCGTGAACGAAGAATGGATCAGTGATAAGACGCGGTTTGTGTGGGACGGCCTGCGTCGTCAGCGGCTGGACAAGCCATACCTGCGTGAAAACGGTAAGCTGCGCCCGGCGACGTGGCCCGAGGCGTTGACCAAAGCGGCCGAGGCGTTGAAAGGGGCTGAAAAGCCCGCCGGTATCGTGGGCGACTTGGCCCCGGTCGAGGCTACGTTTGCTCTGAAGCAGATGATTGAAGGGCAGGGCGGGGTTGTCGAATGCCGTACCGATGGCGCCAAGTTGCCAACGGGCAACCGCGCGGCCTATGCCGGGACCGCCGCGATCGAAGATATCGACTGCGCCGAGCGCATTCTGCTGATCGGAACCAACCCGCGCGATGAGGCGCCGGTGCTGAACGCGCGCATTCGCAAAGCCTGGGCGTATGGGGCCGAGATTGCTGTGGTCGGCCCGGCAGTCGATCTGACCTATGACTACCACCATGTCGGCGATGATCGTGCGGCATTGCAGCAGGTGGTGGATATGGGCGGAGATGATGAGGTCAAGGGCAAACGCTCGTTGGTCATCATTGGTCAGGGTGCATTGCAGGAAGCGGATGGCGCTGCGGTTTTAGGCGCTGCGCAAACCATTGCGGCGAATACCGAAAGCGGTTTGATTGTCCTGCACACAGCCGCCTCACGTGTTGGTTCTATGGATGTCGATGCCACCAACGAAGGTGGCATGGATACAATCAGCGCGGCGGATGTGATCTATAATCTCGGTGCCGATGAAGTTGAAATCGGCGACGGCGCCTTTGTCATCTATCAGGGCAGCCATGGCGATCGAGGTGCGCACCGCGCCGACGTGATCCTGCCGGGCGCAGCCTATACCGAGGAAAACGGCCTGTTCGTGAACACCGAAGGCCGCCCGCAACTGGCGATGCGTGCCGGGTTTGCACCAGGTGAGGCTAAGGAAAACTGGGCGATCCTGCGCGCTTTGTCTGCCGAACTGGGTGCGACGCTGCCTTATGACTCGCTGGCGCAACTGCGCACCGCGCTGATCGAGGCGGTGCCGCATCTGGCCCGTATCGACGAGGTGATCGAAAACGAGGTTCAGGCGCTGAAGTTCGGCCCTCTGGGCAAGGCGAGCTTCCGTCACACCGTCAAGGACTTCTACCTGAGCAACCCGATTGCACGGGCCTCGCAGTTGATGGCTGAGCTATCGG
The DNA here is from genome assembly GCF_059610505.1 of Ruegeria sp. CDSC079. Classification (NCBI taxonomy): domain Bacteria; kingdom Pseudomonadati; phylum Pseudomonadota; class Alphaproteobacteria; order Rhodobacterales; family Roseobacteraceae; genus Ruegeria; species Ruegeria sp. CDSC079. The sequence goes on from NZ_JBXWNT010000001.1 coordinate 337,359, forward strand.
CGCAGACGCAGGCACGCAAAGGCGAAAAGATCGCGGCGGAATGAACCGAAACTCTGTCATATCGCATCTCGACCCTGTGCTGGTCGGACAGGGGCTCGCCCCTGTTTTGCCTATGAAACGGAATAAAAAGGGTGGCGTAGCGGCTGCAGATGCTGTTTACACCAACGCGCCGACCCAGACGCACTTTGCGCAGGCACATGGCCTTAGCATTTCGTGCGGAAAACGGAATACCCACGGTGTGAGGACCAATGGCTGAATTCTTTAACACCCCAGGCGGAATAGCCCTCATCATTCTGGCACAAGTGCTTGCCGTTGTGGCCTTTGTGATGATTTCGCTGTTGTTCCTTGTCTATGGAGACCGCAAGATCTGGGCGGCGGTTCAGATGCGCCGTGGCCCCAATGTGGTGGGCGTCTATGGCCTACTGCAAACGGTGGCCGACGCGCTGAAATATGTGGTTAAAGAGGTGGTTATCCCAGCGGGTGCAGACCGCACCGTCTTTATCCTCGCGCCGTTGACCTCATTTGTTCTGGCGATGATCGCCTGGGCCGTGATTCCGTTCAACGACGGCTGGGTGCTGTCGGATATAAATGTCGCCATCCTGTATGTCTTCGCCGTGTCCTCGTTGGAGGTTTATGGCGTGATCATGGGGGGGTGGGCGTCGAACTCAAAGTACCCTTTCCTTGGCTCATTGCGCTCTGCCGCTCAGATGATTTCCTACGAGGTCTCGATTGGTCTGATCATCATCGGTGTGATCCTGTCGACCGGGTCGATGAACTTCGGTGACATCGTGCATGCGCAAGACGGGCGCTTTGGGTTCTTCAGCTGGTACTGGTTGCCGCATTTCCCAATGGTCTTCCTGTTTTTCATCTCGGCGCTGGCCGAAACCAACCGCCCACCGTTTGACCTGCCAGAGGCGGAATCCGAACTGGTCGCGGGCTATCAGGTCGAATACTCGGCCACGCCTTTCCTGTTGTTCATGGCTGGCGAATATATCGCCATTTTCCTGATGTGCGCGCTAACCACGCTGCTGTTTTTCGGCGGCTGGCTGTCCCCGATCCCGGGCCTGCCCGACGGCGTGTTGTGGATGGTCGCGAAGATGGCGTTCTTCTTCTTCCTCTTCGCAATGGTCAAGGCGATCACGCCGCGCTACCGCTATGACCAGCTGATGCGGCTGGGTTGGAAAGTGTTCCTGCCCTTCTCGCTGGCTTGGGTAGTCTTCGTGGCCTTTGCGGCGAAATTCGACTGGTTCTGGGGCGCGTTTGCGCGTTGGAGCGTAGGAGGCTGATATGACCCAAATCGACTACACCCGTGCCGCCAAGTATTTTCTTCTACAGGATTTCTGGGTCGGCATGAAGTTGGGGCTGAAGTATTTCTTCGCACCGAAGGCCACCCTGAACTACCCGCATGAAAAGGGTCCTCTGTCTCCGCGTTTTCGCGGTGAGCACGCCCTGCGTCGCTATCCCAACGGTGAAGAACGCTGTATTGCCTGCAAACTCTGCGAGGCGATCTGCCCTGCACAGGCCATTACAATCGACGCCGAACCGCGCGAAGATGGCAGCCGCCGTACCACGCGCTATGACATCGACATGACCAAGTGCATCTATTGCGGTTTCTGCCAAGAGGCCTGCCCGGTCGATGCCATCGTCGAAGGTCCGAATTTCGAATTCGCCACGGAAACCCGCGAAGAGTTGTTCTACGACAAGGAAAAACTGCTCGACAACGGCGAGCGCTGGGAAGCCGAGATCGCCCGCAATCTGGAAATGGACGCGCCGTACCGATGAATGACGCCCCGACAAATCCGTTTGAGCTGATGATGAAGCAGGCGCAGGACATGGCCAAGGCGATGAACCCTGCGATGGAGAGCTTCTCGCCCAAAGGGTTCGAAACTCTATGGCCGACCATGCCGAAAGAAGTCATGGAGATGATGTTCGGCAACACCGTCAACAAAGACGGGTTGGATGCCAAGACCCGCCTGTTGCTGACACTGGCCGGGCTGACCTGTCAGGGCGCGCAGGCGGATGCGGCGGTGCGTCAGACCGTGCGCCACGCTGTGGAAGCCGGTGCCAAGAAACAAGAGATCGTGGAAACGATCGGTCAGATGTCGGTCTTTGCCGGCATCCCGGCCATGACCCGCGCGCTGGAATTGGCGCAAGAGGTCATGGGCGATAACGAGGATGAGGATCAATGACCGTCTTTGCCTTCTATCTGTTCGCCATCAGCGCCATCACCGGCGGGCTGTTCACGGTGATCAGCCGCCAGCCGGTGCATTCCGTGCTGTGGTTGATCCTGTCCTTCCTGTCCGCGGCAGGATTGTTTGTGCTGCTGGGGGCTGAGTTCGTGGCGATGCTGCTGATCATCGTCTATGTCGGCGCGGTCGCGGTTCTGTTCCTGTTCGTCGTGATGATGCTGGACGTGGATTTTGCTGAGCTCAAGGCCGAGATGGCACGCTATATGCCGCTGGCCTTGCTGATCGGTCTGGTCATCCTGATGCAGTTTGTCATGGCCTTTGGGGCTTGGGACAGCGCGCAGGGTGCTTCCGCCAATCTGGCACAGCCGGTTCCAGTGGATCGTCACAATACCGAGGCACTGGGTGTCATCCTTTACGACCAATACTTCCTTCTTTTCCAACTGGCGGGCCTGATCCTGCTGGTGGCCATGATCGGTGCCATCGTGCTGACGCTGCGCCACCGTCAGGACATCAAGCGTCAGGACATCATCGGCCAGATGATGCGCGACCCGGCCAAGGCGATGGAGTTGAAGGACGTGAAACCGGGGCAGGGGTTGTGAGAATTTACGCGATCATAGGGCTATCAGCATGGCTTACGATTTCGTCAGGATCGGCCATGGCAGAGTGCCCTATCGGTAGTTGCAGTATGAGCAAGCCGCTTCATCACTTCGACAAGCCCGCCGAAGTTAAAGAGGATTGTAGCTTCTCTGAAGCTGGCGACGGTTGGAGCTCCTTTTTTTCAGGGAACGCTGCAACGGATATTGGTAGTGGTCGGGTAGGCCAGCGTTGGACCCTTACCGGGGAATGTGTTCGCAGCGAAAGTGTGCTGGTCGTGGATTGCAATTCCAAAGAGCTCATCCAAATCCGTGGCGTGTGTGCTCCTCCGGGCTCAGAATATCGGGTTTCTGTGGGTAATTTTTCGGCAGATCTTCTGTACCCACCTCACGGGAAACTGCGTTTGGCGTCTGGGACGACTGTCCAAGACTTGGTGAAATTATCCAAACAGGCTGGTTATGACCACTGGACAACTATCGACGGCTTTTTGAGCAGGGCCAAAAAGAAAAATCGCATCAACCCCTACTGCGGCTGCAAACTCTACTACCCAGACTCGCCAGGAGCGAAGCTATGATCGGACTTGAACACTATCTTACGGTCGCGGCGACGCTGTTCGTCATCGGCATCTTCGGTCTCTTCCTGAACCGCAAGAACGTCATCATCCTGCTGATGAGCATCGAACTGATGCTGCTGGCGGTGAATATCAACCTTGTGGCGTTCTCCAGCTTCCTGGGCGATCTGGTCGGGCAAGTGTTTACGCTGTTTGTGTTGACCGTGGCGGCGGCCGAGGCGGCGATCGGGCTGGCCATTCTGGTCTGTTTCTTCCGCAACCGCGGCTCGATCGCGGTTGAAGATGTCAATATGATGAAGGGGTAAGGGCACATGGAAACCACCATCCTCTTTGCCCCGCTGGTGGGCGCGATCCTGTGCGGGTTCGGCTGGAAGTTCATTGGCGAGAAAGCCGCCATGTGGACCGCCACGGGCCTGCTGTTTCTGGTCTGTCTGCTGTCGTGGATCGTCTTCCTGACGTTCGACGGCCACACCCAGCAGATCGAGATCATGCGCTGGATCGAAAGCGGCTCGCTCTCGACAAGCTGGGCCATTCGTCTGGACCGGTTGACCGCGATCATGCTGATTGTGGTGACGACCGTCTCGGCGCTGGTGCACCTGTATTCCTTTGGCTACATGGATCACGATCCGCAATGGCGCGAAGGCGAAAGCTATAAGCCACGCTTCTTTGCATATCTGTCCTTCTTTACCTTTGCCATGCTGATGCTGGTGACGGCGGATAATCTGGTTCAGATGTTCTTTGGCTGGGAAGGTGTGGGCGTCGCGTCCTATCTGCTGATCGGGTTCTATTACCGCAAGCCAAGCGCCAATGCGGCGGCGATGAAGGCGTTTATCGTCAACCGGGTTGGGGATTTTGGCTTTGCGCTTGGAATCTTTGCGCTATTCCTGCTGACCGACAGCATCAATTTCTCGGACATCTTCGCCTCTGCCCCGGCATTGGCCGAAGAGAAGCTGCACTTCCTGTGGGGTGAATGGACCGCGATCGAGGTGATCTGCGTTCTACTGTTCATCGGTGCGATGGGCAAATCGGCACAGTTGTTCCTGCACACCTGGTTGCCGGATGCGATGGAAGGTCCGACGCCTGTATCAGCCCTGATCCACGCCGCGACCATGGTGACTGCGGGTGTATTCCTGATTTGCCGCATGTCGCCGCTGATGGAGTTTGCGCCGGGTGCCACCGGGTTCATAACCTTCCTTGGGGCATCGACCGCGTTTTTTGCTGCGACTGTGGGTCTGGTTCAGACCGACATCAAGCGTGTCATTGCGTATTCGACCTGTTCTCAGCTGGGGTACATGTTCGTGGCGGCTGGCGTCGGAATGTACTCGGCTGCGATGTTCCACCTGCTGACACACGCGTTTTTCAAGGCGCTGTTGTTCCTTGGGGCCGGTTCTGTGATCCACGCGATGCATCACGAGCAAGAGATGACGGAATATGGCGGGTTGCGGAAGAAAATCCCTTATACGTTTTGGGCGATGATGATCGGTACGCTGGCCATTACGGGTGTTGGCATTCCGTTGACCCATATCGGGTTTGCCGGGTTCCTGTCCAAAGATGCAATCATCGAAAGCGCCTTTGCCGGCGGAACGGGTTATGCGTTCTGGATGCTGGTGATCGCGGCGGCCTTTACCTCATTCTACAGCTGGCGGCTGATCTTCCTGACCTTCTATGGCGAAGAGCGTGGCGACAAACACACGCATGAGCACGCGCATGAAAGCCCGTTGGTCATGCTGGTTCCGCTAGGCGTTCTGTCGCTGGGTGCGGTTTTCGCCGGGATGATCTGGTATGGCAACTTTTTTGGCCACACCGACAAGGTCGGCCAGTTCTATGGCATTCCGGTTGCAGAGGCTTCGGTGGATGGCCACGCGGCAGAGGGCGCGCATGGGGACGATACCCATGCCGAAGATGATCACGGCGACGATACGCATGCGGATGCTGGTCACGCGGAGGACAGCCATGGTGAGAAGGACGCGCAGGGCGGCGATCACCATTATGCCTTTGTTGGAACGCCCGGAGAAGGCGCGCTCTACATCGCACCGGACAATCATGTGCTGGACGATGCGCATGCTGTTCCGAAATGGGTCAAGGTCTCACCCTTCGTTGCGATGCTGCTTGGTTTCATCGTGGCCTATTGGTTTTATATCGTGAATACGACGTTGCCCGCGCGCTTGGCAGCAAACCAGCGTCCGCTTTATCTGTTCCTGCTGAACAAATGGTACTTTGATGAGATCTATGACGCGATCTTCGTCAAACCTGCCTTGGCACTTGGGCGGTTCCTGTGGAAACGCGGCGACGGCAACACGATTGACGGTTTCCTGAACGGGGTAGCGATGGGCATCGTGCCATTCTTCACCCGCCTCGCAGGCAAGGCGCAGACTGGTTACATATTTACCTATGCCTTCTGGATGGTCCTGGGAATTGCTGCCCTGGTCACCTGGATGTCGATCGGCGGAGGCGCACACTAATGGACAATATCCTCTCGATCGTCACCTTCATCCCCGCAGCGGCGGCCGCCATTCTGGCGCTGTTTCTGCAGGGCGACGACGCAGCCGCGCAACGCAATGCCAAATGGGTGGCCATGGTTGCGACGACGGTGACCTTCCTGGTCTCGATTGGCATCTATACTGGCTTTGATCCTGAAAACACCGGCTTCCAGATGGTGGAAGAGGGCCAGTGGCTGATGGGTCTGAAATACAAGATGGGTGTGGATGGCATCAGCGTCCTGTTCGTGTTGCTGACCACTTTCATTATGCCGCTGACAATTCTGGCCAGCTGGAATGTGACAGACCGCGTCAAGGAATACATGATTGCTTTCCTGCTGCTGGAAACGCTGATGCTTGGCGTGTTCATGGCGCTGGACCTGGTGCTGTTCTACCTGTTCTTCGAAGCGGGTCTGATCCCGATGTTCCTGATCATCGGCATCTGGGGTGGTAAGGAGCGCATCTATGCCAGCTTCAAGTTCTTCCTCTACACGTTCCTTGGCTCTGTGCTGATGCTGGTGGCTATGGTTGCGATGTATGCGGATGCAGGCACGACGGATATCGAAGCGCTGATGGCGCATCATTTCTCGTCCGACAGCTTTACCGTTCTGGGCATCCATATCGTAGGCGGTATGCAGACGCTGATGTTCCTGGCGTTCTTTGCCTCATTTGCGGTGAAGATGCCGATGTGGCCGGTCCACACCTGGCTGCCGGATGCACACGTGCAGGCGCCGACCGCAGGGTCGGTCGTGCTGGCGGCGATCCTGTTGAAGATGGGTGGCTATGGCTTCCTGCGGTTCAGCCTGCCGATGTTCCCGGTGGGGTCGGCGGTGATGACCGATCTGGTGCTGTGGATGTCGGCCATCGCTGTGGTTTACACATCGCTGGTTGCTCTGGTGCAGGAGGATATGAAAAAGCTGATCGCTTATTCCTCGGTCGCACATATGGGCTTTGTCACCATGGGCATCTTTGCGGCAAACCAGCAGGGTGTCGACGGAGCCATCTTCCAGATGCTCAGCCACGGGTTCATCTCGGCAGCGCTCTTCCTGTGTGTCGGCGTGATCTATGACCGGATGCACACCCGCGATATCGAGGCCTATGGCGGTCTGGTGATCCGGATGCCCGCCTATGCGCTGGTCTTCATGCTGTTCACCATGGCCAATGTCGGTCTGCCGGGCACCAGTGGGTTCATCGGAGAGTTCCTGACCCTGATGGGCGCATTCCAGGTCAATACCTGGGTGACTGCTGTGGCCGCGACTGGTGTTATCTTCTCGGCGGGATATGCTTTGTGGCTTTATCGTCGGGTCGTATTTGGGGATCTTATCAAAGAAAGCCTCAAGGCGATGACTGATATGAGCTCGCGCGAGCGGTTGATATTTGCCCCCCTGATCGTCATGACGATCCTGCTGGGTGTGTATCCATCGCTGGTAACAGATGTGATTGGCAACTCGACTGCCGCGCTGATTTCGAACTATGATACGGCTCTGGCCGCGGCTGAGACCGCGACCCAGACAGCCGCCTCGCATTAAGGAGGCTTTGGAGACATGATCCAGGCTGATCTGACAATTATCCTGCCAGAGATCGTTCTGGCACTATATGCGATGGCGGCATTGCTTGCGGCTGTTTACACCACCAAGGACGGGCTTGCGCCGACATTGGTCTGGGTGACAGCAGGGCTGATGGCGCTGCTGGCGTTCTGGATCGCCACCAATGGCGACGGAACGAACATCGCGTTTAACGGCATGTTCGTTGATGACGGATTCGCGCGCTTTGCCAAAGTGGCGATCCTGCTATCTGCCGCAGCCGTTTTGATGATGAGCCAGGACTATATGACCCGCCGCGGGTTGTTGCGTTTCGAATACCCTTTGCTGGTGGCGCTTGCCGCTGTCGGCATGATGATGATGGTCAGCGCGGGTGACCTGATGTCTCTGTATATGGGGCTCGAGCTGCAGTCGCTGGCACTTTACGTTGTGGCTGCGCTGCGTCGTGACAGCGCCAAATCCACCGAGGCTGGACTGAAGTATTTCGTTCTGGGCGCGCTTAGCTCGGGTTTGTTGCTCTATGGGGCGTCGCTTGTATACGGCTTTACCGGGACCACGCTGTTCTCGGGCATCATTCAGACCGTTCATCACGGCGATGTGAATCTTGGGTTGCTGTTCGGGATGATCTTCCTGATCTCGGGGCTTGCGTTCAAGGTTTCGGCTGTTCCGTTCCACATGTGGACGCCGGATGTCTATGAAGGATCGCCCACACCAGTCACTGCCTTCTTCGCCACGGCGCCCAAAGTGGCCGCCATGGCCCTGTTTGCCCGCGTGTTGCACGACGCATTTGGAGGTGTCGTAAAGGACTGGCAGCAGGTGATTGTACTCTTGTCTGTTCTGTCTATGCTGTTGGGGGCCGTGGCTGCCATCGGACAACGCGACATTAAACGGCTGATGGCGTTTTCGTCGATTGCCCATATGGGGTATGCGCTGATCGGACTGGCGGCTGGGACCGAGCTGGGTATCAAGGCGATGCTGATGTATCTGGCGATTTACGTGACCATGAATGTCGGAACTTTCGCCTTTATCCTGATGATGGAACGGGACGGTAAACCTGTTACCGACATTGACGCTTTGCGCCAGTATTCCAAACGCGATCCGGGTAAGGCTCTGGCCGTGCTGATCCTGATGTTCAGCCTTGCCGGTGTTCCACCGATGCTTGGGTTCTTTGCGAAATTCGGCGTCTGGCAAGCGGGTATTGAGGCTGGCCTGACCGGTCTGGTTATCATGTCTGCCATCGCCTCGGTGATCGGTGCATTCTATTACCTGCGGATCGTATACTATATGTATTTCGGTGCCGAGAATGACGACCCGATCGACGCAAATTCGTCTCCGGTTCTATGGGTTGCTCTGATGGGGTCAGCTGCATTGATGTTGGTTGGCGTATTCTATCAGTTTGGGATTGAGGGCGCAGCGGCAGCTGCAGCGGCGACGCTTGTTAACTGATTTCGACCATTACCCGCGGCCTATTGTACTTGTGACATGAGTGATTGGCCGGATGGATATGGCCTGCATGTATTGCAAGAGGTCGATAGCACTCTGAACGAAGCCGCCCGGATCGCGCCGATGGCTCAGGGTCCGGTCTGGATCCTGGCGCACCGCCAGACACAGGCGCGCGGTCGGCGCGGACGGGTCTGGACAAACCCCGAGGGAAATCTTGCCGCAACGCTGCTGATGCGGCCCGCAGGACGCCCGGAACAGGCCGCTCTGCGCAGTTTTGTCGCTGCCTTGGCCCTGTTTGATGCATGTGTAGCGGTCACCGGACGCATATCGGGTTTGTCGCTAAAATGGCCCAATGATGTGTTGCTGAACGGTGGTAAGCTTGCGGGGATTCTGCTGGAAAGTACCGGGCAGGGGCGGGACGTCTCGCATTTGGCAATCGGCATCGGCGTCAATCTCGCGCAGGCACCGACTGCAGATAAAGTCGAACCAGGTGCGCTAAGGCCGGTTTCGCTGTTGTCCGAGACAGGGGCAGATGTCACCACCGAAGATTTTTTGACCGAGCTTGCATCGGCCTATGCGCGTTTTGAGGCCCAGTTTGTAACCTACGGGTTCGAACCCATCCGCGCTGCTTGGTTGTCCCGCGCAGCTAAGCTGGGCGAGGTCATCACCGCGCGTACTGTCACCACTGAGACGGTCGGGACCTTCGAAACGGTGGACGCAGGCGGTAACCTTGTCCTAAACACCGCGAAGGGCCGCGTCAGCATACCTGCGGCAGACGTATTTTTCTGAAAGGGGCACCAATGCTTCTAGCCATCGACTGCGGCAACACCAATACCGTTTTCTCGATTTGGGACGGTGAGGAATTCGTCTGCACGCTGCGCACTTCTACGCACCATGCCCGTACGGCAGATGCCTATTTCACCTGGTACTCTACGCTGGTCAAACATTATGAGATCCAAGCTGATATCACCGATGTGATTATCGCCTCGACCGTGCCGCGTGTGGTATTCAATCTGCGCGTCTTTGCGGACCGGTTCTTTGGCTGTCGCCCATTGGTCGTGGGCAAGCCGGAATGTCTGCTGCCTGTCAGCCCGCGCATAGACGAGGGTACGGTCCCTGGCCCGGATCGCCTGGCCAATGCTGCCGGGGCATTTGAACGGCATGGCGGCGATGTGGTTGTTGTCGATTTTGGGACGGCCACCAACTTTGACGTGGTGTCTTCGGATGGAGCATATGTCGGCGGCATCATCGCTCCAGGTGTAAACCTGAGCCTTGAGGCGTTGCACCAGGGGGCCGCCGCGTTGCCGCATATCGACATCACACGTCCCGAAAAAGTGATTGGAACAAATACGGTTGGCTGCATTCAATCTGGCGTGTATTGGGGCTATTCCGGTCTGATCGAAGGGCTGATTGCCCGGATAAAGGCGGAATATGGCATGCCGATGAAAGTCGTGGGAACCGGGGGGCTTGCGCCTCTGTTCGATCAGGCAGATGTTGGGTTTGACGCTATAGAAGACGATTTGACGATGCACGGACTGACCGTGATCCATCGCTATAACAAGGAAAATGGCTCAACATGAGCAGTGAACGACTGATCTATCTGCCCCTGGGCGGGGCGGGCGAAATTGGGATGAATGCCTATGTCTATGGCTATGGCAAGCCGGGAAAGGAAAAGCTGATCCTTGTCGATCTTGGTGTAACTTTCCCAGATATGGACACAACACCCGGTGTCGACCTGATCCATGCCGATATCAACTGGCTAAAAGAACGTGCCGACCGGCTTGAGGCGGTATTCGTCACCCATGCCCACGAAGATCATGTCGGCGCTGTGGCGCATTGCTATGACGATTTAGGCGCCCCGATCTATGCACGCGCCTTCACCGCAAATCTCGCGCGTCGCAAGATGGAAGAGAAAGCCCATCCGACAGACGCGGTCCAGACCCTGTCAGCTTGGCCTGAACAGGTGACGGTTGGCCCGTTTACAGTCGGGTTTTTGCCGGTATCGCACTCTATCCCCGAAAGTGCGGCGCTTGTCATAGACTCGCCTGCGGGGCGGATCGTGCATACAGGGGATTTCAAGCTGGATGCCAACCCTGTGGTAGGTGAACCGTTCGATCAAGACCTTTGGGCAGAGATTTCAAAGGACGGTGTGAAAGCATTGGTCTGCGACAGCACGAACGTGTTTTCAACGCATGCGGGCCGCTCGGAATCCGAGGTAGGGCCCGAGATCACCAAATTGGTCGAAAATGCCAAATCAATGGTGGTTGCGACGACTTTTGCCTCGAATGTCGCACGGGTGAAGACGCTGGCCGAGGCTGGGCAGCGTGCGGGACGCTCGGTCGTTCTGTTAGGTCGTGCGATGCGGCGGATGATCGAGGCCGCGACGGAAACCGGTATTCTTACGGATTTTCCCAAGGTTATCAGCGCCGAAGAGGCCGTAGATATCCCGCGCCAGAACCTGATGCTGATCGTAACCGGCAGCCAGGGCGAACGCCGTGCGGCCAGTGCCCAGCTTGCACGCGGTAAATACCGCGGGATCGAGTTGAAGGAAGGCGATCTGTTCCTGTTCTCGTCGAAGACGATACCGGGCAATGAGAAGGGCGTAATCTTCATCATGAACCAGCTCAGCGAAAAGGGCGTTGATGTGGTGGATGACAGCTCGGGTCTGTATCACGTCTCTGGCCATGCCAACCGGCCTGATCTGGAAAAAGTGCACGCCATAGTCAACCCACAGATGGTTATTCCCATGCATGGTGAACACCGACATCTGCGCGAACATGCTAAACTGGCCGAAGCGGGTGGTCGTACCGGGGTTGTGGCAGTCAATGGCACGATGCTGGATCTCAGCGGCAATGCCCCCAAGGTCGTCGACTACGTCGAGACAGGCCGAACTTATCTGGATGGAACCGTAAAGGTCGGAGCCTTGGATGGAGTTGTCCGCGACCGCATTCGCATGGCCTTGAACGGGCATGTGACCGTGACGGTTATTTTAGACGAAGAAGACGAACCGTTGGGTGAACCCTGGTGCGATACGATGGGCTTGGCCGAGACCGGAACATCGCGCGCAGCACTGGTCGAAGTTCTGGAAGAGGACCTGAACCAATTCCTCATGCGGGCGGATACCAAAACCCTGCGCGACGATGACAAGCTGGAAGAGGCATTGCGCCGGATCGTGCGTCAGACAGCAAAGACCGAGATCGGCAAAAAGCCCGAGGTGACCACGGTGATCAGCCGAATGAAGTAGGTTCGGCTAGAAGTCCTGTTCGGACATTGGATAGCCTTTGATCTGTAAGAACAGGCTTTGTTCTTCTTGATTGAGGAAGAACGGGACGCTTTGGGGTGGTTCGGGTCGTGTGACCCGGGCTGCAACTTCGGCCAGAACAACTTCGGTTATGAAGGGAAGATCAAGCTCGCGCGCCTTGTTCAACGGAACCCATTGCAGGTGAGACAACTCATCCGAAGCGCGGCCAAAGTCATCCAGATCGCCTTGCAGGGCGTCTGCATCTACCAAAAAGAATCGTGCATCAAACCGGCGCGTACGGCCGGGCGGGGTGACGGCGCGAAAAACAAACTGCAATGCCTGTGCAGAGGGCAGAAATCCTGCCTCTGCATAGCTTTGCCAGTCAATCGGCACCTCACCTGTCCAAGCGCCGGGAACTCCAAGCACCAGGCCGGTTTCCTCCCAGAGCTCGCGGATTGCGGCGGCCGCCAAAGCATTCTGCAGCCCGGGCGGAGACTGTTCAGCAAGCCGATCGCGGCAGAGCTGGGACATGTCAGCCGATAGCGGGACCAGGGCGTCCTCTGCGTCTACCGCGCCACCCGGAAACACGAATTTGTTCGGCATAAAAACGGCTTTTGCGCCCCTTTGACCCATCAAAATGGAAGGGTTCGACATCCGGTCCCGCAACACGATAACTGTTGCAGCGTCCCGTATAGCAGTTTTGTCCGTACTCATCTCAGGGCCGACCCAATCATTCCAGTCATCGGTCCGTTTCGAACCCATGCATCCGTCGTGCCCACTGATAGGCGACAACGGCCCCTTTCATTCGCGGTAGCAGGAACAGTGTCAAGGCTGTACATCCGAATGCAAAAATCAGGAACATGTTCAGCGGGTCAGGGCGCCACTGGACATAAGAGATGTGCAAAGCGGGCGCCAGCAGGTGACCGACCAACAGGATTGTCAGATAGGCTGGACCGTCATCCGCACGGTGATGAAACAGTTCCTGACCACAGCTGCTGCAGCTGTCATTCACCTTCAGGTAGCTGTGCAACAGCTTGCCTTCACCGCATTTTGGGCAGCGGCAACGGAAGCCTTTGATTAGCGCAGGCCGGGTTGGACGGTCGTTCTCGGATATTGTGTCGATCGTTTGATCTGTCATTTTGAAACTCGCGCATTCAGATTGCCCTGATATTGCGCTTGTTTTGCTCCACAGAAAAGGGGGGTGCGTCGCTTTGTGCCGCGATGAGATGTCCGGAAATTATGTGGTCGATGGCAGTGAGCAACAGAAAAAATTCAAATTGGGCGACGGAAACCGAAAACTGCACCGTTTTAACCTATGTGAGCAGCGACAAACCGGTCGCGAGAAACAAAGGAAAACGATATGAAAAGCGCGAAACTTATCCCGGCCATTCTGGTATCGGCCATTGCATTGACAAGCACAACCGCCTTGGCTGTCGGTCCGAAAGGCCGAGAGGACGTGACCTTTCAAGAGCTGGACCTGAACAATGATGGTCAGGTCACGCAGGAAGAAATGCAAACCTATAGGCAACAGCGTTTCACCAATGCCGACACCAATGGCGACGGCATGTTGAGCGTCGACGAGATGCAAGCGGCTAGCCAGAAGAAGGCGAATGAGCGTGTGAATCAAATGTTCGAAAAGCACGATGCCAATCAGGATGGCCTCCTATCCGATGATGAGTTGCCCAAGCCGCGCCGTGCTGGCAAGATGTTTGACCGCATCGACGCGGACAAAAATGGCACGATCACGGAACAGGAATTTGCCGATGCGAAAAACCGGATGGGCCGGCATCACAAAAAACGTGACAAGGCTGGCACAGACGACAGCTAATGAAGGATGCGGGACCTGAGTACCTCATCAACGAGGGCTCGCAGCCAAAGTCAGGCTGCGGGCGACCCCGGAGACGATGCATTGTTGCGGCGGTTCGCCGAGGGTGACGCTGATGCGGCACGCATTTTGACCGATCGGCTTGGGCCGCGCAGTTTTTCGGTGGCGCTCAGGCTGTTGAACGACCGGGCCGAAGCCGAAGATGTCACACAGGAAGCCATGATGCGCCTATGGAAGATGGCGCCGGATTGGGTTGCTGGACAGGCAAAGGTGTCGACTTGGCTTTACCGAGTCACTCTGAACCTGTGTGTCGATATTCGGCGGAAGAAATCGGCGGACAGTCTTTCTGATGTTGCCGAACCTGAAAGCGATGCGATCAGTGCAACCGAACACCTTCAGGATGCCGCCAGGTTGGACGCACTGCAGTTCGCGTTGGCGCAACTTCCGGATCGGCAACGTCAGGCTGTTGTCTTGCGCCATATCGAAGAGTTGCCCAATCCCGAAATCGCGGGAATCATGGATATTTCCGTCGAAGCTGTAGAGAGTCTGACAGCTCGGGGAAAGCGGGCACTGGCACAGCAGTTAGCCGCAAGAAGAGACGAGTTGGGATATGCCGATGGATGAAAATAGCGACCTGAATCACCTGTTTTTACGTGCTCGTCAAGAAAATGAGCCGTTACCCGATGCACTCGCCTTTCGTATTCTGGCCGATGCGGAAACCGTTCGTTTGCAAAGGCTTCAGAAATCACCCCAAGGGTTCTGGGCACAGGCATTGGATAGTTTCTTTGGCTGGCAGGGGATGGGAGGTCTGGCGGCCGCGGGCATTGCTGGCATCTGGATTGGATTGACTGCCCCGGCCTTTTTGCCCGATCCGGCGACGTTGCTTTATTCGCAATCCTCTGGATTTGAGGTTGCGGATATGGATCTGAATACAATCTTCCTGGAGGAAGGCGAATGAGCGAACAGTCAAAACCTAAACGCCGGTGGATGCCTGTCCTGCTGATCGTGTCCCTTGCTATCAATCTGCTAGTCATCGGTGCGGTTGTTGGCACGGCGCTGCGCGTCAGAAACAATGACCACGTCAAAACCCCTCCGGGATTTGGATCGGCGCTTTATCGCGCGCTTCCCAAGCATGAACGCCAGGCGATGCGGGCCGAGCTTTCGGGCCTGCACCGCCAAGGTGTCGATCATCGGACGGCGGATTTTCAAGCCCTTGGCGACGCACTTCGCGCCGAACCCTTCGCGGCTGACGCTGTAGAGACTTTGTTGGGCCAGCAGGCGCAGGTGATGTCAGAGATGCAGTCTGCTTTGCAGGAACAGTGGCTGATCCGTGTGTCAGCCATGAGCCCGAAAGAACGCGTCGAATACGCTGATCGTCTGGAAGATGTGGTGCACCGAAAATCGAAAGCGGGCAGAAAGCGCGACTGACCCGATCAGGCTGCGTGATTCTGGACCATGACCTGATTGCGTCCCGCCTTTTTCGCAGCATACAGGGCCGTATCCGCAGATTTTATCATGTTGTCCAATGGTGCGGGTGGGATGCCCTGGCGAAACGTGTTGTCATCAGCTGTAATGAGGCCGATGCTGATTGTCACTGCGATTGGTTCGGCGGCCTCGGATAGGTCGAATGGACACTGGCAGATGTCGTTGCAGACGGTTCGTGCGATCCCCAATGCCCGCCGCCCTGTAGTTTCAGGCAGACCGATCAAGAATTCTTCGCCCCCGATCCGGGCCACAAAGCCGTCAGAATCAATGGAATTGCGCATGCGCTTGGCTGTTTCGATCAAGACCTGATCGCCTCCGGCATGGCCAAACTTGTCGTTGATTGATTTGAAATGGTCCAGATCGGCCACCATCACGGTAAAACCGCGCCCGGTCTGCGCAGACTGCCGGGCGATTTGCTTCAATGCTCGCATTGCATAGCGGCGGTTATGCAGGCCGGTCAGTGGATCCACCCAGGATTCCGCGATGCCACGCCGCAAAGAATCCCGCATCTGGTCAATTCGGCTTTTGCGGGCAAGCTGGTTATCAAGCCGCAACAGAGTTTCACGGGGGCAGAACCCCGCCATACAGATGGCATCCGCGCCGCGATCCAGCGCTTCGGCAGCCAGAGACGCGTCATCCTTTCTCAAGATGCCGATCAGCACTGTGTGCCGTGTTGCCCCGCGCGATTTCAAATCCGCCAGAACACTCAGGCCTGAAGATTCGCCATCAATTTCGACAATAACCGCGTCCGGGATGGGGCCGGAAAGCAGGCGGTGAAGGTTCGATATCGTGTGAATTGACAAACTGTGATGCGTATGTTCGGACAGCGCCTTCTGCCAAAGCGCCCCGGTTTTAGCGGATTGCGTCAGTAGGGCGGCGCGCGCAGCTTTGGGTGGCGTGGCAAAGGTGCTTGTCGCTTCGGCAAATCCCAAACATGGCGATCCGCTATTGTCTTGCAATTCCTGCGTATCGGCGCGTGCCCGTAACAAGCTGCGAACCCGAGCTAGCAACAACGTGTCCTTGAACGGGTGCGCCAATACATCGTCCAACCCATCTGACAATGCCCTCAACCTTGCGGATTTGTCGTTTTGCGGCGCGATAGCGACAATGGGAATATCCGCCAGATCCGGGTCGGCCATTACCACTTTCTTGACATCAGCCGCCGTTCCATCCGGCAATGACTGCGCGGTTAAGATCAAATCGGGGCGCACACGTTTCAGCAGCCCATCAAGACCCCGCAGATTTTCCCCCTGTGCGACGTGATACCAGGCCGCAGTAAGCTGTACCTTCAGCATAATTCGATTGGTTGAGGTCCCGTCCAGGACAAGGATCGTTCCTTGCACCGACATATCAGTCACCGTTGATTGCATGCGTTGCTAAAGTGTTTATGACTCTGGTTAACAAACCCTTTCCAATATCAGATCAGGGGCTTCTTTATGCCAATTTCCGCTCAATCCGCCGAAACGCTGGCGCTGAATGCCCTTACCTGGCTTGTGGGCAATGATGACCTGCTGCCTGTATTTCTGGGTTCGACGGGGGCTTCGGTACAGGACATCAAAGACAGGGCAGCAGAGCCGGAGTTTCTGGGCTCAGTTCTGGATTTTCTAATGCTTGACGATTCGTGGGTAGTCGAGTTTTGTGACGTCAATTCTGTGCCGTATGATCAGCCGGGCCAGGCCCGCGCCTTGTTGTCTGGTGGCGCGGAAGTTCATTGGACCTGAAAGCCTACCGGGCAGGAGTTTCACAATGCCAATCCAAGCCATCCTGTTCGACAAAGACGGTACCCTGTTTGATTTCGCGGAAACCTGGGGCACGTTTGGGCGCAATTTTTTACTGCGAGTGACGAACGGAGATCATGCCCGTGCGGCCGAGCTTGGGCAGGTGATCGGCTTTGACCTCGAACAGGTTGCCTATTCTGAGGACAGTGTTGTCATTGCGGGCACCGTCGAAGAAATCGCCGAGGTTCTAGAGCCGCACCTCCCGGAAATGCCGCGCGAAGAGTTGGTGGATCTGTTGAATGCCGAGTCGGCCTCATCTCCGCAAGCCCAGGCCGTTCCGCTTATCCCGTTCCTTGATGGGCTGCGCGAGGCTGGGCTGAAACTGGGTGTTGCGACCAATGACGGAGAGATGCCCGCATCCGAACATCTTTCGTCTGCAGGGATCCGCGAACATTTCGATTTTGTCGCCGGTTATGACAGTGGGCACGGATTCAAGCCAGGCCCGGGTCAACTCTTCGCCTTTGCGCAACATGTGGGGGTAAACCCAGAAAACATAGCAATGGTGGGCGACAGCCTGCATGATCTGCAGGCCGGACGGGCAGCAGGTATGAAGACGATCGGGGTTCTGACGGGTATGGCGCGTGCAGAAACGCTCGAAGCGATGGCGGATGTCGTCTTGCCAAACATCGGACATATACCTGCTTGGTTGTACGAAAAGGCGTGATCGGGTGTGAATTCGGCGGTTCAGACGTCGAAACCGACATAGCCTGTCGCAGACAGAGCGGCCAACAGTACGCGTTCGGGGCTTGCTTCTAGAAAGCCAAGTTCCGAGGAGTGTCCTATGGCCGACAAGAAAGCACGCAGAGGTCGCAGCGGAGGACGGGCTGGTGCCGCCGAGAGACGGGGCGCAGCGGTTATTGATCAGATGCCGTGGAGCCCTCCGATCAACACCGACAAACCAACCGAACCGTTGGACGAGATTGGCGTCGCGGCGATCCACGAGGGCGCAATGCGGATTCTCGAAGAGATCGGGATCGAGTTCTACAACGAAGAGGCAATCGGAATCCTGCGTGAGGCCGGATGTACGATCAACGGTGACAACGTTCGAATGGGCCGGGACTTTGTCATGGAAATGGTGCGTAAAGCCCCATCCACCTTTACCATCACACCGCGTAATCCCGACCGCGCAATCGAGATCGGGGGAAAAAACCTGCTGTTCGGAAATGTTTCGTCCCCGCCGAACTACTGGGATATGGAGATTGGCACCAAGGTACCGGGAAATCGCGAGATGTGCCGGAACCTGTTGAAGTTGACGCAGTATTTCAACTGTATCCATTTTGCCGGCGGATACCCGGTCGAGCCAGTGGATATACATGCCAGCGTCCGGCATCTGGATGTTCTGTACGACAAGCTGACTCTGACCGATAAGGCGATGCATGCCTATTCGCTGGGCAAGGAACGCGTCGAAGACGTCATGGAAATGGTGCGGATCGCAGGGGGGCTGAGCCATGAAGAATTCGAAGCCAAACCGAGGATGTATACTAACATCAACTCGACCTCGCCGTTGAAGCACGATCAGCCCATGATCGACGGTTGCCTGAGGTTGGCGCGGCGCGGGCAGGCGATTGTTGTGACGCCGTTCACCTTGGCCGGGGCGATGGCCCCCGTCACAATGGCCGGTGCAGTAGCGCAATCCCTGGCCGAGGCGCTGTGCGCGATTGCATTGTTCCAATATGTGAGACCAGGGATTCCTTGTGTCATCGGTACGTTCACCTCGAATGTTGATATGAAATCTGGTGCTCCGGCTTTTGGAACGCCGGAATACATGCGGGCGACACAGATGACCGGCCAGATGGCCCGATTTTATGACCTGCCCCTGCGGTCTTCGGGTGTCTGCGCGGCAAACGTTCCGGATGGCCAATCTGTATGGGAAACCTCGAACTCATTATGGGCGGCGGTGCAATCGGGCACCAACATGGTCTATCACGCTGCAGGTTGGCTTGAGGGTGGCCTGATCGCAAGCCCTGAAAAGTTCATTATGGATTGCGAGATATTGCAGCAAATTCAGCGGTATATGCAGCCGGAATTGACGGCAACCGGCCCTGACGAGATTGCTCTGGATGCGATCCGGTCAGTCGGCAATGACGGGCATTTCTTTGGCATTCAGCACACTCAGGATCGCTATACCACAGCGTTTTATCAGCCGTTTCTGAGTGACTGGAAGAACTATGAGGGTTGGGAAGTCGCAGGAGGCGTCTGGACCGCTGAGCGCGCGCATCACATGTTCAAGGAAATCATCACCAGCTTTGAAGCTCCGGCAATGGATGAGGGCATCCGGGAAGAGCTTGCTGACTTTGTCGCACGACGCAAAACCGAAGGCGGAGCGCCGACAGATTTCTAGCGTAATCTCAGTCACTTCCACTTCGATACTTGCATGAATTCTATGCGGTGACGCCCGCGTGTTGGGTGTTTGTTAACAAATTTCAGAGCACACTGCGTGAGAAACCAATTTGAGGTCTCTCATGCATGGTCTGATCAACCGGGCGATTCAATCCTTTGTTGCGGTGACCTACGGGCAGCCGTGCTGGATGCGCGTGATGGATTCAGCCGAACTGGGCTTTGCCGAGTTCGAGGCCATGCTTGTTTACGACGATGATATTACCGAGCAGGTATTGGATGAGGTATGCACGGTCCTGAAACGTTCACGCAGTGACGTTCTTGAAGACTTGGGAACGTACCTTGTGTCTCATCCCAACATGGAAGACCTGCGCCGTCTGTTGCGATTTGGCGGTGTCAGCTATCTGGAATTTCTCCATTCGCTTGATGATCTGTCTGACCGGGTCAGATTGGCCGTATCGGATCTAAATCTTCCGGCACTTGAATTGCATGAGCTTTCACCGACGGAATACAGATTGTCCTGCCATCCAGGTCTGCCTGGGTTTTCAAGCGTCATGGTTGGTGTATTGCGCGCGATGGCTGATGATTACGGGGCTCTGGCCATGCTATCGCATGAGGGCCAGCAGGGTGAGATCGAGTTTATCTCAATCGTTCTGGTAGAAAGCGCTTTTTCAGAAGGTCGGCATTTTGATTTAGGGGCGCGAAAAGCATGATGAACGCGAATAATCTGGCAGAGCTTTTGCAAACCCTGTGCCCGATGTTTTTGCTGGTGAACGAGGATGGGAAAGTGACCCGCGTCGGATCAACCTTGCAAAAGCTGCGCCCTGAAAAGCCGATGGAAGGTCAGAGCTTTCTGGAAATCTTTGAGCTGCTTCGCCCTAGGGCGGTTACCACGGTTTCAGGCTTGATGTCCCAGGCCGGCACCAAGTTACAGCTCAGGTTCCATGACACCCCGCGCACAGCATTGAAGGGCCTTATCGCTCCGCTGCCCAAAGGTAAGGGGGCGGTCATCAATCTGTCTTTCGGAATATCGATTTTGGATGCGGTCCGGGATTATGCCCTGACCAGTGCGGATTTCTCGGGCACTGATCTGGCGATCGAATTATTGTATCTGGTCGAGGCGAAATCGGCAGCGATGGAGGCGTCCAGATCTCTGAACCTGCGCCTTCAAGGGGCGATGCTTGCCGCCGAACAAAAGGCATTTACAGATACACTGACGGGGCTGAAAAATCGCCGGGCGATGGATGTTCTATTGGATCACATGATCTCGTCCAAATCTCCATTCGCGCTGATGCATCTGGATCTTGATTTTTTCAAATCGGTCAATGACCAATTCGGGCATGCCGCAGGCGACTATGTGTTGCAACAGGCGGCGCGGATCATGGGTGAGGAAACCCGCGGAGACGATACAGTGGCGCGTGTCGGCGGGGACGAATTTGTAATTATATACAAAGGATTGACGGACGAGGGTGTTCTCTCTGCAATCGCCAGCAGGCTGATCGAACGGCTGCGGGAACCGATGATGTTCGACAACGTGTCGTGCCAGGTTTCAGCCAGTATAGGCACGGCGCTTTCGACCCAGTTTCCATCGCTTAAACCCGCTGAGATTTTGCATGCGGCAGACCTTGCCCTGTATGCGGCCAAGCGAAATGGCCGGTCTCGCCACTGTCTATATTCGCAGCTTGTGGATCACTCACACAGATAGGTTTCCCCCTAAAGGAACCGGCAAAGTGTATGTGGTCAGACGACTCTACTTCGATGGAGAAAAAGCTTTGAGAACGGACGCTATGTGTTGCTGCACCAGTGGCAGTTCACCCACAACCGGTAAAACCTGTCCCTTGAACTTGGCCTTGCTTAATTCTTGCGGCACATCCTCAAGAACATGGCCACCCGTGCAGGCAAAAAATGGCAAACACAGGGTTTGGGCGCCGGTTCCTGCGGCGGCCACAGAAATCGAAGGGGCCTCTTCGACAAACCCAAGGCGCAGGGATCCAAGTGGTATCAGCTGCAACAAAGCGTCGCCGAATGCCGTTGCAACGGCGGAAGGGTTTCTGCTGCGGCCCGATCCATGCGCAGCGATCACAAGGTCCGTTTCTTGTGACCGCCAGCCTTTGTCTTGCAGCGTTCCCTCAAGAGTTTGCGCGACCAACTGGGGCAATTCCGGGTCCGCGCCCAAAGGATCCAGAATAGGGTTTCGGCGGTCACCAATACGCTTCGGCAGCACATCTGTGACAAACCACCCTTTGGCCATGAACAGGGGATAGATGACGGCGTCGCAGGGAATCTTGTCCAGTGCGCTGTCAAGTGCCCCAGGGGCTGCCAGCGTTGCAGAATGAACCGAAACACCGGCACACAGGGCATTTACATCGGCCGCATAAGCCGCCAAGGCCGCTTCGGCTGGTTCTGGGTCAGAAGGTTGGCCATGGGTAACGATAAGGGCGTGTGTCATAAATCTGTCCTGTCCGCTTTAGCGATAGGTGCGCCGCGTCGTGTAAAAGTCAATCCGCCAGCCGTACCGTCAGCCCAATAGGGTCAGCCAAAACCAGACGCTCAGGATAGATACTGCCGTCCCCAACAGAACAGAGGATGCAGCAACCCGTTTGGCGCGGCCATAGATGTTTGCAAAGATATAGGCGTTGAAACCAGGGGCCATGGCGGCTGTCATCACTCCGGACCGGAATAGATCCTGTGGCAGTCCAAGGGTGGATCCGAAAAGCCAGAAAAGGCTCGGGTGCAGCAGCAGAGAAACGCCGCAGACAAAGGCGATCGCCCTTAGGTCACCTTCGGGTCTGTATTTAACCAGAACGCCCCCAAGCGCGAACAGCGCGCCGGGAAGGGCCGCGCGGGTCACCAGGCCAAGGGCATCATCCACAACGGCTGGCACGCCGAGCCCGGACAGATTTACGATGAAACCCAGTGAGATCCCGACAATCAGAGCGTTGCGAAACATCGCGGTCAGGACCGAGCGAACCATTCGCGATCCTCCGTGGCCTCGGTTCCGGATCACCTCCATTACCGTGATGCCTAGGCCGTAACAAAACGGCGAGTGAAAGGCGATGACGGCATAATTGCCCGTAAGGCTTTCAGGGCCATAAGCCCGTTCAGTAATCGGCAATCCCAGCAGGACGGAATTGGAGAACAGGCAGCAAAAACCGATTGCGACGCAATCTTCCCATTCGCGGTTGAAGATCAGTCGCGCGCCGAACAGGCCGGCACAAAAGCAAAGCGCAGCAGCAGAGTAAAAGCTGATCAACAGCTTGGGATCAAAACTGACACTGAGGTCGAGATGTGAAATCGCAAGAAACAGAAGGCAGGGGATTGCAAAACCCTGAGTGAACTTCATCAGGCCATCAATGTGGTTTTCCTTGAAGTATCCAAGAAGAGTGGAGACGTAACCGGCTCCAATAACAAGAAAAACTGGAAGGATGACTTCAATGAGATTTTGCAGCATGTCAGCGTTCCGCAACAGTTATTCGCGCGGGAAAGGATATCTGCATGATCTCGGCCAGGGCTCTACAGAGCCTGATGTATCACCATGCCGTCATAAGCAGGGGTGATGTTGTCTGCGGTTTCTGCGTCGACCGTGGCATAGTCAAGATCGATATGCATGTTGGTCAGAACCGCGGTTTTTGGTTGCAACAGGTCGATCCAGCCAAGGGTCTTTTCCAGATGCGCATGGGTCGGGTGCGGGGACCGGCGCAGCGCGTCGATCACCAGACAGTCCAGACCCTCTAATGTGGTCCAGGCATCGTCATATATCTCTGCCACGTCCGGCAGGTAGGCCAGATTGCCCATTTTGAAACCAAGCGCGTCGATTGATCCGTGGTTCACCTTGAAGGGGTGAAACGGGATAGGGCCTCCGGGGCCAGTGATCTCGAACGGGCCGTCGATTGTCTTGAGGTTGAGGATCGGCGGGTAGGGTGAGTTTTCGGGTTGGATGAAGGCATAGCCAAATCGGCCCAAAAGATCATTCTGGGTGTCGCCATCAGCCCAGACCGGCACCCGTTCGCGCATGTTGAAGACAATCATGCGCAAGTCGTCAATGCCGTGGACGTGGTCGGCATGGGAATGGGTATAGACCACCCCGTCCAACCGCCCGGTGCCGGTGTCCAGCAGCTGGCTGCGCATATCCGGGGTTGTGTCGATCAGAACAGAGGTGGTGCCTTCGGGCCCGTCACGTTCGACCAGCATCGAGCAGCGGCGGCGGATGTTCCTGGGGTTTTCGGGGTCGCAGTCGCCCCAGTGACCGCCAAGACGTGGCACTCCACCTGACGAGCCGCAGCCCAAAATGGTGCAGCGCAGCGTGGTCATGCCGCCGCCTTGTAAGAGGCGACCTTGGTGAAGAGTCTTTCGAAATTGGCCTGGGTCTGCGCCGCGAAATCGGCATAGCCCATGCCAAAGACCTCGGCGCCTTTGCGGGCGGTGTGGGCGGTATAGGCCGGTTCATTCCGTTTGCCGCGAAACGGGGGCGGCGCCAGATAGGGCGCGTCGGTTTCAACCAGGATGCGGTCTACTGGCGCATTTGCGAAAATATCGCGCAATTCCTGGCTTTTGGGAAAAGCGGCGATGCCCGACATGGACAGGTAAAACCCAAGATCCAGGGCGGACTGTGCCAGTTCGGCCGAAGACGAAAAACAATGCATCACACATGAATAGGGGGCATTGCCGTATTCTTCGGCCAGAATGCGGGCCATGTCTTCGTCCGCCGCGCGCGCATGAATGATCAAAGGCAGTCCGGTACGCTGAGCGGCCTCGATATGAACGCGCAGGGATTGCTGCTGAACCTGCGCACTGTCGGCGGTATAGTGATAATCCAGCCCGGTTTCACCGATACCAACAAACTTGGGGTGCTGTGACAGTGCCACCAGCTCGTCCACAGTTGCCATCGGTTCATCGGCTGCACTCATCGGGTGCGTGCCTGCCGCGTAGAATACCGGCGCGTGAGCCTCAGCTATGGCGCGCACAGTGGGTTCGTTCCTCAACCTGGTGCAGATCGTCACCATCCGGGTCACACCGGATTCGGCCGCATTTGCGACGATCAGGTCCAACTGTCCTTCAAAATCGGGGAAGTCCAGATGGCAATGGCTGTCGGTGATTTGGGGGGTGTCGCTCATCTGTTCTGACCGGCGGTTTCCTGTATCTTGAACACCGTATCTAGGACCAGAGCGGCAGGGTCAAGGTTCACCACCTGCCCGTGGCGGGCGCGGGCGGTGATCTGGGCTGCGGTTTCCGCCCAAAGGCGTGCCTGCTCCGGCGATCTGGACAAACGGGACAGGATATCACCTTCGTTTGGCGCGGCCTCTGGCGATGGCGGAGCACCAGTCGCACCGGTCACAGCAAGACGTGACAAGGCAATGTCGATCAGCGTCAACAGCAACTCGAACCGTTCGGCTGCTCCGCGCTGTGCGGCAGCCTCGGCCAGAGCCAGAGCGCGTTGTCTGTCCAGCCGGGGCAGGGTGCTCAGGATCGCGATGAGCTCGGCATATATTTCGAGTCCGCTCAGATTTATCAGGCGGACGGCGTCCCCAACGGACCCGCTGGCCAGAGCGGCCAGATGGTCGGGGTTTCCAGTCAGCTCAACCCCGGTCTGGGTCAGTGCGGCGTTCATATCTTCCGCGTTCAGCGGCGAAAGGCGCAAGGTACGGCACCGGGATCGGATCGTGGGCAAAAGGCGGGACGGTTGATGCGATATCAACAGCAGCGTTGTCCGCGCAGGCGGTTCTTCGAGCATTTTCAGCAATGCGTTGGCGGCGCTGATGTTCATTTCATCCGCAGAATCTACGATGACGACACGGCGGCCCCCATCGGCCGAGGACAGGCCGAAGAACTTCCCAAGTTTGCGAATGTCGTCCACAACGATTTCATTTCGCAACCTGCCCTGATCGTTCACGGATCGTTTGATGGCGGCCAGGCCAGGCTCGGCACCAGCCAGAATTCGATGAACAACCGGGTGATCTGGTGGAATCTCAAGCGTTTTAGGGGGAGGTGGCGCGCCAAACAGTCCGTCCTCTTCGACCGGCGGGGTTGCCAGCAGAAACCGCGCGATCCGCCAGGCCAGCGTTGCCTTACCCACACCTCGGGGGCCGGTCAGCAGCCAGCCGTGGTGCAGACGATCAGAAGTATAGGCGTCAAGAAAGGCCTGCTCGGCCTCGGCCTGCCCAAACAGTTGCGGTGTTTCGCGCGGATGGAGGGCACCGGGTGCCTGATCCGGGATCGGGGTGTCGTCGCTCATCAATCGTCCGTCACAAGGCTTGCATGACGATATCTGTCACATCCCGGGCAACGCTGTCCATGTCCCTGTCGCCGTCGATCACGCGAAACCGGTCGGAGAACTCATCTGCCAATGCCAGAAAACCGGCCCGCATCTTCTGTTGCAGGTGAATGCCGAAATCCTCGAACCGTTCTTCGGTGCCCTGCCGACCCTTGGCCCGAGAGAGGCCGGTTTCAGGATCCATGTCGATCAACACGGTCAGATCCGGTTCACGTTTGATCATCAGCTTATGCAACTGATCGACCAATCCCCGCAGGTCGCCGCGAGATAGGCCCTGATACATGCGGGTGCTATCGGCGAAACGGTCGCAGATGACGATCTTGCCCGCAGTCAAAGCGGGTTCAATGGTGCGTTCCAGATGGTCGCGCCGCGCAGCAGTGAACAGCAGGATTTCCGTCTCGGCGGACCAGCGGTCGGGATCGCCCTCAAGAACCAGCCTGCGGATTTCTTCGGCCCCGGCTGAGCCGCCAGGTTCACGTGTCAGTACGACATCATGCCCGAGGCCGCGCAAATGCTCGGCCAGCATGCGCGCTTGAGAGGATTTGCCCGATCCGTCAATGCCTTCGAAGGTCAGAAACAACCCGCCCGCCGTCACATCGCGCCCAACGGGTTACCGATGACATCTTTTGCAACAATGCCGCCGACCGTCATGATCCGCACGAAGAAACCGCCCTTTTCGACGCTTTCCGCTGCGACCAGAGGTCGGCGGATCTCGGGCAGGCCATCGGGTTTGATGACAAGCTCAGCGATTTCCTGTCCTTTGGCGATGGGGGCCTCAAGCGGACCGTCATAGACGATTTCTGCCTCAACATTCTTATCCCCGAGAACAGGCAGCAGCAGTGTCAAATCCTCTTGCGGGACAAGATCAACCGTTTTCGAAGTGCCCATCCAGATATCGGCTTGTCCTATCGGTTTTTCTGCTTCGGCAAGCTGCCTCTCGACAAAATTGCGAAACGACCAGTTAACGACGGCCTCAGCCTCCTCTGCGCGGCGGGCGACGCTGTCGAGCCCCGACAAAACGAAAATGACCCTGCGATCCCCCTGCTGTGCCGATCCTACAAGGCCATAGCCCGCTTCTTGCGTGTGGCCAGTCTTTAGCCCATCCGCACCAATCCCAAGTTTCAGTAAGGGATTCCGGTTACGCGAATTTGACGGCACCCGGTTGTCGAATTCGAACTCTTCCTCGGCGAACAGAGGGTAATATTCGGGAAAGTCGCTAATCAGATGGTCGGCCAGAATGGCGAGGTCATGCACAGACATCATGTGGCCTGCGGCTGGCCATCCGTTCGAATTCGCAAAGTTCGAATTATTCATGCCCAGCTGTTGCGCGCGTTGGGTCATGAACCGGGCAAACCCAGCTTCGGTTCCGTCCGGGCTAAGGGCTTCGGCGATAACAACACATGCGTCATTTCCTGACAGGACTATGATCCCGCGCAGCAGGTCTTCGACCCGGACACGGTCCTGCGTGTTCAGGAACATACTTGAGCCCTTATAGCTGGTCGCATGTTCGGAAACCGGAAGTTCCTCATTCAGTTCCAGGCGACCGTCCCGCAGCGCTTCGAATGCTACAAACAGGGTCATGAGTTTGGACATGGACGCGGGCGGCAACGGCTGGTCTGCGTCTTTGGACAAAAGAACGGTTCCTGTCGTTTGGTCCATGACATAGGCAGCACGGGCTTGCGTATCGAAAGCTTGTGCGGGCAGGGCAAACATAGCCAAACCGAGGGTCAGTACAGATGATCGAAATGAGGACAGCACGAGGGGGACCTCCTTTTGCTTAATTCTTCACGGTATAGGCGTCAGAAAAGCCCAGATCTTTGACGTCGCTTTGCATTGCGTTTCGTTCCGCCCGCGTCAAAGCAGGACCAACGATCACCCTCCAAACAGTTTTGCCATTGGCTTCGAGTTTTTGAACTTTCGCAGGCAACCCGTTTCGCCGAATTTTCTCGGCAGCACCTTCGGCATTTTCTTCAACTGTGAAGGTGCCCACCTGAATAAACGGTTTTGAAAGCGATGAAACGGAGGTTGCCTCAGTGCTGGCTGCGGTTGCTGCCGGGGTAGGGGCGGCCTCTTCGATGGCCGCTGCAGCGCCCTCAATCGGGTCCAGAGGTGTTTCGGTGATTTCGTCGGCAGGCTTCTTTTGCCACCATTTCCGCTTCGGTGCAGCCTCGGTTGGCGGCGCGACAGTGGGATCGGTCAGATTTGCGGTTGGTGCTGGCTCAGGCGCCGCCTCGATAATCTCTGTTGCCACCTCATCGGTCTTTTCTGCGGTTTCAGCCACGGCTGAAGCTGTCGCAGCACCAGCTGCAGCAACTGGAGCCTTCTTTTGCCACCATTTACGCTTGGCTGGTTTATCAACGTCTTCGGACACATCTGCTGTGGTCTGGCTATCGGTTTTCTTGTCCTGAGGTTCAACCGCCTCAGCCGTTGGGGTCTCTTCGGGTTCAGCGACCTCTTCGGGCTCAGGAGCTTTTTCTTCTACTTTCTCGGCAGGCTTGCGCCGCAGGGCAACTACTTCAACCCGAGTCGGTGCGCCTGCGAGGATACCCAGTTTCGCGGCGGCAGTCGAAGACAGTTGCAGCGCAGGGCCCGGCAAGTTGCGTTCGCGGCGGAAAAGTGCGCCGGTTACGGATTTGTTGTTCTTTGTATTCGTTATCCGAACACGTTCAGGCTGTGTAACGTCCGGGTGCGCGACCCAGATTCCGCCCAACGAGGGGCGCCCATCCCACAAACCGGCTTCGGTGACCTTGAAGACATCAGGAGCTTCAACATCATCACGCGCGTTCCCTGTCGTTTTGGGAAACAGCTCTAATTTGCCGTCGTCCTGCACGCTTTCGTCCGCCTGCTCGGTGGATGTTCCACCCGATGTCAGGGCCTCGTCGCACCCTGACAGAGCCGCAACTGTTATTACCAGAACCGCCAGTGCCCGCGGTTTTGCGCGTGTCGTGGTCGCTCGATCCATATTTGCAATCCCTTGCCTGTAAGGGGCCTCTTTCATCGTACCCCGCCGCCGATCGCTGGTTCTGAACTGCCAGCCTGTCACGGTCTTTCACGCAAAGCATAGCCTGCACGTTCGGCCATGGAAAGTCTGCTGCACAGGCTTCGGCAAGATTTCCCTATTTGGTCTTGCCACCGTTTAAAGATAGCCTTAGACCCGGCCCCACGCGGGGAGGTGGCAGAGTGGTCGAATGCGGCGGTCTTGAAAACCGTTGGGCGTGAGAGCGTCCCCAGGGTTCGAATCCCTGTCTCCCCGCCACTCATACCTGTCTCACTTCAGTTGTGTTTTCTGATCCGGAATTGCGCTGCAATTCCCGCGAGTTGGCGCATGCGCTTTCAATCAGAGATGGAGCAAACCGTACACTCAGAACGCAATTCAGGCCTCAGTCTCAGTGGCGCATTTTGGCGGGGTCGCTTTGGGAGGGATTTCCCTGATACCCGGCAACTTACAGGGAATTTTCGTGAGATGGGTCTGGAATCCAGAGTTTCTCCTCTCAGAAATGTATGTTTTTCAGAGATCTATGCTGCAAATTCCCAAAAAGGTGGAGTAGGGAATTGTTCCCACAGATCAAGGAGGGCGAACCCTGTATCTGGGAGGCCGGTTCTTGAGGTGTCAAAAGTCGAACGACATTCCTGTTCGGCCCAATCAAGTGCGTGGGTAACGCTGACCAGACGCTTGAGTGTGAGTTCGGGCGGCCGGGTGCCGTCGAGAATCGCGGCCTGAATCTTCGGTGAGAGAAAGGCAGTCAGGTCGCAACTCCCGATGAAGCGAGAGAAATCCTGGACTTGAAAGGAGGGGACCGCGTCGCGTTTTGAGGATAGGATGACTGACATCAACTCCCATCGAGCAACATATTTTTGGATTTCTGAAAACCCCAGGAGATCGAACCATGCGAGTGAGTGTTTTGACATTCAGCGCGCTTCTTACAGGATTTACTGCCGTTCAAGCTCATGCTCAGAACGCGGCTCAGGACATCACCAATCTTTTGCTCAGCAACCGGTCTGGAGACTGCGCGGACTATGCTGGAGTATATTCTGCTTCAGTGGAAGACGTCACGCGACAACAACAATTTAGGCCCATTGATTTCCGTTTGGCTGCGTGATTCATCGCGCTCAAATGAGCGGTGCACATGTCTGATCGGGCGCACCAAGGCCAGCATGAACACAAAGTTGCATGCGGTTTGTGACAGATGAGCCCTTTTGCGCTTTTGGTTCAAGCACAATGGCGAATGAAGCCCCTGGAATCTGTTTGTCACTGCCGGTTAGGTCAGCAACTACATTAGCGCGAGGGCATTGGTCAGCAGCCCGCCAAATGTCGAATGGTTGCTGGGTGAGCGCGGATATGATGCCGATTGGTTTAGAGAAGCGTTGAAAGACAAAGGGATACGCGCGTGCATCCCAAGCCGCAAACAGCGCAAGACAACTGTCCGATACGACAAGCGCCGCTACAAACGCCGCAATCGGATTGAGATCATGTTTGGCAGATTGAAGGACTGGCGACGTGTGGCGACGCGGTTCGACAGGTGTCCCAAACTCTTCCTTTCAGCAATCGTTCTCGCCGCTTTGGTAATCTATTCGCTATGTGTCCTGAGCCTAATGCTTCCTATCTCGACCTCCCTTTTGCGTTTAGACGAAGCAACCGCGGCGAGAACGATGGCCAATGATTTTAGGTTGGTTCTTGCAGATGTTGAGGGCTCTCGGTCGTCTTCAATTGAACAAAGAAGCTCCCCCATGGCGCCACGAAACCCGTCGTTGAACCATTGTCCTTCGAGTGCAGGCCGCGCAATGCCATGCGCTGTCTCAAGTGTCACAGATTGCGTCGACAGATCCGGTCCAACTGATGTCAGGCTACCGGTCGTACCTGCAACGTATGTTGTATCGCGAGGCCCATAGGGAACGCCCCCGTCAAAAACCAGGCTTGCTTGGCCTTGGTCCAAACGAACCAGAGCCTGCGACATCAGAGGCACTTTGTTGGCCTGGCCGCGTGCAGATGTAGCAGTTGCAAAGACGCTTTCTGCTCTATCTCCGACAAGAGACGCAAGAAAGTCGAACCAGTGAATTCCAAAGTCGTAAAGTATCAGCTGGTCGATTTCGTCAAACGGGGTACCTGCAGTCCAGCTGTGATCCCAGTGAATTGAGATATGGGCCGACAGAACATCACCGATCAATCCGGCTGAAACCGCCTCACGCATCCAGGACAGGTGCGGGGCCCAACGACCGTTCTGGTTTACCGCTAGTTTAACGCCCTGATCATCTGCCAGCTTCACAAGGTCATTACCCAGATCGAGGTCGGTAACAAAAGGCTTCTGGCTGAGCACGTGTTTGCCTGCTTGCAGGGCAGCTCTGATGATTGGCACGCGATGTTCAGGGTGCAGCGTGACATCGACAACGTCGATCTCGCTATCGGCAAGAAGCGCCTCCCAGTCATTTTCGATGCGGGCAGACGGGCAGTAAACAGCAGCTTTCTCTTCAGCCTTCGCGCGCGTACGGTTCCAGATTGCAGCGACGTCCCAGCCTGCTGTTCGGTAGGCATCAAGATGGCTTGCAGAAATCCCACCCGTACCAATAACCCCGATCCGGGGTTCATAGCGTCGAGGCATTGGTGGAAGATACTGCAGATCCGGCGCATCGATTTCGTGCCGATGCGCAGATTTTAGTGCGTACTGGTCTGTATTGGCACTGTCTGAGGTCATGCGAGTAGCCGAAGTGTTCGTTTTTCATATGCCGAGCGGAGCGCCGTATCGACGATCCGTTGCGCTGTCAGGCAAAGTGCTGGATCCAGTGGCCCTTTGACCGGGATTTCTCTGGATATGCAGTCAAGGACGTACTCAATCGCATTTCGTTCACCTAACGGTAGCGGAGTCACTGGTATCTCGTGCCGGTCAGGTCGTGTACGGGTTTGAACCGTTATGTGATCGGCATAATCGGGCGATGAAATGGTGCCGTCTGTGCCCACAAAGACGAATCCGCAAGTTGGTTGAGGTTGCGTTGTCCACGGGTCGGTGAAGGTGCCCCAGCGCGTTTCCATTTTTGAGAGCCCCGTTTCATAACGGCAAACGGCAATGGCGTGTTGATCGACCTCAATCCCCGGCGTCTCATCGACTGTGCATGTCACCTCGATCGGCTCCTTTCCCCCTAAATACCAGGTTCCAAGCGTCGCGCCGTAGCCAAGGTAATCCAACAGCGACCCACCGCCCGATGCCCGCTTATACCACCATGAGTTCGGTTTCTGACGCTCAACCTCGTCCGGGGTGACTTCGACCTTGTCGGCCAGATGGTATAGGGGGCCGCGATTTCCGTCGTAGAAATGCACTTCGCGCAGGTTGCCGATCATCCCCTCATCAATCAACCGTTTGGCCGTGACGTGGCTTTCGACCCATCGTAATGGCCAGTTGATGATCAACTGCTTGTCGGTCCTATCCATTGCAGCCATCATGCGGCGCGCATCATCAGAAGATGCGGCAAAGGGCTTTTCGACAAAAACATGCAGGTCGTAAGAGGCCAGACGTTCGGTATATTCCGCATGCTGAGCCGTTGCCACACAAAGAATTGCCATGTCGTAGGGTCCCGCAGCCATGCATGTGTCGAAGTCGGTAAAGATCCGATCTTCGGGAACGCTGAATGCCGTTGCCGCTGCCTTCATCTTGTCCCAATCAGGATCGAATATACCGGCGATTTCAGCGTCAGGGTGATCGTGCACCATCCGAAGCAAGTCACCCATATGCATGTGATCGAAACTGATGCCGACGATCCGGAATTTGGCCATTGGAAACTCCCTTTAGCGCGTGCCGGTGATCCTGACGTAGAGTGCGGTAACTGCAAGAATGATCAGCCCAAACAGGGCCGTGCGCGCACCTTCCGGCATTTGCATCAATGTTAGCATAGTATCCAGCACACGTAGAATAAGTGCGCCCACAATCGCACCTGCGAAACTGCCACGACCTCCGAAGATTGATGTGCCGCCAATCACCGCCGCAGCGACAGAGGGTAACAATAAGGGGTTGGCAAGGCTCAGCGAAGTTTGACGGATCATGCCGAGATAGAGCAAGCCAGCCAGCGCAGCGATCAAACTTGAAAGCACGTAGAGCCCCAGATAGACCTGCCATGCTCGGACCCCGGACAGCTTAGCGGCCTGCTCATTGGAGCCTAGGGCGAACAGCAGCCGACCAAATCCTGTATAGCGCATAAGCCACAGGATAAAGAGCGCAAACGGGATGAATACAAAAAGGCCATTCGGCATTCCAGCGGTGCGGCCGGTTCCGAGCCAGGCAAGGAAGGCGGGGATTTCGGTGCCAGCATTGATAACGAGGCGTTGATAGACCTGCAGACATCCGGTGGCGATTAACCCCGATCCCAGTGTCATGATCAATGGATGGACCCGGACCAATCCCACACCGATGCCATTTACAACGCCCACAACTAGGCCAGCTGACAGCGCGATCAATACTGCAGGTGTCACGCCCCAAATCGCACTAAGTGTTGCGCAAACGAAGGCTGACACGGTGGCAACTACCCCGACCGAGAGATCAATTCCTGCGGTTAGCATTGTCAGCACCTGACAAGCCGCAAGCATCGCCAATGGAATTGCGAACTTGATCAGGTTGCCAACCCAAAAGGTTGAAATCAGCCCATCCCGACCTGCTCGGACCGGGGTAACGATACCTGGCCGCAATACTTCCAGCACAGCGATCATCAGGACAAGGAAGACCAATAGCGGGATGATCGGGTTGTCGCGCAGATAACGGCCAAAGCGGACCATCGGTGGATCTATGGTGTCCATGCTCATCGGCGGGCTCCTTTTAGTGAAGCCGCCGTGCCCAGCATAACGACGAGAACCATAATTGTGCCTTCGATAATTGTGGTCACGTTTGGATCGACGGCCAGCAATGTCAGGATCGTTCGAATGATCCGCAAAATGAACACCGCGATGATCGGCCCAAGCAGACTGCCTTTGCCTCCGCCCAGTACGACGCCGCCAAGTACTACGGCCGCGACCGAGGCCATAAGATATGGCCCCGGAACCGGCTCTCCAATCCCGGTCAGCGCAGCGAGGCTTAGACCGCCCATGGCGCAAAACAGCCCGCATAGCGCATAGGCCGTTATCTTTGTTCTTCCCACTGAAACGCCAGAGCGGAAGGCGGCAAGCTCGTCTGATCCGGTGGCGTAGATCGATAGTCCGAGTTTGGAGCGCCGGATTGGCATCCAGACAACAGCGATGCCCAAGGCAATGACAAGCAGTGCCTTGGGCAGCCCGGCGAATAGAAAGTGACCGCGTATTGCCTGTTCCAGCCAATCTGCAGTCGCGCCGCCCGGTGTCTCAAGGATCAACAGCGCGACGCCTTCCCACACAAACAGCATGGCGAGTGTCACAACGATATCGGGCACGCGCGTTACAACGATCAAAAGACCATTGATCAACCCCATCAATAACCCGACCCCCAACACGATAAACAAGGCCGGTACACCGGCCATGCGCTCCATCAGAACGGCTGCAGTCACAGCACAGACAGCCATCATAGACGCAACAGACAGGTCGATACCGCCGACGATTACGACGATGGCCATACCGGCGGTTGCGAAAGCAAAGGGCAGGGCGGCGCGGGCAATACTCTCCAGTCCTGACGCACCGAAAGTTGGTTGTATCAATTTTGTGATGGTCAAAAGGACCATGAGAAGAATCGCTAACCCCATGACCCATGCGTGTTTTCGGATGGCCACGCTCACGCCGCGCCCTCCGTCTCAGTCAGGCCATAGGCAGCACGCATCAGTGTTTGTTCATCCGCGTCAGCGGCATCAATCACATCAACCACGCGACCGTTGAAGATTACGACCGCGCGGTCACAGGCAAGTGGGATTTCTTCCAACTCGGACGTGTAGAATAGAACCGCCGCTCCTTGATCTGCCAACTCACGGACAAGCGGGTAAATCTGGCGTTTTGTGCGCACATCGATGCCACGGGTCGGATCGAATAGAAGCAGGGTTTCGACACCTGTCGCGAGCCAGCGACCAATGGTGACTTTCTGTTGGTTGCCACCTGAAAGCCTTTGCACCTCGCCCTGCGCGCGTGTGTCGATCTGCAGCTTCTCGACCGCGTAAGCGACCCGATCGCGCTCATGCCGCAATTTTATTGGTCCCCAGTTCTTGAGCCGGGCTGAAAATGGCAGAGCGATGTTTTCTTTAACTGACCTTTGCGCCAGCAGAGCGTCTGAACGATCGCCCGGAACGAAAGTTATCCCGACGGCAATGGCGTCGGCGGGGTGGGCGAAGTTTACGGGCATTCCATCAACTTCCATCGATCCTGAAGATGGGCGATCAAAGCCCGCCAGAACCTCAAACAGTTCATCTTGCCCCTGACCTTCAAGCGCGACCACCCCTAGGACCTCGCCGGGGAATAAGTCGAACGAAACATCCGAGAAACTGGGCTCAAAAGCCAGTGACTTAATGCCTAGGCGCGGTGTCTTAGTCTGTGGTTCATTTGCTCGAAGGATCTGACGTGTTCCAATGTCAATCTTCTGACCCAGCATCAATTCGACCACGCGTTCTTCTACGCCGGGTTCAATGTCGAGATCTCCGACAGACATGCCATCCCGCAACACAGTGGCCCGATCGCACAGTTCCGAAATCTCGGTGAAACGGTGAGAAACATAGATCACACCCATCCCGTCATTTGCTTTGCGCCTTACGGTCTTCAATACGCGTTCAACCAGATCCGTCGGCAGCGCCGCGGTCATTTCGTCCAGCAAGAGGACATCTGGTTCAACTGCCAGCGCGCGTGCCAGATCGAGGATGCGCAGCGTAGCAAGTGGCAGGTCGCCAATCATTGCCGATAGTTTCAGGCCTTCGATGCCAAGTTCTGTAACCCAGTTTTGAAACTGATCGACAGGTGTGTCTGTCAGCCGAAGATTGTCGGATACGTCGAGATCAGGAATGAGTGAGGGTTCTTGATAAACCGGCACCAAACCGGAACGGCGCGCCTCGGCGGGGCTTCCGACAAACGCTTGTTTGCCTCTGATCAATACCTGACCAGCGTCGGGTTTAAGGGCACCGGTAATGATCTTGACGAAAGTGGACTTGCCAGCGCCATTTGCGCCCATCAAGGCGACGATCTCGCCTTCGGCAACCGTGAGGTGCGCATTGGTCAACGCCCGTACGGCGCCAAAACTTTTAGCCACGTCAGACGCGTAGAGAAGTGGTGTGCTGCTCATGGATGCCCTTGAATGCCGAGTGGGTTGGATTTGCCTTCCGCCCAGCTAAAGGCGGAAGGCCAGTCAATTCGGATCAGCCCTCGCCGGGTCCCTTACAGTCGATGATTTGTTCCATCGTGTAATCGGTCCAGCCGGGAACGGTCACTGATACGGGCCACTCCGGGTCAAGGTTAGGATTCTGAGCCGCTGTGATCGTTTCACGGCCTGCGTCCGTCGCATTCTCCCAAAGCACAGGATCTACAAGAACGGTTTTGTTCTCAGGTGCCTTGCCGTTCAGAATGTCGACAGCCAAAGCAATGCCTGCGCCGCCGACTGAGCCAGGATTTGTCACTGCCGCGCCGTTCAATCCCTCAACCTCGGTCAGATATTGAACAAATCCTGCGTTGTCTGCGCCAACGATCGGAACCAAAGGTGCCCCGGATTCAGTGAAAGCGTCGACGATTACATTGTCGATGCCGCTGGTCCAGACACCGTCAAACGGGATGCCGGTGGCCAGGTAATCAAAGATCTGTTGCTTGCCCTGATCTTGCTGCCAGCCGGTGAAAACCTCGTGGACCACATTGACATCGGGGTGTTCTGCCAACGCGCGTTTAAAGCCGTTGTCGCGGTCAGTATCCGCCGAAACCCCAGCAATGCCACGCATATAGACAACGTCACCTTTGCCACCAAGCTGTTCAAACAACCACTTGGCGCCAAGATAGGCGTATTCTTCTTGATTGTTCGAAAGAATGTAGGCGCCTTCAGCCGAAACGCCGGCATCCACGGCAACAACTACGATGTCCTGAGATATCGCCTTTTCCAGTGCCGAGTTTAAAGCATCGGGGTTGGATGGGTTCAGCACGATGGCGTCTACACCCGCTTCGATGAGGTTGTTGATGTCTTCCAGTTGCCCGGCTGAATCGGTGTTGCGATGCGCAACGATCAGGTTCGTCACATCGGCTTCGACCAGAGCTTGCGCACGCATGGCGCAGATCATCTGTTCGCGCCAACCATTACCTTGAACGGTGTTGGACACTCCGATTGTGTATTGCTTGTGCCCGTCAGCCAACGCCACAGTTGAAAGAGACGCTGAAACTGCAAGAGCAGCAACACCATAAAGTAGGTTCTTCATTTTAGTTTCCTCCCAGTTTTAGTCATTTCAAATTTGATAATTTCTTCACTTGATGAAGGGTGACAGGACATCCCGGGCCAGCAGAAAACCCCGCTTGACCTTTTCGTCAGTCCCTTCGAACAATCTGTCTTCATGTTCGATAATGATCGGACCGTCGTATCCGGCGCGGTACAGGCCGGAAAAGAAACCGGACCAGTCCACATCGCCCAGCCCGCATAGCCGTGGGATTTGCCATCCCATGCCGGTAGACATCACACCGTTCTCATAAAGCCCGTCCTCATCAACCATCACGTCTTTGGCATGGACATGAGCCATGTGAGGACCGAACTCCTTGATGAACCGTGTCTGATCGATGAACTGCCAGATCAGATGTGAAGGATCGAAGTTCATGCCAACCGCATCGCCCCATTCTTCAAAAATCCGCCGCCAGATTCTTGGCGAGTAAGCAATGTTGTGACCCCCGGGCCATTCGTCATAGCTGAAGATCATCGGGCAGTTCTCAAAGCACAGACGCACACCAGAGTTTTGTGCATGCCTCACGATCGGATCGAAAATTTCGGTGGCACGCTCCCAGTTCGCGTCTAGATGCAGAGTGCGATCTCCGCCGACGAATGTGTTGACAACTTTGATGCCCATAACACCGGCGGCGGTGATTACTTTGTTAAGATGTCCAATAACTTCAACCCGATGCTCTTCATCGGCGTGGAGCGGGTTGGGATAGTACCCCAGACCCGAAATCTCGATCCCCTGATCGCCGAGTTGCCCGACAATTTCATTGCCCTGATCCGCGGAAAGGCCATCTACGTTGATGTGGCTGGTTCCCGCATAGCGCCGTTGTTCGCCACCTGACGATGGCCAGCAGGCGACCTCCATCGCCGAAAACCCATTGGAACCGGCCCAGGCCGCCACCTCAGTCAATTGAGAGTTTTCGAATGGTGCAGTCAGTAAGCCCAGTTTCATGTCATCGCCCTCAAATCTCGCTCAAATCGACCCAGCGGCTCTCACTCGCCGACTTGACGACGGCTTCGCAGAACTGCATCTCGTAGTGGCCGTCCTCAAATGTCGCCCATGTGCTGCCTTGTTGCCGCCCGCCTGCGATGACGTCGGCATAGACCGCCCGGAAAAAGTTGAAGAATGAATCTGCGAACCCTTCGACATGCCCGGGCGGCAAGGTGGCGGCTGCGATCCCCGGACCGTTCATCAAGGTGAAGTCACGCATCAGGGTCTGGTTGGGCGCGTCACGATGCCCAATGAACAGATGATCAGGAGTTTCACTGTCCCAAGCCGCACTGGCATTTGCTCCGGCGATGTCCCATTGCAATGAGTTCTTTCGCCCCATATTCACTTGGGATGTGCTCATCACGCCGCGTGCTCCGTTTTCGTAACGGATTAGGATCATAGCAGCATCATCGGTATCGATATGCACATTTTCGGTTTCGCCGGTTCCGCTGGCAAACGTCTCAACCGAGCCGAGAGGTTTCTGGCGTTCCGGGATAAAAGTAGCCAGTTCCGCCATGACCGATGCCGCTTTCATGCCAGTGACAAAGCTCGTCAGGTCAACCCAGTGCGTTCCAATGTCACCGACCGAACGCAACACACCACCCATTTCGCTTTCCAACCGCCAGTTCCAGTCGTTGGGCTTGGCAAGCCAGTCCTGATGGTAGTGCCCGGTAACAAAACGGATATCACCCAGATCCCCGGCCATTACCATGCCGTGGGCTTGTTGGTTCAGCGGATAAAAGCGAATGTTGTAACAAACCGCTGCAACCTTGCCAGAAGCCTTGGCTAGGTCGACCATCTCGGCGCTTTCTACGGACGTCATGGCAAGTGGTTTCTCGCAGATGACGTGTTTGCCCGCAGCTAGGATCGATTTCACTTGCGGATAGTGTGCGTGGTTAGGGGTCGTTACGTGCACTATATCGATGTTTTCATCCGCCAACAGATCCTCCAGAGAGTCATAAGCCCGGGCTACGCTCATTGCCCGCGCTCGTTCCCTTCCGCGCTCTGGCGATGACCCAAGAACACCTCTTACGTCCACGCCCAGACGCCGAAGCGCCTGAACGTGCACTGTTCCTATGAAGCCGGACCCGATCACCGCAGCGCGGATTTTTGCGAAGTCACTCATCGTGCGCTCCTGTCAAACAACCGAATACCCTCCGTCCACGATCACGCAGGTACCGGTCACAAAGGCTGCCGCATCGGATGCGAGAAACAAGGCTGTTCCAGCGATATCTTCTGGGTGACCCCAGCGTGCCAAGGGTGTGCGTGCTTCTACAGCTGTTGAGAAACTGGCGTCTTTTCGGGCTTTCGCCGATTGCTCGGTCACGATGAACCCGGGCGCGATCGCGTTCACCCGAATACCGTCTTTGGCCCACGCAATCGCCAGTGATTTTGTTAGTTGTTCCACGCCGGCTTTTGACGCGCCATAGGCTGGGTTGAGCGGTGAACCAAAGCGCGCATACATGGAGGCCACATTTATGACGCGCCCTTTCGCGACCGAAAGGGCAGGGTGCAGCGCTTCGGCGCAGCGAAAAGACCCGGTCAGATTTACGTCCAGCACGTGGGAAAAGAACTCAGGTGCCATTTCTTCACCGCGTCGAGTCACCGCCGCACAGTTTACCAAGACGTCAATATGGTCCCGCTCACCTGCAAAATTGTAGACTTCCTCGGTGTTGGTTACATCCAGTTGAATGTAGTCAAACCGGGCGGCGTCCTCTTCGACGCATTGCGGTTCCACACCGGTAATCTCCACTGTGGCACCCGAGTCCTGGAATTCTCTTGCAATAGCGGCACCAATGCCGGCTCGGCTGGCACCGATCACCAGGACCTTTGCCCCGGCAAAGTCGAATGTCACCTTCGAAACCATCAAAGAACCCGGCTTTTGTTGCGTTTGAATTCGGATGCCATCAGGTTCCCTCGTTTGGAGAAATCGTTACTGCAAACGATTACATTTTGGAAAATACCTACTTTCCAAATTGTGTAATCGATTACATAATCGGCATCACATGAGATTCGAGTCAAGCCAGAAATCGACTGCCAAGCAATGAGCAAGATACCCAAACCCGCCACAATACAGGACGTCGCACGTGTTTCGCAGGTGTCGACAGCCACTGTCAGTCGAGCTCTGTCCAATCCCGATCTGGTGTCAAAATCAACACGTGTTGCTGTTTTGGATGCTATTCGCGAGACGGGATATCGCGTTAATCAGGCGGCCCGAAACCTGCGGATGAAAAGGGCGGGGGCCGTACTGATCCTTGTTCCCAACCTCGGCAAACCTTTCTATTCGGGCATACTTGCCGGTATCAGTGAGGGGTTTGCGGGCTCGGACTATGCAGTTCTGATTGCCGATACCGAAAGTAATCCGCTGCAGGAAGAAACTCTTGCCGGGTACTTTCGAGACGGCCGGATAGATGGCGCAATTTCTTTGGATGGTGGCATTCCTTCGACCGCACTTCAGCAATGCGTCACATACGGCGCCGGCGACCGCATAGTATTTTTGTGTGAATGGGTGGAAGGCGAGGCCTTTCCGGTGATTTCCAGCGACAACGCCGAAGGTGCGCGATTGGCGATCAGGCACCTGCATGATTTGGGCCACAAAAAAATCGCGCATGTTACCGGTCCCGACGGGAATGTTCTGACGACCGCTCGGCGTAAGGGCGTGGTCGAAGAACGGACACGCTTGGGGCTTCCAGCGCGGCCCGAGTGGATTATCAGGGGAGACTTCTCGCTGGAATCCGGACATGAGGCCGCCAGACGAATACTTGCGATGGATGAGCGCCCAACAGCGGTGTTCTGCGCTGCGGATATGGTTGCCTTTGGGTTGATTTCTGGGCTGGTCGCGGGTGGGTTGAAGGTGCCCGGTGACATTTCGGTTGTTGGTTTCGACGATATCGAAATGTCAGGATCTTATGTTCCGGCTCTGACAACAATCCGACAGGACCGACACCAACTGGGACGCCGTGCGGCAGAGGTTTTGCTGGGCCAGTTGGCGAACACTGGCAAAGCGCTTCCAATGAAATCAGCGCTCCCCGTAGAGCTTGTAACACGGGCGAGCTCTGCGCCGCCCAATTAGCGAAGTCAAAATTCAGGCGCCTTTGCTATAGTCAACGAAGAAGCGGGTGGCGCTGTGAGCGATGGAGAAAGGGGAAATGAGTAAGTCGACCATACCCATTGGCTCTGAACTCACTGTTCGGGATTATTCCCTGACTGGTGCGAATACGCGTCAAGCGATAGAAAACGGTCTGTCGGCCGCAGAGTGGTACCACAGCGATGTTCCTCGTAAGAAGCTGAAATCGCTTATGAAGCGCAGGGATGCGCCGGCCATTCGTGACACAGTGATTTGGATCGCTTTGCACTTTGTATTTGCGGCTGGCGGGCTGTACTTCTGGGGTAGCTGGCTTTGCGTGCCTTTCTGGTTTGCATACGGTGTCGTGTATGGTTCGGCCTGCGACAGCCGTTGGCACGAATGCGGACACGGAACAGCCTTTCGAACCCGATGGATGAACGACGTCGTGTACCACATCGCGTCCTTCCAGATTATGCGAAACCCGGTCAATTGGCGCTGGAGCCATGCGCGGCATCACACCGATACACTCATTGTTGGCCGCGATCCGGAAATAGCGTGGATGCACCCGATCAGCCTGATCCTGAAGGCGCTTGCATTTGTAGGGATTTTTGAGACCTGGACTTCACTCAAAGTTCTAATGCGAAATGCCATGGGGAACTTGTCGCAAGAAGAGCAGGATTACATTCCGGAAAGCCAATGGCCCAAAGCGGTCCTTTGGGCGCGGATTCACATTGCGATCTACGCCGCTGTTTTGTTGATTTCATTTGTTTTGCTTGTCTCCGGGGCCGCATGGAAATCCCTGATCCCCATACTCTTGATCGGAGGTCCTCGGGTCTATGGGTGTTGGCATTTTGTAATGACGGGGTTGCTTCAGCATGGAGGGCTTGCGGAGAACGTTCTTGATCACCGTTTAAATTCACGTACACTTTATATGAACCCGATAAGCCGTTGGGTTTACTGGAACATGAATTACCATATTGAGCATCACATGTTCCCGATGGTTCCGTATTACTCTCTTCCAGCGCTTCATGATCTGATCAAGGATGATCTGCCGCCGCCGAATACTTCGATTTGGGACGGCTACAAAGATATGATGGGTTCTGTCATGAAGCAGCGTGTTGACCCGAGTTACGCCATACGAAAGTCTCTCCCGCCGACGGCCCGCCCATATCGGGAACATTTTCATTTGGCAGTTCCGGAGAGAAACACGGGGTTAGAAATCGGTGATCGAGGAGGAACGTAATGCCTTGGGTTGACGCATGCGCCGTAGACGATGTTGAGGAAGAAGATCTCATTCGTTGGGACCACGACGGTAGAACCTACTTGATTGTTCGCAGTTTGGACAATGAGTTCTATTGCACCGACGGCCTCTGTACACACGAACAAGTGCACTTATCGGACGGGCTGGTGATGGACAACGAGATAGAGTGCCCCAAGCATAATGGGCTATTCGACTATCGCACGGGCAAAGCTTTGAGGGCGCCCGTATGCGAAGATCTTCGCACCTACGAAACCAGAGTAGGAAATGGTCGCGTCATGGTATTGGTGGAATGATTTTTTGGGCTAGGAGTGGTTTGTGATCGAGCTGTCCGCAACAGGCATCCGGCTTTCATTCGATTTGCAGTTGGGGTTGATCGAGAGTTTCAGTGTGTACGACGGTAACGCTGAGATTTCACCACTACATCGCGCACCTTGGGTCGGCACAGACGAAGTTATGCCCGAAGGTATAGCACCTCATTTGGAAAAACTCGGCGGTGATTTCTTCTGCGCCCCATTCGGGTCAACTGAGGGGACATCGCCGCTGCATGGGTGGCCAGCTAACTCTCGTTGGAGACTAGAAGAAAAGACCGACAGCTATTTGCGCGCTGAGCTCGACAGAACGGTTTATGGAGCTAGGCTGCAAAAAGAGATTACACTGCATCCTGAGCATCCA
Organism: Ruegeria sp. CDSC079; assembly: GCF_059610505.1. Lineage (NCBI taxonomy): Bacteria > Pseudomonadati > Pseudomonadota > Alphaproteobacteria > Rhodobacterales > Roseobacteraceae > Ruegeria > Ruegeria sp. CDSC079. The sequence goes on from NZ_JBXWNT010000001.1 coordinate 380,423, forward strand.
TTCGTCTACCAGCGTCACACTTTCATTGGTGGCGACGGCACGATGCCGGTTGCAAATCACGCAAATGTATCCTTGCCCAATGGCGGGATCATTCATACCTCTCGAAAGCAGTGTTGGAGAACGCCTAAGGTTGAACAGGAAGTTGATCCGGCCTTAGGCTATTCAGCGCTTAGATATCCGGCTGAAAGCCAAACGTTGGCGTCTTTTCCTGGGAAAGACCGCGAAGTGAATCTGTCAAACTACCCATGGTCTCCACAGAGTGAAGACTTTGTTGTTGGATTGGATTCGCCTGATGAGAAATTGGGTTGGACCGCGGTAACTCGCCCCGTGGAGGGCGACATGTTCCTGTCGCTTAAATCGGCTCAGGCTTTGCCGATGACGATGTTGTGGCATTCGAACGGTGGTCGATATTATGCTCCTTGGTCGAGCCGCCACTTCGCCTGCCTTGGGGTTGAGGAGGGGGCCGCTTCGCCCATCCTGGGAAATGTCGAAAACAGTTTCCCGAACGATCACGGCGTCATTCATCTAAACCCCGATCGCCAAGTTGAGGTTACACATGTCATCGGGGCGCTTCGTTGGCGTAGTGGAGCCAGGGTGATTGCAGTTGAAACTCTGGGAAACCAACTTTTGATCCGAGGTACAGAAAATCAGGAGATTCTTGTGCCATTCGATCCGCAAGCCCTGAACATTTGAACGGGTGGTGCAGGGGAAATTGGCTTGAGACAGGCAGGGCAGTTTCGTAGCTTCGCTTGATGACAAAAACGCTCACTTTTTTGCTGCTTCAAAACCAACCCTGAGATCATTCGTCTAGCAGTCATCGTGCACGTTCGATTCTGGTTGAATAGGTTTGGCCCTATCTGTGCCGCAGAAATTAGCCGAAAACGCATAAATCGGATGCGATGTTTCGCGAACTGGTAGCGGCATCAAAATATGGTTATTGCTGAAGATCAACGGCAAGCAATATCACCTGTGGCGGGTAGCCGACCATGAAGGCGAGGTGCTGGAAATCTATTTCACGAAGCGCCGGGATCGTGTTGCGGCCCTTTTACACTTGAAGAAAGCGATGAAACGATACGGCCAGCCAGGTTTCGTCGTCACTGACAAATTGCACTCTTACGACGCGGCGATGAAAGTCATAGGTAATGCCTCTAGGCAAGAAACTGGCCGTTGGAAGAACAATCTTGCTGAGTATTCCCATCTTCCGTCGGCGAAAAGAACGTGCGATGCTCTGCCTCCGGCAAATGTGATGTTTGCAAAATTTTGCCGCAGACGACACTTCCGTCCATAGTCACTTCAATCATGAACGGCAGCTTTACTCACACGACAAGTTCAAGCTCAGTTGAACTGCCGCTCTTTCGGCGTGGAGCCAGTTTAGTTTCGCCTAATTTTCAGCTTTCTGAGCTAGACTGAGACTGGTTCGAATTTGCCTGACAGCACCGCCACTCAGCCTGTTTCACCAAGCAACCTGCGATTTCTTTCTTCTGCAAACGCGGATTGGCTTCGCTGCAAGAATGTGCGTCGCGCTGCAGATCCTTCGAGAATATTTCCCCGAATAAGGGTTAGTTGCCCTGATTGCGGGCTTCCAACCGTTCAAGGTTCACAACGGTCGACAACATCAACCTGTCATGGCTCCAGTCGTCTACAGGCTGCAATGACGCAGCGCCTAACGCCAATGTCACAGCAAAAGCCGCGCTTAAGGCAAAGAACAGAGGGGGCATTGTGGGTTGGATTGCAGGGGCATCTGCCAGGGCAATCACACGTTGACGCAAGACGCGTTTGGCCTTGCCCCCTTTAACCAAAGCCACATTCAATACACGCGGGCTGCCGCGCATTACTGAATTGGAGCAATAGTTCAGCAGGCAGGACGTGTATTCGACCGCGTTGATTCCACGGCGCGAAACGACGGATTGATCACAGGCCAGCTCGCGCAGCCGATCGAATTGAAACTTGAGAATCAGATATGCCGGGTTCCAGAACAGGAACGGCCGCAAAAGCTCGAACCCCAGTTCCCATTCAACATCGGCAGCCCTGACATGTTGCAGCTCGTGTGCAAGGGCAAACCGCATATCGCTGGGGGTGTTGAGCAGATGGCTGGGCAATACCACATGCCTGCGCCACAAACCGCGAACGGCGAAGGGGACTGTGACCCGGTCGGACAGGCGGATATCGACCTTTTCCGAGCTTCGCCACAGATAGCTGGAGCGAACAATGCCTCGGATTGCCAACCCGTCACGGATAATGCGCAGGATGCAGACCGCAGAATAGAGCGCCATTACCACCAAGATTGCCGATATAATCGGGTTTTCGCCTGAAAGGGTCTGTTCGATCCACCTTTGCCGGGTATTTAGCAGGGCCTCGAACTGGGTGGCGGGCATGGCGATATCGCCACGCAGATAGGCGGCAACCGCAAGATCCCCAATGGCGACCCCGCTTTCAACGGAATACATCGCCATGACCAAACCAGCCCCGATTGCCAAAAGGGGGCTGAGCAGGACGCAAAGACACAGAATTTTCAATGCGCGCAGCTGTGCAACAAACCCGTGTCGCATCTGCGTCATTGAAACCACGTATCTTGCCGCGATCCATACAATAGCCGCTAGCGCAAGAACCAGATTCAGTTCGAGAAATGCGTCGAGAACCGGTTTAACCGCTGTCATTTTGCAGTCTCCTCTCTACCAGTGCCCGAATATCCTCAAGATCTGCCTCGCTCAGACCAGCGTCATCTACCAACCGTGCAACCAGCGTGGCTGGTGTGTCATCGAACAGGGTTCGTGACAGGTTCTGCAGTGAACGCGCCTGATACCTATCCTTCTCCAGAAGCGGCGTATAACTTAGGGTCTTGCCGTTTTTGCGACTTTCTACAAAGCCTTTTTCGTCAAGAATGCGAAGGATTGTGGCCCCTGACGTATAGGCCAGGTTCCGATCTGGTGGCAGCCGGTCCAGTACATCACGCACCGAGCCCTGACCCAGAGCCCAGAGTTCGTTCATGAACTCCAGTTCGACCTCGGTCAGCAGGTTTGTCGTCTTTTTCTTTCGCATTGATCCCAGTGCCGTCATTTTACCTGTGCCTGACAGACAAGCATCCTTTGATGGTTTCGCAAAGCTTAAACTTTCCAGAACACGAAAACGCCCCAGCCGATGGACAGGAACAGCGGTGTCCAGACCGGTTGCCCGACTAGCCCTAACCAGGCCAGAAAAATGTAAGCTGCCCCAAGCAATGTGATGAACAGACGGTCGCCCAATGTGGTGGTCAAGCCCAGAACGCCGCGCCGTTCAATCCCGTCGCGGTATTTAAACCCTTCCAGCAGACCGATCAGCGCGATGGCTGAAAAGATGCCGACAAATACGGCCAGGGTCGCCGGTGTCCACGCCATCCAGAAATCCGGCCACAAGGGCGCAGTCCAGGAAAACTCTTTTTCTTCGGGCTGACCCACACTTCCCCACCCGGCCTGTGCTTGCGCCAAGGCCGAACCGGGGATCAGAAAGGGGATCAAAAGCAGTTTACGCATATCGAACCTCATACACGCCCCATCGCGAAACCACGCGCGATGTAGTTGCGGACAAACCAGATGACGATGGCGCCGGGGATGATGGTCAGCGTCCCGGCGGCGGCCAGCAGGCCCAATTCGTACCCGGCGCTGGACGCGGTTCGGGTCATTACGGCCGCGATGGGTTTGGCCTCGACCGCTGTCAGAGTCTTGGCCAACAGCATTTCGACCCATGAGAACATGAAGCAGAAGAATGCCGCGACGCCTACGCCCGCTTTGATATTTGGCAGGAATATCGTGACGAAAAAGCGCGGAAAGGAATACCCGTCCACATAAGCGGTTTCGTCCAACTCCTTCGGGATGCCACGCATGAACCCTTCCAAAATCCACACCGCTAGCGGCACGTTAAACAGCGTATGCGCCAGCGCCACCGCCAGATAGGTGTCAAACAACTGAATTGACGAATAGAGCTGAAAGAACGGCAAGGCGAACACCGCAGCCGGTGCCATCCGGTTGGTCAGCAGCCAGAAGAACAACTGCTTGTCCCCTAGGAACCGATAGCGTGAGAACGCATAGGCCGCTGGTAGGGCGACACAGACGGAAAGCACCGTGTTCAACGTCACATAGGTGATCGAGTTGATGTAGCCCCAATACCACGTCGGGTCTGTGAAGATCGTGATGTAATTTTCCAGCGTAAAGGTCTGCGGGAACAGAGAAAAGCCCGACAGGATCTCGTTCGTGGTCTTGAAGGACATCGCCACTAGCCAATAGATCGGCAACATCAGGAACGCGATATAGAGGATCGGGATGAGGGAGCGCTTTTTCATTCGGCGTCATCCTTTGTCATCAGAGTGTAGAAGACCCATGAGACCAGCAGTGTGATGGCGAAATAGATCAAGCTCATCGCAGCCGCAGGGCCAAGGTCGAACTGTCCCAGTGCGATCTTTACAAGATCGATCGACAGTAAGGTGGTCGAGTTTCCGGGACCCCCGCCAGTCAAAACGAAGGGTTCGGTGTAGATGTTGAAACTGTCCATGAACCGCAGCAGGATGGCGATTGTCAGAACCGTCTTCATCTTGGGTAACTGGATATACCGGAACACTGACCACGGGCTGGCACCGTCGATCTTGGCCGCCTGATAATAGGCGTCCGGGATCGAAACCAGACCCGCATAGCACAGTAGAACCACCAGCGAAGTCCAGTGCCAGACATCCATGATGATGACAGTGATCCAGGCCGACAATGGTTGCTGTGTCATGTCATAATTGATGCCCAGCACGTCATTCAGAAAATACCCCAGCAGGCCGATTTTTGGCAGGGTAAAGATGTTCCACATCGAGCCGACTACGTTCCAGGGGATGAGCATCGGCAGAGCCATCAGCACCAGACAGACCGGCACCCAAAAGCCTTTGCGCGGCATCGACAGGGCAACAATGATGCCCAGCGGCACCTCGATGATCAGGATCATGAAGGTAAACAGGAACTGTCGCCCCAAAGCGGCCTGAAAGCGGTCGGAGCGCAGGATTTGTTCGAACCATCCCAGCCCTTCCCAGAAGAACTGGTTATTGCCGAAGGTCTCCTGCACCGAGTAGTTGACCACCGTCATCATTGGCACCAGCGCGTTGAACGCGACCAGTGCCAGAACCGGCAGGACAAAGAACCATGCTCTTTGGTTTATTGTTCTCATTGGGCCCGCTCCTGCGTTGCGATCCAGCCGTCGCGATAGACGCGGGACTGCTCGGGTTTGAGTTGCAGAAAGACCATCGAGCCTTGTTCAGGCGCATTGTGTTCGGTGACGGCCTTGATCGGTGTGTTCCCAACCATCGCACTGACCACGTAATGGCGCCCGATATCGGCCACTTTGGTGACATGTGCCGGTATGCCGGATTGGCCGAAGCCTACATATTCCGGGCGTATTCCCAGATCGGTGCGACCACCTTCACCATGGGTCGGACCTTCCAAGGCCACCTCATGCCCTTCGAAAATAGCGCGATCGCCCTTGGTCTCGCAGGGCAAGACATTCATGCCGGGCGAGCCGATAAAGTGACCAACGAATGTATGCTGAGGCCGCTCGAACAGTTCAACCGGCGTACCAATCTGAACCACTTCACCATCCTGCATGACCACGACTTCATCAGCAAAAGTCAACGCCTCGGTCTGGTCGTGGGTGACGTAGATCATTGTGGCTTTTACGCGCTGGTGCAGCTCTTTCAGCTTGGAACGCAGTTTCCATTTCAGATGCGGGTCGATCACGGTCAGCGGCTCATCAAACATCACCGCATTCACGTCATCGCGCACCAGTCCGCGCCCCATCGAGATTTTTTGCTTGTTATCCGGGCTCAGGCCAGAGGCTTTGGTGCCCAGCATATCTGTGACATCCAGCATTTCGGAAATCTCATCAACACGCCGCTTGATGGTTGCCGCGTCAACGCCCCGGTTTTTCAGAGGAAAGGCTAGGTTCTCGCCTACGGTCATCGTGTCGTAGATCACTGGAAACTGAAAAACCTGCGCAATGTTGCGCTGATCAGGGGGCAGGGCGGTCACGTCGCGGTCATCAAACAGGATCTGCCCCTCGGAGGGTGTCAGCAGGCCCGAGATGATGTTCAGCAGCGTAGACTTGCCGCAGCCCGATGGCCCCAGCAGCGCATAGGCCCCACCATCGCGCCAAGTGACGTCGATTTCCTTCAGCGCATAATCCTCGGGGCCTTGCGGCGATGGCAAATAGCTGTGTCGAAGGTTTGAAAGCTTGATCTGTGCCATGTCAGGCCACCCTTTTGCCGTCTTGGCCGAAATACCGGCAATGGGCCGGATTCATATAGAAACTATGGTCTTCGCCAACCTGATAGGGATGTACGCCCGCCGCCAATGAAACCCATGCGTCGTTCCCATGTTGGAAATGCGCACTGGAGTCAGATCCGGATAGCTCGGTCACGATCACACGCCCGGTCAATTCTACATCTGCGTCCGATGTGCGGAATGGCGTCACGCGATGCGGGCGTACCGCTACTGTGTATTCACCGTCTGCGATGCCGGTGACGGCCCATCCACCGCCCCCTGCAAGTTGCGCCTGCGCACCCGAGACGGTGATATGCGCGACGTTGATGGGCGGATCCGAGAACACACGTGCGGCAGCGATGTTTTCCGGATTGCGGTAGATATCAGCGGTTGGCCCAAATTGGGTGACCCGGCCGTCTGCCATCAGAGCGGTATGACCACCGAGCAGCAATGCTTCTTCCGGTTCTGATGTCGCATAGACCACTACGGCCCCGCGTCCGGCAAAAAGATCAGGAAGTTGCTCGCGTAGCTCTTCGCGCAGTTTGTAGTCCAGATTGGCAAGGGGTTCATCAAGGAACACGGCCCGGCTTTCCTTGGCAATCGCGCGGGCCAAAGCGGTGCGTTGTTGTTGCCCACCCGACAGCTCGTGCGGGCGGCGCTGCAGCATCGGACGCAGTTGCAGCAGATCAGCGGCCTCTTCGACGCGGCCTTCGATTTCGCTTTTCGCCATGCCTGCCACGCGCAGGGGCGAGGCAATGTTGTCGAAAACGCTCATATGGGGGTAATTGACGAAAAACTGGTGCACCAGACTGATCTTACGCTTCTGCGTATTCAGCCGAGTCACGTCCTGACCGTCCATCAGGACTTTGCCTGTGGCGATCGGATCCAGTCCAGCCATCATCTTGATCAGTGATGTTTTCCCGGAACCGGTGGCACCCAGTAACACATTGAAATGGCCTGTTTGCAGCGTCAGATTCGTGGGTTTGATATGGATGACGTTGCCGACCCGTTTGGTCGCGTCTTGAAGTTCGATCATCTGGTGTTCTCTGGGGGTATTTGGGGGTAGGCCGGGTCTGAGCCCGGCCTACGAGTTTACGCTTACTGGGACTGCCAGCGCTGAACCAGTTCGTCATAGTTGACGGTCTGGCCTTGCGGCTTTTCGTTCTCCAGCTTGGCTTTTGGCGAACCCGGCTTTTCCAGCCAGAAGGACGCATCCTGCGGCTCGTTCAAGCGCGGACCACAACCGCCGTAGACACCGGCGCTTTCATCCGCGGCCTGCATCCGGCCCATTGTGATGTCCATCTCTTCGGCCAGACGATCCATCGCTTCTTGCGGAGTGAAGGCACCCGAGTTCACGTCACCGATCTGCTGCCACCAGATCTGGGCCAGCTTTGGATAATCCGGCACGTTGATGCCGGTCGGGGACCATGCCACGCGGTCAGGTGAGCGATAGAACTCGACCAAACCACCCAGCTTGGGCGCGCGTTCGGTGAACGACTCGTGGTTGACCGAGCTGTCGCGAATGAAAGTCAGACCCACATGGGACTTCTTCACGTCGACCGTCTTGGATGTCACGAACTGGGCATACAGCCAAGCCGCCTGAGCACGATCCGCAGGGGTCGACTTCAGGAAAGTCCAGGATCCCACGTCCTGATACCCAACCTTCTGACCATCTTCCCAATAGGGGCCATGCGGGCTCGGCGCCATCCGCCAAAGCGGTGTGCCTTCGTCGTCGACGGTGTTGTTGCCTTCGGACTTCGGCTTCACCATGTCGGCGGTAAAGGCGGTGTACCAGAAGATTTGCTGGGCCACGTTGCCTTGGCTAAGCGCCGGCAGCGACTGGTAGAAGTCATAAGACGCGGCACCTGGAGGCGCATAGTTGCGCAGCCATTCGTCCCATTTGCGGATCGCATAGACCGCAGCCGGACCGTTTGCAGCGCCACCGCGCGACACAGATGCGCCAACAGGGTTACAGGTGCCCGCTTCCATGCGGATGCCCCATTCGTCAACGGGGATACCGTTCGGCTCACCCTTGTCGCCAGCACCAGCCATCGACAGCCAAGCGTCGGTCATACGCCAGCCAAGGTCAGGCGCGCGCTTGCCGTAATCCATGTGGCCATAGATCGCGGTACCGTCGACTTCTTTCACATCGTTGGTAAAGAAATCGGCGATGTCTTCGTAAGCGGACCAGTTGACCGGAACGCCCAGATCATAGCCGTACTTCTCTTTGAACGCGGCTTTGTTTGCCTCATCGTCGAACCAGTCCTTGCGGAACCAGTAGAGGTTCGCAAACTGCTGATCAGGCAGCTGATACAGCTTGCCATCCGGACCGGTGGTGAACTGAATGCCCATGAAGTCATCCAGATCCAGCGTCGGAGAGGTCGTGCCCGCCCAGTCGCCACCCATCATGTCGGTCAGCGGATACGCCAACTGCAGACGCGAGTGGGTGCCGATTAGGTCACTGTCGTTCACGTAGCCGTCATACAGATTCCGACCTGTTTGCAGCTGGGTTTGAACGGCTTGAACTACTTCGCCTTCACCCAGAATCTGGTGATTGACCTTGATGCCGGTAATTTCTTCGAACGCCTTGGTCAGAACCTCAGATTCGTAAGAGTGCGTAGGGATGCCTTCGGACAGGACGTTGATTTCCATGCCATTGTAAGGCTGTGCAGCTTCGATGAACCATTGCATCTCGGCCATCTGTTCGTCTTTCGACAGGGTTGATGGCTGGAATTCGTCGTCGATCCAGCGTTGTGCTGCGGCTTCGTCGGCCCAAACGGGACCGTGCCCCGCAATGACGGCAGCCGCCGCCACTGCGGAAAGTAGATGTCTCCGCATCTGTTTCCTCCCAAAGATAATGTGATCCGGCGCAGACCGGATGACGATCAGCATCAGCGATTTGCCTCCTGCGTGTCAAACTAAATTTTTAGTAATTGAGGTGATGGCCGGGATAAATTTCTGAAAATGAATTGATTTATATCATGTTTTAAAGCACCATTTGCCCATTAATTTCAGTTCGCAGACCCCTTGAATGCAGGGTCGCGCGCATGGTTTTTCGGCAGACGCTGTGATGTGGGTCGATTTGAAAAGCAGACCTTTGTGACCGTTTGCTGCACGATTTGAGTTCAATCAAGTTTTCAGGCTAAGAGGATCAGCAATGTCCCGAAGTCTTCTGAGATTTACCCGCGTTCTCGAGATCGTGGGGGATACGCTAAAGATAAAAGTTCCGAGTGACAGGTCCGCTGACGCGACGGTGCGTTTCAACGATCTGGCCGTGATCGAAACTGTCGATGGGCACAGAACGCTGGCGCAAGTCATCTTCATCGACCGCGATGTGATAACCTTGCAAGTGTTCTCGGGTACCAAGGGGATTTCGACCGAGGCGACAGCAACGTTCCTTGGTCATCCGATGCAAACCCCGTATTCGGCCAATATTCTGGGCCGGGTGTTTGACGGCGCAGGCGAGGCGATTGACGGCGGTCCGGACTTGTCTGCCGAACCGCGCATCGACATTGGGGGACCAACGGTGAACCCGGTTGAGCGGTCGGTTCCCAACAAGATGATTCGCACGGATGTGCCGATGATCGACGTGTTCAATACGCTGGTCGAAAGCCAGAAGATCCCAATTTTTTCGGTATCCGGCGAGCCGTTCAACGCGTTTCTCAGCCGCATCGGCATTCAGGCGGATGCGGATATTGTTGTGTTTGGCGGGCTAGGGCTAATTTTTGACGACTACCACACGTTCAGAACCTCGTTCGAGGATGCGGGCGTGTTCTCGCGGACCGTGATGTTCGTCAATCAGGCCATGGACCCGTTGGTCGAACGCCTGCTGGTGCCGGATATGGCGCTGGCCGTTGCCGAGAAATTCGCTGTGGAAGAGGGCAAGCGTGTTCTGGTCCTGCTGACGGATATGACCGCCTATGCCGATGCGATGAAAGAGGTTGGGATCAGTCAGGAACGCGTCCCATCGCAGCGTGGATATATGGGCGATCTCTACTCGCAACTGGCACGACGGTATGAGAAAGCTTGCGACTATGCCAAGGGTGGATCGGTTACTGTGCTGACTGTCACAACCATGCCCGGGAATGACGTGACGCATCCGGTGCCGGACAACACCGGGTATATCACTGAAGGCCAGTTTTACTTGCATTCCGGGGTGATCGACCCGTTCGGCAGTTTGTCGCGCCTCAAGCAGAATGTAATCGGCAAAACCACACGCGAAGACCACGGCCAGATCATGAACACGATGATCCGGTTCTATTCCGAAAGCCGAGATGCCGCGCAGAAACAGGCCATGGCGTTTGACCTATCGGATTATGACAACCAGTTGCTGAAATTCGGCGCTTTGTTCCGCAAACGCTTTATGGACATCAACGTCTCGATCCCGCTGGAGGATGCGCTAGATCTGGGATGGAAGACACTAGCTGAATGCTTTGCCCCCGAGCAGTTGCTGATGAAGCAGGATCTGATCGACAAATACTTCCCAAAGGATGCACATGGCGCGGTTGCAGCTGAATAAATCGTCGCTTGCGCGCGAGCAGACGCAGCTGAAAAGCTATGAGCGGTTCCTGCCGTCTCTGGACCTGAAGCGTCAGCAACTGATGGCTGAACGGGCCAAGGCACGTAAAAATGTGCAGCACCTGCAGGACGAGGTGACGCGCTTGGCACAGCAGGTCGGGGAAAAGCTGCCCATGCTGGCGCAACAAGGTGTCGACCTGGAAGGGTTGGTCGAACTAAAGGATTACCGGCTGAAGAAGGTCAACGTGGTTGGCGTTACCATGCCCGATCTGGACCGAATCGAGGTCGCGGTACGTCCGTATTCCCTTTTGGCCAAGCCACATTGGGTGGATGCAGTGGCGCGTTTGTTGCATGACATGATCGAAACCCGATTGCGCGTGAAAGTGGCCGAAGAAAGGGTCAGGATTTTTGACAAATCAGTCGCCACGATCACGCAGCGCGTCAATCTGTTCGAGAAGGTGTTGATCCCGCGCGCCAGGGCCAACATCAAGAAAATCCGCATCTATCTGAGCGATGAACAGATGCAATCCGTTGTGCGCTCGAAAATCTCCAAACGCAAACATGCGAAGGAGGTTGCGGCATGAGTGTTGCAAGGCTGAAGAAACTGTCTTTGGTCGGCCATGCCGCGAACAAGGGGGACACTCTGGGCGCGCTGCAGACATTGGGATGCATGCATGTTTTACCTTTGGCACCGCCGCCGGCAGAGCCAGAGCGGATCAACGAGCGTGGAGCCCGAGATGCGTATAAAGCATTGCGGTTCTTGAAAGAATCGTCGGAAACGCGCCGTCAGGTTCGGCGCGATTCTGGTTTTGATATGGACCAGTTCGTCGGTGAAGTCCTGGACTTGATGCAGCGCATACGGGATATGACCGACCACCGGGATTTTTTGGCCCACCGGATCGCTCAGGTGCGCCCGTGGGGAGATCTGGATTTTCCGCCGAGTGATGTGTTGGCAGGCAACCGGCTTTGGTTCTATCAACTGCCGCTAAAGCACCGCGATGCACTGGCGGAGCTTCAGTTGCCCTGGGCCATCCTGCAAGAGGATCACCGGTTTCTCTACGCCGTTCTGATCGCCCCGGAAGATCCCGAAGACGACATCCTTCCAGTGCCGCGCACCCATACGGGTTCGTTGCCCATTCACGAGCTTGAAGCTCAGCTGGAAGAGGCCGAAATCGCCATTGAGGCGCTGGAAGCCGAGCGTATCGGGCAGACCCGTTTTCTGACGTTGATGCGGCGTAATCTTGCCGCCGCCGAAAGCGCAGCCGAACTGGCCCATGCCACGCAAAAGGTCCGCGACGAAGGCGAAGTGTTTGCCCTACAGGGTTGGGTGCCCAGCGATCAGGTCGAGGCTGTCCTGGACATGGCCAATTCGCAGAACGCCGCTGTATTGATCGAAGACCCGGGCCCGAACGAGATGCCTCCGACGCTGCTTGAGCAGCCGGAAAATCGCAGTGCAGCAGTAGACCTTGCCCTGTTCTATCAGGTTCCTGGGTACCGAGAATGGGACCCCAGCATAATCGTGTCCGTCTCGTTCGCGATCTTCTTTGCGATGATCGTTGCGGATGCCGGCTATGGCCTGGTTATCCTGCTGGGGCTGTTGGCCTTCTGGAAACGTCTCGACAATACACCGGCGAAAAGATCGTGGCGGCTTTATGGTCTGATCATCTCGGGCGCGACGGTCCTGTACGGGATTTTGGTTGGAAGCTATTTTGGCGCTTCCCCGACCTCGGGCACGATCTGGGGGAAACTCAAGCTGTTGGACCTGAACAATTTCGACTCGATGATGCTGATTTCAATCGTGGTCGGTGTTCTGCACCTGATATTGGCGAATGCGCTTGCAGCGCGCGCGTCTTGGGGGCGGCGCAGTTCCGTTGCCAATCTTGGCTGGATCGCGGTGTTGATCGGCGGGTTCATACTGTGGCTGAGCTATATGAAAGGCGGACCAACTGCACCGGGGGCCGCGATCATGATCGCTGGGGCCTTGGCGATCCTTCTGTTCACCAGCGAGCGCGAGATTGCCAAACCCTCTGACTGGCTGTGGCGCCTGATAGAGGGCGTGCAGGGGTTGGCCGGGGCGATGGGGGCCTTTGGCGATGTGCTTAGCTACATGCGCCTGTTTGCGCTGGGGCTGGCCTCGGCTTCGCTGGCGATCACGTTCAACGATCTGGCGGTCTCGGTGATGCAGTCCCTGAAAGGGCTGGGCCTTCTGTTCGGAGTGTTGATCCTGATCGCCGGGCATATCCTCAATTTCGCGCTCGCCATGATGAGCGGCGTCGTTCACGGATTACGTCTCAATTACATCGAATTCTTTAAATGGGGCCTGCCGGATGAAGGCATCGTCTTTCGCCCGTTCGCCCGCAAGGAGGTTCAGGAATGAATGAGCTTGTACTTACATTGGGCTGGTTGGGAATCTATGCCCCCATGGCGCTGGGCGCCGCAGCAAGCGCGATTGGCTGTTCCATTGCTGGACAGGCCAGTATCGGAGCGATGACGGAAACCGAAGGCGGGTATGGCCGGTTTATCGGCGTGTCGGCCTTTCCATCGACGATGGTGATCTACGGCATCGTCATCATGTTCACGCTGAACCGCGATGTGACGCCTGAAAATGCAGGCGGGCTGTTCGGGATCGGTATCCTGTCGGGCATCGCCCTGATGTATTGCGGCATCTGGCAGGGAAGGGCCTGTGCTGCAGCGATTAACGCAACCAAGGAAAAGCCCGAGATTTTTGGCCTGGCACTTGCGCCGGCTGCAATCATCGAGGGCTTTGGCGTATTTGCCTTTGTCTTTGCTTTGGTCATCAGCGCGGGGATTAGCTGATGGCACAGGACGGGATGATTTCGCATGGGGTGGATGCGCTGATCGACAAGCTGCGCAGCGATGGCGTGGCTGCCGGTCAGGCCGATGCAGACAAGCTGCGCGCTGATGCCAAAGCCGAGGCGGCCAAAATTCTTGCCGATGCCAAGCGCGACGTAGATGAGTATCGGAAAAAGGCCCGTGCCGAAGCGGATAATTATCGCACAGCCGGAGAAGAGGCGCTGAACACAGCGATGCGTGATGCGGTGCTTACAATGAAGGCCGGTCTGACAGATCGATTCCGCAAGGATGTTGAACGGCTGGTCACCCAAGAAATGACTGATCCTGAACTGCTGAAACAAATGATCCTTGAGGTCGTCGGTCGCGCCGCGTCAGACGCCAGACTGGAAGGGCCCGCGCAGGTCATACTGCCCCCCAGGGTCGCCACTCAGGATGACATCAAACAGAACGCCGATGATATTCAGTCGGGAAAGCTGACGCGTTACGTTCTGGGACTGACGGCTGAAATGCTGAAGGAACAGGTTGAGCTGCACAGCGCGGATGACACCCAGAATGGCATCCGCATCCGGGCTGATGAACAGGGGGTTGTTCTGGATCTGACCGATAAGGCAGTCGCCTCGTTGTTGATGGAACATTTGCAGCCGCGCTTTCGTGCCGTTTTGGAAGGTGTGATCCGGTAACATGTCGGACCCTGACGCCTATATCGCGCTGATCAGCAGCCTGCCGGGCTCGGAACGGTTGTTCATCGCCAAACAACCTCCGCTGTCGCGGCTCAGGCTGGACCGGCGATTGCGGGTGCTGACACCAGCGGATGCGCGGGTTCTGGAGGTAATGGAACACGCTCTGAACTGGAACAACTACGATATGAACGTCACGGATGCGCAGACCATTGAGCGATGCAAAGAAGCGCTCCGGCACATTCCACAACCGACCTTGCGCAAGCTGTTCATGGAACGGATGGATTTGAGGACGGCGGTTGCCGCGCTGCGCCTGCGCAAACAGGGGGGTGCTGCACCCAGTGGCGTCTATGGCGTTGGACGCTGGAGCCGACACATTCCGGCCAACTGGGGCGACCCTGCCTTTCGGCTGGAAACCCCAATGCCCTGGATCAAAGAAGCCAAACACTTGCTGGATGTCGATGACCCCCTGGGGCTTGAACGGTTGCTTTTGTCGGTCAGCCATAAGCAACTGAAACGCTACGCCGCGCGCCATCTGTTCGATTTCGAAGCCGTGGCGATTTATGTTCTGATCTGGAATATTTTTGATCGCTGGGCGCAAAGCAATGCGCGTGACGCGGCAACGCGCTTTGAGAAACTGGCGCAACACGCCATGGCAAGTGCGATCGACTTGGATTTCGAGGGAGTAAGCGCATGACAGCCCCAACCTCCGCCACGCAGACCTCTACTGCCCGCGTCGTCTCGGTACAGGAAGGGCTGGTACAAATTCAGGCGAACCCTGATGCCACAGGCCATCCCGGACAGCTGGTCAAGAATGAGGTCGTTTTCATTCTGCCCACGCGGCCCGGCCCCGGTGGACGTCAGGAACGTCTGAAAGCCGAAGTGTTACGGGTGCGGGGCGACACTGCCGATGTGCAGGTTTACGAAAGCACTGATGGCGTCGCCGTGGGCGACCCGGTCGAACAATCCGGGCAGCTGCTCTCGGTCGAACTTGGTCCTGGGCTGTTGGGGCAGGTGTTTGACGGCTTGCAGTCGCCTTTGGCCAAGGTGGCGGCAGAATTCGGAACCTTTCTGCCGCGTGGGGCGGACGTGGCGCCGCTGGACACTCAGGCAAAGTGGTCGTTTACCCCATCGGTCAAGGTGGGCGACACGGTCACTGCAGGCGACAGCATCGGGGCGGTGCCCGAGGGGCATTTTACCCATAAGATCATGCTGCCCTTTAACTGGGTTGGGGATTACAAAGTCATTTGGGTTCAGAAGGGTGCGGCCATGATCCATGATATCGTGGCGCGGCTTGAAGATGCACAGGGGGGTGAGCACACGCTGACCCTGTCGCAGAAATGGCCGGTACGGCGGGCTTTGCCGGAAAACGTTCTGAAACGCACCTTGTCCGAGCGGCTCTATCCGACCGAACCTGTCCTGACCTCTCAACGCCTGATCGACACGTTCTTTCCGATTGCCCGCGGTGGGACGGCCTGTATTCCTGGTCCGTTCGGCGCAGGCAAGACGGTGCTGCAGAACCTGATTGCACGCAACGCCAAGGTGGACATCGTGATCGTGGTGGCCTGTGGTGAACGCGCGGGTGAGGTTGTCGAGACGATTGCGGAATTCCCGAAGATGACCGACCCGACCACTGGCGGCAGTCTGATGGACCGGACGATCATCATCTGCAACACCTCCTCGATGCCCGTAGCTGCACGCGAGGCGTCGATCTTCACCGGGATCACTCTGGGTGAGTATTACCGCCAGATGGGGTATGATGTGCTGCTGATCGCGGACAGTACCAGTCGCTGGGCTCAGGCCATGCGCGAGACCTCCGGCAAGCTCGAAGAAATTCCGGGGGAAGAGGGCTTTCCCGCCTATCTCGAAAGCTCGATCAAGGGGTTGTACGAACGCGCCGGAGCGATGAAGACCAATGATGGGGACACCGGCAGCCTGACCCTGATCGGGACCGTGTCACCGGCAGGTGGGAACTTTGATGAACCGGTCACGCAATCGACGCTGTCCACGGTGAAGTGTTTCCTCGGCCTGTCGTCCGAACGCGCCTATAAGCGGTTCTATCCTGCGGTCGATCCGATGCTCAGCTGGTCGCGTTATCTGGAACAGCTCTCGGACTGGTACGACACCAACGCCGAAGCCGGATGGACGGGCAAAGTGCGCGACTTGCTGGCATTGATCGAAAGGGGTGAACAGGTTGACCAGATGATGCAGGTGACCGGCGAGGAAGGGGTCACGATCGAGGATTTTGTGACTCAGCAAAAGGCGCTGTTTGTCGACATGGTCTATCTGCAGCAGGATGCCTTTGACCCGGTGGATGCGTCGGTGCCGCTAGAGCGTCAGAAGATGACGTTCAAACTGGTCTATGGCGTCACTCAATCCACCGCGCAGTTCGCCGACAAGGCCGAGGTGCGCCAGGTCTTCACTCAACTCACGGGGCTGATGAAGAACTTCCACTATGCCGCCGAAAACACGCCGGAATTCAAGTCCGTCTGGGCGCAGGTGCAGGCCCTGTGTCAGGAAAAGTTCGGAGTGTGATGAAATGATAGCCCGTAGGGAATTGCCAAAATTATTTGTTTCCATAGGGTTATGCCAAGGTTGGTCAACTTAACCGTGCGTTTCTGCGTTGAGGTTTTTGCTTCACTTGGCTAACCATTTGTAAGTTCCAAATTTTAACTGAACGAAATTTTGAGTAAAGTTTGAATGGATGATTTGCCTGATAACCTGTTCGAACGAACTCTCTATTTGAAGGATATGGTGGAGGCATTGGGAACTGGCGGTGGGTTGGAAGGAGCAGCATACAGTTCGATTAGGGCTGAACTTTGTGACGACCCCGAAACGCGTAAATTGATCCCTGACTACATACGAGTTTGCCGGGATGGCGGCAGTCTTTGGGCACACCTAAAAGACTTCCACGAAGGAAGCGGCGCATATGCGGCTCGTCGAAAAATGATTAACGACACGTTTACTCCAGTTCTTGAATTCTTAGAGTTTGGGCGCTCCGGAACTGACCGGCTTCTTACAGTCGGCGTGCATTCATACGATGCAGATGCTGTCAGTCTTGCATGGCAAAAGGCACTGGAGAGAAGGGCGACTGATCCTGAGGGGGCAATTACAGCATCGAGGACGTTGTTAGAAGAAGTTTGTAAACACATTCTCGAGGACGCGAGCATTGAATACGAAGAGAAATGGGATCTGCCGAAACTGTACAGTGCGGTCGCTAAAGAATTAAATGTTGCGCCGTCTCAGCATTCTGAAGACGCCTTTAAGAAAATACTCGGAGGTTGCCAGTCAGTTGTGGAGAACCTTGGACAGCTTAGGAATAAAATCAGCGACGCGCACGGTGGTGGTAGAAAGAAAGTAAAACCTGCGCCTAGACATGCCGCACTTGCCGTAAACCTTGCAGGTTCGATGGCTCTTTTCCTAATCGAAACGTGGCAGTCACGCTCAAACTAGGGCAGCGATCTTCGTTCAAGCGCTATGAGGAATCGCGAGCAACAGCGAGACCTCTTCAAATTCAATATGCAGCATGTACGGGAAGGTTGCGAAATCTTAATTCCGCCCGCTAAGATATTGTTTTAAATAAAAATGGTAGCCCGTAGGGGAATCGAACCCCTCTTTCCAGGTTGAAAACCTGGCGTCCTAACCGATAGACGAACGGGCCGCATTGGCTAGCCTTGGGAATTCCACGGCTAGCTATGGCCAACCCGCTGGAAAATAGGCGAAAATTCAAGCTGGTAGCCCGTAGGGGAATCGAACCCCTCTTTCCAGGTTGAAAACCTGGCGTCCTAACCGATAGACGAACGGGCCACGCTAGCTTGTGGGGGGCCTTTTACGGTTTCACTCTGACCCCCGCAAGCCGAAAAACGCAGGGTTGTGAAAGTTTTTTGGCGGTGGCGAATGCGGCCTTAGATCGCCTCGGCGGCATCTTCCAATCTGAGTTGTATGGTTTGCCGTCCACCCCATGTGTTTACCTCAAGTCGTCCGGCGAAATGAAAGCGCGCGCCGCCGTGATTGGTCAGCCGTTCCCCCATTGGTCCGTCAAAGGCGCCAAACGCAATGGCATCCAACCCGGCACCCACCCCGTCCGATAGCGACAGCTTCAGATGGGAGTCGCCGACCCGCTTGGCAAAGCGCACCTGTAAGTCCGGAAAGGCATACCGCGGAGCCGGAGCACTGGCGCCGAAAGGCCCTGCTTTTTCAATCTGTTCAATCAGATCGACAGTGGCCGCGCCGGGCATAAGTGTGCCTTCCAGTTTCAGGTCAGCAGGGCCGGTTTGACCTGCCCCTTGTTTTGCCAGCAATTCGCTGAGCCGTTCCATCGCCGGTTCCAGCTGATCACGCATGACCGTCAGGCCAGCCGCCATCTTGTGGCCGCCGCCCTTGACCAACAGACCTTCCGCCGCCAGCCGCTGAATCGAGGCACCCAGATCGACACCGGTCACTGATCGGCCCGATCCTTTGCCCTCATCCCCGTCCAGACCGATGACGATGGCCGGGCGGTTGGCGGTTTCTTTGAGGCGCGACGCGACGATGCCGACAACGCCCGGATGCCAGCCTTCCCCGGCCGCCCAGACCAAGGGCGCATCAAGGCCCCGTTCTTCGGCCTGTTCCATGGCGGCTGCCCGAACCGCATTTTCAATATCGCGCCGCTCGGTGTTCAACTCGTCCAGCCGTTGGGACAGAGCCTCTGCTTCATGGGTTGAATCGGTGCTGAGCAGCCGGGCACCCAGATCGGCCTGACCGATCCGACCCCCTGCGTTGACGCGCGGGCCCAGCATGAACCCCAGATGATAGCTGTTGGGCGCGGAATCCATCCGCGCCACATCCGACAGCGCCACCAACCCCGGTCTTTGTCGTTGCGCCATGACCTTCAGCCCCTGACGCACAAGCGCACGGTTTGCACCGATCAACGGGGCCACGTCCGCCACTGTGGCCAGCGCCACAAGGTCCAGCATTGCAATCAGGTCAGGCCCTTTTGTACCCGCTTCGCGCAACTGCCGTCCAGCCTCGACCAGCATCAGGAACACGACAGCGGCGGCGCAGAAATAGCCGAGATCGCCGCTTTCGTCCTGTCTGTTCGGGTTCACCACGGCCACGCAATCGGGCAAAGTTTCACCACCAAGGTGATGGTCCAGGACGATGACATCGGCCCCCTTTGCGGCGGCGATGGGTTCATGGCTGAGGGTTCCGCAATCGACGCAGATAATCAGATCATGCGCGGCGGCCAGTTCCTGCATCGCCGGGACATTGGGGCCATAGCCCTCATCAATCCGGTCAGGCACATAGAGCGTCGCCTGCAGGCCCATCTGACGCAACCACGTGAGTAGCAGAGCAGCCGAGCTGCCGCCATCCACGTCATAATCGGCAAAGATCGCAATGCGCTGCTTTAGACGGACCGCAGTCAGAAATCGCGTTGCAGCGGTTTCCATGTCTTTCATCGCGCGCGGATCGGGCAACAGCTCTTTCAGTTTGGGTTCTAGAAATCCCGGAGCTTCCATTGCCGGAACACCGCGCCGGGCCAGAACCTGGCAGACGGCCCGAGGCAATCCGGCTTGTTGTACCAGCATCTCGGTCGCGCGCTCTACATCCGCCGAGGGGCCGACCCAGCGACGTGCTGACAGTGAATGTTCAACCCCAAGAAAGCTCATGTCCTGCCCCTGATGTGCCAAGGCCGGACCCTCGCGGACCCGGCCTTATCATTTCTATGGATAGCCCTGCACGATGGTCAGGCGCAAGAACTTAGCCGTCGCTATGCGACCACGTCGGCGTGCGGTAGGACATACGCCGAACCGACCCGGTTTTCGACCGCATCAGCAGAGTGGTGGTTTCAACCCAACCCGGCTCGCGCTTGATACGCGGCAGCAAAGAGCCGCCGGTGACGCCGGTTGCGGCAAAGATCACATCGGCGGTTACCATCTCATCGCGCGAATAGATGCGGTCCAGATCGGTGATGCCCGCTTTGGCTGCGCGGCCGCGTTCGTCATCATTGCGAAACAGCAGGCGACCAAAGATCTGCCCGCCCATACATTTCAGCGCTGCGGCGGCCAGAACACCTTCGGGTGCGCCGCCTTGGCCCATATACATGTCGATCCCGGTGACTTCGCTTTCGGCGCAGTGCATGACGCCAGCAACATCACCATCGGTGATCAGGCGGATAGATGCACCGGTTTCGCGAACCTCGGCAATCATAGCCTCATGCCGAGGGCGTTCCAGAATGCAGACGGTAATGTCGGCAGGCTCGCAATCCTTGGCCTTGGCCAGTGCTTCCACACGTTCGCGCGGGCTCATGTCCAGGCTGACAACGCCTTCAGGGAAACCCGGGCCAACGGCCAGTTTGTCCATATAAACGTCCGGTGCATGCAGCATTGATCCGCGCGGGCCCATTGCTATCACAGTTAACGCGTTGGGCATGTCCTTGGCGGTCAGCGTGGTGCCTTCCAGCGGGTCCAACGCGATGTCGACGCCGGGACCATTGCCGGACCCGACCTCTTCGCCAATGTACAGCATCGGCGCTTCGTCGCGCTCGCCTTCACCGATCACGACAACACCGGCGATATCCAGCAGGTTCAACTGTTCGCGCATGGCATTCACAGCAGCCTGGTCAGCGGCCTTTTCATCGCCCCGTCCAACCAGCGACGCCGAAGCAAGCGCAGCCTGTTCCGCAACCCGCGCCAGGCCCAGAGACAACAGGCGGTCATTGAAATCGATCTTGGCAGCACTCATTTTCACTATCCTCAGGTCAGTATCGGCGTCTTGTCCGGCATAGCCTGCGTATCGTGCAGGCCGCAAGGGTCAAACCTCTTCAATCCGCAAAGCAACCGGTGTGCCCGAAACAACATCGGTCTCGTGCAGGCCCAGCAAGGCGACATCCAGCGTGGCACGGGTGGTTTTGTGGGTAACTATCAGAACCGGCGCGGTGCTTTCCGCATGGGCGTATTGGCGCATGCGATCAATCGAGACCCCGGCATCGCCCAGGATGGCCGCAATTTTGGCCAAGGCGCCGGGTTTGTCCAGCAGACCCAGACGCAGATAATAGGGGGCAGGGCGGCCAGTCAGCGCTGGCACTGCGTCCTGCAACGAACTGGCAGGGCGGCCGAAGGTCGGAATCTGAAGCCCACGTGCCAGATCGCAGACATCGCCCATCACCGCGCTGGCCGTTGGCCCTTCGCCAGCTCCGGGGCCACGCAGAACAACCTGCTCGACCGCGTCGCCTTCGATCACCACCATATTGGTGCCGCCTTCAAGCTGGCCCAGGGGCGAGTCACTGGGCACCAGACACGGCTGCATCCGCTGTTCAAGCCCCCGTGCCGTGCGCTGAGCCACGCCCAACAGTTTGATCCGGTATCCCATGTCATGGGCCTGGTCGATGTCATCCAGACTGATCTGCTGAATGCCTTCGATCTCGATCCCGTCGAAATTCGGTTTGGTGCCGAATGCGATTGAGGCAAGCAGCGCCAGTTTATGGGCGGCGTCTATCCCGCCCACATCCAGATTTGGATCGGCTTCAAGGTAACCCAGCTGCGCGCATTCGTCGAACAGGGCGTTATATCCCTGCCGCTGCGATTGCATCCGGGTCAGGATATAGTTGCATGTGCCATTCATCACCCCCATGACGCGGGTGATTTCGTTACCCGCAAGTCCTTCGGTCAGGGATTTGATCACTGGAATGCCGCCAGCCACGGCCGCTTCGAAGCGGATCACACGGCCCGCGGCTTCGGCCATTTCGGCCAGTTCCTGACCGTGAATGGCCAACAGGGCCTTGTTGGCGGTGACGACATCCTTACCACTGGCTAGCGCCGCTTCGACCGAGGCTTTGGCAGGTCCGTTTTCCCCGCCCATCAGTTCAACAAAAACATCAATATCGTCGCGCTGCGCCAATGCGACAGGGTCAGTTTCCCAAGCATAATCCGACAGGTTCACACCGCGATCCTTGCCAGCGTCACGCGCGGAAACCGCTGTGATCTGGATGGGACGACCCGTTCGTGCCTGCAGCAGGTCGGCATGGCGGCGCACGATCCTGACGACACCCACACCAACAGTTCCCAAGCCCGCAATTCCAAGCCGCAGCGCCTGTGTCATCCTGTGGGTTCCTTTCCGCTCGAATATCCTAAACTGGGGTGTTTCCCCGTTCCCGCTGCCTTAGCGGGTTCGGCGCCGAGGCGCAATCCGCGACACCCATGCTGGGCGGCAGAAATCCTGAGGATTAAATGGTCTGAGCGTTTTGCAATGCCGTTGCCTTTTTCTTCAACGCCCTGCTGCGGTCGGTCAGTTCACTTTCGACCTCTACCGCTTCGTACAGCGGGTCAACAGGCACAGCGAAAACATCTGCCAGTGGGGTTAATTTGGGGTAGGGGGCCGATTGCACATTTGGCCCTTCGCGGTCTTTCAGCTCGGGAAAATTGGTGCATCCTAGGCAGAGCAAAACTAGGGGCAGAAGAAGAAGGGGCTTCATGATGAAACCTTATTGTGGCAACTGGCATCCGTGATGCACTTTTTGTCCGGTCGTTTCAAGCGGGCTTCTATCTGAACATCCGTTCAGATATGGTGGATACATGGCACGTACACAAGGCTCACACTCGGACATTACCGGCCCGCGTATCCGGCAGGCAGCGCTTCGGCTTTTCGCGCGCCATGGGTATGCTGCTGTTTCTATGCGGAAAATTGCGGGCGAGGTTGGGGTGCAGGCCGGGGCATTGTACAATTACACCCCGGATAAGCAGAGCCTTCTGTTCCGTTTGATGCGCGACCATATGCAGGATTTGTTGTCCGCCTATGGCGAGCAAAAGCAAACTGGCGATCCGCAGGATGCTTTGCGTCGGTTTGTCGGATTTCACATCCGGTTCCACCTGCAGCGCCCTGACGAGGTATTCATCGCCTATATGGAACTTCGGAACCTCACGCCCGAAAACTTCGCCGAAATAGAGGATCTGCGCCGCAAGTATGAAGACGGGCTTGAGGCCATTTTGCGCGAAGGTCAGCGGGCGGGTATCTTTGCGGTCGCGGATACGAAGATTGCGACATTGGCGGTCATCGCCATGCTGAACGGCGTCATGACGTGGTATCGCGCCGGTGGGAGGCTTTCGCTGGACGAGGTTGAAGCCGTCTATTGGGACATGGTCCGAAAGGCGATGACTGCTTAAGGGGCAGTCAATGTGCCGGCCGAATAAACGTCCCGTTGCGCAATTCGCGAAAAGCCTGTTCCAGCTCGGTCCGGGTGTTCATGACGATGGGGCCGTGCCACGCGACCGGCTCATTGATCGGTGCGCCGGAAATCAGCAGGAACCGGACACCCTCCGGACCTGCCTGAACGGTCACTTCGTCACCACTCCCAAACCGAACCAGTGTTCGGTCTCCCGACATGTCACGAATGTTCACCTCTTGGCCGTCAACTTCTTTTTCCAAAAGGACCCCCGCAGGCCGCGAGGCATCAGCAAAGGCGCCCGCGCCTTCGAATACATATGCAAATGCGCGACGGTAGGTGTCTATGGGGAAGGTCTTCTTCACGCCTGCCGGAATTTGGATGTCCAGATACTGAGGGTCGGCGGCGATGCCGTCGACTGGGCCTGTCTTGCCCCAAAACGTCCCCACGATCACGCGGACAACGGTTCCGTCATCGTCTGTGATTTCAGGGATCTCTTTGCGCGGCACGTCCTGATATCGCGGTGTTGTCATCTTTTGGGCCGCGGGTAGATTGCCCCACAGCTGAAACCCGTGCATTTGGCCGGTTTGGCTCCCCTTGGGCATTTCCTGATGCAGGATTCCGGACCCTGCCGTCATCCACTGCACATCACCCGCGCCAAGTGTTCCGTTATTGCCAAGTGAATCCGAATGCTCAACCGAGCCGGACAGGACATAGGTGATCGTCTCGATCCCGCGATGCGGATGCCATGGAAATCCAGCCTGATAGTCCTGCGGGCGTTCATTGCGAAAGTCGTCGAACAGCAAAAAAGGATCCAGTTCTGACGGGTCCTGAAAGCCGAAAGCGCGGTGCAGTTTAACGCCGGCCCCCTCCATCGTCGGTATGGCCTTTCGGGTTTCCAAAGTCGGTCTGAGGGACATTGCTGCGCTCCTGTTGCTATGGGGAAGATGTACCGCACCGCCATGGCGGGTCAATTTGCGCTGAAACACGCAACCTGTGCGAAATTCAGCAGGTGCGTTCGCCTCTGTTGTTTGGCTGGGAAAGTGGCTAAACCCAACTGCAAAGTGGGAGAGCAGCAAATGCAACAAGAAGTTCTGGCCGTGGTCAAAGCCTCATCACCCAGGCGGTGGATGGGTGTCGGAATGTTGTCGACCGTGGGCTTTCTGGTTGTTTTCGTCGCGCTTGCCGCGCCGCCGGAGCCATCCTGGCAGGCATTCCTGTTTGTGGTAGGCGCGGCGTCCTTCTGGCTGGCCTATCGCATGTGGCAGGCAACCTCGGATTGGATCGAGCTGACTGAGACCGAGCTGAGAACCGGGGCAGGGCAGCCGATCGCCGCAATAGAAGACATTGAAACCGTCGAAAGAGGTGCGTTTGCCTTCAAGCCGTCGAATGGCTTTCTGGTAACAACCCGGCAATCAGGTGCAAATAGATGGGCGCCGGGGCTGTGGTGGCGCTTGGGACGCCGCGTTGGCATAGGCGGCATGACATCCGCCGCCGAAACCAAATTCATGTCCGAGATTTTGTCTGCGATGGTGGCAGAACGCGGCTAGGTCAGACCTTCAGCGCCACCTCGTTATTCGAAGGCGGGGTGGAAGGCACTAAGATGCCAACCCACCCTGTCCTAGTTCGTTGCGCTTTCCGCACTCGCACCGGAATCCCCTGTGCCAGGGTCCTCGATTTCACCGATCTCGCCAGACCCGTCGGGATTTTCCTCAATTTCAACAACGCCCGACACATTTGCCGCAACCTCATTGGTAAAGCGTGGGCGTGTAAAGACGAAATTTTCAAAGACATGTTCGCCTTTGAGGAAATCCACCCCATAGATCGAGTCAAAGACCGGAATGTAAGCATTCGCCGTTTCAACAATGATCAGTGTGTCCTGGTTCGGCATAGGCGGCAGGTTATCACGCATGCGGTCGATATTGTCGTCGGTCCAGATGCTGTCGTAACCGCGCGCGGTTGACCATCTGACGTAATGACGATCATCCTGTTCGTCGAACACAACCAGCGACACGCGCAGATTCATCTGTGATCGGTTGTTGACCATCGCCACCAGCAGCGAATGCAATGAGGTGATATAAGTGTCCGTGATCGTGCCGGTCTCGCGAGAGATCAAATCGCCAACGGTATATGCCGCTTTCAGGTTAGATGCGCTTTGGCGGAAGCCGTCGAAATACGTGAAAGCGCCTGTGATCGTCCAAACCAGCATCGGAAAGACAAGCAAAGCCTCAACCGTGAGTACCCCACTCTCGTCTTTCGTCTTGGATTTCAGAAGATTCCGGAGCTTTGAAATGAAAAACATAGGCTTACAGAGGCTCCTGTACGAAGGCAGTTGTCGCGGTAAGTTCGATCTGGCCTGATTCATCCGACAAAATACGCCCCATCGCCGATGTAGGGAAAATCGGATCGACCTTTGCGCAGGCCCGAAGGATCATCAACTCGTTCGAAAGGCCATTTTCGAAAGCGCGAACTGGGTTCACTTCTTCAGAATTGTCAGTGCAATCCGGAACAGGCGGAAGGTTCAACCCGACAAACGCGCTTTGTTGCAGCATCTCCAGCTGCAAGTTGGTGGTACAGCGTTTGATCACTACGACGCGATCACAGATCGTATCTTTGATCTGATCATGCGTTGGGTTGGTGCCCGTGCCGAGGCGAATGTCGCGAACTGTCTGGTCCACAGCCCGCTCTAACATCGCCTGCTGCAAGGTGACCACCGAATACTCCATCGCACTCAGGATGAAGAACATGAAAGCCGGGAAGATGATCACAAACTCGACGGTGACCGCCCCATCTTCCCTGCGTTTCAGGCTTCGCAGCTTTGAAACAAGGGCTCCGATCATTGGGTCAACCGCAGTTTTCTGATCGACGACGCGATAGAAGCAAATGCGTCTTCCAGGTCCAGACCGTTCACATTGTATACATGGCTGTCCGAGCTGGCACAGTCCTTGATGGTTTTGTACCCGGCTCTGGGTGCTTCGAAGGCGATGCCATAGACAATGACGCCCTCATCTTTGGCTGCGTCACAAATATGCTTGGTGCGCTGGTTCTTGGCCGAAGTTTCAACTTTGGCATACGCTTTCGAGTACCACTCGGCCCATGCACTTGACTGCCAGTAATAGTTATATCTTGCATTCCAGGCCAAAGACACACGGTTGAAAAGTTCTGGATAGGTCAGGCGAACAGCCGTACCCAATTCTTCGTTGGCTGGTGTCTCTGGATCAGGATTGCCGAACGGATGGTCCGCCCATGTGTTCTGCTGTGGCCAGAAAAAGTTAGGCCGACCCTGCGAATGGTAGACTGTGTATTCGGAGGCCTCAGCATTGTACCAGACATCCGACAAGCCCTCCCGAAGGGACGGGTTCAGCATATACTGGTCCGTGTTCTGACCGTCGGTCATTACGATTACAATTTTCAAGATGTCCGAGTTATAGTCTGACGGGCGGGTCCGGAAGTGATTTGGAACGATGTTGTCGTCAGCCAGGTCGCTCACAATGCCACGAACGCTTGGGTCCAGGAAGGCCACGCCCCATTTCATGCCGACATCTATCGAGGTGTTCCCGGTTGCAGTCAACGCCTTGATCTGGTTGGTCAATGCCTCCAGATTATCGGTAACAGGCGTAATCGCACTGCCATCGCGGACCGGGCAAACCGGTGTTCTGATCGAGCCTTCGGAATAGGTGAAGGGGTCAAAATGCGCAGTGCGTTCCAGCCTGTCATCACGCTCTAGGTCCGCGTCGCTATACTGTTCCGGGATAAAGTTCACACAATGGGAGTAGTTGTGCTCTGCTGTAACGTTGGTGAATTTGCTCAGGATGGGTTCACCCGCGTTGACCTGAGTCGCGTAAGGCACGATCGAGATCGAAATGCCCGTGCGGTTCGGATCATCTGAATCCAGCATCAGCGTGACAAATTCAGTGGCCGCATCCTGCAGAAGGGCAATTTTGCTCTTCCCGCCAGAACGCGAATAGTTGTTCATAGAGCCTGAGATGTCGAGAACCAGCGAGATTTCAACAGCACCAATGCTTTCGATGGCCGTGCTGGCCGCGTTCGCGGTTAAGTTCTTGACGCCAGAGAAATGCATAAAGTGGGTTTTGATGGTCGCTTCGGCGGTGGCTGATACTTTGCGTGATCCAAAGCCTTCTTCTACCACGACGGAAGTGATTTTACCGCCCAGGCCGGCCTTCTCGAAATAGGCATCGACAATTTCGCGTGCGGGCTTTTTCTGATCAAGGTCAGCGGCCGCAAGAACGGCGCGGTCTAATGTTGATTGCAGATTGGCGCGGTCGCGTTCGAAATTCATTAGGTCAACGCCAGCTCCGGTCGAAGCGAAGATCACCAGGAAACCCAACAATACAAAGATTGTGAATGTACCGTCTTCGCTTTTTGCGAACCGGCGCGCGCTTAGCGCGGATTTAGCGCCGCTTTTGCTTTCGCGTAGAAACTTGGGCATTTTCATCTTGCAGACCTCGCTGAGCAGACATCCAAAGCTGCTAAGGAAAAGTTAACGTATGGAAATTAACTGCGAAACGTGGCGGGAATTGGGCGAAAAGGGCCCAGTTTTGGCTGGTTTGAGGGAAATTGAGGGATAATTCCGGACTGTCGCGCGGGGCTGTATTCGATGCGTGAACAATTCGGCGGATAATGTCTGGGTTTGGCGACTCAGCCAGAGTTCGAATATTTCCCCGTAACTTGAGATTTTATTTCTGCTTAAACATTGATCGTTTAGCAAAGGGGTGCGACAAAACGTCAGAACGCAAGTCGTTCGCCGGCACGGAGGTTTAAATGACGGCCACAAAAGAACCCAGCTTTCGAGAGAGTGTAGATCTAATGTTTAACAGGGCAGCGTCCCTGATGGATCTGCCTCCGGGCCTTGAAGAAAAGATAAGGGTCTGCAACGCCACCTACACTGTACGCTTCGGCGTCCGGCTGCGCGGTGACATACACACATTCACCGGATATCGATCGGTGCATTCTGAGCATATGGAGCCGGTGAAAGGCGGTATCCGCTTTGCCTTGGCGGTCAACCAGGACGAAGTCGAAGCGCTTGCGGCGCTGATGACCTATAAATGTGCTCTGGTCGAAACGCCGTTTGGCGGATCAAAGGGTGGGTTGTGTATCGACCCACGCCAATACGAAGAGCATGAGCTTGAACAGATCACCCGCCGGTTCGCCTATGAGTTGGCCAAGCGCGACCTGATCAACCCGTCACAGAACGTGCCAGCCCCGGATATGGGGACGGGTGAGCGTGAAATGGCGTGGATGGCGGACCAATACGCCCGGATGAATACAACTGACATCAACGCGCGCGCCTGCGTGACAGGCAAGCCGCTGAATGCTGGCGGTATTGCCGGACGGGTCGAGGCCACGGGCCGCGGCATTCAATATGCGCTGCGCGAGTTTTTCCGCCATCCTGAGGACATTCAAAAGGCAGGGCTGTCGGGCAAGTTGGACGGCAAGCGCATTATTGTTCAGGGTCTGGGAAATGTGGGCTACCACGCTGCCAAGTTCCTGAGCGAGGAAGACGGCTCACGTATCGTGGGCATCATTGAATGGGACGGAGCGCTGTATAATCCGGACGGGATTGACGTCGAGTCGGTTCGCCAATGGATTGTCAAGCATGGCGGCGTCAGCGATTATCCCGACGCCACCCATTCCGCCGAGGGCGGGGCTGTGCTGGAAGAAGAGTGCGACATCCTGATCCCGGCGGCGCTGGAAGGTGTGATCAACCTTGATAATGCCGATCGCATCAAGGCCCCGTTGATCATCGAAGCTGCAAACGGCCCGGTAACAGCTGGTGCAGACGAAGTTCTGCGCGATAGGGGCGTCGTGATCATTCCTGATATGTACGCAAATGCTGGCGGTGTGACCGTTTCGTATTTCGAATGGGTTAAGAACCTAAGCCATATCCGGTTTGGCCGCATGCAGCGTCGCCAGGAAGAGTCGCGGCACGAGCTGATCGTCAGTGAACTGGAACGGCTGGACCGCTATCTGGGCGATGCCTGGTCCATGTCTCCGAACTTCAAGGCGAAATACCTGAAAGGTGCGGATGAGCTTGAGCTGGTTCGTTCGGGGCTCGATGACACCATGCGGATTGCTTACCAGTCGATGCGTGAAGTCTGGCACAGTCGCGACGATGTCGAGGATCTGAGGACCGCGGCCTACATCGTGGCCATTGACCGTGTCTCGAAAAGCTACCGCGCTAAGGGGCTTTGACAATACTCTCTGCGGGCGGTTGGCATCTGATCCATCGCCCGCAGGACCAAGGCGCAACAGGGCTGCGCAAGATGCAATTCGACGATGGCGCGCATCCGCGCCCGGCAGTAGACTTCAGCGACGAGAACGAATCCCGGAGACCACCATGTTGCGTATTGCCGTTGCGGCTATTTTACTGGCCACACCTCTGGCTGCTCAGGAAACAAAAGAACAAAGCTGCCAGCATCAGGCGGATGTCGTGGCGGCGATCCAGCAGGCGCGACTTGACCGCGTGAAAGAGCGCGACGTGCCGCAAGCCGTGGCCGATACAGGTCCGACCTGGCCCGCGAACTATAATGCCGCGATCCCGCTGATCACCCCTTGGGTCTATGAGCAGAAGATGCGCGATGTGCGCAAAAAGGATCTCGGCGCCACGTGGATGGAGCTGTGCCTGCAGCAGTAATCCAAAACCTTGCGATTTCTTTGCGGACAAACGCGCGCCTTCCCCTTGGCGCGCGTTGCCGTTTCTGTCAGGTTTAACCCATGTCATTACCACCCGGTTTTCTGGATGAGTTGCGCACCCGGCTGAGCTTGTCTCAGGTCGTCGGGCGCAAAGTCATGTGGGACGAGCGCAAGTCCAATCAGGGCAAGGGCGACATGTGGGCTCCGTGCCCGTTCCATCACGAGAAGACAGCATCGTTCCACGTCGATGACCAAAAGGGTTTCTATTACTGCTTTGGCTGCCATGCCAAAGGGGATGCGATCAGCTTCGTGAAAGAGACCGAGAATGTCTCGTTCATCGAAGCGGTCGAAATTCTCGCGCGTGAAGCCGGAATGCCGATGCCAGAACGTGACCCCAAGGCGCAAGAGAAACAGGATCGTCGCACGCAACTGGCCGAGGTGATGGAACAGGCGGTGCAGTTCTTTCGGTTGCAACTGAAAACAGGGGCAGGTGGGGAGGCGCGCGATTATCTGGCGCGGCGCGGCTTGAAAGTGCAGGCGCTGGATCGGTGGGAAATCGGCTTTGCTCCCGACGGTTGGCAGGCGCTTTGGGATCACCTACGCGGCAAGAACGTGGCCGAAGATCTGATCCTTGGTGCGGGTCTGGCGAAACCCTCGAACAAAGGTAAAAAGCCCTATGACACGTTTCGGAACCGGATCATGTATCCGATCCGGGATCCGCGCGGGCGTTGCATTGCGTTCGGTGGCCGGGCGATGGACCCCAATGACAATGCGAAATATCTGAACTCGCCCGAAACCGAACTGTTCGACAAGGGGCGCAGCCTCTATAACCAAGGCCCCGCGCGGCAGGCTGCCGGCAAAGGGCAGCCATTGATCGTGGCCGAAGGATATATGGATGTGATCGCGCTTGCCGAGGCCGGTTTTGGCGCATCGGTGGCCCCATTGGGCACCGCAATCACCGAGCATCAGTTGCAACTGCTGTGGCGTATCTCGGACGAGCCGATCATTGCGCTGGATGGCGACACGGCGGGTTTGCGTGCTGCGATGCGGGCGGTCGATCTGGCCCTGCCGCTGCTTGAGGCAGGAAAGTCCTTGCGCTTTGCGCTGATGCCCGAGGGCAAAGACCCTGACGACCTATTGCGGGCGGAAGGACCGGCAGCCGTGCAGGCGGTGTTGGAAGGCGCAATGCCGATGGTCAGGCTGCTCTGGCAGCGCGAAACCGAAGGCAAGGTGTTCGACAGCCCCGAACGCAAAGCAGCTTTGGACAAGGTCTTGCGCGACAAGATCAAGCTGATCCGTGACCCGTCGATCCGGTCGCATTACGGGCAAGAGATCAAAGACCTGCGCTGGCAGCTGTTTCGCCCTCAAAGGCAGCCACAAAACCGTACCTGGCAAACACGCGGGAAATGGAAGCCCCAGCCGCAACCGGCCACACCGGGCGCGCGGGCGTCATTCCTGGCATCATCCGACAATGCCGATATCCAGATGCGCGAAGCCGCCATTCTGGCCATCGCCGCATTGAACCCCCAAGTCGTGGTGCAGTTTGAACACCAACTGGAAGAAATGGAGTGCCGTGACCAAGATCACGCTGGCCTGCGCGATGCCATTCTGCGGCACGCGATAGATGATCCTGAGAACCTCAAACAACATATTGCGGAAACTTTGGGACATCACGCCCTTGAAAACTTGCTGGCCCTTCGCCATGTCGCAGTGATCCCCTGCGTGAATAAACCGGGCGACGTTGAAAAGGCCGAAATGACATTGGCTGAGGAACTCGCCAAAATCAAAGCTCTCAGGGGTCTGGACGCAGAGATTGCCGAAGCCGCAGAGGAGCTGTCTGATCTGGACGATGAAGCGTTGACCTATCGCTTGGCGCAAGCTGCCGAAGAGCGCAACAGAACAAGCCGAAGCCAGAATGAAGACAGGGCCGTTTTCGACATCGCTGACAATGGTGCGCGAATCAACCGCGACGAGAAGGATGCGTTTAAGGCAATCATGTCAGGTATCAATTTCGAGCGAAAACGCCGGTAATGTGGTGTTTTCGTAAGGCACTGGAAAAGAAAAACAGGTAAACGGGTGGCCGAATCACTTCAACGCGCTAATGATTCGGTTCAATCGAATCACCCATCCCTGCAGGAGCATTGAATGGCCGCCAAGGATACAAACGAAGACAGCAAATCCGACGAGCAGGAACAGGAAATCTCGCTGGACATGAGCCAGACTCAGGTCAAGAAGATGATCGCCGAGGCTCGTGAGAAAGGCTACATCACCTACGACCAGCTCAATCAGGTCCTGCCGCCTGATCAGGTCAGCTCGGAACAGATCGAAGACGTTATGTCGATGCTGTCCGAGATGGGGATCAACATCATCGAAGATGAAGAGGCGGAAGAGGAAGAGAATAAAGGCTCGACCGACCTGATCACAACGGAAAGCAACCGTGAGGTCACGCTGGCCGGTGCCGCCGCAGAAAAGCTTGATCGTACCGATGACCCGGTGCGCATGTATCTGCGCGAAATGGGTTCGGTCGAACTGCTCAGCCGTGAGGGCGAGATTGCTATCGCCAAGCGGATCGAGGCTGGTCGTAATACGATGATCCTGGGGCTTTGTGAAAGCCCACTGACCTTCCAGGCGATTACGATCTGGCATGATGAATTGCTGTCCGAAGACATTCTGCTGCGCGACGTCATTGATCTGGAGGCCACTTTCGGCAATCAGATGGACGAAGACGGCGATGTCGAAGAGCCGGTCGTCGACACTTCGACCGTGCAGGCCGCAAAGCCCGCCAAAGAAGAAGGCCCCGAGCTGGATGCCGATGGCAACCCGATTGCGACCGATGATGACGATGACGAAGACGAGCAGGCGAACATGTCGCTGGCTGCTATGGAAGCTGCTCTGAAAGATCAGGTTCTGACTACGCTCGAGCGTATTTCGACTGATTTTGCGATGCTGAGCGAAATGCAGGACAGCCGGATTTCGGCAACCCTGAACGAAGACGGCACATTCAGCGACACGGACGAAGCGACCTATCAGAAGCTGCGCGCCGAGATTGTCGAGCTGGTGAACGGCCTTCATCTGCACAACAACCGGATCGATGCTTTGATCGACCAGCTCTATGGCATCAATCGTCGGATCATGTCGCTGGACAGCTCGATGGTGAAGCTGGCGGATCAGGCCCGCATCAACCGTCGCGAATTTGTGGACGCCTATCGTGGGCGTGAACTGGACCCGAACTGGCTGGCCGAGATGGCTGAAAAGCCGGGCCGGGGCTGGCAGATGTTCATCGAACGCTCGACCTCCAAGGTCGAGGAACTGCGCAACGATATGGCTCAGGTCGGGCAATATGTTGGCCTGGACATCAGCGAATTCCGCCGCATCGTACAGCAGGTCCAGAAAGGCGAGAAAGAGGCGCGCCAGGCCAAGAAAGAAATGGTCGAAGCCAACCTGCGTCTGGTGATCTCGATCGCCAAAAAATACACGAACCGTGGTCTGCAATTCCTTGATCTTATTCAGGAAGGTAACATTGGCCTGATGAAGGCCGTAGACAAGTTCGAATACCGCCGCGGGTATAAGTTCTCGACCTACGCCACCTGGTGGATCCGTCAGGCGATCACCCGGTCCATCGCGGATCAGGCACGCACGATCCGTATCCCAGTCCATATGATCGAGACGATCAACAAGTTGGTTCGGACGGGACGTCAGATGCTGCATGAAATCGGCCGCGAGCCGACGCCGGAAGAACTGGCCGAAAAGCTGCAGATGCCGCTGGAGAAGGTCCGCAAGGTGATGAAGATCGCCAAGGAACCGATCAGCCTGGAAACGCCGATTGGCGACGAAGAAGACAGCCAGCTTGGCGATTTCATCGAGGACAAGAATGCTGTGCTGCCGCTGGACAGTGCTATTCAGGAAAACCTCAAGGAAACGACCACGCGTGTTCTGGCCTCACTTACCCCGCGGGAAGAACGGGTTCTGCGGATGCGGTTTGGCATCGGTATGAACACGGACCACACCCTGGAAGAGGTCGGCCAACAGTTCAGCGTGACTCGCGAACGTATCCGCCAGATCGAGGCGAAGGCGCTGCGAAAACTGAAACACCCCAGCAGGTCGCGAAAGTTGCGGTCGTTCCTGGATCAGTAACCTAGAAAAGGCGCCTCGACCGAGGCGCCTTTTTCGTTTGAAACCAATGTTCACGGTGGCTTGTAGAAACATCAATTTGGCGAGAACTCACAAGAATCCCGCTGCGCGTCTTCCTATATCCGCAATGTCCACTCATGGGACGGGCCGGGGCGAGGCTGCAAGGCTGACGACCCCCGGCTACCTCAAAGTTACGATCAAGGATCCAGGCGGCTGCGAAAAGCGCTGGGCGCGCGACCCGTCCACCGTTTGAAAGCGGTGGAAAAGGCGGGTTGGTCTGCGTAGCCAAGTGAGAATGCAATTTCAGATAGCTGCATACCGTTGGTGATGAAAGTTTGGGCCAGATCACAGCGCAGATCGTCTGCGATCTCTCGATAGCTTGACCCTTCATCTTTTAGCCGACGCGCAAATGTTCGCGGGCTCATGCCGAGATTGGCGGCTATGTCATCGGATTGCGGAAAATTCCCCGGCATCGAACGTGTAATCAGACCCTCGACCTGCGCCCGCAATTTTTGCTTAGGCGAAGCCCGTTCTGCCAGGACGCGTTCCCCGTACTCAATCAGATGCTCTCGAAGCATCGGGTCATATGTGGGCACGGGAAGATCCAGAGATGAAGGCGACAGAACAATCTCTAGGTTTTCTGCTCCAAATTCTACCGAAAATCCTGCAAGCTTTTGAAATAGATTTCTTTTCTCTCCAACCTCGTGTTGAAAGCGAATTGCTATGGGGTGGAAGTCTGACTGCGTCAGGTTCCGCATTCGCGCCAGCGTCCCAAACATCAAAAACTCTGTGCGTCTATGATACCGGGCAAAACTTGCGTCTTCCCATTCCGCCTCGAAGGACACAAAGTTCCCGGCATGGCGCAGACTGAAGGTGATTGTGGGATCTATGATGCGAGAGAAGCGGGTTGTGTTTTCAAACACCTGTCGGAGGTCACGAGAGTACTTGCTGATATAGGCCGTAATACTAGAGGCCGAACTGACTTTCGAACCCGCATAGGCGGCAAAAGTTATGTCGCGCATAGCGTCGCAGGCATATCTGATGAACATCGCCTCAGTTTGCGCACTGTAGACTGTAGTGGGGGGAGCGATTGCCGCTCGGCTTAGACCGCTGCCTTCCAAAAGCTGGTCTGCTAACTCTGGGCCGCCCGAACGCTCATCTACCGTTCGGGTCAGGTGTTGAATTCTGGCAATATCAAGCTCCATATCCAATTCTTAATGCTTTCGCGAAAAATTTGAACCCAGTTTGCACGGGTGCAGGCAAACCCATCTGGCAGGTTTTCACAAGTTTCTGGCACTTTTCAGCAAGGATATAGCAACGCAAAGGCATAGTTACCTCGTGTTGTCGGGTCAGCACCTTGTGGGGATGAGGGTAGAGCTCCGGTCGTCTCAGACTAGCGATCGGTGGCTCCCCGGCACGTTTCATCTGAAAACCTACGTGTCGCATTGCGGATTTTACCCTTCAATGGCACGGTCCGGTTGTGGCGAAATTGATCTGGTATCCAATGCAAGACCGGGCGATCTCAGATGTGGGAACCGAGCAGAACCTCATCGTTTTTGATGGAGAATGCGTGCTGTGTTCTCGGTTTTTCAGGTTCATGCTGTGGGCTGACACAAAGAAGCGGTTCAAGTTTGTAATTGCCCAGTCCCCCATAGGACAAAGCCTTTACCGGCAACTCGGCCTGCCCACCGACGAGTTTGAAACCAATCTTGTGATCGTTGACGGTGTTGTGCATCAGCGCTTGGATGCTTTTGCTGCTGCAATGCGCAGCTTACCCGCTTTGTGGCCTGTTCTGTCGGCCTGTCGATTTCTTCCGCGGTTTTTGAAGGATCCGCTTTATCATTTCATCGCGCGCCACCGATTTGCATTCTTTGGACGGTTCGAAACGTGCTTGGTTCCGGATTCATCCCTGAAAGCGCGGTTCTTCCCCGGAGGGTATGCGTGAGGCCGGACCCATTTCTGCAGGCTCTTCCTGCCAATTCTGAGGTGCCGGATGCGGTTCGAAAATTCCACAGTGAAACGGCAGAGTTTACAGGATTATGCAGCATCCAAAGAGGAACCGGGTGGTTGACCTCTTTGTCATTGTGGTTGGGTGGGTTTCCTCCCGCTGCAGATACTCAGACGGTCCGCATTCGAACCAAACTCAATGGCCAGGAATGGGAATGGTTCAGAGATTTTGGCGGGCATGAGACGCTGTCTCATCTGGTCTACGACGCAGACAGGCGGTGCGTGAAAGAGAGGATCGGAGGGCTGACCATCTGGATGCGCCCACAGGTTCGAGGTCAAAAGCTGCATTTGAACATCCTGCGTCTCACTCTATTGCGGGTGCCATGCCCGAACTTTCTTTTACCGCGTTCGGCGACGGTAGAATGGCAGGATGATCAAGGCCGGTTTCGGTTCGATGTTTCGGCAGAAATGCCGATGTTGGGTCAACTGATCAGATATCGGGGCTGGCTGATGCCGGTTCACGTAAATAGGAACAATGCCTGAATTGAACGTGAGGTGGCTTTGCCATGGCCTCCTGCAATCTACTTTAATATTTATCAAGAAACATGAGAGAGTAGCATTATGAAAAAAGTGATCACATCTGCGGTTCTGGCCGCCGCCACGTTGTTTGAACCGGGGGCGGTGACAGCAGCACCAAACGGTTTTCAGACTGTTGCAGTAAACGACAAAGTGTTTGAGGTGATCCCGCGCGCGCGTAGGGATGTGGATGGCTATTGGTGCGCTGCTGCAGATTTTGCTCGTCGCAGCTTGGGGGCAGGGTGGCAGCAGAATATCTATGTTGTGCGTGGATATGGCCCAAGCGAAGCCACCGGTCGCCGCACGGCGGTCCAATTCTCGTTGACCCCTCCAGCAAATGTCGAGCAGAGCACAAGCTTTGTTTCCATTGGTTTCCAGCCGGGGCAGAGCAGGTCCGTCCAGAACGCGAATGGCCTGTGTTTCCGGCAGCCAATTTTTGATTAAAGAAGGTAAGACCCGCGTTTTGCAGACCGAGTTTATAATTTCAACGCAGGGGCCGGGGCTGTATGAGTTCACCTCGGGTATACGAGACTGGCTTGCCCCAAGCGGTCGCGACGGATTGTTGACCCTGTTTGTGCGCCATACCTCGTGTTCTCTGGCCATTCAGGAAAATGCGGACCCCGAGGTGCGGACGGATTTGCAGGCCTTTTTCGAACGTCTAGTGCCACCGGCGGATGATCCGTCGATGGCGTATTTAAGGCACACCTATGAGGGGCCAGACGATATGCCAGCACATATCAAAGCTGCGTTGCTGCCTGTGTCCTTGGGCATTCCTGTCGCCGCAGGGGTGCCCATGCTGGGGACATGGCAGGGCGTTTATCTGTTTGAACACCGGACCCAATCACACAACCGACGCGTCGCTGCGCATTTCGTGTGACCCCTTTATTTAGCGGTGAAAATTTCCGACTACCCAAATCCTAGAGGCTGCCCTATAGTTGTGGATAAGTGGGCCACAGCGCTTACTAAAAGAGGCGGAACAAGAGACGAGGAGACGGCGGATGCGCTGCCCGTTTTGCGGAAATATCGACACTCAGGTCAAAGATTCACGCCCGGCAGAGGATCATGTCGCGATCCGCAGGCGCCGTTTCTGTCCGGCCTGCGGCGGCCGGTTCACCACCTATGAACGCGTTCAGTTGCGCGATCTGGTTGTGATCAAAACCAATGGAAAGCGCGAAGATTTCGATCGAGACAAGCTGGAACGTTCGATCCGGATCTCGATGCAGAAACGCCCGATTGATCCGG
This sequence comes from Ruegeria sp. CDSC079, assembly GCF_059610505.1. Lineage (NCBI taxonomy): Bacteria > Pseudomonadati > Pseudomonadota > Alphaproteobacteria > Rhodobacterales > Roseobacteraceae > Ruegeria > Ruegeria sp. CDSC079. Next base: position 418,384 of record NZ_JBXWNT010000001.1, read on the forward strand.
AACGCATTGATCAGATGATCTCGGGTATTGTGCGGCGGCTGGAAAGCATGGGCGATACCGACATTCCGTCCAGCAAGATCGGTGAAATTGTTATGGAAGCTCTGGCGCGGATCGACACCGTTGCCTATGTTCGGTTTGCAAGCGTGTATAAGAATTTCCAGGCGGCCGATGATTTCGAGGAGTTTGTCCACGAACTGCGCCCGCCGCAGCCTTCGACGGACGAGTGAGCGAAACAGATAAGCGATATATGGCGCTGGCCCTTGCCTTGGGGCGGCGCGGACAGGGGACGTGCTGGCCCAACCCATCCGTTGGCTGCATACTCGTACAGGACGGGCGGATTGTTGGGCGTGGTTGGACGCAACCTGGTGGTCGGCCACATGCGGAAACCGAAGCGTTAAGACAGGCGGGATCGCAGGCGCGTGGCGCGACTGCTTATGTCTCGCTTGAACCCTGCGCCCATCACGGACAGACCCCGCCTTGCGCTCAGGCCTTGATTGAGGCCGGTGTGGCGCGTGTTGTTTCAGCCATCGAAGACAGTGATCCGCGTGTTGCCGGGCAGGGCTTTGCCATGCTGCGCGAGGCTGGGATTGACGTGACAACCGGTATCCTTGCCGATCAGGCGGCCCGCGACCACGCCGGTTTCTTCTTAAAAACCGAACAGGGCCGGCCATTTGTCACGCTTAAACTGGCCTGCAGCTTTGACGGGCGCATTGCAACCGAAAGCGGCCATAGTCAGTGGATTACGGGTCAGACCTCGCGGCGGGCTGTTCATGCCATGCGGGCAACGCATGATGCCGTTATGGTTGGGGCAGGTACGGCGCGCGTAGACGACCCCTCTCTGACAGTTCGGGATCTTGGGATTGAACGTCAGCCTGTGCGCGTCGTCGTTTCGCGCCATCTGGATATCCCGTTGATGGGTCAACTGGCACGCACCGCCTCGAAAATTCCGGTGTGGTTGTGCCATGGTCCGTCACCGGATGCCGAACGTGCAAAAGCGTGGGAAGGACTGGGCGCAAGGCTTATCCCCTGCGCGTTACGCGATCATCACATTGACGCCGCTGACCTGTTGCTGCAGTTGGGGCAGGAGGGTTTGACCCGCGTCTTTTGCGAGGGCGGATCATCCCTGGCTGCGTCGCTTTTGGTGGATGAACTGGTTGATGAGTTGATCGGCTTCAGTGCCGGGCTTGCGATTGGTGCCGAAGGATTGCCTGCCATCGGGGCGCTTGGTATGGATCGTCTGGATGAGGCCCCACGGTTTGAACTGCTGGAGACCCGCATCATCGGTCAAGACGTGATGCATCGCTGGGCGCGGGCATTGCGCTAACGGCGCCAGAGATGCGCCTGTGTTGCGAAAACGCCCTGTAGTTTCGAGAGCAGTCTAAGGCCGGGGCCAGATCGGCTCTGGTAGCCGTCTGTCAGCCTTTCCAATACCACTTCCGGAGGGCAGGGCATGCCGGTGACAGGGTCCAGATACCTCGGGTAATCGATCAGTGCGGCATGAATCAATCCCAGCAGGGAGGGCCGTGCACCACGACGGGCGGGGACGGACCCCAAATCCTGCGTCAAACCCCAACCAGCATAAAAGGGTGCGCCGAGCGTTGTGACCGGCAATCCGCGCATCAGCGCCTCGAACCCTAGCAGAGAGGTCATGGTCCAGACCTCCTGAACCTCACCCAACAATGCGGCGGGATCGGTGTTCGTGACGATCAGGTCTGCTAGCCCCTCAGCCTCGGCCTCACCTTCACGCAGGCCAGCTTCGACATCGGGATGCGGTTTATAGATCAGAACGGCGGTCGGGTTCATCTCTCGGGCCGTGCGCAGAAGTTCAGTATTGGTGCGAACGGTGCTGGTTCCAAACAGGATCGAGGCATCGTCCTCGACCTGTCCGGGCACCAGAATGCGGTGACCTTTTGGCAAGTCCGGAACCGGGCCGCCGGTGTTATATTTGCTGACCGCTCCGGCGATAATCTGTGTCACCAACCGCTCGGCCCGCAATTCCTGATCCGGCCGCAGGGTCTCCCGCTTGGCGATCATCTCTTCCAACCTGCTGGGTTTGGTCGGGTCGTAATAGATCCCAAGGTCATCCAGCGACAGCGACAGAGGCGGCACAAGGCTGGCCCCCAACCCACGGGACCGAACGAAGCCATCCTCGACCCGTGTGACGTTTTCCATATCACGGCCGTGCCGCGCCCAAACCATGTGGGGACGATCTGGGATTTCGGGAACGTCAGGCGTGAATTTTACCTTTTTCTCGCACCCAAACATGTGCTGCAGGTGCCTGCGTTTCCAAAGCCGCATCCCGGATGCCGTCCAGCCCTTGTGATCTTGTCGCCAGGCGCGGGTCAGACCTTCAAGCGTGTCCAGCACGGATTCGAATTCGCACAGCTGATCCCGATAGGGATCGTACCACTTGGGATAAAGAACCATGGTGGCGGCGAAGAGTTGCGCGCGCGTCAGGTTTCGTTGGCGTCTTGGGAAATGGGCTTCGTCTTGGGTAAGACCCCATCCGGCGTAAAACGGTTGGCCGAAGACGCGGGGTTTGTGACCGGCCAATATGGCCTCGAACCCAAGTTGCGAGGACAGGGTGTAGACGCCCACAGCGCCCTCTAACAAGGTCCAGGGGCTGATGGCGCTGTGCTGAAAGGATACGCGGTCGGTCAGATCATCGGCAGAGTAATATCCGGGCCGGTGCCCTGCGATCGTGTCGGGGTGGGATTTGATCAGAACGGTCGCGCCGGGGTTCTCCTCTTGCGCCATAACCAGCATCTCGCGGAACCGGGCCTCATCGCCACCGCTTGCCCTTACTGAAGCATCGTCGCGTGCTTGATCTACAACCAGGACATACCCTGGGTCCGGCGCAGGGGTCGCGGGATCATAGGCGGAATACTTACTCAGATGTAGTTCGCGCAGCCGCGCCATCCCGCCACGTGCCCGGTTCAGCAGGGCCGTATTATCCAACGGGTCGGTCGCAAGAAGTGTTTCCAGATCCGAAGGCTGTGTTGGATCAAAATGCACACCGCTGCGATCAAGCAGCAGACCCAGCGGAGCCTCGCCACTGCGTCCTGAGTGCAGAGATCGCAGGAATGCATCCTCTACGCGCAAGATCGGAGCATTGTATTTGGTCGCTATACGCAGTCCACGATGTGCCGTCGGGCTATTGCCCCAGATACCCACCAGATCCGACCCTTTGGGCGTGCCGATGCCGATATCATATCCGGTCAGTGACAGAATTCTCCGCACGCGCGCGGCTGTCAGAAATCCGCCATTATAGACCAAAAGACGACTGCGTTCGGCCTTGGCATGCGTTCCTTGTGGAACGGAGGGCATCATCCGCCTGTCAGGGTCGTGACATTGGCAAGCGGGGTCAGGCCACCGGCGATCAACGAGATGGATTTGCTCCATTGCGCGTAAGGTGCTTCGGTGACGTAAATTGTGTCATCATCGCGGATGACAAAGTCGCGGGCGATGAAAAGGCCATTGGGTGCTGTCAGGTTCAGCACGTAGATCATGCGCTGCTCTCCCTGCAGGTCCGGTTTTCCCATGACTGACCGGACAATGTCCTGTCGTTCCTTTCGTAGAACGAAAATGCCGGTCGGGTCCGAAGACAGGGGCTGTAAGCCACCAACCTGTGCCAGCGCTTCCAGCGCGGACAGATCCTGACTGTCGAATGCCACGCGCGACTGACCGCCCGTCGCCCCCAAGGCGACATAGGACCGGTTGTCGGCTTCGACTAGAATGCGGTCGCCACCCCGCAGGGCAACGTCAAATTCCGGGTTGCGGAACAAGTCATTGTACCAGACCGTCCCTTTTTGATTGCCTCGGATCAGTGTCACCAGGGCGATATCGGACCCTTCGATCACGCCGCCAGCCCGTGTCAGCATTCCGGCCAGTGTGCGGGTTGGTCGTTCGATCGGATAGATCCCGGGCGCGGACAGGGTGCCCGACAGCGAAACGGTTGATCCGTCCCCGGCGATACGGCGCACTTCGACCTGAGGATCAGGGGTCTGGTCCTGGAGCTTTTCCGTGATCAACATGCGAAGCTGTTCCGGCGTGTTTCCGGCTGCGCGCAGGCGCCCGGCATAGGGAACAAAGATGAAGCCCTCGCTGTCGACCTGTACCTCTTCCAGGGATGTTGAAGCTCCGGTCTCTCCGGATAACAGCCCGTCATCCACGTTTTCCCAGATTGTCAGGCCCAGTACATCACCCGGACGAACCGTGTCGGCGGTCAGGTTCTGAGCGCTACGGAAGGTTTGCGAGAACCCGTATTGAGGCACTGCGGACGTGACCTGCGCCACCCGGTCGTCAACCTCAACAACATAGGCGTTTCCACCTTTCGTGGTCGAACCGGCAAGGATTTCGGATTTGTTTGGGCCAGTTTTAGGTAGTTGGCACGCGGCCAGCAGGCCAAGAGCGGCCGCAAGGGTTACACCCCGTCCCCATCGGATTGGAAAGCGCTGCACTGCCGAATATCCTCGAACGTCTTGGTTTTGGTCTTTTGTTTCCAGCAGCGTACTTGTTTCCAACTGCAATCGCCAGCATCAAGAGGGGTGATTTACTCAACGATCCTCAACTGTGGCGTCCGCGCCTCTTTGTCGGTCAGCACGGATTGGTAGGGATCTTTCGCCCTTAGCATCATATCCACGGCTCGCCTAAGCAACTGTCGCCGCCCACGGCGTGAATAAAACCCGCCGGGGACCTGACTGGTTTCAAGCAGAAAACGCCTATAGCTTTGATAGGCTTCGGTATCGGGGATATCTGGATTGGAAAAGAAATCAGTGATCGGTTGGCTGGAAACAAATTCGGGCTTGTCATAGACCGATTTGCCAAAGGCGCGCAGAGGAATGCCGCGCCACAATACCTGCTGACCCGCAGTTGAATTGATCGTCACGGCCGAGCTCGCTTCGTTGAGCAATGTGGCCAGTTTGCCCCCGGGTACATAATGGACCCGATCAGCGATACCCAGTGTTTTGGCCAGTTTGCGTGCCACCTGGCGCAATGGTTCCCGATGGTTTTCCAGCGGGTGTTCTTTGATGACCAGATGATGGTGCGTTGGTGCGCCTTTTGCAAAACCGTGCAGTACCTGCTCAAGAAACTCGGACATGCAGTCAAAGTCCGAGTGTGACTGAACCGAACTGTCATGTCCCAGTTGCAGCAATGCCAAGTGATAGGGAAACCCGCCCCGCCGGACTCGCTCCGTCGCCATACGCCGCCGGATTCTGTGGAACGGCATCATTGCCAGCCGTTTGAAATACAGCCTGAACTCTTTCGAAACCGGTAGGTCACGGTGGGTTCGAAAATTGCGATACTTGCCGTTCAGGAACAGAACAAACCAATGATACAGCGCGCCATAGAAAATATGCTGTCGCATATCACCCCAATGCGTCGGAGGGGGCGGCATCGGCGCATCAGTACGCTCCAGCGCTCGCTGCATCTGGGTAACTTCCAGATTCATCAGATGCGAATTGCCATTCGTACCTGTGCGTTCGTAGGTGACCCACCAGGGCCTCAGATACCCTTCTTCGAAAACATGAACAGTGATCCCGTGGGCGCGGGCGATGCGGATGGCTTGGGCGTGGATTGGACGCGTATCGCCATACAGGACTATGTCTGTCACCTCGCGGCCGACAACCAGGTCAACAAATTTTACCGGCCAGTTCTCGGGTTTGCCAGCATAGGGAATAAAGCTGGCCTTATCAGACCAGAAAGCCTGATCCCCGGCGTTGAAACCCACGCGCCACACCTCGGAACCCGCTGCGCGCAGGATCTTACCAAGCGCGCCAAAAAACGGCCCGTGCGGTCCTTGCAGGAAAAGAAATACGCGTTTTTGCGCAGCGCCGTTGAGTGGTGACATTTCTGCTGCTCTTGTCGTTAGATGAGGAATTATGCCTGTTTGTCGTATTTGCGGCAACCTGGGGCTTGCCCGTAGGCGCGCTTACGCTTACCTCGACGGTGAGCGCTGGCATCAGGTTAGAAACAGAGGGTTAACGCAATGTTTACGGGGATCGTCACAGATATCGGCACCATCACCGAACTGGAGCAGCAAGGCGATCTGCGGGCGCGGATCAAAACCGCCTACAATACCCCGGGGATTGATATTGGTGCATCCATTGCCAGCGACGGCGTTTGCCTGACAGTCATCGCATTGGGCGAAGACTGGTATGATGTGCAAATCAGCGCGGAAACCGTTTCGAAAACCAATCTGGATCGCTGGACCGTCGGCAAACGTGTCAATCTGGAACGCGCGCTGAAGGTCGGAGATGAGTTGGGCGGTCATATCGTGTCTGGTCATGTTGATGGCGTCGCAGAAGTGGTCGCCGTTCTGGACGAGGGCGACAGCACGCGGGTAACCTTGCGCGCACCCAAAGATCTGGCCCGCTTCATTGCGCCCAAGGGATCAGTTGCGCTGAACGGTACTTCTTTGACCGTAAACGATGTGGACGGGTGCGATTTTGGTATCAACTTCATTCCGCACACCAAAGAGGTGACGACCTGGGGGGATGTCGGCATCGGCGACCGGGTCAATCTTGAGATCGACACGCTGGCTCGCTATGTCGCGCGCCTCGCTGAAATGTCCTAGTCCACAACTCAACGTCGCGTCTGACCGGAACGGTGCCGCATGCGGTCTGGTCTTTGACCGCGCGGTGGTCTATCCACCCGGTCAAACTTGGCATGTGAAAGGCTGCCCCATGAGCTTTGAAACTCCCGGACCGGTCGAGGCCCAACTGCGCGCGGCAATCAGCCCGATCAAAGAGATCATCGACGAGGCGCGCAAAGGCCGGATGTATATCCTGGTTGATCACGAAGATCGCGAGAATGAGGGCGATCTGGTGATTGCCGCCGAGTTCGCTGATGCTGAGGCAATTAATTTCATGGCCACCCATGGTCGCGGCCTGATCTGCCTGCCAATGACGGCGGAACGGATTGACACGTTGGGTCTGCCTATGATGGCGGTGAACAACTCGTCACGTCATGAGACCGCGTTCACCGTGTCGATTGAAGCGCGCGAGGGAGTGTCGACTGGCATTTCCGCTGGTGACCGGGCGCTGACTGTGGCGACTGCGATCAACGAGCAAAACACGATGGCCCATATCGCCACGCCGGGTCACGTCTTCCCCTTGCGGGCCAAGCGGGGCGGGGTGCTGGTGCGCGCGGGCCATACCGAGGCCGCCGTTGATATCTCACGCCTGGCCGGGCTGAACCCTTCGGGCGTGATCTGCGAGATCATGAACCCTGACGGAACCATGGCGCGGCTGCCTGACCTGGTCGAATTCGCCAAGGAACACGGGTTGAAGATCGGCACGATTAGCGACTTGATCGCCTATCGGTCGCGCAATGACAATCTGGTGGTTGAGACATCTCGGGAAACCGTCACATCCGAATATGGCGGCGATTGGGAAATGCGGATTTTCACCGATCAGACTCATGGCATCGAACATGTCGTGATGGTCAAGGGTGACATCACCACACCCGAGCCGGTTTTGACCCGGACCCATGCGCTGCACGAGGCGCCCGACATTCTGGGTCTTGGCCCGAAATCCTCACGTGAGCTGCCGCGCGCGATGGAAAAGATTGCGGATGAAGGGCGCGGTGTGGTCTGTCTGTTCCGCCAACCGCGCAACTCGCTCTATGCGGCTGAAGATGAGGGCCCACGCACCATCAAACAAACCGGTCTGGGGGCGCAGATCCTGTCCAAGATGGGGATCCAGGAACTTGTGCTGCTGACCGACTCGCCGGAAACCGTTTATCTCGGGCTCGACGCTTTTGGCCTGTCCATTGTCGGGACCCGTTCAATCCTCAGGGAGGACTGATTGTGGCTGAACAAGACAAACACGGCTTGCTGCCAACGCCGACATTCGACAAACCCGTCAAGCTGTTGATCGTTGTGGCCCCGTTCTATCGCGTCATCGCTGACAATCTGGTGGCTGGCGCAAAGGCCGAGATCGAAGGGGCAGGCGGCACCTGTGATGTGGTCGAAGTGCCCGGCGCCTTGGAAATCCCGACGGCTATCGCCATGGCGGACCGTCAGTGCAATTTTGACGGCTATGTCGCGCTGGGCTGTGTCATTCGCGGAGAGACCACGCATTACGAAACCGTCTGCAACGACTCCAGCCGTGCCATCCAACTGATGGGTCTGCAGGGGCTGTGCATCGGCAACGGTATCCTGACAGTCGAGAATGACGATCAGGCCGAAGTGCGCGCCAATCCGGAAAAAATGAATAAAGGGGGCGGGGCTGCCGCTGCGGCCTTGCATCTGATCGCGCTCAGCCGTAAGTGGGGCTCTTCCAAAAAGGGCGTCGGGTTCAAGCCGCCGTCCGAGTCCATCCTTGTGGCGGGCGACAGCAACGGACCCACAACAGCATGACCAAGACAGACGCGCCAAAACCGGCCAACCAGAAACGCCTGATGAAATCCGCCGCTCGGCTCTATGCCGTGCAGGCGCTGTTCCAGATGGAGCAATCGGGTCAGACAACCGATCAGGTTGTGACCGAGTTTCTGGATCACCGCTTTGGCGCCGTCTATGAGGGCGAGGAAATGCTGGACGGCGATATTCGCCTGTTCCGCAAGCTGGTTGAAGATGCGGTCAATTATCAGGCGCCGATCGATCAGATGACCGATCGCGCTTTGGTTGCCAAATGGCCGATTGCCCGGATCGACCCGACCCTGCGCGCGGCCTTCCGGGCCGCCGGAGCAGAGCTGACACAGAACGACACACCGCCCAAGGTGGTCATCACTGAATTCGTCGATGTGGCGCGGGCCTTCTTCCCCGAAGGTAAAGAGACCAAATTTGTCAACGCAGTGCTGGATCACATGGCGCACGAGGCCAAGCCCGAGGCGTTCTGACGCGTTTACACGGATCAAGTATGCGTTAAACTGAATATTACAGCGCAATGAGGTCCGCCATGCCCAAACTGATCCGTTTGTATATCACGCAAGTGGCCTGGGGCTTTGCCATCTCGGCAATTTTTGTCGGGGTGCTTCTGGCCCTGAATGTCGCCAACCTGCGTCATCTGATTACTGGTTCTGATATCGGTCTGGTTGCTCTGGCGATGATCTGGTTCATGAACGGGATCGTCTTTGCCGGTGTACAGTTTGCCTATGCCATTATGAGCATGGCCGAAAAACCCGGCGGTCCGCGCGGTGGAACGCCGGTTTCTGTCAGGCTAAAGCCTGCCTTGATCAAACAAGAGGCACGTACTGGGCGTTAAGACAGGTGACACGCCGGCTGAGGTGGACGCAGAGCTTGCCCGCCGTAATTGGTAGGTCAGGGCGTCAGTTTTAGTCTGACTGCGTTGTGACTTTTGTCTGACAGGGTTCGGGTCATTCGGCAGACAAGGCGACACCCTCCACGGTAACCCTGTGCATCAATCGTCGAAATCCATGATAGTCATTGACCGCTTTGTGCCATGTGGCCCGGTTGTCCCAGATGGTCATGTCGCCTGTTTGCCAACGAATGCGGCATTGGAACTCGGGTTGCTGGCAATGGTCATATAGCATTGCAAGGATGGCTGCTGATTCATCAGCGCTCAGGCCTTCGATATGGGTTGTGAACACTGGATTCACATAAATACCGCGCCGCCCGCTGAGGGGGTGTTTTATGATCACAGGATGTCGCGCGTCTTGGGTGGCTGCCTGTGCATTGCTTAGCCGACCACTTTGCGCCGCTTCACTGTCCTGTGTGCTTGTTCCAAAAACGTGCCGAGAGGAATGAACCGCCCAGAGCCCATCCAGAAAGCTCCGCATGGTAGGTGACAGCGCCTCATAAGCCGCACCCATCGAGACGAACAGCGTGTCGCCTCCAAAGGGCGGGGTTTCCAAAGCATGCAGGATAGACCCCATCGCCGGGATTTGGTCGTAGGAATGATCGGTATGCCAGCCCTCTCCGATGGCCTCTTTCTGATCCTTTTCCTTCAGCACCATAGCGATTTCTGGATGCCCCTCGACCGGCCTGAAGAAGCGGTTGATGTTGATCGCGCCAAAGCGTTGGGCAAACGCCAGATGCTCATCCGGGCCGACATCCTGCGCTCTGAGTACGATGACAGAGTGCTGAGCAAAGGCCGTATGAATGGCGTCGAACAGGCTGCCGTCTCGGATATCGGCGCCGATGATCTCTGCGCCCACACCGCCGGTAAGTGGTCTGATGTCCATCTGCTTTCTCCCTGAGTTTCAAACGCAGGGTAGCGCATTGCTAAAGGTCGAAAAAACTGATTTAAAATTTGTAAAGAGAAGATTTTATTGATGATACGTTTCACTTTGCGCCAGTTGTCGTTCTTCGCCGAGACGGCGCGATGTGGCGGTATCGCGCAGGCAGCCAGGAACCTGAATGTTTCGGCCGCCGCTATTTCATCGGCAATCGACAAGCTCGAAGATGTCACTGGTTTGACGTTGTTTGACCGCTTTCCCGCACGCGGGATGAGGTTGACCCGCGTTGGCGCAGCCATTTTGACGGATTCCGAAGCGTTGCTGATGCAAGCAGGCGCGCTCGGCAATCGGGCCGCTGTGATGGCTGAGGGTAAAACAGGGTCTATTGTGATCGGGACGCATTATGCGATTGCGCAGAAGATCATTCTACCAGCTGTTCTGGCTTTTCGCCAAAGCCATCCCGGTATCCGCATCGAGGTTGTTGAGGATGATTTCCCGAACCTCGTTGCTGCGCTGGATGCGGGCGAATTGGACGCGCTTGTGGTGTTTGATCAAGGGTTTGAACCTCGACGTCATCACGTTGAAGTACTTAAAGAACTGGCGCCTCTGGTTTTACTCCCGGCCTCGCACCCATTGGCGCATGCCGCCAGCATACAGCTTGAGCAGCTGACAGGCATGCCCTACATCGCAGTGTCGCGTTCCGGTCCGGGTCCAAGCTATCTTGACCTGTTGCAGGCCGCCGGGCTTGATCCAGAAGTACCGCTGACCTCGCAATCACGAGAGTTGGTGCATGCCTATGTTGGCAAGGGGCTTGGGTTCACGCTGGTTGGTTTTCCGCCTGAGGCGAGCCGAACGATAGAAGGCGATGCGGTCGTAGCGCGTCCGCTGGTACAGGATATCGGGTATTTTAATGTTGTGATTGTGCAGCCCCGCGCCATTCGGCAACCCGAACCCGTAAAAGCATTTCTTGATGCCTGTCTGATCCAGGTTTGATTAGCGCGATCTGGCCCGCAGGTCAGAACCCAGAGCTCGTAAATCCGGCTATTTCCTGCCGGAGTTTGGATCGAGTGTGGCGGGACCACCAGTCAACCGTGCGGTTTGATTCCCGAGGACCTGTATGTACAGGTGGGCGCCAGGTAATCAGGCCAGGACCTGAACAGAGCCAGCCCCCTCGGAATTGCTTAAGGCCACCAGAATGCTACCAGTCACAAGAAGGGCAGAACCCGCCACGGGCCTAAGTAGGGCGTCCGGCGGGTTCGCACAAGGGGTCAGGCGTCAACAGTTTCGTGCAAGGCCACGCGCATCTTGCCAAAATGCTCGTCCCAGCCATTGTCCAGCGCCAGGATCAGGCCAAAGGCATCGGCACCTTGCGGCAGACCTTCGTGCAGCAGGTCCAGGCGTGTACCGCCCGCCACCGGTTCCAGGGTCCATTTCACGATGCTGACCGCGTCTCCCATCGGCTTAACCGTGAACGAATATTCCAGATAGGACGGAGGGCGCGCCTCGCGGACCTCTCCCCAGATCAGCAGGTCGCCACTGGTTGTTCCGAACATCTCAAGCTTTTGGCCCTGCGCCAGGGGGCGTTCGGGTTTGTGAAACCATTCCGCCAACCGGTCGGGTTCGGTTAGATAGGCCCAGACAGTCTCGGGCTCGGCCCTCAGGAAGATGGATTTCCTTAGAACGGCATCAGTCATTTTGATTTCCTTTCAACAGCTTCTTTAAGAGAGTTAAGGCGTTCATCCCAAAATTGATCAAAGTAGCTGAGCCAATCCAGAACAGGGGCCATGCCTTTTGGTTCAAGTCGGTTTATGCGTTCCCGGCCACGGGCTTCGACGGCAATCAGGCCGCCATCCGACAGCACGGTTAGATGTTTCTTGACCGCCGCGCGGGTCATGTCGAAGCGATCAGTCAACTGAGCGATCGTCATGTCCTGCAGTGCCAGCATCTGCACAATGTCCCTGCGGGTAGGGTCAGCCAGAGCGCGGAACGCGTTTTGAGTTTGGTTTTCCATATGCAACCTAAAGAGATACCATTTGGTTTCACATTAATGCGATACCAAATGGTACTATGTCAAGCCGTATGGGCTCACTTTACATTTGTTCACTAATTGTTCACATTTGGGATATGACATTGGACCTGCAACCCGGACAAAGACTTGCACGTGGCGTCGCCCGTCACCTGACGGCGCATGGCTTTGTATCCGTTGAGGAATTCGTGCCTATACGCGGACTGCGGGTTGATGTGATGGGGCTGGGTCCTAAGGGTGAGCTTTGGGTGATCGAATGTAAATCAAGCCGCGCTGATTTCCAGTCGGATTCCAAATGGCATGGTTATTTGGAGTGGTGTGATCGATTCTTCTGGGCAGTGGATACGGAGTTTCCGACCGAGCTGTTGCCTGCCGAGACCGGGTTGATCATTGCCGATGCTTATGACGCCGAGATCGTGCGTATGGCACCAGAGGACAAGATAGCTCCGGCCCGGCGGAAGAAGATGATCCAGAAATTTGCCACAGATGCAGCCCGGCGCTTGCAGTCCCTGAGAGATCCCAGAATCTGATAGGTTAGCTTTTTACCGCCCGTGCGGCATGCGCAGCAGCACGGAGTTCATCGGCAATCTCTTCGGCTTCTTCCGGATCGAAATCCATTGGAATTTCAAGGTTTTCCGCTTCGATGAATAGGCGCACCATCCCCTGATCTGTTGGTCCGATCTGCAAATTCGCCTGAATGTCACTTTCGGTATTGATGCTCATGTGTGCCTCCGGGGATGAGAGTTCGTGCTAGCGCGCAAAGGCTTGAGAATCAAGTTACCTTTGCGTTCAAATAGGGGATGCACTCTATTCAGATCAGACCCTTTGAAGCTTTGGACGCGCCGTGGTTGGTGGCTGTGCATGATCTTTTGTATTCACGAGACGAAGGTTTTGACGACTCTTTTGCCGTGTTGGTGAAAGAAATCCTCGACGATTTCATCTCGGACCATGATGCCAAGCGCGAGCGTGGCTGGATAGCCGAATGTGACGGTAAACCTTTGGGCAGTATTTTCTGCGTTGCCCTGAGTGAAACGACCGCAAAACTGCGCTTGTTCTTGCTGTTGCCCGAAGCGCGTGGGATGGGCCTGGGAAAGCGGATGCTGGAGAGCTGCATGGGCTTTGCTCGCGGCGCCGGTTACACTGAAATGAGGCTGTGGACGCATGAAAGCCACAAGGCTGCCTGTGCGCTTTATGGGTCCACTGGGTGGCAGTTGATGGATAGCAAACCGGTCCATTCCTTCGGGGTTGATCTGGTCGAACAAAGCTGGAAAATTCAGCTTTAATCCTCTTGCATTCCGTGAACGCGTTCGGTACATCGCCCTTCACAAGTGCCGCCTTAGCTCAGTTGGTTAGAGCGCTGGATTGTGGATCCAGAGGTCCCCTGTTCAAGCCAGGGAGGCGGTACCATCTCCCCGATTGTCAGAAAATTCCCAAGCTAGTTCGGCCCCTAAGCCACCGCGCAAATCGAAGGGCTGCCTTCACTCAAAACGGTACCGATTATTATTTGAGAAATTGTCTTTTCCGGGGATTGCAGCGGCTGCATCCCCGGTAGGTTCTTAGCGTGCCAGATTCAGGCGAAAGCGCATTTTCGTTTTCCGTTCCGCAGGTAAATGACGGTTCAGATGCTTGTTCACTAGGCCGAACCCTCCAACGATCACAAGCGTCAGTAAGATGAAATAGAAGGCAAGGATTGGATAGGCGACAAAGGGGTTGAACGTCTTGTCCGCGAAATAGCTTGCGTAATACAGCGCATCGCCTCGTTGCTGCCAGGCGGGGAAGGCCGAGAAGAACACCAGCGTGGTGGCATGGAACAGAAAGATCGCCTCATTCGTGTAGGCGGGCCAGGCAAGCCGCAGCATGGTGGGCCAGACGATCCGCCGGAAGCGAGACCAACCGGACATGCCATAAGCATCTGCAGCCTCGGTATCGCCCTTGGGAATGGATCGGAGCGCGCCAAAGAAAATTTCGGCTGAATAGGCGGCTGTGTTCAGAAACAGAACAATCAGAGCCCCTATCCAGGCCGACGTCAGAGAATCGAACATCGGATAGGATTTCTTCAGCGACAGGAAGAAGAAATAGGCAAAGAAAAACTGAATGAACAGCGGCGAACCTCGAAAGATGAAAATGAACCATTCCGAAGGTTTGCGCAGCCAGAAACTGGGTGAAGCTTTGCCAAGCGCCAGTGCTGTGGCCAGGAAAAATCCGGTCGCAAGCGCCATGACTCCGAAATAGATATTCCAGATCATACCAGACCCGATCAGGGTAAAGTGCTCACATAAGGTAAAGTCGGATTTTGGCAGCAGGCGCTCGCCATATCCAAGAGATCGCAGGCCGTAGTCCTGAATGGTCTGCAAGCAGCTCATGCGGTGGTCTCCTTGCGCAGCAATTCTCCGGCGGCGGTGGCCTGTCCGTGGGACAGCCGGCGCATCAGGCGTTCAAGCCCGATCTCGGACATACGGGTGAAGCCAAGGTAGAAAACCAGCAGGAACAGGAAATACCACATGCGCCAGTCACCGTGTGGGTATTGCGTAAACTTCGGAGTCTTGGTGCTGCCCAGTTCGCGGGCCCAGTACACGATATCTTCGATGCCCAGAAGGAACAGCAACGGTGTGGCCTTGATCAGAACCATCCAGAGATTGCTGAGACCGGGCAGGGCATAAACCCACATCTGAGGCACAAGGATTTTCCAGAATGTCTGGCGGCGGGACATTCCATAGGCTTCGGCGGTTTCCAGCTGTGTATAGGGTACCGCCCGCATGCCGCCGAACAGAACATTGGCGGCGAAAGCACCGAAAACAATAGAGAAAGTGATGACAGCCAGAAAGAACCCATAGGTTTCGTGCACCCATTCCGGCGAGGTGCCCAGTGGCAGTTTGGCAGATTGGCAGACGATAAAGTCGTTGCCCTGTCGGATCGAATCCGTCCAGTCCGGGCAGAGAATTTGATGCCGCGTCCATTCGAATGCCTGATCCAAAGCAATCACGAAGAACATGAAAAAGGCGATATCCGGCACGCCGCGCACGATGGCGATATAACCCTTACCCAGCCAACTGACCGGCAGAACGTGCGAACGGGCAGCCATGGCCCCGACGAACCCGAAACCCAGCGCTACGGGCGCCGTCACGGCAAGCAGGGCCAGTACCTTGAGGAAGGACAGGTAAAAGGACCAATGCACACCATTGGTCAGATAGCACGAGAACCAACGAAAGGTTCCCAGCGTGTCGGGATCAGTGCAGAACGAAAAAATGGCGGGCCTCTTCAGGTGGTAAAGGCGCTGGGGCGGCGCGCCCGTAGACTGGGGCACGCCGCCGGATCAGAATTAGAAGGTCGAAGACACTTCCCATTTGGTGATCAGCTCGTTCAGGCTACCGTCATCCTTCATGGATTGGATGGCTGCGTTGAGCTTTTCTTTCAGCTCACCGTCGGATTCACGGACGCCAATGCCGACGCCACCACCCAGCGGAACCTCATCGGCCACAAAGCGCAGATCTGCGTCTTCGTCGACGATCGGGGCAAGGAAGGATTTGTCGGCCAGAACCGCATCAGCCTCACCGTTGCGTACGGCAGCGATGGTTTCCTCGGGGCTGGCGAACTCGACCAGGGTCGCGCCGGATTCGGCGATATAGCCAGCCTGAATGGTGCCAGTTTGTGCGGCGACCACACCACCTGCAACATCGGCGTCATCCGACATTGCTACATAGGCGGAGGGATCCGGCGGTGTGTAGTTCTGGGTAAAGTCGATGACCTCGTCACGCTCGTCGGTGATCGACATACCAGCGATGATCACATCGTAGTTGCCCGAGACCAGGTTCGGAATGATCGAATCCCAGTCGTTCTTGACCCACTCGCAGGTCAGGTCTGCGCGTTTGCACAGCTCGTCGCCCAGCTCGCGCTCAAAGCCGTCGATCTCACCTGCGTCATTGACGAAGTTCCAAGGTGCATAGGCGCCCTCGGTCCCCATCCGGATGGTGTCTGCCATAGCCATGCCTGCGCTCAGCGCAAGGGCCGCAGTGGTCAGGATCAGTTTTTTCATTGGATACTCCCCAGTTTTGGTTCTGATCTGAAGTTATGCCGCCTGAGTGGCGGAAAGAAAGCCCTGAAGCCGTGGAGATTCAGGGGTAGTAAAGAGATCTTCAGGCAGGCCTTCTTCTTCGATGAGGCCCTGGTGAAGGAAAACGACATGGCTAGAGATATCAGCGGCCATTTTCATGTCGTGGGTCACAATGATCATGGTGCGGCCTTCTGCAGCCAGGTCTTTGATCACCTTGATCACTTCTTGTTCCAATTCGGGGTCCAGCGCCGACGTGGGCTCGTCAAACAAAAGCGCCTCGGGCTCCATGCACAGCCCCCGCGCGATCGCGGCACGCTGTTGCTGGCCACCAGACAACTGTGCGGGGTAGGCGTCGCACTTGTCGCCAATACCAACTTTTTCAAGGTATCTGCGTGCGCTGTCTTCAACTTCTTTTTTGTCACGGCCCAATACCGTTACAGGTGCTTCCATCACGTTCTGCAGGATGGTCAAATGAGCCCACAGGTTGAACTGTTGGAAAACCATCGACAGGTTTGTGCGAATGCGCAGAACCTGTTTCGCATCAGCAGGCCGGCGCGTGTGGCTGTTACCGGACCAACGAACAGGTTCACCCTTGAAAAGGATTTCGCCCTGCTGGCTGTCTTCCAACAGGTTGCAGCACCGCAATAGAGTGGATTTCCCAGACCCCGAGGACCCAATCAAAGATACGACATCGCCCCGTCTGGCAGTGATATCCACGCCCTTCAGCACTTCCAGATTGCCGAAACTCTTGTGTAGGTTCTTGATCTCAATGACGGGAGTTGAATCTGTCACGGTTGGTCCAGGTGTTATTGGTGTTGGTGCGGTACTAGGGCTTAAAAATCAGATCAATGCAATGCGCAAATGACAGAGTAAGCGGGTGATTCCGTCAATTTGACGAAGCGTTCTGGTCAATTTGATCATGAATTATCCATCGCAGTTTACAATTTCGACGGATTTGGGACGCGCAGATAATCTTTGGCAGGAATAGAGATCAGGTCATGCAGGTGCAGAAGGTTCCGATCTTGCGGTGACATGGTTAGAATCGCGTTGCGAGCAGCGCGTGCGATCTGAGCGGCGTCCTGATCCTTCGCTGTGATATAAGGTAGCGCGGGGGTTGGGGTTGTTTCGGCGACCTCACGCAGAGCTTCTGGAAGGTCGGAATGGACCTTCAGTATCTCCCATGTCAGCGCATCCAGCGCGGCATAATCGGCACGGCCCTCGGAAATGGCTTGAGCAGACAGCGCATGACCACCGGATTGCAGAACCGACGATGGTGTTCGGTGGTATCGTTCAAGGTGAACCATTGGGGCGGCCCATCCGGATTGCGACAGCGGTTCATTATAGGCAAAAACACCATCGGCCAATTCATCAAGATCGCGGGGGTCGTGGCGGCGGGCTACAAAAACCGACCGGTAATGGCCAGGTGGGCAGCCAGGCAACGCGTAATCCGGCGTTCCAACCAACTGCACCTTGCCATGCAGCCGGGCGCGAAAGGGCATGCCGCAGGTCTGGGCAAAAACCAGATCCGGGTCCAACCAGACATCCCAGACATCCCGGTCTCGGTTTAGGTTTGCGGGGCCATAGCCAAGGTAATCACGAATCGATGCCCAAAACCGATCATTCGCAGGGCGCAGCGCAGGCATGTCGTACATGCCCAGCATGGCTATCAAGATTTGGCAGCCTTTTGACGGGCCATTGCAGAGTCGACATCACTGATGCCCAGCAGGCTGACGACCAGTCGCAGTAAGGAATCCTCTTCACCCGTGCGGTGCCCATCCGCCAGAGCGACCGACCACAAGGCCTGAACGACTGCCAGGCGGTCGTCATAGGCAACGGCCTCTTTGATTGCGCGAGTGAACCGTACGGTGTCCGGTGCTTCGGCCTCGAGATCTTCGGCGCGGGCGCGCAGGCCGGCGGCTTCGAACGGGGATAGGTCATAGCGTTCAACCGAAATCCGGTCGATTCGCGCCATTTCACTGTCGGCATAGTCGTTGTCAGATCGGGCAACGCGCACCAGCAGGGCCGTCAAGGCCAGTCGAGCATCGTCATCGGTGAAAGGGGCGGGCTGAGGCTGGGTCAGTCGAGACAGAAAATCACTAAACATGAGACAGGTATAGAGAGGCCTTACGCCTCTTCCAAGCGTCTTTGCACACGCTTTCTGGCGGTCTTGCTGTCGTTAAAGCTCAGACCCATGGCGATGCGGGCTTCTTCGACGATTTTCATCTCGCCCTCATCTGTATTCCCGTCGGCAAGAACCACCTCCCAGAGGGCATCCAAAGCGGCCAAGCGCTCGTGCAGGTCCGTGGTTTCCCGGATCAGCTTACCGAACGTGTCCGTTTCCGGTGCGGCTGCGTGCAGCTTCTCGCAGGTGGCGCGGACCTTTGCGGCTTCGATCGCGTTATGTTGATAAAGTCGGGCGAGGATACGGTCGATCAGGCTGATCTCTTCCAGCTTATAATCCCTGTCCGCTTGTGCAACGCGCACCATAAGCGCCCCGAGTGCAAGTTCAGCGTCTGGGTCGGGCAGATTGTCGTGTTGTGGCGGGCGGAAAGCCTGAAAGAGTTTTTTCAACATGGTCAGAGATTATTCCATATTTGATAACCCGCCAAGCACGGACTATCGCGCAAGGCTCAGAATGATCAAAAGACCGCCTGCTAGAGCCGGATAGCGCGCTGGGTCAGAGTACCTTTCGCGCTTCGTCTTGCAGCCAGGCCAGCATTTTCCGATAGGGTACAGGGCCATAGCTTATACGCGCGACTCCCAGCCCAGCCAAAGTGGCGGTGTCCGGTGTGCCGGGTAATGCTATGATATTTAGCGGCAGGTCGATTGACTCTACCAACCGGGCAATCATGGCCTGATCCCGTAGGCCGGGGGCGAAGTATCCGCTGGCCCCTGCATCTGAATAGGCTTGTGCTCGGACCATTGCCTCTTCCAGCATCGCATCATCATGGGTTTCGGGCTGCGCCTTCAGGAAAATGTCGGTCCGCGCGTTGATAAACGCAGGAACACCCGCCGCATCGCAACCTTCGCGCATCGCGCTGACACGGGCGGCCTGAGTTTCAATATCGTACAACTCATTTGATCCGATGATCTGGTCTTCGAAGTTGAAGCCGACAACGCCGGATTCAAGGGCCAGCCTGACATTGGCAGAGATACCCTGAGCATCAGCCGCATACGCACCTTCGAAATCCAGAGTAACCGGAAGATCAACGGATTCGACAATCCGGCGAGCATTGTCCAGCGCGGCCTGCATCGGGATGTTTTGGCCGTCGCTGAACCCTTGTGCCATCGCAACAGGAGCGCTTCCAGTGGCAATGGCTTGGGCGCCAGCGTCGCGCACGGCACCGGCACTGCCAGCATCCCAGATATTGTACAGGATAACCGGTTCGCCCTTTTTGTGCAGGGCCGCGAATGTCAGTGCATTGGTGATCTGATCGGTCATGGCCGGTCTCCTATCTCTGAGTTGCGGACAGTTAACCGTGCAAAGGGTCAGCGCGTACAGTCTTTTCGCGCTGACCGATACAATCTGCTTTCGTGCCTGGTGTCAGACCAGACGCGAGGTGTCCTTGGCTGCGCGCACAAAGTCGCGGAACAAAGGATGCGGGTCGAACGGCTTGGATTTCAGCTCGGGGTGGTACTGGACCCCAATGAACCAAGGATGATCCGACCACTCGACGATTTCTGGCAACCGCCCGTCGGGGGACATGCCTGAGAAATTGAGACCGGCTTTTTCCAGCTTGTCGCGGTATTTGATGTCCACTTCATAGCGGTGGCGGTGGCGCTCCTCGATGGCGGTACCGCCATAGACTTCGGCCACTTTTGACCCTTCGGCCAGAACCGCGTCATAGGCGCCCAGGCGCATGGTGCCGCCCTTGTCATCACCGACTTTGCGTTCGACCTTGTGATTGCCCTGCACCCATTCTTTCAGGTGATAGACCACCGGTTCGAACCGCTTTTTACCGGATTCATGGTCGAATTCCTCGGACCCGGCCTCTTTGATGCCAGCGGCATTTCGCGCGGCCTCAATTACGGCCATCTGCATGCCCAGGCAGATGCCCAGGTAGGGCACTTTATGTTCGCGGGCGTATTGCGCAGCCTTGATTTTGCCTTCGGTACCGCGCTCACCGAATCCGCCGGGCACGAGGATCGCGTGGAAGCCTTCCAGATGCGGGGCGGCCTCTTCGGTATCGAATACCTCGGCATCGACCCATTCGACCTTGACGCGGACACGGTTGGCCATCCCGCCATGGGTCAGCGCCTCGGCTATCGACTTATAGGCGTCTTCCAACTGGGTGTACTTACCGACGATGGCGACCTTCACTTCGCCCTCGGCATTGTGGATGCGATCACTGACGTCTTCCCATTTGGTCAGATCGGGCTTGGGGGCAGGGCTGATCTGGAAGGCATCCAGAACCGCCTGATCCAGTCCCTCGCGGTGATAGGCGAGCGGAGCATCGTAGATGGTGCTGAGGTCCTGCGCAGCAATCACGCTATCGGGGCGGACGTTACAGAACAAAGCCAGCTTTTCACGTTCCTTGGTCGGGATCGGGCCTTCGGACCGGCAGACCAGAATGTCGGGGGCGAGACCGATCGAACGCAGCTCTTTCACCGAGTGCTGGGTTGGTTTGGTTTTCAATTCGCCCGAGGCTTTGATGTAGGGCAGCAGGGTCAAGTGCATGAACAGGCATTGGCCGCGTGGTTTGTCCTGGCTGAATTGGCGGATGGCCTCAAAGAAGGGCAGGCCTTCGATATCGCCCACGGTGCCGCCGATCTCGCACAGCATGAAATCAACCTCATCCTCGCCTATGGCGATGAAATCCTTGATCTCATTGGTGACGTGCGGGATCACCTGAATGGTTTTGCCCAGGTAATCGCCGCGGCGTTCTTTTTCCAACACGTTGGAATAAATCCGCCCGGAACTGACCGAGTCGGTTTTGCGCGCGGCTACGCCGGTAAAACGTTCGTAATGGCCAAGGTCCAGATCGGTTTCTGCCCCGTCATCTGTAACGAACACTTCGCCATGTTCAAAAGGCGACATGGTGCCCGGATCGACATTCAGATAGGGGTCCAGCTTGCGCAGACGCACCGAATATCCGCGGGCCTGCAACAGCGCGCCCAAAGCCGCCGAAGCTAATCCTTTGCCCAAGGATGAAACCACACCACCAGTGATGAAAATAAAACGCGCCATGTTTTTCGGCTGCTCCCCGTGAGACGTCAATATCAGCTGCCCGGCGGTTCAAGAAAAACCGCTGCATCACGGGACTTCACGTATAAAGGATTCGCGCCAATAGCGCAAGAGAACCGCAAGATGCTGTTGCAGTTCTCTTTTCGGTTTCTAGGTTTTGTGTGTCAGTTGGCCTGCGGGATCAAAGGCGCGTTGTCACCCTGTGCCGGAGGCAACAGGTCATCCGCCGACGGAATTGCCGGTGTGCTTTCTTCGGTCGCGGCCGGTGCCTGTGTCCCAATCCGGTCAAGCACAGAGCTGCCCGAGGATTTTTGTGCCGCCAGAATGGTCAGCGTGATCGAAGTGACGATAAAGCACGCGGCTAAAATCCAGGTCACCTTGCCCAATGCTGTTGCAGCCGACCGGCCAGCCATGGCACCGCCTCCGCCGCCACCCATGCCAAGGCCGCCGCCTTCGGACCGCTGCATCAGGACGACGGCGATCAGGCCCAAAGCCAGAAGAAGATGGATAATGAGAACGACGTTTTCCATGGTGGTCCTGTACAGCGTGGCGTGTATCGCGAGGTACTTATGCAAGTTTGGTTCCGGGGGCAAGTCACGAGTTACCATCACGCCAAGTGATCTTCGGGATCACAGCAAAGAGACTGGACAGGCAAGGGGATGGTAAAGCAGGCTGCGACCCATGCCACATGACGATCCCGACCATCCGCACGCCTTATTGCCGCCTGAACCCGCCCTTCGCGTCAAGGCGCTGGAAACGATTCTGACCCGCAAGGGTTTGATCGACCCGGCCGCTTTGGATGAGATCATCGACACTTACCAAAACAAGATTGGCCCGCAGAACGGTGCCCGGGTTGTTGCCAAAGCCTGGACTGATCCGGCCTTTAAGGCAGCACTGCTTAAGGATGCAACGCCCGAGGTGGCAAAGCTTGGCTTTTACGGTCGGCAAGGCGAGCACATAGTTGTTGTCGAAAATACCCCTGATCTCCACAACATGGTCGTTTGCACGCTTTGCAGTTGCTACCCATGGCCTTTGTTGGGGATTCCACCGGGGTGGTATAAATCGGATGCCTATCGTGCGCGGGCCGTGCGTGAGCCGCGTAAAATTTTGTCAGAGTTCGGAGTTTCTCTGGCGGATGAGACAGCCGTGCGGGTTTGGGATTCAACGGCCGAGATACGCTATCTTGTTCTACCCATGCGCCCCGATGGCACCGATGGGATGACCGAAGACGACCTGACCGCGCTTGTGACCCGTGACAGTATGATCGGAACCGGCCTGCCAAAGGTGCCGTCATGACCCGCGTTCACGATATGGGAGGACGGTTCGGCGACGGTCCGGTGATCCCCGAATCCCAAGATGCAGCGATTTTCCCAGAAGAATGGCACGGGCGCGCATTGGCACTGACATTGGCTGCCGGGTTTCTGGGACAATGGAATATCGACATCTCGCGCCATGCACGCGAACGACTGTCGCCCAAAGACTATGCACGATTCTCTTACTACGAAAAATGGGTGTCAGCACTTGCAGATCTGTTGGTAGAGCAGGGGGTCCTGACTTTGGAAGACCTTCTGGGCCAAGGAACGGATGCTTCACATCCTTTGGCTTCCCGCGCGCTGACAGCCGGGGCGGTAGAGGGAGCACTGTCCAAAGGCGGTCCGGCTGATCGACCCTCGAATATCGCGGTGCAGTTTGATCCCGGCCAAAAGGTGCGTACAGTACGACCGGCTGCCAACCGCCTGAAAAACGGTGGTCATACCAGGTTGCCATCTTACGCTTCTGGCGCTTGCGGTCGGATATTACGCCTGCATGGGGCGCATGTTTTGCCAGATTCCAATGCTCATGGTCTGGGAGAGGCACCTGAACCACTATATGCGGTTGCATTCCCAGCCTCGGAGCTTTGGGCCGATCCCGAGAACCGAAATGACGAGGTCATATTAGATCTGTGGCAAAGCTATCTGGTGCCCGATGAGTGAGTGTAACGCACAGCCATTACCCGAGCTGGCATTCGCAGAGCCCTGGCATGCACAGGTCTTTGCGGTCACGGTCGCGCTGAATGAAGCGGGACGATTCGAATGGTCGGAATGGGCCGATCGATTTTCGAAGATGCTAAAACGCCATGGTCTGAGCAAAGAGCTGAATGGTGGCAACGACTATTTCCATGCCTGGCTGGAAACACTCGAGGCCTATTTAGCCGAAATGGGTGACGCGAACCCAAGTGATGTCTCTGCAGTCTCGTTGGATTGGGAGAAAGCCTATCTGACGACTCCACATGGTGAACCCGTTCATTTGTCGAATGGCTAGAAAGGGGGCGCTGCCCCCGCCGCGGCAAGCCGCGACTCCCCCGAGGTATTTTGAGCCAGATGAAGCAAGGGATCCTCTCTTCATCTGGCCAAAAATACCTCCGCCGGAGGCACCACGCACAGCGTGGTTATGATCTGCGGCGAATTATCGGTTTCCCTGTCGCTGACACATCGCTATACGAGCCGGGTTTGATATCTCAGCGCAAAAGGACCAGATATGGCCAATGTGGTTGTTGTCGGCGCCCAGTGGGGTGACGAAGGAAAAGGCAAGATCGTCGATTGGCTCAGTGAACGGGCCGATGTGATCGCGCGTTTTCAAGGCGGGCATAATGCCGGTCATACGTTGGTAATCGACGGTGCCGTCTATAAGTTGCACGCTCTGCCATCCGGTGTGGTACGTGGCGGCAAGCTGAGTGTCATCGGCAATGGCGTTGTTCTGGACCCCTGGCACCTGCTGAAAGAGATCGCAACGATCCAGGCGCAGGGAGTCGAGATATCGCCCGAAACGCTGATGATCGCAGAGAACACCCCGCTGATCCTGCCCATCCACGGTGAACTGGACCGCGCACGCGAAGAGGCGGCAAGCAAAGGAACCAAGATCGGCACCACCGGTCGTGGAATTGGCCCCGCATATGAAGATAAGGTTGGGCGGCGTTCTGTGCGGGTTGCTGACCTGGCAGACGAAGCGACCCTTGAGGCACGTGTAGATCGCGCGCTGCAGCACCATGACCCGCTGCGCAAGGGATTGGGGATCGAACCCGTGGACCGCGATGCACTGATTGCTCAGCTGAGGGAAATTGCGTCCGAGATTCTGCCTTTCGCAGCACCCGTTTGGAAAGTACTGAACGAAAAGCGCAAGGCTGGTAAGCGTATTCTGTTTGAAGGCGCGCAGGGTGCCCTTCTGGACATCGACTTTGGAACCTATCCGTTTGTGACCTCGTCCAACGTGATCGCCGGTCAGGCGGCGACCGGTGTCGGCATCGGGCCCGGCTCGATTGATTTTGTCCTTGGCATCGTAAAGGCTTACACGACCCGTGTGGGTGAGGGGCCGTTTCCAACCGAATTGGATGATGCGGATGGCCAGCGTCTGGGTGAGCGTGGGCACGAGTTCGGTACCACCACCGGGCGCAAGCGGCGTTGCGGCTGGTTTGATGCCTGTCTGGTGCGCCAAACCTGTGCCACTAGCGGCGTAAACGGTATTTCGCTGACCAAGCTGGACGTGCTGGACGGATTCGAGACGCTGAAAATCTGTGTTGCCTATGACCTTGACGGTAAGCGTCTGGATTATCTTCCCACTGCAGCCGATCAGCAGGCACGATGTACTCCGATCTACGAAGAAGTGCCTGGTTGGAGCGAATCCACGGAAGGCGCGCGCAGTTGGGCGGACTTGCCTGCAAATGCCATCAAATATGTGCGTCGGGTCGAAGAGTTGATCGAATGTCCGGTTGCATTGCTGTCCACTAGCCCAGAGCGGGATGACACCATTTTGGTGACAGACCCGTTTGCTGACTGATGGCGGGCGAACAGAAAAATGGCCTGAGCTATAAAGCGCGTCGTCGTTGGTCGATGGTGCTGCTGCTGATTGGCCTGCCGGCTTATATCGTTGCGGTGGTGACGGTGATAAACTGGTTGGACCGGCCACCAATTTGGTTGGAACTTCTGGTATACGTAGCGCTCGGCATTTTGTGGGCTCTGCCTTTCAAATTCATCTTCAAAGGTGTCGGAAAAGAAGATCCAAACGGATCCTCTGACTGAGCGGCCTATTCCGGGCTCATCCTGCGGCGGGTTCATACGCCTGCCCACAAAAGATCGCCCAATGAAAAAGGGCCGGAGTTGGTCTCCGGCCCTTCTTTCTTTTCGGTTTGAATTTAGCCTGCGGCGCGTTCATCTCCGTCAGGGCGGAACCCTATCTCGTCCGAAGCCGCAAACCGACCTCCGCCAGCTTTCTCAATCTTGCCATCGCGCAGCAGTTGCCCGAATGAGCGCAAGCTTTCCTCGCGATTAAAATCGTCCTGCTTGAGAGAACGGATCTTGTTCATCAGTTGCGGGCGCGAGAACTGTTCCTGTCCTTCGATGAACGACAGATAAGATGCCGCAGCTTCCAGCAGGTCCGGCAGAGATTGTGCGCCCTGTTCCTGCGCATAGTGCGCAAAGCCGCTTTCCTCGATCGGAAGACCCAGCGGTTTGGATTTTACACGGCGCGGAGAAATCGGCCCCATTTCATCCTCGTCTTTATTGTCGATGCGCTGTTCAGCAACCAGCTTGAGGGGAGCGGCAGGCTCTACCTTGGGACGGGCAGTTGTAACATTGCTTTCGGGGCGGCGCGGGCTGATCTGCTGAGCCTGATTACGGTTCAGCGCATCTGCACGATCAGCATTGGTTGCGGCCACTGCATTGCGCAGACGGGAATATGTCTCGCGCTGAGTGGCAGTCGCGGGATCATCCATCTGTTCGACCGCCTTTTCCATCAGGCGAGAAACGTCCTCGTCCAGGTTCGGTTCCTCAGGCAGAGGCTCGGATGCACGGGCGGACAACACGGCTTCGACGCTGGCAATTTCGTCAAGCAGAGTTTCCTCGTCTTCTTCGGTCAAATAGCCGGCAACCTCTTCAGGTTCGTCTGCGTCCGCCGAAATGTCTTCTGTCAGGATATTGTCGATTTCGTCGCTCTCGGCTTCGTCCGTCTCGGCACTCAGATCCGAAAACAAAACCTCTTCTGCCTCGACAGTGGTCACATCGTCGACGATGGGTGCGACATCAATTTCTGGCACGGCGGGGGTCTCTTGGGCCGGGCCTTCGATCTCTGCCTCTTCCGCGGCGGGTGGGGGTATGTCAATCTGAGGTTCGGGCTCAATTTCCTGAGCCGCTTCAACCTCTGCATCGGCCGCGGGGGATTCGACCAGATCTGTGGGGGTCAGAGTTCCGGCCTGAAAGGCAGCCGATACGGCATCAGTTGGGCCGGTTTCGGATTTCATCAGGGGCGAATCTTCATCCTCGGCGTAGATCACCGAGTTTTCTTCGCTATGAGAGACTACCGCCCGGATCCGTTGCAGCTTTGCGGCGATACTATCGGCGGCGGGTTCGGGTCGACCCTCAACCGGCTCGGCCTCTGCGATGGGCGCGGACTGTGAGGAGGCAGCGGTATAGGCCGGAGCACTCGGGGTACTGGGCGGGGTCATGGGCGCGGTAGAAAGGGACGGTGAAGCGGCACGGTCTTGCGCCCGCAGAAGCAATCCGTTTTCGCTCTGGCTGGCTTCGACTTTACGCGTCGCATCTCGCTGAGCAATGCGGGTCAGCATTTCGGCGTCTGGTTGCGGGGGTTCGGACCCAAAATACCTGTCATCCGCTGCAAGGTCGCGGAAGTATTCGGCAATCGACTTCATCGTTTCAAAAGAATCGTCAAATCCTTCCAAAGTGCACGAGAAGGTTCCGTAGGAAACTGTCAAAACCTTGTTATTCTGTACCATCAGACGTACGTCCTCTACAAACTACACGAGCCATCAGCCCGGTCGTGGGCAGAGCTATTGGCTCAGAACTTTGTCCATGAACCTATCATTTTGTGGTCTCAATGTGTCAAAACCCGGAAAAAATGATCAATCTCATGAAAAAGACGCGAATTGTACGTTCGAAAGAGTCAATCACGCTGGTTGGAAGCGGTCAAATTGGCCCTGAAGATTTGGATTTGGCGTTGATTCGCACAAAGTTGGCCGTCGCCGCGGATGGTGGGGCGGCAAGTTTGTTGGAAATTGGGCGCATTCCAGACGCTGTTATCGGTGATTTTGATTCGCTCGATCCGGATCACAAAGATCAGATTCCGCTGGATCGACTGTTTCCAATTGGCGAACAAAATAGCACGGATTTCGACAAGGCCCTGCGCAGTATCGAGGCGCCGCTGGTGATTGGGGTTGGTTTTCTCGGGGGGCGTCTGGATCACCAGTTAGCAGCACTCAACGTCTTGGTTCGCAGGCAAGATCAGCCCTGTATTCTGATTGGCGAAAGTGAGATTATCTTTCACGCACCCCCCAAAATCTCGGTTTCTATGGCGCCTCGAGATGTCGTCTCATTGTTTCCATTGCAGCGTGTATCAGGGCAAAGCCGCGGCCTTGAATGGCCAATCGACGGGTTGGTGATGGAGCCGAACGGCGCTGTCGGAACGTCCAACCGCGCATTGGGCTCGGTTGAATTGCGTATGGATGGGCCGGGCCTTTTGGTAATGTTTCCCAGGGCGATGCTGGATCAGGTCATGCAGGCGCTTCTGTCGGTGCCGTCCGGGCGCTGGCCCGCTCACGCAGAATGACATAGAGGCCGGCAGCGATGGTGATGCAGATGCCCAAAGCGGCGACACCGTCGGGCAGATCGCGAAAGATCAGCCAGCCAAACACCGTGGCGACCGGGATTTCGAGATACTGCATCGGGGCCAATGTTGCAGAGGGTGCATATCGCAGCGACCAGGTCATGAACAGATGTGCGACCGTGCCGAGAAGCCCGATTGCAAGCAAAAGCCAGATATCGCCCAAATTCGGAGCAATCAGGGACAGCTCCCAGATTCCGGCGGGTGTTCCCACCAACAGGGCAGGCAGTAGGATGACAGAAGCTATGACGCCCGACACGGCCTGAAGCGCAATGGGATCTGTAGCTTTTGCAATTTGCCGGGTCACGAGCATGAACAGGGCAAACACCACCGCGACGACAAGTGGAAGCAAAGCCGCATATCCGACCTCGGCAAAGCTGGGTTGAATGACAAGCAATGTACCACCAAAGCCCACAAGGCACGCAATCAGGCGTCGTTTGCCGACTTCTTCCTTTAGTACCAGTTTGCCAAGAAGCAACATGATAAACGGCATAACAAAGGCGATGGCCACAGCGTCGGCCAGCGGCAGGTATTGCAGGGCAGAGAACATCGCGGCGATGCCGACGATGTGCAGCAGGGTTCTTATGACAGCCAGGCGAAATATACGCCCCTGCATGCGCCAGGGCCTGCCAGTCCAGGCGACCAGCGGAACCAACAACATGGCTTGAATGGCAAACCGGACAAAGACCAGCATTCCAAGCGGCACGGTTTCACCCAGTAATTTGGCGACCGCGTCCCCCAACGGTGCGAGCGCACAAAAGCCAAGCATCAGCACGATGCCAAAAACGGGACGATCCTGTGTCATGCAGCGACGCTAGCGATTTGATTGAACCGGGGAAAGGCGAAAGCTAGGGGTCGGGCAGCGGTTGTACTTTGGTGTAGTCCGGGCCGATGCAGATCGGCAGCCCGTCATCCAGTTTCAGCCAGCCCAGCTGCTCTTCATGCGCGACATGCAGCGTGGGCTGCAGTTGGTTAGGGTCGTCCAGAAGGGCCACATACAGATGCATCACGCCGGACATCGCGTCGGACCGGAATGAGATCGGCGAGCCGCAGTCAGGACAAAAGCTGCGTTCTACGCCGGGTGAGGATGCGAATGTCTTTGGTTCCTGGCCCGTCCATTTCAACTGTCCGTCGCGGACCCCGAAATAAGCTGTCATCGGGGCCGCGCATTGTCTGCGGCAACTGTCGCAGTGGCAGATCACACAGGACAGAACGGGCGAGTCCACCCGAAATGAAACCTTACCGCAAAGACAATGGCCTTCCATTTCGCTTCCCCGCGTTGCCTCAGCAATTCGGCACGTTCACCGCCAAACCGCCCAAAGACGTTTCCTTATACTTTTCGTGCATGTCGTGCCCGGTCTGCCGCATGGTTTCGATGACAGCGTCCAGCGGTACGAAATGGTGACCATCTCCGCGCAGGGCCAAAGAGGCTGCCGACACCGCCTTGATCGCACCCAGCCCGTTGCGTTCGATACAGGGTACTTGAACCAGCCCGGCGACAGGATCACAGGTCATGCCCAGATGATGCTCGAGCGCGATCTCAGCGGCATTTTCCACCTGTTCCGGCGTGCCGCCCATAACCGCGCACAGCCCGGCTGCAGCCATGGCTGCGGCGCTGCCGACTTCAGCCTGACACCCGGCCTCGGCGCCCGAGATCGAGGCGTTGTATTTGACCAGCCCGCCAATAGCGGCCGCAGTTAGCATGAAATCTTCGATGTGGTTCTCTGAAGCACCGGGTACATGGTCCAGATAATAGCGCATTACCGCTGGAAGAACCCCGGCAGCACCATTGGTGGGGGCGGTCACCACCTGACCGCCAGCTGCGTTTTCTTCGTTTACGGCCATGGCGTAAACGCTCATCCAGTCGTTGATCGTGTGGGGCGCGTTCAGGTTCATGCCACGCTCGGCCATCAACGCGTCATGGATGCCTTTGGCGCGACGGCGCACGTTCAAACCGCCTGGCAGAATACCGTCAGTGGTCAGACCGCGCTCGATACAGTCATTCATGACCTGCCAGAGGCGCGCAGTGCCTTTGGCAAAACTGTCTGCACAGCCGCGCGCGATCTCGTTGGCGCGCTTCATCTCGGCGATGCTTTTGCCGCTGGTTTTGGCCATGTCCAACATCTCGACCGCCGATTTGAAAGGAAAGGGCACCGGTGCGCCTTCATCTGTTGCCTTGCCTTGGGCCAGTTCTTCCTCGGTCAGAACAAAGCCGCCACCGATCGAGTAATAGACCTGCCGCAGGATCACGTCGCCCTGTGCGTCCGTGGCCATCAGGACCATACCGTTAGCATGGCCCGGCAGATTGTTTTCATAGTCGAAAACCAGATCGGCCTTGGGATCGAACTGCAGCGTGGGCAATCCTTCGGGGGTCACGCTGTGGGTCTCACTTATGCCAGCCAGTGCGGCCTCGGCCCGTTCGTGATCATATGTGTCGGGCACAAATCCGGCCAGGCCCAGGATCGTGGCGCGATCGGTTGCGTGGCCGACACCGGTAAAGGCCAGCGACCCGTGCAACGACCCGCGCAGCCCTGAAAATTCGAACGGAGAGGCGCGCATCATGTCCAAAAACCGCGCGGCAGCAACCATTGGTCCCATCGTATGGGACGAGGACGGGCCAATGCCCACTTTGAACATATCGAAGACAGACAGAAACATATCAGGTAGCAAAGCCTTCCGGTGGGTTAGCATAGGTTGGTGAGGTAAAGGGTGTAACCCCTAAACCCTCGGCCGCGATTGCGGCGCGTGTGGCGGGGCGCGTCTCCAACTGCATCAGCATTCGCTGCAGATGCGGCGTGTCAGCGATCTGAAACCAGCTGCGATCAGCCTTCGCAGGATAGAGCGCCATCCAGCGCATCTGACAGGCCAGATAATAACTCAGGACCGATGGTATGTCCGGGCTCAGCCAGGGCGGCGCGCTTTTCGCAACTTCGTCAAGCAGGCGCAAGTGCTGGCGCAAACGAGGGCGGATACCGGCGCGCAAAGGATTGACCTGCGCTGCGTCTATATATTTTTCGGCATAAAACAGAATACGCAGATCAGCGTGCAGCGTATTGGAGGCAAAGAACAGCCACTTCAGAAACGCGGCGCGGTTGCTGTCCATGGGGGTAGGGGCCAGCCGGCCATGCGTATCCGCCAGCCACAACAAGATAGCAGCGGTTTCGAAGATCGGCCCCTGTGGTGTTTCCAATACCGGGATCAGCCCATTGGGGTTCAGCGCGCGATATTCCGGGCTGTCCTGTGCGCTTTGGCGGCGGTCTACCAGAACGGTTTCATAGGGCAGGCACATCTCTTCCAGCGCCAGCCGGATGACCAGCGAAGCATTGTCCGGGGCATAGTGCAGGCGGTAAGGCGTGTTCATGCGAACTATGTATACCTCACGTATGTTTTCAACAGACCTGATTGCGACGTTTCCCATAGGAAACGCGTAGTTTCGCGACATGTTGGTCTACCGATCCGGACAATTCTCTCTCGCAGTTGTCGTAGGCATTCCGTATAAGTTCCGCAGCGAATTAGGGGGATGCTGAAATGGCCGGTGATCTGTCGCCCATCGACACTGCAAAATACGTCGCAGCACGCCGTGCGGCTGACATGGTGCAGAATGGGATGCGAGTCGGCCTGGGAACCGGATCGACCGCTGCATGGATGGTGCGTCGGTTGGGGGAACGGGTTAGAGAAGAAGGTCTGGCGATCAAGGGTGTTCCGACATCGACCCGGACGGCCCAACTGGCCCGCGAACTGGGCATTGAGGTTGTTTCTCTGGATCAGGCGGGATGGCTGGACATCACCATCGACGGAGCGGACGAATTCGACAGAGAGCTTAATCTGATCAAGGGCGGCGGCGGCGCGCACCTGCAGGAAAAGATCGTAGCCACGGCCAGCGACCAGATGGTGGTCATCGCCGATGCCGGCAAAGAGGTCGAGACTCTGGGTGCCTTCCCATTGCCGGTCGAGGTGATCCCCTTTGGCTGGCAGACCACACGCACCCTGATCGAAGAGGTGCTGGATACCATGGATGTTCTCGGTACCCGCTCGGCACTTCGCATGAACGGAGAAGCGCCGTTTGTCACGGATGAAGGCAATCACGTGCTGGACCTGCATCTGCAACGGATCGGAAATCCAAGGCAGATGGCGCTGGTGCTGAACCAGGTGCCCGGCGTGGTCGAGAACGGATTGTTCATCGACATTTGCGACAAGGTCGTGATCGGTTATGGAGATGGCCGGGTCGAACTGCGCGACATCAACGAGGGAACGGTGGAACTGGACGAGTTGTTCGATGGCGGCAAAGACAACCTGTTCACGGATTTGGCGGATTAAGGTATGAGCACCTCTCCGGTTGCTGAATACCGCGAAACGGAAGCAGATTTGGCTGCGCGAGCCAGGACGCTAAAACGCAACCTGATAAAGATCGGGATTGCGGCTGTGGTGGCGGCGTGGGGTTTTGTTTCCGCGGGGTGGACAGGTGGCACGCTTTTCACATTGGTGCTCGTTGTCCTTACTTCCGTCGTGTTGTTCATGAACTATCTAGGTTCACTCAAGGTGCCGTCGCTTGTGGCCCTAGTGGACTCTGGTGGATCGAAGCTCCGCACGCGTAGAGGAATGATCCAAGACATTGTTTGGCCTGATGTACGCTACATTGATGCGTTCGACGAAACCGAGCAAAAACGACGCCCTATTTTTTTTGTTAGCTTCAACAAGTCAGATGGCGGGCATGAGTGTTTACCCCTTCCGTTGCAATCCATGCCGAAACCCATATCTGAGTGTTTCGTAGAGACGATTGAGCATTATCGACCAAATCTGTATGCGTCCTGGCAAGATCAACTGTCCCAGTGGTCCAGTCTGGGCCGTCATGAGTGACCGGGTACATCATTGATGATGGCTCGATAGCGTTGTCAGAAAACTGAAAGAGGCACTGTAAATGAGCTTTGACTATGATCTTTTCGTCATCGGAGGCGGCTCGGGCGGGGTCCGGGCGGCGCGTGTGGCAGCTGGCGAAAACGGGGCCAAAGTGGCACTGGCGGAAGAGGATCGCTATGGCGGGACCTGTGTGATCCGCGGATGTGTCCCCAAAAAGCTGATGGTATTTGCCAGCGAATTCTCTGGCATGGTCGAAGATGCGCAGGCCTATGGCTGGGACGTCAAACCCGGTGCATTTGACTGGGATTTCTTTCGCGGCAAACTCCATGCCGAGCTGGACCGGCTGGAAGGCATCTATCGCAACATCCTGAAAAACAACGGCGTCGAAAGCTTTGATCAGCGTGCACACGTGGTGGACGCACATACCGTCGAGCTGGCCGATGGCACCCGCATGACGGCCAAGCATATTCTGGTCGCCACAGGCGGACGCCCTGTTGTACCCGAGTTTCCGGGCTCGGACCTGGCGATCACCTCGAACGAGATTTTCCATCTGGAAAAACTGCCCGAAAGCATCCTGATCGTTGGTGGCGGTTATATCGCCAGCGAGTTTGCAGGAATCATGAACGGCATGGGCGTGAAAACCACCCAGTTCTACCGCGGTGCGCAAATCCTTCGGGGTTTTGACGAAGAAGCGCGCGGTCTGATCAGCGAAGAGATGTGCCAGAACGGGATTGATCTGCATCTGGGCACCAATGTGCTTGAGATGGCCAAAGACGGTGACAAGATTCGCGTAAAGGCCACCAATGGCACGGAACAGCTGTTTGACGTGGTCATGTATGCCACTGGTCGCGCGCCCAATGCCGACAATCTGGGGCTTGAGGCCATCGGCGTTGAACGCGGCCGCAAGGGTGAGATCATCGTGGATGATTACAGCCAGACAGGCGTGCCCTCGATCTATGCCATTGGGGATGTGACGGACCGGGTTAACCTAACCCCGGTTGCGATCCGCGAGGGGATGGCTTTTGTCGAAACCGTGTTCAAAGGCAACCCGACACCTGTGGATCACGACCTGATTCCAACTGCGATTTTCACGCAGCCGGAATTCGGCACGGTCGGGTTGAGCGAAGAAGACGCTGCAGCCCAAGAGCCGGTCGAGATCTATGCAACCTCGTTCAAGCCGATGCAAAAGGCATTCGCAGGTGGCACGCAGCGGGTTTTGATGAAACTGATCGTCTCTCAGGCCACGCGTAAGGTGTTGGGCTGTCACATCGTGGCGCCGGGCGCCGGCGAGATGATTCAACTGGCTGGCATTGCCGTCAAAATGGGCGCAACCAAGGAAGATTTCGACCGCACCGTTGCAGTTCATCCGGTCATGGCGGAAGAACTGGTAACAATGCGTCATCCTGTGCGTACGGCTTGATTTGCAACCGCGCGCACACAAGTTACAAGGGAACCCGTGATCACACGGTTCAACACAAGGGAATAGATACAAATGGCGGGCAACAGCGGCGGCCCCTGGGGGGGCGGAGGCTCTTCTGGCGGCGGAGGAAATCGGGGTGATAACGGGGACGGGCGCAAGCCCCCTGAAAACGAGGGCCCGCAGATTCCCGAGATCGACGAGCTGATGAAAAAAGGCCAGGAACAGCTGCGCGTCCTGATGGGCGGCGGCGGTGGCGGCCGTGGTAGCAATGGTTCGGGCGGTGGCGGGGGTGGTCCCATCTTTACCAAAGGGACTATTGCCATTGGGTTGGTGGTGGGTGCAGTCCTTTGGGGGGCGGCCAGCTTTTATACGGTAAAGCCGGAAGAACAGTCAGTAGAGCTGTTTTTGGGTGAATTTTCAAACATTGGAAATCCCGGTCTGAACTTTGCGCCTTGGCCGTTTGTAACTGCCGAGGTCATTCCTGTGACCCGCGAGCAGAACGAAGACATGGGCGGAGCCCGTGGTAGCGATGATGGCTTGATGCTGACAGGCGACGAAAATGTTGTCGATATCGACTATCAGGTGGTCTGGAACATCAATGACCCGGCCAAGTATCTGTTCAATTTGCGCGACCCGCGCCAGACGATCCGCGCCGTGTCGGAATCGGCCATGCGCGAGATCATTGCACAAAGCGAGCTGGCACCGATCCTGAACCGAGATCGGGGTGTGATCGCTGATCGCTTGCAGGAATTGATTCAATCGACGATGGACAGCTATGATTCCGGCGTGAACATTGTGCGTGTCAACTTTGACAAAGCCGACCCGCCACAGGACGTAATCGCGGCCTTCCGCGATGTTCAGGCTGCCGCACAAGAACGTGACCGTCTGCAGAACGTCGCCGACGCCTATGCCAATAAGGTACTGGCCGAAGCACGTGGTGAAGCCGCGCAAGTTGTGGAAGAGGCCGAAGGATATCGCGCCCAGCAGATCAACAGTGCTCAAGGTGAAGCCAGCCGCTTTAGCGCGGTTCTGGAAGAATACTCCAAAGCGCCGGATGTAACGCGCAAACGTTTGTATCTGGAGCGGATGGAGCAGATTCTGGGTGATGTCGACAAGATCATACTGGACGAAAACTCGACCGGTCAGGGACAGGGCATTGTTCCGTATCTGCCGCTGAACGAACTGCGCCGCAATCAATCCGGGGAGAGCAACTGATGCGTAAGTCACCCATTATCCTCATCCTTGTGGTGATCCTCGGCGCTGTTGCGCTGTCATCGATCTTTATCGTGGACGAACGCCAGCGCGCATTGGTTCTGCAATTCGGCCGTGTGGTCGCGGTTAAGGAAGAGCCTGGTCTGGCGTTCAAAATTCCACTTATTCAGGAAGTTGTCCGTTATGACGACCGTATCCTGTCCATCGACGTTCAACCGCTTGAAGTGACGCCGTTGGATGATCGTCGTCTGGTAGTCGATGCCTTCGCACGGTACCGGATTTCCGATCTGAACCAGTTCCGCCAGGCGGTTGGTGTCGGTGGTATCCCGGTTGCCGAGGATCGTCTGGACCGCATCTTGCGCGCTGAAACCCGCGAAGTTCTGGGTTCAGTTTCGTCCCGTGACATCCTGAGCTCGGACCGGGCTGCGCTGATGTTGCGTATTCGCAATAGTGCGATTGCCGAGGCACGTGCGCTGGGTGTGACCGTCATTGACGTACGTCTGAAAGCGACCGATCTGCCGCAGGCCAACCTCGAAGCGACGTTTGACCGTATGAAGGCCGAGCGGGAGCGCGAAGCAACGGACGAACGTGCCCGTGGTAATGAGGCGGCACAGCGTGTACGTGCCCAGGCCGACAGGACCGTTGTCGAACTGGTGTCGGATGCACGGCGTGAGGCTGAGATCATTCGCGGTGAGGCTGACGCCGAACGCAATGCGATCTTTGCCGAAGCTTACGGTGCGGACCCTGAATTCTTCGAATTCTATCGTTCGCTGACCGCCTATCAGAATGCTTTGCAGGGCGGTAACAGCTCGATGGTATTGAGCCCGGATTCCGAGTTCTTCAACTATCTCAAATCACCCACCGGCCGGGGCCAATCGGCGGGGCAGGCGTCTGAATAATGGGTATGATCCTTCTGGCCTTTGGGCTGGTGTTGATTGTCGAGGGGCTGGCCTATGCGCTGGCCCCTTCGCTTATTGAACGTATGCTAGAGGCGTTGCGGTCTATGCCAGAGCAGGCACGTCGGCTTGCAGGATTGTTATGTATGGTGGGAGGTCTCGTGTTGCTATGGGGTGCATATCAGGTCGGGTTTTGAACAACGGCTACACTTCATGGTGATTTCCCCGCGATCCTCAGTTGCGGGCAAGGACAAACCAGCTACATTGGATATCAAGAAGGGCCGCCTGCGGGCGATCCAGATAGTGTTGACGACAAGGAGTTCCCACGTGCAGTCACAAGCGCGCAGTATATCCGTCCGGCGGGACGACGTTGTTGGTTTCATGCGGTTGATGTGGCTGGCCTTTGCCGGGATGCTGCTTGTATTGGCGCAGTCAGTGGCCGCACAGGCGCGGGGCGAAAGCCTGGCTCCGCTGGCCGATAAGATCAGCCCAGCGGTGGTCAACATCACCACTTCGACACTGATTGAGGGACAGACCGGCCCGCAGGGGATCGTTCCCGAGGGCTCTCCGTTCGAAGATTTCTTTCGCGAGTTTCAAGACCGTAACGGGGAAGATGACAACCGCCCGCGCCGCAGCAATTCGCTGGGCTCGGGGTTTGTGATATCCGAGGATGGTTTCATCGTTACTAACAACCACGTTATTGCCGAGGCTGATGAGATACTGGTCGAATTTTTCCCGGGCGACGGTCAACCGAAGAAAGAACTGCCTGCGAAAGTGATCGGTACGGATGAAAAAACCGATATCGCCCTTTTGAAGGTCGAAGCCACCGGGCCGCTGAAATACGTCAAGTTCGGCGATAGTGACATTGCGCGCGTTGGCGACTGGGTGATTGCGATGGGCAACCCGCTGGGGCAAGGGTTTTCGGTTTCGGCGGGGATCGTCTCGGCGCGGAACCGCGCGCTCAGCGGATCTTATGACGACTATATTCAGACCGATGCTGCGATTAACCGGGGGAACTCGGGCGGGCCGCTGTTCAATATGGATGGCGAGGTGATCGGCGTGAATACGGCGATCCTGTCGCCGAATGGCGGTTCGATCGGGATTGGCTTCTCGATGGCCTCGAATGTGGTGGTCAAGGTTGTCGACCAACTGCGCGAGTTCGGCGAGACCCGCCGCGGTTGGCTGGGTGTCCGCATTCAGGACGTGACCGAGGATATGGCCGAGGCGATGGGCCTGGACAAGCCGGGTGGCGCACTGATCAGCGATGTACCCGAGGGCCCGGCCAAAGAGGCTGGCCTGTTGGCCGGTGACGTGATCCTCAGCTTTGATGGTGTCGAGGTCGATGACACCCGTGGATTGGTACGTCAGGTTGGTGAGACAACGGTTGGCAAGTCGGTCCGTGTGGTGGTGCATCGGGATGGCAGCACGCAGACAGTGCTTGTGACTCTGGGCCGTCGCGAAGATGCCGAGCGGGCCGAAAGCGAAGAGGGTGAGGCCGAAGAAGCCCCGGTTGAGGAAAATGCCGATATTCTGGGGCTGACGATATCGCCCGTGACTGAAGCCCTGCGTGCTGATCTGGGGCTGGAGCCGGATACTGAGGGGCTGGTTGTGACCGAAGTGGACGAGGCGTCAGAAGCCTATGCCAAGGGTTTGCGCGCCGGTGATCTGATCACCGAGGCTGGCCAGCAGAAGGTCACTGCGATTTCTGATCTCGAGGACCGAATGGAAGAAGCCCGCACGGCCGGGCGGAAGTCACTGCTGCTTTTGGTGCGGCGCGGTGGAGATCCACGCTTTGTCGCGCTGAGCCTTGAAGAGTGATCTCTTAGGTTGAACAAACAGAAAGGCCAGGGCACCTGCTCTGGCCTTTTTTCTGTGCTGAAAAAAGATGAGCCACACGCCGGGGAAGGCGTATGGCTCTGGTACAGGGAGAGGTCAGTGGACAGATATCGGGGATGATTCTCTGACCTCCTACGGTAACAGTTCCTAACGTAATCTTAATGCGATCCGTCGTATGTGAAGCAGGTCACAACAGGTCAAATGAGGTCGGAATCCGCCAGTTCCCGCAGTGCCTCAAAATCATGGATCATCAGGCCGCCCCGCGAAGCTTCGACAACCTTGTCGCGTTTCCAGGTTGAAATTGTCTTTGAGACAGCTTCGCGCGTGGCACCAACGAATTCGGCCAGCTCGCTTTGGGACAGGGTAATGCGGGTGGTTGGATCGTCTTGAAGGTTGGACAGATGCAGCAGTTTGCGCGCAAGCCGGATAGGCATCGGCAAAAAGACCTGTTCATTCAGTTGCGACCCCATCCACCGCATGCGCAAACCGGCCAGTCGGATCATATCCACCGCAAGGTCAGGATGTTGGCGGATCTGGTTCATGACATCGGACCTACGCACACGCAGCACCCGAGAGGCCTCGGCCGCGGCCACGGTTGCGGTGCGGGGGCCATTGTCGAACAAGCCGATTTCACCAAAGACCTCGCCAGGCTTCATCAATGTCAACGAGAGTTTTCGACCGCTCATCGCCAAGAAGGACACCTCTAGCGTGCCGGCAAGAATGGCATAGAGGGCATCCCCTTCATCCCCTTGTTCGAAAAGGATATCACCAGGTTCGAGAGAAATCTCTGTCGCCTGTGCCGAGAGCATTGATCTCAGCCGGTCTGAAGCTTCGGATAGAAAGCCACTATTTGGGAAAGCCGTCATTTGGTGTGGTGCTCCGGCGGGAAAAGGTGAGTGGTGACACAACTTTTCATAGCCCAAGCGTTTAGCCAAGGATTTTGTTAGGTTTTATGGCCTCCCGCGCTTCACGGAAAAGTCATCCGAAGGGCGGTTGAGGATTTAGCCGTCATTGATGATCGGGATCATCCATATAGCTTTGCAACAGGCTGAACTGCAGCATGAGGAACGCCATAAGGGCAATGGGGAATCCGAAGGTCTCAATCTTGACCCACAGGTCGGTCGACATCGTGCGCCACACGAATTCATTTGCGACGGCCAGAACAGCAAAACACGCACACAGACGACGGGTCAGGATCATCCAGCCTTCGTGTTTCATGGGCAGCATCTCGTCCAGAACATAGGCAAGATAGGATTTCTTTTGCAGCAGCCCGATCCCCAGGATCAGAGCAAACAGGCCATAAACAAGCGTGGTTTTCATCTTGAAGAACCGCTCGTCATTGAACCAGGCGGTCAGGCCGCCGAAGAAAATGACCATGAAAGCTGTGAATATCTGCATCCGGCTTAGCTTGCCGGTCAGGTACCACAAGATGCCCATTGCCCCCAGCATCAGCGGCACAAAAATGATCGTGGCAATGATAAAGCCGGAATACTCGATGCCGCCGATCTGAAAGCTGTCATCGCGCAAGCGTAGGTAGATGAAGAAAAAGGCCAGCGGAGGACCCAGTTCCAGCACCTGTTTCAGAAATGGATTTATGTCGGTCTTGCCTGTCATGTCTTTTGTCCTGCTGCTTACCCGCCCATTTCAACTATTACGGCGCCGAGTGCAATCAATGCCATCAGCGCGATCCGCCTTGGGCCGACGGTTTCTTTCAGAACCAGCCAGCCGATCAGGGCGGCAAAGACGGTGGAGGTTTCCCGCAGAACGGCGGCTTCGCCGACCTTGTCCAACCGCGTGGCCAGCATGATGGCCCCGAAAGATAGAGGGGCGATGATCCCGCCGGCGATGCCGCGCAGCGCCAAGGGCCCCAAGGCCGGGCGATGGGCCATCGCGCGCCAGCGGAAGAACGCATAGATCGGCATGGCGGCCCCGTCGATCATGAAAAACCAAGCCAGAAAGGTGAACGGATCGGCCGTCGCGCGAATGCCATAGGCGTCATAGGTGGTATATAACGCCACAAACAGGCCGGTTGCGAGGGCCAAGGCTAGGGCGATCCCAAGCGTTTCGCGGTTGGTTTCGAGAAACCGCAGATTATAGGCCGCAAGCCCGAATATCCCGGCCAGCAAGACCGCGACACCAAACCATTGCGTGGCAGAGAAGGTCTCGCCAAACAACAGGTAGGCACCGAATACTGTGAACAGGGGTCCGGTGCCGCGCACAACAGGATAGACCACTGTATAAGAGCCTTTGGTATAGGCCATTGCCTGCAGGGTCTTATAGGCGATGTGGATCAGCCAGACGGTGGCGAAGATTGGCCACATATAGGGTTCGGGCCAGGGCACCACAAAAAACGCGAAAGGTGCAGCCAGAAGACAGTAGCTGGCGTCTATGGCCCCGCGGGACAGCCACGGGTCGTGACGGCCTTTTTGCAAGGCTCCGAACACCGCGTGCAAGAAGGCGGCCATCAGCGCGAGCCCGAGGGCAAGGTCATGGCCCTTGGGCGTGCCTTCCAGAGAGATGAGCCAGTCGCTCAAGACATCGACCTTTCGCGGGTGGAGAGGGTGGGGGACTGTCTGCCCCCCACACCCCCCGAAGATATTTTTAGCCAGTTGAAGTTCGGATCAGCGTTGATCGAGGCCGGTTAGAGCAGCGGCGAATTCTTCGGGATCGAAAGGGGCGAGATCATCGATCTGTTCTCCGACGCCGATTGCGTGAATGGGCAGGCCGAACTTGTCGGCCAGTGCCACCAGCACGCCGCCTTTTGCGGTGCCGTCCAGCTTGGTCATCACCAGGCCGGAGACATCGGCCAGTTTTTGAAAAGTATCAACCTGGCTGAGTGCATTCTGACCGGTGGTGGCGTCCAAAACCAAAAGGGTATTGTGCGGTGCGGTTTCGTCGACTTTGCGGATCACCCGGACGATCTTGGCCAATTCCTCCATCAGGTCGGCACGATTTTGCAGACGACCGGCGGT
This sequence comes from Ruegeria sp. CDSC079, assembly GCF_059610505.1. Classification (NCBI taxonomy): domain Bacteria; kingdom Pseudomonadati; phylum Pseudomonadota; class Alphaproteobacteria; order Rhodobacterales; family Roseobacteraceae; genus Ruegeria; species Ruegeria sp. CDSC079. The sequence continues at coordinate 459,627 of NZ_JBXWNT010000001.1, forward strand.
GTCGATCATCAACAGATCGGCGCCATCCTCTTGTGCGCGGGTCAACGCGTCGAAGGCCAGGGAGGCGGGGTCCGAGCCTTCGGGGGCTGTCAGGACCGGAACGCCTGCGCGGTCGCCCCAGACCTGCAGCTGTTCTACGGCGGCTGCGCGGAAGGTGTCTCCAGCTGCGATCACTACGTTCTTGCCGGCCGCCCTGAACTGGCTGGCTAGTTTGCCGATCGTGGTGGTCTTGCCCGATCCGTTGACGCCAACGACCAGTACCACCTGTGGGCGTTTGGAATAGAGCGGCATGGGCTTTGCAACGGGTTCCATAACCCGGGCGACTTCCTGCGCCAGAAGCTGCTTGATCTCTTGTGTCGAAAGTTTGCGGCCATAACGGCCCTCGGCCATATTGGCGGTGACGCGCAGCGCTGTGTCCACACCCATGTCGGATGCAATCAACAGCTCTTCAAGCTGTTCCAGCATGTCGTCATCCAGCGTGCGGCGAACTGTTGTCTCGGTCTCGGCGCGCCCGAAAAGCCGCCCGAGCATGGATTTGGACGGAGCAGACTCGGCTGTAGTGGCCACCGGTTTGGCAACTGCCTGTTCCGGTGCCATGTCCGGTTGCGCGACTTCGGGTTCCGGTTCGGAATGCGGCGCTGGTGGGATTGGATCCGGTGCAGTTGTTTCCTCGCCCCCATCTTCAACGATGGCATCCAACCCCTGTTCAAGGCGGGATGAGGATTTGAACAGCTTGTCCTTGAGCTTTGAGAATAGCGCCATTTTTGGTCTCCGCAGGTGTTCCTCTCACCTAATGCGGAATTGCAGCAGTTGCAAAGGGTCAGAGGAAGGCGATCAGAAGACCGGCTTGCGCCCCCCAATACAATACCCAAACCAGATAGGAGGTGAAACGGCGGCTGGGATGGTCCGCTGGCAGAAGAAACTTCTCAGTCGCCAGGATCAGGTCGGACGCGATAAAGGACAACGCCGCAGGTAAAGCCCAACGCAGCGCGCCTGTCGCGGGCAGGGCCAGGACCGTGATACCCATGCCCAGAATGATCGGAATATACCCGAGAACGGGCCATTTCAGGTCTCCGGCACGCGGCGGTAATAGGGTGACAACGACAATACCGAGGAGGATCAAAGACCAGAAATATCCGGGCTTCTCCAGAATAAGCGCGGCGTCGCTGGCCGAATGGGACAAGAACAGCCCGATATAGGCCAGATGACCAGTTGCAAAGGCACCGATCCCGGCCATGAAGGTGGCATCACTTTCCCGGGACAGAAGGGCGTCCCCCAGCGCACAGAATGCCAGCGCAAGGATCAACAGAAATGGAGCGCCACTTTGGGCGGCAATGACCGCCAGAACTGCGACGGATAAGGTCTTTAGGATTGACCGAACAGCGCCAGCGCCACGCGAGGTCAATGGCAGGTAAGCCAGAGCGCAAGCTGTCGCAATCAGAAAGAGGGCATTGGTCATAGAGTTATCTCCGCAGCATGTACTGAACACTTTCGCAGCGCATAACCGCAAAACTCAATCGGTGACGTGAAGGCACCCGGTTGGAATGAAAAGGGAATTGGCCTAGCGGCCTGCCATCTGACAGAATGAACCCATGCTGAAACGAATTGCGATTCTGTTGTCGTTGGCTGCCCCGGCGGTTTGTGCCGACACATCCCTGTCCGGCGCCGAATTTGACCGCTATACGCTGGGAAAAACCCTGTTCTATGGCTTTGAAGGCAGGATTTATGGGGTCGAGCGTTATCTGCCGGATCGCCGCGTGATTTGGTCTTTTCTGGATGGGAACTGCAAAGAAGGGCTCTGGTACGAGCAGGAAGGACAGATCTGTTTCGTCTATGAAGACCGGCATGACCCGCAATGTTGGGTATTCACCGAATCTGGCGGCGGTCTGATCGCTCAGTTCGAGGGAAATCCTGAGATGACCGAACTATATGAGAACGAAGACACAGACGCCGAGATGGTCTGTTACGGTCCTGAAGTCGGTGTCTAGCCTGTGCAGGGGTCAGAACAACGACCCCTGATCCGGCGCATCCTTTTTCGGCGGCTTTTTCGAAGTTGACGGTGACGCGGTAGACGGGCCGGTCTTCAATTCGCCATCTGCAAATTCAATGTCAAAGGATTGGTGCTTTGCCGCCTGTTTACGAGTCGTCAGCACCTGTCCTTCGGCGCGTACGACCGCATATCCACGTTGCAGCGTTGCCTTGTAGCTTAGCGTTTCCCGCAGCCGGTCTGCGGTTTCCAGGGATTGACGCATCCGGTCCAGACGCGCGGCTTGCGCTGTACTCAAGCGTTCGGCTAGGCGGTTGATGTTTTGCCGTTGGCTGTCGATTTCGCGCTGGATCGGCCGGACAGACAGGCGCGACGAAAGGCTGCGCAGTGTTTCCTGTCGGGTTCCGACCAGTGAGCGTAATGTGGACGGGCGCAGATGGGCGGACAGTTTCACAACTTGAAGGCGGCGGTTTTGTACGCCGCGCTCAAGTGCTGGTGTCAGTCGGTCCGCAATTAAATCAAGGCGTTGTCGCGGGTTGTTCAACAAGCTATCCGGGCGTGGTAATGCGCGGGATAAATCCCGCAACCGTTGCGACCGTCTTTGCACAGCGTCCGTGGCTGCACGGGACAGGCGGGCGCCTTGCTCTCCGGTCCAGGCCAGAAGTTCCATGCGGACAGGCACCGCAAGTTCGGCTGCGGCTGTGGGGGTTGGGGCCCTGCGGTCCGACACAAAATCAATCAGGGTCGTGTCGGTCTCGTGCCCAACGGCCGAGATCACCGGGATCTCTGATGCCGCCGTAGCGCGGGCCACGATCTCTTCGTTGAACCCCCAGAGGTCCTCGATTGACCCGCCACCACGGGCGACGATGATCAGGTCCGGTCGTGGCAGCGTACCGCCAGGAGTCAGTTGGTTGAAACCAGTAATCGCGTTCGCCACCTCAGGCGCGCAATTCGAACCTTGCACGGCGACAGGCCAGATCAACACTTTGCGCGGAAATCGGTCACGCAACCGGTGCAGGATATCGCGGATCACCGCGCCCGAGGGTGAAGTCACCACGCCGATGATCTGAGGAAGATAGGGCAGAGGCTTTTTACGCTCGGGTGCGAACAGGCCCTCGGATTCCAACTGTTTCTTTCGCTTTTCAAGCAGGGCCATCAGGGCACCCTGTCCGGCCACCGAAACCTCATCCACGTTCAGATTGTATTTGGACTGCGCTCCAAAAGCGGTCAGGCGGCCTGTGACGACCACTTCCAGACCTTCCTCGGGAACCACGGACAGGGCAGCAACCTGGCCTTTCCAAGTGGTGCAGGCCAGTACGTTCTTGTCGTCCTTGATGTCATAGTACAGATGACCAGATCTGGCTTTGAACACGCGACCGACTTCACCCCGAACACGGATTCGGCCGAAACTGCCTTCCAGCGTCCGCTTCACCTCGCCCGAGATGTCGGAAACAGTGTATTCTGGGGTATTTTGGCCGGGAATGGGGTCGTCAAGCAGGTCGGACATTTCAGCGCCTTGTGTCAAATGCCCGGCCAGCTTAGAACGCGCGGAAGGCAAGGCCAAGCAGATCGGAGAGCAGTCATGAACATCCTCATTCTCGGCAGTGGTGGGCGCGAACACAGCCTGGCCTGGGCGGTGATGCAAAACCCGAAATGCGACCGCCTGATTGTGGCGCCGGGCAATGCCGGGATCGCCCAGATTGCCGAATGTGCAGCGCTGGATATCGAAAACGGCGGTGAGGTGGTCAGGTTTGCGGATGAGAACGCGATCGACTTTGTGATCGTCGGCCCCGAGGCGCCATTGGCTGCGGGGGTTGCGGATCGTTTGCGCGAGGCCGGTGTCCTGGTTTTTGGCCCCTCGGCCGCGGCTGCACGTCTCGAGGCGTCCAAGAGCTTTACTAAAGAGATCTGCGACGCCGCCAATGCTCCAACCGCAGGATACGCCCGGTTTACCGAGGCCGAGCCAGCCAAAGCCTATATCAAAAAGAAGGGCGCACCTATCGTCGTCAAGGCTGATGGCTTGGCCGCGGGCAAGGGTGTGATCGTTGCGATGGACGAAGCGACGGCCTTGGATGCGATCGATGACATGTTTGGCGGAGCCTTTGGTGGTGCCGGTGCCGAAGTTGTGGTCGAAGAGTTCATGGAAGGTGAAGAGGCATCTCTGTTCGTGCTATGCGACGGGGAAAGCATCCTGTCCATTGGCACGGCGCAAGACCATAAACGGGTAGGCGAGGGCGATACCGGTCTGAACACCGGCGGCATGGGCGCGTATTCTCCGGCTCCTGTGTTATGCGCTGTAATCGAAGAGCGCGCGATGAACGAGATTGTGCGCCCCACCATGGCAGAGATGAAGCGGCGGGGTACGCCGTTTCAGGGCGTTCTTTATGTTGGCTTGATGATCAAGGACGGCCAGCCACGGTTGGTTGAATATAACGTGCGTTTCGGCGACCCGGAATGTCAGGTGCTGATGATGCGCCTGGGCGCGCAGGCGATGGACCTGATGCACGCTGCAGCAGAAGGCCGGTTGGCCGAGGCGCGTGTAAACTGGGCGGATGATCACGCCTTGACGGTAGTCATGGCCGCAAATGGTTATCCGGGCTCTTACCAAAAAGGCAGCGTGATCAAAGGGCTGGATGACGTATCTGAAGATAGCGGTAATATGGTGTTTCACGCAGGAACCAAAGAAGCCGACGGTCAGATCGTCTCTAGTGGTGGCCGGGTATTGAATGTCACCGCACGCGGACGGAACCTGCAGGAAGCGCGTGACCGCGCCTATGAGCTGATCGACGGGATCAACTGGCCAGAGGGGTTCTTTCGCCGGGATATCGGATGGCGGGCGCTTTAATCGCGACGGCTCCCGCGCCCAGCCACTGCATCAGAGATGCAGCGTCAATGGACTTGGGCCGGGCAGCCCTCTGACGCGGGCTGCAGTCAGGGCGAGGGTACGCAGTTAAGCGCAGAGGTCATTGCTTTCGGGCTAAAGGGGGCGACCAGATGCTGCACCCAGCCATTGTCAAAGCGGATGCTGACAATTTCGCGCCAGTCCGCAGACGCGACAACCAGTTCCGGGCCATTGCCACAGTCGCGCAGACCCCCTGTGATGAAATCTTCGCCGATCCGATGATTTGTCAGCCTTGGTAGAGCGGCAATCTGGATTAATTCGCCGTCGACAAAGCGCCAAATGCGCAATGTCTTGGCCAGATGAGGGCGGTCGATATAGGCGATCTCGATATTGCCATCCCCATCCAGATCCGCCGCCCCGACCGGAGCAAGCCATCGAAAGCGGGTACCGATATGCGGAGTTGCGGCGATTTTGTCCCCTCTGGCATCATAGATGGCCAACTGAGCGCCCGCTTGATCCTGAGATTCAACGACAATGGCCTCGGGGGTCCCGTCCTGATCTACGTCCACAAGCCGTGGAGCGAGATCTTCAAATACGCGATCAGATGGAAGACGGATGGTCACGTTTCCGCTTTGGGTAGTCAGCTCTAACGCGCCATATTCGATGTTATCACCCAGAACTCCGTGGGCGTAACGTGTTGTCGGCTCGGTGAAACGAGCGGCTGAGACGGTCTCCGCCAGTGCCAACGGGGCATGGCCCGTCAGCCAGAAGCACAACGTCAGCGCTGCGCCGCGGGCCTGACCCTGCCAAGTTCGGTAGGGTAGGCGCGGCGCTTTGCAGGGCATCAGATCTGTTTTTCCGGCATCTGAACGATCAGGCCATCCATCTCGTCTGTGACTTTGATCTGGCAGGTCAGGCGCGAACGGGCAGGGTCGGGCTCATAGGCAAAGTCCAACATGTCTTCTTCCATGTCATCCTTGCCGGGAATTTTCTCAACCCAGTCGGGGTGGATATAGACATGGCAGGTCGAACAGGCACAGGCGCCGCCGCAATCCGCTTCGATGCCGGGAATGTTGTTGTCACGGGCTCCTTCCATGACGGTTAGTCCGTTGGCGACCTCGACAGTGTGCTCGGTACCGCCATGCTCGACATAAGTGATCTTTGCCATTGCGTGCATCTTCCTCTTGCGATGTTAGATCCTTCCTTAGTCAAGGCATTTAGGTGTTTCCAGCCTCATTTGCGACTCGATGTGCCGCGTCTGGGAATTCTTGGCCTTTGTTCCCCTCCCGTTCTTCTGCTCGCTGTATTTTTACCCGCAGCTACTGACTGGATTTGGCGTAGCCTGTCAGCGGCTGCCCGCTGTGAGGTCGAGGGTCAATAATACGCCGATTGCCGAGGTCATGAGGTTTTGCCGGAAAGCGAATTGAACGCCAAGGGTTCTGCCCATGCAAATAGCCGAGACCATCGGCGCTGGGGTAAGGGTGGGATGCCACTGCGCAGGACCGCCAAGCTCAGGGCGTTAGGGTTAAGTAACAATGCCTGATAGACTTGCAATGCACCGGGGCGTGTGTAGCTGGACCAATGGCTGAACCTGCGTCTGGAGGCATGGATCGCAAAAGCGTGATACGCCAGATGATTCAGCGTGTCCGGGCAATCCAGTTGCAGCGTTATTGCATTCGGGGCCGTCAAGCTGCTGCCTATGCTGCGATCGCCCCGTTCAGGCGGAGGGATCAGGCATTCGTATAGAAAATCAAACAGATCGTTTTCGCGGCTCGTAATATTGATGAATTCCGCCCGTCTACCCGCCGGAGTGGCCAGCGCTCTTAACGCGCGACTCTGATAGGCGGCTCCGGTCAACGAGATGATGCGGCTCAGGGATCCGGGTCGGATGTGATGCAGGGCTTCAAGCGCCAATTCGGTCCCCATCGAGTGGCCAATAAAGTGGATCGGACGTCGCGGGTTCAGATGGTGCAGTTCCCGGATCAATTCGGCCAGAACACGTCCGGCCTCGTGCGCCCGGCGGAGGGCACCCCAAAACGATCCCCGTGCATTCCAGCCAAAGGCAATGCCCAGCCCTTCGGTTTGCAAACCAGTGCCAAAACCAAGTTGCCGCGGCCAGCTGCAGAAAGATGTTGGCGAGGATGTCCGGGGCAGGGACAAGAAATGTTGGTGCGGGCAGGCCTTGGCCCGGCCTGGCCGGAACCTGTACCCATGTGACATGAGGATGACCGGGCCTTGGATGTGCCGGGTCTGACATAGCAGGCTGAAGGGGGACTGTGGGCTGTTGTGCAGCGTAAGCGTGTCGCCGGTCGCGTTGATCCGGATTATTGGCATTCTCACAGCCTCATACAAGATGTTGTGGCGGCAATATCCCAACAGCCTATGCCCCCTAGGTGAAGGGATTGTTACAGCTGCGCGACGTTGCGGGGGCGGGGTTGACGATACTGCAGCCGCGGCGTAATTCAGCATCACCACGTGGCGATTTGTTACCGGATTGCGGGCCACGCTAAACAACACCGCTAAAAGGTCAGGATGAAAGACCCCTTTCGCTTGGCCGCGTCTGGGGTTTTTTGTTTACGTCCCTCAAGGGGCTGAAAGGAATGACATGAGCGAGAGCTGGAACAAGCGCACACAAGCCGTCCATGGCGGCACCCGCCGCAGCCAATACAACGAAGTGAGCGAGGCGATTTTTCTGACCCAGGGATTTGTCTATGATACGGCCGAGCAGGCCGAGGCGCGGTTCATCGAAACCGGCCCGGACGAGTTCATCTATGCCCGTTATGGCAACCCCACAGTGTCGATGTTCGAACAGCGTATTGCGGCTCTGGAAGGGGGCGAAGACGCTTTTGCCACCGCCTCTGGAATGGCTGCGGTGAATGCGGCACTGACTTCGATGTTGCAAGCCGGTGACCACGTTGTTTCTGCCAAGGCTCTGTTCGGGTCGTGCCTGTATATTCTGGAAAACGTGCTGACCCGGTTCGGGGTTGAAGTGACCTTTGTGGACGGTACCGATCTTGACGCATGGGAGGCTGCGATCCGCCCGGATACCAAAGCGGTTTTCTTCGAATCCATGTCCAACCCGACGCTTGAGGTCATCGACATCTCAGCCGTTTCCCTTCTGGCCCATGCGGTTGGTGCAACGGTCATCGTGGACAATGTGTTCTCGACCCCAGTTTTCTCGCGCGCGATCGCTCAGGGGGCTGACGTGGTTGTCTACTCGGCGACCAAGCATATTGACGGGCAGGGCCGCGCCCTGGGTGGTGTCATCATCGGCACCAAAGAGTTCATCCGTGGTACGGTCGAGCCCTATATGAAACACACCGGAGGCGCGCTTAGCCCCTTCAACGCGTGGATCATGTTGAAAGGGCTTGAGACCATGGCCTTGCGGGTCAACGCACAGGCCGAAACCGCCCAGAGGATTGCCGAGGCGCTAGAGGGCCATCCGGCGTTGGAGCGGACGCTTTACCCCGGTCTGAAGTCTCATGCGCAGAATGATCTGATACAAACGCAGCTTGGCGGCAAAGGCGGGACAGTGCTGTCGTTGGATATCAAGGGCGGAAAAGAGGCGGCATTTTCCTTCCTTAACGCCCTGACGATTCCGGTGATTTCGAACAACCTGGGCGATGCCAAGTCGATTGCGACCCACCCGGCAACCACCACACATCAAAGATTGAGTGACGACCAAAAAGTTGAGCTGGGCATTGCTCCGGGCCTCATCCGGTTCTCGGTAGGTCTGGAAGACGCCGATGATCTTCTTGCCGATATCAAGCGCGCATTGGACGTTTCTCAGCAATAGGGGCGTCAGCTGGACTGTTAGGCATGGTTCGAAAACGGTTTGTGACTTGTGCGCATGGTGCGCCCATCACGAAGTTTCGATCCGGGCTGTGTTTCGGCGCGTATACCATTAGACTGGAAATCGTGTCGAACATATATATAGTCCGGCGACCAACCCGAGGAACCCTGATCGATGAACGTGTATCCCCGTGACATTGATGACGCCCCCAACAATGATGAGGCCGCGGCAGCGTTGAAAACCCTGCGGAAATGGGCCGAGAACGCGACCGAGGCTGAAATCGGTCAGCTTGATCCTGCTGTCGCGCGGCTTGTGCCGGGGCTCCTGCCGGTCAACTACCCATCCCTGTCGCGGCATTACCCCGAGGGGTTTGCTGTGGATGAGGCCTACCGCGCCTCGTTGCCTGACCTTCAGAATGGACCTTCCAGCCTGATCCGTGGGGCAAAGCAACAGATTCAACATGTTGGCATATCGAATTTCCGCCTGCCGATCCGGTTTCACCGCAAGCAGGGCGACGACCTGACGCTGGAGACCTCAGTGACTGGCACTGTCAGCCTTGATGCGGAAAAGAAGGGCATCAACATGTCCCGTATCATGCGTTCGTTCTACAAACATGCTGAGCGCACGTTCAGCTTTGAGGTGATCGAGGCTGCGCTGAACGACTATATGACCGATCTGGACAGCTTTGACGCACGTATCCAGATGCGGTTCTCTTACCCGGACAGGACCCAAAGCCTGCGTTCGGGTCTGGAAGGCTATCAATATTACGATATCGCGCTGGAACTGGTTGAACAGAATGGCGTGCGTCAAAAGATCATGCATCTGGATTATGTGTATTCCTCGACGTGCCCATGTTCTCTGGAGCTCAGCGAGCATGCGCGGTCTACACGAGGGCAACTGGCGACGCCGCATTCGCAGCGCTCGGTTGCGCGGATATCGGTTGCGGTCGATTGCGATGCCGATTGCCTCTGGTTCGAAGATCTGATTGCGCTGTGTCGCAGGGCGGTGCCGACCGAGACGCAGGTCATGGTCAAACGTGAAGATGAGCAGGCATTTGCCGAGCTGAACGCCGCAAACCCGATTTTTGTCGAAGACGCGGCACGCCTGTTTTGTGCCGAACTTTTGGCCGACCATCATATCGGCGATTTCCGCGTGATCGCCAGCCATCAAGAAAGCCTGCACAGCCATGATGCCGTTTCTGTTCTGACTGAGGGCCCGACCTTTGTGTCCTCCAGCCTGGATCCGAGGCTGTTTACGACGTTGTTTCACGTCGGATAGGCGCTAAACTTTTGTAAAACCTTGATTAAGTGCCGGTGCGGTGAAAATTCGCCGCATTGCAGCGATAAATGCTGCAAGCGCGAAGTTCTTGCTGTAAACTATCCTTGAATGCAGCCATCTCGTGGTCACTGTTCTGGTGATCATTTCACTCAATCAGGAAGCCGGCACGTGCGACGCCAAGGACTGCAAGGCAACGTAATCCGCCCGTTTAGTCAGGGCGGGCAGGGTTCTTTACTCATTCGCGGGTTGCATCACTTTCACAGGAGAACAACCTCATGAACCCGTTTACCCAGCCATTTGAATTTCAGGCAGCAGCAATTCGATTTGCCGGTGAGGCAATGACCAACCATTTGAAAATCATGCAAATTCTGACCAACTCTGCGATTGAACTGCCCTTCGCCCAAGTTCAGGCCCTGCGTGTCGCCTCCGAAAAGACTGTTGCTGACGTGAAGGCACCTGAGTTCAAATCTCAGGCGATGCCTGTGGTCAATGCTGATCCGCAACCTGCGGCAAAGGTAAAAGTGGCCGTCCAGAAGAAGGCAGAAGTCAAGGCAAAGGCCGAATCGCCCAAGCCCGCCCTGGCGAAACCTGTGACAAAAGCCAGAGCGTCGGGGGGTGCGAAAAAGGCACAGACCAAATCCGCGGCAAAACCTGCAGTGGCAAAAGCCGCAGCCCCAAAAGTCGCAGCTAGGCCCGCTGCCCCCAAAGCCGCTACGGCAAAGCCTGCTGTTACCAAAACCGTAACTGCCAAATCTGAAACGCCCAAAGTAGAAGCCGCTAAACCTGCTGCAGTTAGGCCTGCAGTGGTAAAATCTGCTGCTCCCGCCGCTGCGATCGACGCTGCTGTTGCAAAAACCGCAGCTGTTAAACCCGTAGCGTCCAAGGTGAAGGCAGATCGGGTCGCAACCGCCAAACCTGCACCCGCAAATCCGGCCGCGTCGAAGACACAGGCGGGACAGGCGGCAGCTGCACGCCGGTCACGCGCGCCTTCGAAACCGCCCGTGATGCCCGTCTCGAGCGGCAAAACCGAAAAGTAATCGGGACATCCGCTTGACACAGTCGTGCAGGCGCGCCAACGCTGCGCCTCATGACGGACATGCGCCCGGTAGGATATGTGATTGGCCTGTTGGTCGCCATTCTTGGGGCGACCATGATGTTGCCCATGCTTGCGGACCTTATCGAGGGCCGCGGCGAATGGCATGTTTTCCTTGAAAGCAGCGTTATTACCATTCTGACCGGCGCTGTCCTTTCTATGAGCTGCTCAAATGGCGTTGGCGAAGGGTTGACGATCCGCCAGACCTTTCTGCTCACGACCGGCGTTTGGGTGGCTTTGCCTTTATTTGGGGCAATTCCTTTCCTGTTCGGGGAAACCGAGCTGCGCTTTGTAGATGCCTATTTCGAGGCCATGTCTGGCCTTACGACCACGGGATCGACCGTGATTTCCGGGCTCGACGGGCTGCCGCAGGGGTTGCTTTTGTGGCGCGGTGTGCTGCAATGGCTGGGCGGTATCGGGATCATCGTTGTTGCAATGGTTTTTCTGCCCGAGCTTCGGGTCGGAGGAATGCAGATCTTCCGTTCGGAAGGTTTCGAAACCATGGGTAAGATCCTGCCGCGGGCGCAAGAAATCGCAGGCCAGATTTCCCTGATCTACGTGTTCCTGACCGTGGTCTGCGCGCTTGTTTACACCGGCCTTGGCATGAGCTTTTTTGACGCCGTGGTTCATTCTATGACCACAATCTCGACCGGTGGGTTTTCAAACTATGATGCATCGTTCGGTACCTTCTCGGGTCCGGCGGAATATGCGGCGTCGATTTTCATGATCCTCGCTGCCCTGCCATTTGTGCGTTATGTTCAGTTTGCCAATGGCAGCACCGGCTCCCTGTTCCGCGACAGTCAGATTCGGGCGTTTTTGGCCACGATCGTGGTTCTTGTAGCCGTCATGGCGGTGTTTTTGACCTCTGTCTTTCCGCATCACTGGGAACAGGCGGTCCGGGAATCGCTGTTCAACATCACGTCGATCATTTCAGGCACCGGTTATGCCAGCGTCGATTACATGGGTTGGGGCAGTTTTCCGATCATGGTGTTCTTCCTGATTGGCCTGATCGGAGGATGTGCGGGATCAACTGCCTGTTCGATCAAGATTTTCCGCTATCAACTGCTGTTTGCATCCATCAAAACACAAATCCGGCGTATCCGTTCACCGCATGGGGTATTCATGCCTCTCTATGACGGGCGTCCCATCGGAACGGATGTCCTGACTTCGGTCATGAGCTTTTTCATGTTCTTCGTATTGTCTTTGGGTTTCCTGGCATGGGCGTTGGCGCTGACCGGGCTGGATTTCATTACCTCTGTATCGGGTGCAGCAACAGCGTTGGCCAATGTTGGTCCCGGCCTTGGGGATCAGATCGGACCAGCGGGTAATTTCAGCGGGCTCAGCGATACAGCCAAATGGCTACTATCTGCGGGGATGCTGGTCGGTCGGCTTGAACTGCTCGCGGTCTATGCGCTGTTCACAGTCCATTTCTGGAGAAGTTGATGAAAAGACCACTTGGCGCTCAAATCTCGCACATGCTCCGGGATCGGGGTGTTGATGTGATTTTTGGTATCCCCGGCGTTCATAATCAGGAGATGTATCGCGGGATCGAAGAAGCCGGCATCACCCATGTTCTTGCACGTCACGAGCAGGGGGCCGGTTTCATGGCGGACGGATATGCGCGCGCAAGCGGCAATCCTGGCGTGGCCTATGTGATCACTGGGCCTGGGCTGTGCAACATCATGACACCCATGGGGCAGGGGTATTCGGATTCGGTGCCAATGCTGGTGCTGTCCTCCTGCCTTGATGATGATCAGGCGCTGCAGGGACAGCTTCATCAGATGAAGGATCAACGTGCCGCCGGAGAAACGGTCGCGGATTGGTCGTTGCAGGCTAATACAGCTTCGGCCGCCTATGGCCTGGTTGAACGTGCTTTCGAAGAGTTCGCGCTGAGCCGCCCCAGACCCAAGCACATACAGGTGCCGATTTCGCAGCTTAAGGCACAGGCTGACCCGGCCCCATTCCCGAACCAGCCGGGTTTGCGGACAAAGGCTCTGCCGCCGGACGTCGCGCCGGTCTTGTCGATGCTGAACATTGCGCGCAGGCCGCTGTTCGTTCTGGGAGGCGGTGCAAGATCAAACCTGTGGCGGCAGATTCTGACACAGATCGGAGCGGCCTGTTTCACCACCTATGCGGGGCGTGGAATGGTGGGGTTGGATTATGCGTTGGATTTTGGCGCTGCCTTGTCTCGTCCCGAAAGCGCCCAGATCATCGCCTCCGCCGATCTTGTGGTGGTCGTCGGAGCCGAGCTGGGTGAGGTCGATCTGTGGCGCGATGCGCTGGGGCATACGGCCAATATGATCCGCATTGATCTGGACCCTCAGGTCCTGTCAGACCATCATCGGGCCTCGGTCAAGTTGCAGGCGGATGGCGAAAGCTTTGCCCACGCGATGTGGGCGTCTATTGACCATGTCAAACCGGCAAATGGCTGGTCTTCGGATGAGGTTTCCGAAGCCCGCAGTAAATGGCGCGCCGAGATTGACGCAGATCGACCCGGAATTGTCCCGGTGTTGGATGCCTTGCGTAAGGCAATGCCAGCGGATGTGATGGTGTATTCGGACATGACCCAGTTCGCCTATGTTGCCAAGGGGGTGTGGGAAATGCCCTTCCCCTATCATTGGCACCACCCGAACGGCTTTGGCACGCTGGGCTATGCGTTGCCGGCTGGAATAGGTGGCGCTATCGCGCGGCCGGGCAGGCCGACTGCTGTGATTGCTGGGGATTATGGCTTTCACTACACGATGATGGAATTGGGCGTGGCGGTAGAGCTGGGTTTGCCCCTGCCGATCATTCTTTGGGACAATGGCAAGCTGAAAGAGATCGAAGACAGCATGGTGGGCAGTCAGATCGCCCCGAATGCTGTCGTTGCGCGTAACCCTGACTTTTGCAAACTGGCCGAGGCATTCGGCGCCTTGTCTGCCGCGCCCTCAACACTGGAAGACATGCAGTCTGCGGTGCGAAAAGCGTTTACCGCTAAGGGGCCGACATTGATCCGGATCACTCCGGACATATGGCGCGCAGAATAAAAAACGCCGCCCGGATGGGCGGCGTTAATGCGCGATTTTACGAACTCAATCCCAGCATTGTACCAGAACAGTCATCCCATTTGCCCGGCGGCTAAGCTCATTGGGTGAGACCTGCGTGGCGGCGGTGGCGCTGGATTGACCTGCCAGCCCAGCCTTGCTCAGCGCCTTGTTCAGGCTCTCTGTATTGGCAGACAGGCTGACCGAGGCGGGCAGGGTCCGCCCATTCGTCGGGGTCGGCAAAAGCATCCCGACCACCTGACCGTTGCCGTCAAACACGGGGCCTCCTGCATCGCCGGGTTGGGTGGCCAGCGCCAGACGCTTCACGCCATCCTCACCGTTCAGGCCGCGCAGGTCGGCGATCTGCCCATATGATAGCGTCGGACCGCCCAATACGCCCTGATACGAGAATCCGGAGACCGCAACCTCGGACTGAATCCGCGGCTTGGTGCTGCTGAACTCGGCCACGCTGATCGGGGAAAGGTCGCGGCTTGGCCGCAGAACGGCGATGCCGAGATTGGGATCGGTCGAGGCGACCTCAAGCTCGTGCGCGCCGTCCAGCGTGATCCGCGAGCAGCTATCTGCCGCCTCGGTCACGGTCAGGACGGTGCCTTTGGCATCCGCAAAGAACCCCGAGCGTGACAGGCGCGGTTTGCGAACCTGCAGGCCGGATACAAGATCAATGCTTTGAGCAGCGTCCGATCCGGCGGCGGCGTCAAGAACCGCATCAGTGGTGCTAAAGCCCGCTTTCATGGCGGCAAGAACGCGGGTACGGCGCGCCTCGTCCCCTTCGGGCCAGACCAGGGTAAAACCTTTAATCTGACCATCTTTCAGCTTGGCCTCGGTATAGGATACAATGTCATTGCCGCGACCTTCCAGCGTAAAGCTGTCACCGCGCAGCTGGCGAGGGCCTTCAAGCGGAACGATTTCCAGCGACTGCATGACTTCAAAAAGGGCCCGCAGGGTTGCTTTGGTGCCATCCTGACTGATCAGCAGGGCCTGAGCATTCAGGTCGGTCGAGCCGTTGAAATGCACGAAGGGGGCCTCGTAACGGTCGAATGCAACAACACCCAGCGGCATGGCCATCTCGATACCTGCCTGTGGGTCTGTGTAGAGCTGCATTCCCGCGCTGATTAATGGCGCGTTATAGTCATCCATCAAGGCCTTGCGCTGTGCCGTGGTCAAAACCCCGGTCGCCTCGTATCCGTTGAAACTTTGCCAGTCGCCCATCGAGCGGCGTGTCCCCTGACCAAAGGCACCGTCAATCGTCGAATTGTAGAAACCGGCTGCCTGAAGTGCGGTTTGAAGGCCCATACGCTCCTGCGCGCTCAGCAATCGTTCGCTTTGCAGCGCCTGTGATCTGGTTTCATCGGCAATTTGCGGGGTTGCCTCGGCCACTGGTTGTTCCGGTTCAGATGCGACCGGCGCTGTAACAGCGGCCTGGTCCTGAGTATTCGCACTGACCGGCCAGAACTGCTGCCCCAGTGTGTTCGAGAAGGCGATAAAGCTGTCGGCTGGAATTTGCCCCTCTGCGCGGTACACCCGCAGAACTTGCTCGGCATCGCCGCGCAGATACGGGCCGATCACAATGGCATACCAGCCCGAATTCAGGCGAAATCCATTTACGTCTGGCAACGCGCCAGAATAGGTTTGTGCGCGTTCCTGGGCTTCACGCAGCGAAGGCTGCGCCTCGACCTGGACCCAAACACCTCCGTCTTGCTGCGCAAATGATGCTCGCACGCCGAAAAGGAAAAGAACTGAAATTACCGTTAATATGCGTCTCATTGTGTGCCTGTGTCCGCGGTGTTTTTCTGCGATGAAGAGTACGCGATATGCGGGTTGAAACACCATGCCTGGAATACGGGGAATTTCCAGTTTGGCCGCTCAGTGGCTTCCCGGGCACACTGTCCCGTTGACGCCCCTTGGCCCCTTGCATAGGAAGGGCAAAACCCACCGGAACAGGGCGCAATGGCGTCCAAAGGGAATGTGATGACCGTTAAGTCCAACGCACCTCGCTCTTTTCAGGAGATCATCCTGCGCCTTCAGACCTATTGGGCGTCAAAAGGCTGCGCCATTCTGCAGCCCTATGACATGGAGGTCGGGGCAGGGACATTCCATCCAGCGACTACTTTGCGCGCTTTGGGGTCCAAGTCCTGGGCCGCAGCTTATGTGCAACCCTCGCGCCGCCCAACAGATGGGCGTTATGGCGAGAACCCCAATCGCTTGCAGCACTATTACCAGTATCAGGTGTTGATCAAGCCTAGCCCGCCGGACCTGCAGGCGTTGTATCTGGGCAGCCTTGAGGCAATCGGCATCGACATGGACCTGCATGACATCCGGTTTGTCGAGGATGACTGGGAAAGCCCAACGCTGGGCGCCTGGGGCCTGGGCTGGGAGGTCTGGTGCGACGGCATGGAAGTCAGCCAGTTCACCTATTTCCAACAGGTCGGAGGCCATGACTGCGCGCCGGTTTCAGGTGAATTGACCTATGGGTTGGAGCGGCTGGCGATGTATGTGCTGGGTGTTGATCACGTGATGGACATGCCCTTCAACGATCCGCAGTCACCCAGCCCGCTGACCTATGGTGACATATTCAAGCAGACCGAAGAAGAATATGCCCGCTGGAACTTTGACGTGGCCAACACCGAAGTCCTACTGCGCCATTTCGAAGAGGCCGAGTCCGAATGCGCCAATATTCTGGCGCAAGAGCATGACGATCCAAAAACCGGTAAGCGTATCGTAATGGCGCACCCGGCCTATGATCAGTGCATCAAGGCATCACATATCTTTAACCTGTTGGATGCGCGTGGCGTGATCTCGGTGACGGAACGGCAGGCCTATATTGGGCGCGTGCGGACCTTGGCAAAGCAATGCGCCGACGCCTTCGTTCAGACCGATGCCGCCGGGTACGAGGTCTGATGCGGCAGTTACGCCAAACCGGGAAGCAGAACTTTAAGTCCGTCCGCGATCATGCTGATTGCGATGGCAGACAGGATCATACCCATAAAGCGGCTCATGATCACCCGAGCGTTGTCCGAAAGCCGCTTGGACAGCGCCGCGGCGTTCCAGAATGTGACGAACAGCAAAAACAGCACTGCCAGAAAAACGCCCGCATAGAGTATGACGTCCATAGGTTTGGACATTTGATGTGCATAGAGGATCAACGTTGTGATTGTGCCAGGCCCAACGAGGATGGGAAAGGCCAACGGATAAAAGGCGACGGTGTCGGGCTCGGGATAAGATTTCTTTTCGCCTTCGGTTCCGTGATGCGCCGTGCTCTCGGTGCCGCTCAGCATGTTCAGGCCGATCATCAGGACAACAAGACCGCCCGCAACGCGCAGATCATTGACGCTGATGCCGAACAGTCCCAATGTCTTGCTGCCAATGGCTGCAAAAGCACCGCCCAGGATCAGACAGTAGGTGACGGTTTTCACCGCAACCTTGCGTTGATCTGCGGGGGTCAGACCATCAGTCACGCTCAGAAAAACGGGCAAGTTGGTGATCGGGTTCATGATCGCAAAAAGCGCGCCGAAAAAACCTGCGGCGAGAGTCGTGTCCATTTTCATTACCCTAATGTCAGCCTGTATCAGGTTGGAAACTGGCCCATTTTTGACCTCAATGAAAGAGGCCACGTGAATAGGATGCTCGAACGATGACCGGAAAACTACTTGCTATTCTCCTTCTTGGGTCGGCTGTTCTAGCTGGTGGGGCCATGTACTATCTCCAAGTTTACGGCTTTTATTATGAAGTGGTCTCAAAGCCGGGACAGGATGTCCGTTTGCTAGCAATCGGCGCAGATGAGCCCGAGACCATCGCCTATACGGACTTTCAGGCGATTGATGCGGACAGCTCTCCGATTCGATACCGCGCCTGCTTTGAAACTGACCTGACGCCAGCAGATCTGGCTGGTTATCAGACCGCCAATGACCCCGAACCGTTGACGGCGCCCGGATGGTTTGAGTGCTACGATGCCATCGAGATTGCCAACGCGTTGCAGACCGGTCAGGCGCAGGCCTTTATCGGGGCTAAGAATATACACTTTGGCGTGGACCGGATCGTCGCTGTAACCCAGGATGGAAAAGGCTATGTTTGGCACGCGCTGAACAACTGCGGGGAAAAGGCCTATGACGGCACGGTCGTCGGAGAGGAATGCCCGCAGCAACCGGAAACGGGGCAATGACTTATCTCATCCCGGATATGATCGCCGCCACGTTGGGTCTGGCTGTATATCTTTTGGGGGCGGAGTTGAACACGCAGGTGAAGCTGCTTCAGCGCTTCAACATACCCGAACCGGTCAGCGGCGGGTTGGTCGCAGCGCTGGTGATGTTGGGATTATACATGGCCACAGGCATCTCATTCGATTTTGAGATGGCCACGCGGGATTACATGCTGGTGCTGTTTTTTGCGGCAATCGGCCTGAATGCCCGGTTCCTGGATCTGCTTACCGGCGGCAAACCTCTGTTCTTGCTGTTGGTTCTGACACTGATCACCATCATCATGCAAAACGGCATTGGTGCCGTCGGGGCGGTTGCATTTGGCTTTCCTGCCCAATCCGGAGTGTTATTCGGATCAGCTGCCCTGATCGGAGGGCATGGAACCGCCATTGCATGGGCGCCGGACGTTGGTGCCGTAACTGGGTTGGAAGGCGCGACCGAGTTGGGGGTCGCAGTGGCGACATTGGGTCTGGTGTTGGCCGCGGTGGTTGGCGGTCCTGTGGCCAAGTATCTTGTCGAACGCTATAATCTGACCCCCGACCGCCCCAACGAAGAACTGACAGTTGGTGTCGCAACCGAAGAACAGCGTTATCCCGATATTACGCCGCTTGGACTGATGCGGGTCATGCTGTACCTCCATCTTGCCATTATCGTTGGCTACGGTGTGAATGTCCTGATCGCAGAGGCCGGCCTGAAACTTCCCCTGTTTGTACCTTGTCTGATCATTGCCATTTTGATCGGCAACCTGCGCAGCTGGTTGCGGCCAAATGCAGTTCCCGTCAGCCGCACATCCGCGCTTGGGCTGGTTTCAGAGCTTGCGTTGGGTACCTTTCTGGCCATGTCGCTGATGAGCCTGCAGTTGTGGACGATTGCGGAACTTGGTGTGACCATTTTGGTCGTACTGGCGGCACAAACCGCCTTTACGGTAATCTTCGTTATCTACGTGTTGTTTCCGGTGATGGGGTCAGGATATCGCGCCGCGGTTCTGGCCGCGGGTTTCGGCGGGTTTGCGCTGGGCGCGACCCCCACCGCCATTGCCAATATGACCGCTGTAACCAAGCGATATGGCCCTTCACCTATTGCCTTTATCGTACTGCCCCTTGTATCCGCCTTTTTTGTGGATATCGCTAATGCCATCGTCATCCAGACGATCGTCAATTTCTAAGGACTGACTATGCCCGACCTGCTGATCGAACTGTTTTCCGAGGAAATCCCTGCACGCATGCAAACCCGTGCCGGTGAAGACCTGAAAAAGCGGATCACTGATGGTCTGGTCGAGGCCGGTCTGACCTATGCCGGGGCTGCCTCTCTGACCACGCCCCGTCGTCTGACTTTGGCGGTCGAAGGCTTGCTGGCCGAAAGCCCGTCCATCCGCGAGGAACGCAAAGGCCCGAAAGTGGGCGCACCCGATAAGGCCATCGAAGGCTTCCTGCGCGGCGCCGGCCTGACCCGCGACCAGTTGGAAGAGCGTGAAACGCCCAAAGGCGCGGTCTATTTCGCGCTGATCGAAAAGCCCGGTCGCCCGGCGGCTGATATCGTGGCCGAAGTGCTTGAGGCGACCATCCGCAATTTCCCCTGGCCCAAGTCGATGCGCTGGGGCAGTGGACCGATGCGCTGGGTACGTCCGCTGCATTCGATCTTGTGCCTCCTCAGCGATGAGGCAGGCGCGCAGGTCGTGCCGCTCGAGATCGAAGGGATCAATTCCGGCGACACGACCGAGGGCCACCGCTTTATGGCCCCGAACCGGTTTTCTGTCACGTCGTTCGAGGATTACGCCGCCAAGCTGAAACGCGCCTTTGTTGTGCTGTCACCCGAGGAACGCGCCGAACACATCTGGAACGACGCGCAGAACATGGCGTTTGCCGCCGGTCTGGAAGTGGTCGATGACAAGGGCCTGCTGGCCGAGGTCGCCGGTCTGGTCGAATGGCCCGTGGTGCTGATGGGGCAGATCGACGAGGAATTCCTGGAACTGCCGCCCGAGGTGTTGCAGACCTCGATGAAGGAACATCAGAAGTTCTTTTCCGTGAAGAACCCCAAAACGGGCCGGATCGAACGGTTTATCACCGTCGCCAACCGCGAAACCGCCGACAATGGCGCGACCATTTTGGCGGGGAACCAGAAGGTGCTGTCG
Source organism: Ruegeria sp. CDSC079 (assembly GCF_059610505.1). Lineage (NCBI taxonomy): Bacteria > Pseudomonadati > Pseudomonadota > Alphaproteobacteria > Rhodobacterales > Roseobacteraceae > Ruegeria > Ruegeria sp. CDSC079. The sequence goes on from NZ_JBXWNT010000001.1 coordinate 479,988, forward strand.
GCCCGTCTGGCGGACGCCAAGTTCTTTTGGGAGAACGATCTGCGCATTGCCAAATCGGATATCGCCCAATGGACCCGCGCGTTGGAGAATGTGACCTTCCACAACAAGCTGGGCACGCAGGCCGAACGGATCAATCGCATCGCCGCACTGGCGCGCGAGTTGGCACCGATTGTTGGAGCGGACGCAGATCAGGCCGAGAAAGCCGCGCGTCTGGCCAAGGCCGACCTGAGCTCGGAAATGGTCTATGAATTCCCCGAACTTCAGGGGCTTATGGGGCGGTACTATATTGAGGCTGCAGGCGAAGACACCGCCGTGGCCGCGGTGGCGCAAGAACACTACTCGCCGCTGGGCCCGTCAGACGACGTGCCAACCGCACCGCTTTCGGTGACTGTGGCGCTGGCTGATAAGCTGGACACGCTGACCGGGTTCTGGGCGATTGATGAGAAGCCGACCGGGTCGAAGGACCCGTTTGCACTGCGTCGTGCGGCGTTGGGTTTTGTTCGGTTGGCGTTAGAGAATGACTTGCACCTTAATGACACACCGAGTTTTCGGGAATTTCTTGCGATGGGCTACAATGGTCATGTCTACCCGAACCATTGGCGCAGCGCTGGCAAACCAATGGGTGAATGGACTGAGCAGGATCACAAAGACAAAGAGGCAGCACTTGCACTGTACGATCCGAAAAAAACGCTCAGCGTCGTAGAGGACTTACTCTCCTTCTTCCACGACCGCCTCAAAGTCCTCCTTCGAGATGAGGGCATACGTCACGACATCATCGATGCCTGCGTCGCGATGGGAGGCGGTGAAGACCTCAACCTACTGGTCAAACGCGCCCGTGCTCTGAATGCCGTGATTGCGACCGAGGATGGCGAAAACCTCGTGCAGGGGTTCAAGCGGGCGAACAATATCCTGACTCAGGCCGAGGAAAAGGACGGGGTGGAATACTCTTATGGGGCGGATGTGAAATTTGCCGAAACGGACAGCGAGAAAGCTCTGTTCGCGGCATTGGATCAGGCGCAGGCACAGATCGACACAGCGCTGGCGTCCGAGGATTTCCCGGCGGCGATGACGGCTATGGCCGCGCTGCGCGGTCCGGTGGATGCGTTCTTTGAGGATGTTCAGGTCAACACTGACAATGACATCCTGCGCCGCAATCGTCTGAACCTGCTTAGCCAGATCAGGACGGTCTGTTCCAGCGTGGCCGATCTGGCCCGAATCGAAGGTTAACGCTCTTGCGCCATCGGCGCAGGGGCCTATGCTGCGGTGAAACCAAAAGGTGCCGCAGTGCAGAATAACCCGCATACCACTCTGATCACAGCCAAAGCGCCCGTAGCGGCGAACACCCATGGCGGGCGCGCGAAATGCCTGCAGCGCCTTGTTCGGCTGGACTTTCCCGTACCACGAACCGTTGCATTGTCTTTTGATGCGGTGCAGCGGATCGCTGACGGGCAAGTGCCCGACATTGCGGCCATTCTCGAACAGTTCGACGAGGCGGCGCTGCTATGTGTTCGTCCAAGTTCCGAGGACCCCGATTGGGGCGGGCCTGGGGCAATCCTCAACATCGGTATGAATGATGCGCGCTATGTGGACCTGTCAGACGAGATGGGGAACGAGGCCGCGGCTGCACTGTCGCTGCGCTTTGTTCAAAGCTATGCCATTCATGTGGCGCGTCTGGATGCGGATGTGTTTGACGACATCGAGGCCGATGGGCTGGAAGGTCTGCGCCAGTCGTTGCGGGCCTATGAGGATGAGACCGACGAGCCCTTCCCACAGGATCGTGGTGAACAGCTGGTTGCCGTTCTTCGGTCGATGGCGCGGGCCTGGGATGGAACCTCCGCCCGGCTGTTGCGTCAGGCAAAAGGTGCGCCGGCGGATGCGGGTCTGGGCCTGGTCATTCAGGAAATGGTTCCCGGAGTCGGGCAGGGCGAATGCGGGTCCGGTGTTCTGCAACTGATTGATCCGACAACAGGAATGCAGCAGATTACCGGTCGTTATCTCAGCCAAAGCCAGGGGCGTGATGCCTTGGGCGAAGGGGTCGCCGCGCTGTATCTGGAAAAGGATCCGCGCGGTAAGTCGCTTGAAGAAGTTGCGCCCAAGGCTTTTGCCGAACTCAAAGCACATGCTGCAATCATGCGCGAAAAGCTGCGTGAGGAAATGCAGGTCGAATTCGTCATCGAAAATGGGCACGTTCACATTCTGGACGGTGTGCGCGTGCAGCGCAGTGCCCGTGCCGCCATGCGGATTGCTGTTCGGTTGGCCGAGGATGGCATCATTCCTCAGCAAGAGGCGGTGATGCGGGTCGATCCGCATTCTCTGAACGAGTTGCTGCACCGGCAGGTTCACCCCGACGCGCGCCGCGATGTGCTGACCACAGGCATTGCAGCCAGTCCAGGGGCGGCAACCGGAAAGCTTGTGTTTACTGCGGCCGAGGCGCAGGCCAGTGCCGCGCGGGGCGAGCCCTGTATTCTGGTGCGCCGAGAGACGTCCCCGGAAGATGTCCGGGGAATGCACGCCGCAGTGGCTGTTCTGACCGAAAAGGGTGGGATGACCAGCCATGCGGCCGTGATCGGTCGCGGCTTGGGCCTGCCTTGCATCGTTGGCGCCTCTGAAATGCGGTTTCAGACCAAAGAGAAGATGTTGACAGCCCAGGATGGCCGCGTTTTCAAAACGGGCGACAAGCTGACGATCGACGGAACTTCGGGGCAGGTTCTGGCGGGGCAGCCCGCGATGCTTGAGGCGGCGCTAGACGATTGTTTTCAGACGCTTATGAGCTGGGCAGACGCTGAACGTGATATTGAGATCCGCGCCAATGCCGATACGCCTGCGGATGCGCAGACCGCTCGGAACTTTTCGGCACAAGGGATCGGCCTGTGCCGGACGGAACATATGTTCTTTGATCCCGGCCGCCTGATCGTGATGCGCGAAATGATCTTTGCCCAAACCTCTTCCGGTCGTGCGGCGGTTCTGGAACGTCTGCTTCCGATGCAACGCGCAGATTTCGTGCAACTCTTTCGAATTATGGAAGGTCAACCGGTCTGTATCCGCCTGTTCGATCCGCCGTTGCATGAGTTCCTGCCCACGACTCGCAGTGGCCAGCGTGAATTAGCAGAGGCACTTGATCTGCCGGTTTCGGATGTGGAACGCCGTGTCGCTGAGATGACCGAATATAATCCGATGTTGGGATTGCGCGGCGTCAGGCTGGGCATCACGGTGCCGGAAATCTATGATATGCAGGCCCGGGCAATCTTTGAGGCGACGCTTGAGGCCAGCAAAGAGGGCGCTCTGGTGGTCCCCGAGGTGATGATACCGCTGGTTTCGGCCAAGCGCGAGGTTGAGCTTGTCAAATCTCGGATAGACACGGTTGCGGCGTCGGTAGCCGCTGAACGAGGGCAAGAGTTCGAATATCGGCTGGGGGTCATGGTGGAAACGCCGCGTGCCTGCCTGCGGGCGGACGAAATCGCTCCACAAACTGCGTTCCTTAGCTTCGGCACCAATGATTTGACCCAAATGACCTACGGATTGTCTCGTGATGATGCTGGTCGTTTCATGTCTGCTTATGTGCGTCAGGGTGTTTTCGCCGAGGACCCGTTCCACGTGCTAGATCCCGATGGTGTAGGGGAATTGCTGAAGCTGGGGTCTGAACGCGGACGCCGGGTTCAGCCGGACGTGACCCTGTCGGTCTGTGGTGAACATGGCGGAAACCCCGAATCAATCGCAATTTGTCGGGATTTGGGGTTCGACTATGTGTCATGTTCACCCTTCCGGGTACCTGTCGCTCGGCTGGCTGCCGCTCAACTGGCGATTTCGTCCAGACTTGGGGGTTGACAGTAACGGCCGACCCAAGGATTAGTGGGAAAAGAAGGTAGCCGTCGTCAACTTATTTTGACGTTACGGCGATTTTCCACTTGCATCTTCTTCTGATCTGGACGTTTCCGATTCAATTCGGTATGAGCCTCATCGCGCCCGCCGGGGGAGGGTATGGCGCAGAATGTGCCTGTGCGAGGTTATCTGATGCTAAGATATATTCTGGCTGTTGCCGTTATGGCGACAACCATGCTGCCTAGTGTGTCCTTCGCTGAGAGGGAAGCAACCGATACTGCGAAACGTGAGCTGGTCGCCCGTAGCGAACTGCCCGGTCAGAATTTTCGCGATTATCTGAATTTGTTCAAGCCCCGACAGGAGCCTGAGCCGAAAGAAGTGTCCTACTCCAAGAGCTGGTTGGACGAGCAACCCACCGCCACCGGAGGCGAACAGTTCAAGTGCCTGGCCGAGGCGTTGTACTTTGAAGCGCGCGGCGAAGGCGTGCGCGGTCAGTTTGCTGTGGCGGAGGTAATCCTCAACCGTGTTGCCAGCAGCCGCTTTCCCGACACGCTGTGTGGTGTGATCAATCAGGGCACAGGTAAGAAATACCAGTGCCAGTTCACCTATACCTGTGACGGTCAAGAGGAAGTGATCCGTGAAAAGAAGGCCTATGAGCGTGTAGCGAAAGTCGCGCGTACAGCCATCGACGGGGCTGCCAAAAAGCTCACCGAAGGGGCTACGCATTATCACACGACCGCAGTGCGCCCGTCTTGGGCCAAGGTCTACAAGGAAACCGCGCGTATCGGTGTCCATATTTTCTACCGTCACAACTATCAGACGGCGAGTAACTGATTGACGCACCCGCGCTGGAACCCTACTGGCGCGGGACGAAAATCGGTTTAGATTGCGGGTCCAGGAGGCCCGTATTGGTGTTATCACGCAGACAGATTTTGCAATCCGGTACAGCAATGTTGCTGTTGCCCAAGGCAGTGCATGCCGCAATAGATGATTTGGTTGCCCAGATCGTCTCCCGACAGCTGGCCCCTGACGGGTACCCCGAGACCTCGGTTTGGTCCTTTGGTGGAAATGTGCCCGGTTCAGAAATTCGCCTGCGCAAAGGGCAAAGCGTCCGGCGCAGATTGGTAAACGATTTACCCCAACCCGCTACGATCCACTGGCATGGCATTCGGATTGTCAATGCAATGGACGGAGTCCCGGGTCTGACGCAGGACGCTGTTCAGCCTGGCCACAGTTTTACCTATGACTTTGTGGTCCCGGATGCGGGAACATATTGGTATCATGCCCATAACCGATCCATGGAGCAGGTTGCGCGTGGCCTCTACGGCCCATTGATTGTCGAAGAAGATAATCTGCCTGATGTGGATCAGGATTTGACCCTTGTCCTGGACGACTGGAGGTTGGCCCCGGAAACCGGGCAGATCGTAGAAGATTTTGATAACCAGCACGACCTCAGCCACGCCGGGCGTTTGGGCAATCTCGTCACAGTTAATGGCCAGTTTGATCCAGAATATGCAGTGGCGCGCGGCGCGCGCCTGAGGCTGCGGCTGATCAATGCGGCAAATGCCAGGATATTCGATCTGGGGCTGGATGGTCTGACAGGTTGGATCGTCGCTTTGGATGGAATGCCTCTGGTTGACCCTTTGCCGTTTTCCGGGAACGTCCCGCTTGCACCTGCTCAGCGGATGGATCTGATCGTGGATGTGCAAAGTGATGAGGGTCAGATTGCCGGGCTTGTAAGTCAAGAACGCGGTGACAGCTTCGGTCTGGTTCGGCTTGCGGTGGCCGGTCAGGCGGCGGCAAACAGGACTGGAATCCGCCCTTTGCCAGCAAATGAGATGCCTAAGGTTCGGCTGGACGACGCACCGATCCATCGCATGACGCTGCAAGGCGGGGCCATGCGCTGGCTGGATTCCGCCAATATGGGCAAGACCGAGCTATCAGGCCGTGAATTGGCCCAACTCGGGAGGTTTTGGGCATTGAATGGCTATTCTGATCGACCGGATGAGCCGTTTCTGGATGCGCGATTGGGAAGTGCTCATCAGATTGAGTTTGTCAATGAAACGGCGTTTCCCCACGCTATGCACCTGCATGGGCACCATTTCCGCATCATCCTGGATGACGGCACGCTGGGCCCCTGGCGCGACACGATACTGATAGGGCGGGGTCAGACCCGTAAAATCGCGCTGATTGCTGACAATCCAGGCGACTGGTTGTTACACTGCCACATGCTGGGTCATTCAGCATCGGGAATGATGAGCTGGTTTCGCGTCAGCTGACGCCGCATTCGAAGACTGGAATGGCGCTTGTTGCAGTGTTATAGGGCCTGCAATGTGTAAATAGGTCCGAAAAGTCCACCAAGCCCAAAGGGTCAACCGCATGAGTTCTGAAATCCGTCTTGCCTTTGCGCACCCCTCCGAGCGGTCCGAAGCGACAGCCACGCGGGGACCTCTGGATCGCATTTCTCTGCGGGACCATATTGTCGAGGTCGAAATTGGCGCTTTTCAGGCCGAGCGCGGAACGACGCAACGCATTTGCTTTAATATCGTTGTCGAAGTGCGCCCTTTGACCGATCCGATTGACGATGATGTTGATCGCATTTTGTCATATGATCGTGTGACCGAGGCTATCGCCTTTGAACTGTCAGCCGAGCGGTTGAACCTGCTGGAAACTCTGGCAGACCGGATTGCGGAAAGAATTTTGCTTGAGCCTCAGGCCGTAAGGGCTTTTGTCAGAATAGAAAAACTGGATCGAGGACCCGGCGCTTTGGGCGTCGAGATCGTGCGCGGTAAAGATGCATCTCACCACGATCTGGTCGAGGAAGAGCGTCCGCACCCGCGTTTGGCCTTCCTGTCAAACGAAGCAATTGCTTCGGACAATCTGACCGGTTGGATCGACCAGTTGGAGAACCGGAAACGTCCCTTGATCCTATGCGTTGGGGCGGCGGATATGGCCGTTTCACAAACCGGGCACGCCATGACACAACGCCGGATCGACCTTTTGGCCATCGAGCAAAACGCCTGGGTATTGGCCGCGCGTGACCTGCGCTGTGTCGTCGTATCCACGCGGACTGAATTGGATTGGGCCATGAAGAACGGACAGATTTGCGTTTGGGCCCCGTCCAAGATCGTTCTTGATGCGGTGGATGGGCCATCTGCCGCACCCTCTGACGCGGTCGCTTTGGCGGCGTGGTTTGCCGCGACTTTCGAAGCAAGTGAGCTGTTGGTTTTCGGAGGCGCCCTGCCGGACTCGCCACAGATTCCGCTGCGCGCTGTGCCGGTGGGTCAGGCGAATCTGTGACTGCATACTACCGACCTCTGGTTCAGCATGGTGAGGTGCGCCCTGAAGGGGCGGTGACCTTAGCCGGTCAGAAGCTGTGGTTTACCCATGTCGAACGTCTGAACCGGACTGAAGCCGCGTGCATCATCCCGGCTGCGCAGGTTCCGGGGGATGTGCTGGATCGACTGACACGTCCACGGGCAGCTGTTTCTGGAGTTGCGATGGATTGCCCTCAGATCATGGGGATCCTCAACGCCACGCCGGACAGTTTCTCGGATGGCGGGGTGCATAACTCGGTCGAGGCGGCACAGGCTGCGGCTCGGGACATGGTCTTGCAGGACGCCAGCATTCTCGATATCGGAGGCGAGTCGACACGCCCGGGTGCAACCTTTGTCCCTGAAGATGAGGAAATCGCCCGGACCGAACCGCTGATCAGGGCGATCAGGTCGGCCACCGATGCGTTGATTTCCATAGATACCCGCAAAGCCGCCGTTGCCAAAGCCGCTTGGAAAGCCGGGGCAGGGCTGATCAACGACGTCTCGGGCTTTACCTTCGATCCGGACCTTGCGCCGTTCTGTGCCCAGGTCGGAGCCCCTGTCTGCGTGATGCACATGCAGGGCGATCCCGGTTCGATGCAGGATGACCCGACTTACGACAATGTTTTGCTGGATGTTTATGACTTCCTACATGGGCAGGTTGGTTTTCTTGAAGACCTCGGCATGAGCCGGGACCAGATCGTTATCGACCCGGGCATAGGATTTGGCAAAACCGAAAAGCACAATCTTATCCTTCTGCAGAATCTCAGCCTGTTTCACGGTTTGGGGTGTCCGATCCTGCTGGGCGTGTCCCGAAAGGGGTTTATTGGTCAGATAGGCAAAGAACCCGGCAAAGATGCCCGTGCGCCGGGATCTATCGCCGTGGGGCTGGCCGGATTGGCACAGGGTGTGCAGATCCTTCGTGTTCATGACGTCGCTGAAACCGCTCAGGCCTTGCGTCTATGGGCCGCCGTCCGGTAATCCGGTCGCAAGCAAGAATTTACGGAGAGATACCAATGCGCAAGCTGTTCGGAACCGATGGGGTGCGTGGCACCGCCAATACGCATCCGATCACGGCTGAGATGGCCCTGCGCATGGGGGCCGCGGTTGGGCGGTACTTCCGACGTGACCAATCCGGCGTGCACCGTGTTGTTATTGGCAAGGATACGCGCCTGTCTGGGTATATGCTGGAAAACGCGCTGACGGCGGGGCTGACCTCGACCGGGATGAATGTTTTGCTGCTGGGACCAGTTCCAACGCCGGCTGTCGGCCTGATGACGCGGTCAATGCGCGCCGATCTGGGCGTGATGATCTCGGCCAGTCACAACCCCGCCGAAGACAACGGGATCAAGTTTTTCGGGCCTGATGGCTTCAAGCTGTCGGATCAGGCGGAAATTGAAATCGAACGGCTGATCGAAGAAGGGGTTAAGCCTGCGCAGGCGCAAAATATCGGTCGGGCCCGCCGGGTAGACGATGCGCGGTTTCGCTATGGCGAGCGGGTGAAATCTTCGCTATCCCGCGATCTTAGACTGGACGGTCTCAAAGTGGTGGTGGATTGCGCCAATGGCGCCGCGCACCGCACTGCGCCCGAAGTTTTGTGGGAACTTGGGGCCGAGGTCATTCCTGTAGGCACATCTCCTAACGGTAAGAATATCAACCTGAATTGCGGTTCGACCAAACCTCAGCTTGCAGCTGAAACAGTGGTGGCGCACGGGGCCGATGTCGGGATCTGCCTGGATGGTGATGCCGATCGGGTTGTGATCGTGGATGAGCACGGACACGTGGCCGACGGCGATCAGTTGATGGCGTTGTTAGCGACCTCTTGGGCCAAGGCAGACCGCTTGCGCGGCGGCGCTTTGGTCGCGACAGTCATGTCCAACCTTGGTCTCGAACGCCATCTCGGTTCGCAGGGGCTCAGGCTTGAAAGAACGGCCGTAGGCGACCGCTATGTAGTCGAGCGGATGCGTGAAGGAGATTTCAACCTGGGTGGTGAACAATCTGGCCACATCGTCATGAGCGATTATGCCACCACAGGCGATGGCCTCATGGCGGGCCTGCATTTCCTGGCTGAAATGGTACATTCCGGGCGCAACGCATCCGAACTGTCGGTTCAGTTCGAAACAGTACCGCAACTGTTGAAGAACGTGCGCTATGGCGAGGGGCAGGCCCCGCTGGAAACAACTGGTGTGAAAGCCGCAATCTCGGATGCCGAAGAGCGTCTGAAAGGAAAAGGCCGATTACTGATCCGTAAATCCGGCACTGAACCTCTGATCCGCGTCATGGCGGAGTGTGAAGATGATCAGCTGTTGGCCCAAGTCGTTGACAGTATCGTTGCTGAGGTCGCGGCGGTTGCAGGCTAGCGACCGGCAAGCATTCTGCGCAGGCTGAACCACTGGCTGATCGCTAGCCCGGTCAGGATCATCGCCAGAGCAACGTAAAACCGTATCGGCAATGCCTCGGACAGAATCCACGCGCCAAATACCATCGACCATATCGGAACCTGGTAGTTGACCAGCGTCAGAAAAACAGACCCGGCGCTGCGAATAATCGAGACGCGCAACAACGTGGCAAAGGCGGTCGGAACAAGGCCCAATGCGATTATGGCGAGGCTAGGCCGTGCGCCATGCCAATTTGGCACCCCTTCGGTTACCAGCATGATGGGCAACAAGATCGCCGCGCCGACCAGCAAAGTGAGCGCAGCCAGAACAACCGGATCGACCGGAGGGCATCTGCGCGTGAATATAGAAGCGCAGGAATAGCACAGTGCAGCACCAATACATGCCAGCTGTGCCAGTGGTTCCGCACCTTGACCAAGCTGTGCAAGGCCAGGGCCAATCAGCACCAGTGCGCCTGCAAATCCAAGTGATACGCCAACAAAACGCCGCGCGTTGAGGGGCTCATCTGAAAAGAAATGTGCCAGTGGCAACACCATCAACGGGATGGCCGCCATCGACAGGCCCGCAAAGGCGGACGGAACATATTGCTGGCCCCAGCTGAGCAGCAAAAAAGGTAGGGCCGTCGACAGAATGCCGATCACGATGATTGAAGGCCAAAGGCCCCGCGTGGTTGTTGGCAATTTGCGACCCGTCGCCCCCATCAGCAGTATAAGGGTGAGCGCGCCCAGAGTCGTGCGCGCTGTTGCTACTGTGACGGGCCCGTACCCTTCGAGCGCGATGGCCACGACCATAAATGTGCCGCCCCAGATGAAGCCAAGTACAGCGACCATAAGCCAGTTTTTATTGGTGATTTCAGAGGGTTCGCTCATGGTATTGCCTGCTTCGTCACAATTAGCTGCGAGTGTGGTATTGTAGGGGTATTGGAAAAAGAATTTGGAGACAAATTATGGACTACAAAGAAGTGAATGCTGTTTGCCAGCCCGGAGACGATGTGGCTTCACGAGATTGGTATGCTTGGAACAACAAGATGCCTCCGGGGCCCGCTAGGTTGATTGTGACGGGCATTGTCACGGTTGGTAATCCAGGGGTCGAGCCCATGTTGGTTATCGCCAATCCGCAGGGGATCAATCCCAGCCATTTGCTGCTCAACATCTTCCTCTGTCAGAAGCCCGGGAAATGGCCCTCGGTGGTTGTCGACAAGCCGGTGCGGTTCGAGCAGCATTCGAACCCGATGTATACCCATGTGGATATTGTTGGCGGGCCGTCGATAGAAATTTTTGACGCCCATTAAATGAATGACGCCGCCCCGGGGGGCGGCGTCACGATAGGATCAGTTCTTTTCCTGATCGACCAGTTTACCGGCCGAAATCCAGGGCATCATGTCCCGCAGCTTTTTGCCGACCACTTCGATCTGGTGCTCGTCATTGGAACGGCGCGAGGCTTTGATGGTGGGTTGACCCACAGCATTTTCCAGCATGAAGTCGCGTACGAACTTGCCGCTCTGGATGTCCGACAGGGTCTCTTTCATTGCCTTCTTGGTCTGCTCATAAGGCAGGATGCGCGGACCAGTGACGTACTGACCGTATTCAGCAGTGTTCGAGATCGAGTAATCCATGTTGGCGATTCCGCCTTCATAGATCAGGTCCACGATCAGCTTGGTTTCGTGCAGACACTCGAAATAGGCCATTTCGGGTGCATAACCAGCCTCGACCAGAGTTTCAAAGCCGCAGCGGATCAGCTCGACGATACCACCACACAGAACCGCCTGTTCACCGAACAGGTCGGTTTCGCATTCTTCGCGGAAGTTGGTCTCGATGATGCCCGAACGGCCGCCACCGATGGCCGAGCAATAGGACAGACCGATTTCCAGCGCTTTGCCGGTTGCGTCAGTGTCAACAGCCACAAGGCAGGGAACGCCGCCACCTTTGGTGTATTCACCACGGACGGTGTGGCCGGGGCCTTTGGGGGCCATCATGATGACGTCTACGCCTGCTTTCGGTTCGATCAGGCCAAAGTGAACATTCAGGCCGTGGGCGAACGCAATCGCAGCACCCGGCTTGATGTTGTCATGCACGTATTTCTTGTAAGTTTCGGCCTGCAATTCATCGGGCATGGTGAACATGATGACATCACACCAGGCTGCCGCTTCTGCAATGCCCATGACCGCCAGGCCTTCGGCTTCGGCTTTCCTAGCCGAAGGCGAGCCTTCGCGCAGGGCAACGACCAGATTCTTCGCGCCCGAGTCGCGCAGGTTCAGCGCGTGTGCATGACCCTGGCTGCCATAACCCAGGATGGCCACTTTTTTATCTTTGATCAGGTTGATGTCGCAATCGCGATCGTAATAGACGCGCATGATGCTGGTCCTTTCTGTTTCGATTGCTGTGGGTTTTAAGGCGATTTTCCAAGGATAGCGATACTGTTATCCTTGAATTATCAAGGATAACTCGAGTATCTATTCTTGAAGTATAGTAAAAAAGAAAAAATCATGCTTGATGATGTTGACCGCAGGCTTCTGCGTCATTTCCAGGCCGACCCGACGCTGACAACCGCTGAGTTGGCCGAGCTTTGTCGCATCAGCACAAGTGTCTGCTGGCGACGTATCGAAAAAATGCAAGAGGCCGGGATTATTCAAGCCCAAGAGGCGATCATTGACTGGGCCGCATTGGGATATGCAGTCGAGGTTTCATTGCGGGTGACGCTGGATAAGACCCAACCGCGTGCATTCGACGAGTTCATGGGTGTCGCGCGTGAGGTTCCCGAGGTGATCGAGATTCAGACCTTTTTGGGCCGTGTGGATGTGCGCTTATCTGTGCTTGCCAAGGATATGGCACATTACCAGCAGCTGTATCGTGACCGTATCCTGACTTTACCGCATATCGCAGATATCGAGGCATTGATGCATATCGCGCGGGTCAAAAGCGACGAGGTGCTGCCGCTATGACCGAATTGGATGAGCTCGACCGCAAAATTCTGCGCGCTCTGATCCAGGATGCAACGCAAAGCGCGGGTGCCTTGGGGCGTAGATTTGACCTGTCTCAGCCCGCGATGTGGCGCCGTATCCGGAGGCTTGAAACGACGGGGATCATAAAGGGGCGCCACCTGCGTTTGAATGCAGAAGCGTTGGGGTTTGGGGTGACAGTTTTTCTGGGGGTCAAGTTAGCGCGGAAAGGTCAGGTCAGCCTTGAAGATTTCGAACGTGCCGTCAGTGCGATCCCCGAGGTTCAAACCGTTGAACATGTGTTGGGCCTCTATGATTACCGTTTGCGCGTCGTGGCACGGGATCTCTCGGACTTTGAACGTGTTCTGCGCCGCCGGATAATGACTTTGCCCGGGGCCGGAGATGTCGAAGCCAATGTATTGCTGAGCGAAGAGAGGCTACCCGGGCCTATCGGCTAGGCCCGTTTCAGTACCTAGTGCGGATGTAATATCCGGGATGATGTGTCATGCGCGCAAAGGTAATTGGCTGCCCGTCTTTCCATGTCGTGCGCTCTAATTGGATCATGGACGTCCCCGAGGTTGTCCCCATGAATTCAGCCAGCCGTCCATCTGCCGAAATCGCGCAAAAGGCGACTTCAGCATCGGTGAAGGGGGCGGCGTGCAACAGCCACTCATGCGGGCCTTTGGTGTCGAGGTCAGCATGTTCCACTTCTGGAACAGCATCGATATTGATCCAGCGCTCTTCCAGTTGAAACGGCCGGTTGTCTGCATAGTGCATGCAGACAATATGCAAAACACGCGCTTCTTGCGAGACGCTTAACTGAGAGGCAAGCCATCCGGGGCTGGAGACGATATTACGCTCGACCAGCGCATAACGATAGGTGGAGTTCTGCCCCTCGACATCCAGTCGGGTCAGGGAAAACTCCAGTTTTGCGTGTTTGCTGGGTTCTTTTTTGACCCGCGTTCCGCTTTTACGTTTTCTTTCAACGAAGCCCTGATCTGCCAGTTCCCGCAAAGCACGATTTACCGTGGCACGGGCACAATTAAATTCTTCTGCCAACTGGGTTTCTGTCGGCAGCACCGACCCCTGTGGCCAAACTCTGGTTTCTATTCGTCGTTTTACTTCGTCACGTACAAACTGAAAACTGATCCGCTTATGCGCAGTCACGAGTGAAAATACCTTTCTTCTCCAAAGTGTATGTATCTGGTCAGAAACACGTAGGGGTGTAAAGGGTTGCTGACACTGTTTGGCGTCATTAGTTGTCGATAGGGTCTTTGAGGCGTTAAAATTTTCTTAGGAAACCGGGTTCCGTTGGGTCAATTTTCAGTAATAACTGAGAGGCAGTGAGCGAAGTTGCGAACACCCGCTCGTTTCGTGGAATTTGAAAGGAATACCAATGCCCCCGCTTTTGGACAAAATTGACCCCAATGGGTTAGAGGAGTTTTCGGTCGTCTTCACCGATCGCTCGCTTAATCACATGTCGGTTCAGTTTCAGCATGTGATGCGCGACATCTCTGAGATGCTGAAAGGCGTTTACAACGCTGACGGTGTGGCCGTTATCCCGGGCGGTGGTACCTATGCAATGGAAGCAGTCGCGCGCCAGTTTGCCCGCAATGCCAATGTTCTGGTGGTCAGGAATGGCTGGTTTTCTTATCGGTGGAGCCAGATCATCGAGTCCGGTGGGTTGACGGCGTCGGCAACAGTTCTGAAGGCGCGCCAGACCGGCAACTCGGCAACGTCCCCATTTGCGCCTGCTCCGATCGAGGAAGTCATCGAAACGATCCGCGATGGGCGCCCGGATGTTGTCTTTGCGCCGCATGTCGAAACGGCGGCCGGGGTCATTCTGCCCGACGACTATATTTCGGCGATGGCAGCCGCAGCCCACGAGGTTGGGGCGCTGATGGTTCTGGATTGCATCGCTTCGGGCTGCGCATGGGTGGATATGAAGGCGACGGGTGTGGATGTCCTGATCTCGGCCCCTCAGAAAGGGTGGAGCGCATCGCCTTGCGCGGGTCTTGTCATGCTGTCCGAACAGGCTGAGGCAAGGCTGGAGGAGACGACTTCGGACAGTTTTGCCGTCGACCTGAAGAAATGGCGTCAGATCATGCAAGCCTATGAAAATGGCGGTCACGCCTATCACGCCACGATGCCAACAGATGCGCTGAAAGCCTTCCGCGACACGATGGCTGAGACTCGAGACTATGGCTTTGACAAACTGCGTGACGCCCAGTGGGCATTGGGGGACGGTGTACGGGCAATGCTGAAGGAGAAGGGCATTGTTTCTGTCGCTGCCGATGGGTTTGGTGCGCCGGGTGTGGTGGTCAGCTATACCTCGGATCCCAATATCCAGAACGGCAGCAAATTCGCCGCCCTGGGCATGCAGATCGCTGCTGGTGTACCCTTGCAATGTGATGAGCCAGACGGGTTCAGCACCTTCCGTCTGGGCCTGTTCGGTCTGGACAAGCTGTACGATGTTGACGGCACAATCGCGCGTCTAAAGCGCGTGCTGGACCAGGTTTTGTGACCATCGGGCTTTAGCGGACGCCGAGGCCCATCTGCATCAGCGTCTTGCGCACGGTCGGCAGCGAATACAGCGCGTTCAACCCCATTGCACGTATGTCCCGTAAAGGCCGCGCTTCGATCATCGAGGCGCGGTTCAGCAAGTCGATACCCTTGACCCGGGCCTCGATCTCGGTATGACGCGCTTTGTGATAGGCATCCAACATCTGCGCGTCACCCAGGCCCTCGGGACGGGCCTGTGCCAAATCCAGCAGGCATCGCAGATCACCCAAGGACATGTTCAGCCCCTGCGCACCGATGGGGGGCACGACATGGGCGGCTTCGGCCATCAGGGCCACGCGTTCGCCCGAAAGGCGCTCTGCCGATTGGCTGATGATCGGCCAGATTGTTCGGCGTGAAGCCAGTTTCAACGGACCGAACAACCCACAGGACCGTTCGGTCATCAGCGCTTCAAAACTTTCCGGATCGGTGTTCAACAGCTCTACCGCGCGCGGGCCACGCTCCATCCATACAATCGCGGACGAGGGCTGACTCTGCCAGTCGGGCAGTGGAACTAGCGTGAACGGGCCGCCGGACCTGTGAATCTCGGTCGAGACGTTCTGATGCGGGATCGAGTGTGTAACCGCGAAGGCCAACGCCTTTTGCCCATAGCGCGTGGTGTGCACGTTGATCCCGGCGGCCTCTCGCATGGGCGAGTTGCGACCATCTGCGGCGATCACCAGTTTACAGCGGATGCGCGTCCCGTCGCTCAGGCCAACGCGGGCTTCGGCTGTACGGGTGAACAAGCTGACGGTGCCCGTTCCGGGGCGAAATTCGACATTGGGCAGTTCAGCGAGACGGGCCACCATTTCGCGCCGCAAGAGCCAGTTTGGCAGGTTCCAACCAAAGGGCTGGTCCGAGATATCCGCGGCATTGAAGTCGCGCACCACGCGCGGCTCGGGCACATCTCCGCCTGCATCCACAATCCGCATGATCTGAAGAGGGGCGGCATGCGCGTCGAGTTTTTCCCACAGCCCGCATTGTTCCAAAAGACCGTGGGCTGGTTGCAAAAACGCGGTAGTCCGTAAATCCGATCCGTCCACGTCCCGCTGGGTCACAGGAGGGGTGGGATCAACGCAGACCACATTGAATCCAGCCGCGCCAAAGGCCGCCGCCGCGGTCAAACCGGCAATTCCGCCGCCGGATATCAGGATGTCACACTCGTCGTTCATGGCGCCCTCTTTGGTTCTGAGCCGACCCTAGAGCGGTTCCGCTGCCTGCGCCAAGTGACATCCTGTCTCGCAGGTCAGCCGCGCGAGATCAGGATGAGGATCAGGAATATCACGGGCACCATCACGACGGCGGGGATATACAGGCCCGGCAAGCCAAACAGCATCACTGAACAGCCCCACATGCTGAAGATGGCGGCGGCGGTGTAATACCAGTCGTCCCCATCTGCATCGGCCGCATCGCGCGCCATCCAGCCAAACAGAGGAACAGCAAATAGCAGGCGCTGCCAGATGGGTGAGCGCGGGGGCATTTCGATTGCGGACATCTGGGTCTCCGTTCTGTTCGTCGCAGTTGGGATATAGGGGCGGCGCCCGGGTCGCAGTACGTGCAGATCGTCGCAGTGTGACAGCCTATCGCAGGCGGGCCAGAAAGGCGGTCAGGTCGTCTGTATGGTGGTGGATGTGATCGGCCATGTGCGGTTCGGGCGCGACATGAACCGTGCGCATCCCCATCTCATGCGGGGCCGCCAGATTGCGCGGATCGTCTTCGAACATGGCCGCTTTTTCTGCTTTGATTCCGTCTTGCGCAAAGATGGCCTGGAATGCGGCCTTCTCGGGTTTAGGACGGTATCCCGCATGCTCGACCCCATAGATGGCATCGAACAAACCGCTGAGGCCACGCGCCGCAAGGACGCGTTCGGCATAGGGCGCGCTGCCATTGGTATAGACAATGCGGCGCCCGGGCAGAGCACGAATATGTGCCGCCAGATCCACGTCCGGGTCCATATGGCTCATATCCACCTGATGCACGGCATGCAGGTAAGGGTCGGGATCCAGATCATGTTCGGCCATCAGCCCGGCCAGCGTGGTGCCATATTCGCGCCAGTAATGGGATCGCAGCCGGTCGGCCTCGGCCCGGTCGACGCCGATGGCCTGGACCACATAATCCGTCATCAGCACCTCGATCTGATCGAACAGGCGCATATGCGGCGGGTACAGGGTGTTGTCCAGATCGAACACCCATTGGGAGACATGGCTGAAGGCAGGTTTGACCATGCCTGCCGTTTAAGCCGCGCAGCGCAGGTTTTCAATGCAGTACTTGATTGTGCGCACTGCAGACGGATAGACATGTCCGAACGAGGAGAAAAACAAAAGATGCCCCAATCCAAGCAGTCCAACAGCGACGCCTACAGCCTTATTCTCGAAGCGATTGATGTGGGCATCTACAAGCCCGGTGACAGGCTGGTCGAAAGCGAGCTGGCCGAAAGGTTCGGTGTTTCGCGCACGCCAATCCGCGAGGCGTTGCAGCGGTTAGAGACCCAATCCTTGCTTGAACGCGACGGGCGTTCGCTGATTGTGGCCTCATTGGACCACAATCAGATGGCAGAGCTATATGTCGTTCGCCGTGAACTTGAAGGTCTCGCTGCAAGTTTGGCCGCCAAGCACGCGACCGAGGAAGAGATCAAGGTGCTGCAGGAAATGGTTGCCGAAGATGATGCGCTGGTGGACAATCCAAACGCCCTGTCTCGGGCGAACCGGCGGTTTCACGAACAGATCCATCTGGCCTCGCACAACCGCTATTTGGTGCAACAGCTGAACCTTGTGCACCGTACAATGGCCTTGATGGCAACGACATCGCTTGCGGTTTCCGGGCGCGGTGAGATCGCGCAAAGTGAACACAAAGGCATCGTCGAGGCTATTGCCGCCCGTGACGAGCAAGCCGCGGAACGTGCGTTGAAAGAGCATATCTCGGTCGCTTTCATGACGCGTCTCAAGCAGGATGCGGTTCGTCGCGAAAGCTGACGGTCACATGTCGAAGGCTTCTTCACTAGCTTGACCGTGTTGGGTTTTGTCCCAGAAGAACGGGTTGATAGCCAATTCCCAAAGGGCTTTGTAAGCTGCCAGCACACCCAAGGGGAAATACAACGGCATTGTCGGCACCCACGGCATCAGAAACCGTCTTTCACGGGCAGAGACAGCCAGTATCCCGATGGTCACATTCGTGATCTCTGCAAATACGAATAGAGCTATCAGTATGGTCATGACCTTGCCCGGAATGACGGGATCCAGCGGGCTGGCCAATCCGAATGTGGTAAGCCAGAACAGCCACAAAACCGGGGCCAGCAGGAATTGTCCGACGGTGCCCAGAAAAAACGCCTGAAGCCCAAGGAAGCGCAGCACACCCAGCTCTTTCAGCAGATGGATCGGCGAGCGCATGTGGACAAGATATGTGACCATAAAGCCCTTGAGCCATCGTGAACGCTGTTTGACCCAAGGCCAGGCCCGAAAGTTTGCTTCTTCGAAAGTGGCGGTATCAACCATCTCGGTCCGATAACCCGCGCGGCTGAGGCGGACGCCCAGATCCGCGTCTTCGGTCACATTATGGGCATCCCAACCGCCCAGTTCCAACAGCTTTTCGCGACGAAAGAAAAAGGTTGTACCACCAAGTGGAACCACCAGTCCCAACCGGGCAATGCCAGGCAGAATGACCCGAAACCAACTGTTATACTCGATGGTAAAGCAGCGAGACCGCCAGTTGGTGCGCGGGTTGTAATAATCCAGAACGCCTTGCAAGCAGACGACGTCTTCACTGGCTTGGGTGAAATGTCCGACGATGCGTTCGATTTGATCGGGAAGAGGGGCGTCCTCGGCATCCCAAACGCCTAGAATGTCACCACGGCAGAAATCCAGCGCATAGTTCATCGCGCGCGGTTTTGTCGTCAGCCCGCTTAGTGCCGGTACTTCGATCGTGCGGATCCAACAGGGCAGCTCGATTTTGGCCAGGGTTGCACGGGTTACCATATCCGTTTCTTCCAAAACCAGAATGACGTCCAAAAGAGCTTTGGGATATGTCAGACGTCGCAATCGGCGGATCAGAGCGCCAGCAATCTCTCGCTCTTTGTACAAAGGGACCATAATGGAAACGCGAGGCAGTCGAAGAGGAAGCGTGGTGGCGGTCTGACTGTGGCGTTTTCCTTTGTAACACAGAAACGAGAGCAATCCCGCCAGTCGCAATGTCAGGAATAATACAAGCGACGTTACGGCCAAAACGACCAGAGCCAGCAGCCCCGGAATGGGTTGCGCCAGGAACAGTGTGGCGAGGCCAAGCACTATGGCAATCGGCCCAATACGCGAGTGCCGAGTCCAGGATCGGCAACTCTGAGCTATTGCCACACGGGTTTCAGCCTTTTCAGCAAGGCTTTCCGAGAAAATGCTGGCGATTGCATCGTCGATCCGGTCCGCATCGGCAAGCACGGGTATGATCGTTTGCTTTTCCTTTGCCAACTGCTTGCGAACTGCGTCGAATTGATCGGGATTGGCGGTAGCGACCAGCAGAATGGGACCGATGCGCATCCAGGGAATGATGTTGTGATCCAGCCAAAAGCTGGCGGGGCGGGTTTTGCAAAGGTCCGGATTTGGTGGATGCAGATCCAGGTCCGCGATCTGCAATCCTGTTTGTTCAGACAGCGCCGTCAGAACCTCGGACCGATCTACCCAGCCTTCGCCGACCAGGATTTCGCCCAGTGCAACATTTTGTCTGGATTGCAGGTGCAGGGCTTTTTGCAACTGATGGTTCGAAAGTAGCCCGCGGTCGATCAGGCAAGCCCCCAAAGGCTTGCGCACCGTTGTAGAAATCGGCGCGGCCGATGCGAAATGCTGCAGGTTCAGTTCAACCATTCAATCAACCCAGACGTGGTAATCTGCGTCAGGGTGGAGCGATTAAGGTTAATAGGCCGTTAAGACTGTATGATTATGCCTGTGCCTTCCGGGCGGCCATCGCATGCGAGAACCGCTCGAACAGGTAGAAGCTGTCTTGTGGGCCCGGAGATGCCTCTGGGTGGTACTGTACCGAATAGACCGGTCGATCCGTCATGCGAATTCCGCAGTTTGAACCATCAAACAACGAACGATGAGTCTCAACGACACCGTCGGGAAGGGTTTGAGCGTCTACCGCAAACCCATGGTTCATAGACGTTATTTCCACCTTCCCAGTCTCGAGATCTTTTACCGGGTGGTTCGCCCCGTGGTGGCCGTGATTCATCTTGACAGTCTGACCGCCAAGGGCCAGCGCAAGCATCTGATGACCAAGGCAAATCCCGAATACGGGTAGGTCGGTGGTGTCCAATACCTCTTTGATCATCGGTACTGCGTATTCACCCGTAGCCGCTGGATCACCGGGGCCATTGGACAGGAATACGCCGTCGGGACTATGGGCCAGAACCTCAGCCGCGGTGGCCGTTGCGGGCAGCACAGTGACATCGCACCCGGTCGAGGCAAGGCATCTCAGGATATTGCGCTTTGCCCCGAAATCCAGTGCCACAACCTTATGTACTGGGGCCTCTTGCCGTTTATAGCCATCTGGCCAGGACCAACGCATCTCATCCCAGCGATAGCTTTGCGCACAAGTCACTTCCTTGGCCAAATCCATACCTTCAAGCCCGGCAAAGCCACGCGCAGCCGAAACCAGAGCTTCGATGTCAAAATTGCCCTCAGGATCATGGGCCAATGCCACATGAGGTGCGCCTTGCTGGCGAATTGCGCGGGTCAACCGGCGGGTATCGACACCGCCAATGGCAATACGCCCACGCTGGGCAAGCCATGATTTCAGCTCTTCTGCAGACCGCCAGCTGGACGGTTCGGTTGGGTCCCATTTGACGACCATTCCGGCCGCGACAGGATCACCGGTTTCGTCATCCTCGGGGTTCACGCCAACATTTCCGATATGAGGGAAAGTGAAGGTCACGATCTGCCCGGCATAAGAAGGATCGGTCATGATCTCTTGATAGCCGGTCATTGCGGTGTTGAAACACAGCTCGGCCACGGTCTGGCCTGTGGCGCCGAAACCGACCCCGTAGAACAGTGTTCCATCGGCCAAAGCCAGACATGCGGTGGGCTTGGACGGGGCGTTCTGGGCCATAGCGCGACTCTCCTGCAGGGTAAATCGGCGCATACCTAAGGGGGTTATGCGCTTGGGTCAAGTGTGTTCAATTTTTGGGCTATTGAGCAATATCAATGACTTAGATGTTGAGACCCCCGGTTGTATCACGCTTTTTGTTTCGATATGGTCGGGGTTCCTTTTGTCATGGGGATGGACAAACTAAATGGATATGCGATCACGGGTGAATTCCGCCCTGAAGCAAGCAATGAAAGACAAGAACGCCGAGCGTCTGTCGACCCTACGTCTGATCAATGCAGCAATCAAGGACCGGGATATCGCGTCTCGTGCTGCGGTCAACGAGGAAGCCAAGGGTTGCGGTGATGCCGAAGTTCTTGAAATTCTAGGGAAAATGTCCAAGCAGCGTAAGGAAAGTGCGCGTGCTTACGAAGAGGGTGGACGCCTCGATCTGGCGGAGCGTGAACTGCGCGAGATAGAAGTCATAGAAGAATTCCTGCCCGAGCAACTGGACGACGATGAGGTGACGAAAGCCATCCAATCAGCGATTACGGCCACTGGTGCCGGGTCGATCCGGGATATGGGCAAGGTCATGGGCGAGCTCAAGACACGCTATACTGGCCAGATGGACTTTGGGAAAGTTGGGCCCATGGTCAAAGATCAGCTTTGTGCGGCTGCCAGCGGCTGACTGCCGTGACATGCTGAAAGTTTACTGCGCGACTGGTTCGCGCAGTTTTTCTTTGAGGTCATCGTAAAGCGCAATCCGCTCTTCCTCGGACAGGAATGCGCCGATTTCGACTTCGCGACCTTCACCCTTGAGGGTGACGTAGTTCGGAACCGGGCCGCCGCTCTGATGGATCTCGGGGCGGGCCCAATAGCGATTACAGGCCCATTCCTGCTGCCCCTGTCGCGGGTCATGATGTATCAGATGCGCCTGTGTCCCGGTCAGAGTCAGGACTTCGAATATGCTACGGGCCCGATAGTTTGACCGGAGCGCCAGCCAAAGGCCAATAACTGTTAGCAGCAGGAAGGGCAGCAACCCCCAAAGCAAGGCCGAGCCAAGCACGGCCAAAAGTGGGATCAGCCCGAACAGAAAGACCCCAAACACAACTCGCACCGCCCAAGGACGCGGCAGTGAGTTATGCGGCCACAGGCGCAATTCAAGTTCTGAAGTGGTGGTTTGATTCCATCTGTAGGGCATGGCCGGAAGATAGCCCAAAGCGCGTCCGAGTCGACGCTGAAAATTCAGATGACGTGCCCGACGCGGGCCCACGATAGGGCATCGTCCAGCCGATCATCCCCCCAAAAGACTTCGTTCCCCACAACCAGGCTTGGGGCGCCAAAAATGCCCAGCTTAATTGCGCGTAGTGTTTCCGCCTCAAGTGCGGCGACAATGTCGGGGCTGCGCGCGCGGGACAGGATCAGTCGGGGATCCTGCTGATTGCGATGTAGCGCTTCGGACAGGGCGGTTTCGCTGCCGGCCTCTACACCTTCTTCGAACCAGATCCGATATAGAATTTGCGTAAAGTTCTTGCCCCAGCCTTCTTCCATTCCTAACAGCGCTACTTGATTTGCCAAGGCAAGGTCAGAAATGGGGTAGGGCGCAGGAAGCTGGGCGTGCATATGGTACTTAGCCGCCCGACGCTCAATGTCGCGCCACATATAGGCGGATTTGACGGGTTTCCCTGCAAAGGGGATGTTCTTCTGCTGCGACATAACTGTGCGTACATTGAACGGCCGCCATGTGACGGACGCATCGTGTTCAGAACACCAATCGTCCAGGCGCATGATCGTCAGAAAGCTGTAGGTGCTTCCGATAGAGTACCAGAAATCAAGATCGGGCATGTGAACCCTCGGGGTTGCCGATTGTTTTGCCTTTACCAGAGTACCCTATTTTGACCGATCTGGCGAATTTCCGGTGGCACGCCACTTAGAAATGAAAAACCCCGCCAAGTTGGCGGGGTTTTCTGTTGGTTCAGAGGGATCAGTGCGCGTGGCCCTTGTCCCAGTCTTCTTGCTTGGGCAGCTGCTCGAACGTGTGTTCGGGCGGCGGCGAGGGCAGGGTCCATTCCAGCGTATCCGCGTATTCGTTCCACGGGTTGTTCCGGGTCTCACGTGCGCCACGGAACAAGGCGTAAAACACGATACCAAAGAACAGCAGGAACGAGGCGAAGGATACAAAGGCGCCAATCGACGAGACATAGTTCCACTGCGCGAACGCTTCGGGATAATCGATGTAGCGACGTGGCATGCCCTGACGGCCCAGGAAGTGCTGCGGGAAAAAGGTCAGGTTGGCGCCGATGAAGAACAGCCAGAAGTGAACCTTGCCCCAGAACTCTGAATACTGACGGCCTGTCATCTTGGAGAAGTAGAAATAGATCCCAGCAAAGATCGCAAACACAGCGCCCAGCGACATCACATAGTGGAAGTGTGCAACCACATAATATGTGTCGTGATAGGCGCGGTCGATACCAGCCTGCGACAGAACCACACCGGTCACACCGCCAACGGTGAACAGGAAGAGGAAGCCGAAGGCAAACAGCATCGGTGTCTTGAACTCGATCGAGCCGCCCCACATGGTTGCGATCCACGAGAAGACCTTAACGCCGGTAGGAACCGCGATGACCATCGTTGCCAGCATGAAGTAGGCTTGCTGCTGGACCGACATGCCGACTGTGTACATGTGGTGTGCCCACACGACAAAGCCCAGTACACCGATCGCAATAAGTGCCCAAACCATCGGCAGGTAACCGAAGACTGGCTTGCGCGAGAAGGTCGCGATGATGTGGCTGATAAGGCCAAATCCAGGTAGGATCACGATGTACACTTCTGGGTGGCCAAAGAACCACAGGATGTGCTGATACAGGATCGGATCACCACCACCGGCCGGATCAAAGAAGGTGAAACCAAAGTTGCGGTCCATTAGCAACATGGTGATCGCGCCCGCCAAAACCGGCAGCGACAGAAGAATCAGCCACGAGGTGATGAAGATCGACCAGCTGAACAGCGGCACCTTGAACAGGGTCATGCCCGGGGCACGCATGTTCAGGAAGGTGGTGATCATGTTGATCGCGCCGAGGATCGAGGAGGCGCCCGATACGTGCACGGCAAAGATCGCAAGGTCCATGGACATGCCGCCCTCGCTCGTCGACAGCGGCGGGTACAAAACCCAGCCGACGCCCGAACCAAGCTGGTCATTACCACCGGGGCTCAGCAGCGAGGCCACGCCCAGCGAAGTACCGGCGACATAGAGCCAGAAGGACAAGTTGTTCATCCGCGGGAACGCCATGTCCGGTGCGCCAATCTGCAACGGCATGAAATAGTTGCCAAATCCGCCGAATAGGGCAGGGATGACCACGAAGAACATCATCAGAACACCGTGATAGGTGATCATCACGTTCCACAAATGCCCGTTCGGAGTACAGAGCTCGGCACCGCTGCCGAACAAGCGGAACCCTTCCATGCACATGTGCTGTACCCCGGGCTCCATCAATTCGATCCGCATGATAACAGTCATCAGAACCGAGATTAGACCGGCCAGGGCCGAGACGATCAGGTACAGAATCCCGATGTCCTTGTGGTTGGTCGACATGAACCAGCGGGTAAAGAACCCGCGCTGGTCTTCATGGTCGTGACCATGAATGGCTGCGTCTGCCATTAGGTGCCTCCTGTTGCAACTACACCGCGCTGTCGGACCTCTCCAACGCGCGGGATTCCTGCTGGTTTTAGATTGCGTGGGGGCGACCTTCAATGGTCGAGTTTGATCTGGATCAAGATTAATTGTCGCGGGTGCCGGTTGCAGGGCTTCGAAAAAGAGCACAACTTTCGGCAAATGGAGGAGACCGGATGGTTCTGAACTACGTGACGACCGAAAAGGCTCAGGCGGCCACCGGGCTACGCATGATCGTTGTCGGAGGTGTGCCAAGCCCTTGGAGCGAAGCCGCAAAGGGTATTTTTCACGTAAAGCGTCTGCCTTGGCTGCCAGTTTATCTGGACCATCAGGACCGGGCGCAGACCATCTGGGCGCAAACGGACAGCGCACCGGTTGTGTTCTGGAAAGATGAGGCACCGCTTTCCGAAACGGCCGATATTGTCGCCTTGGCACAACGAATCGCGCCTGAGCCAGATTTGTTGCCAGCATCAATGGCGCCCGACATTCTCGCCTTCATTGACTTACTTGCGGCCCCAAATGGATTGGGCTGGCAAAGGCGGCTTCAGCAAATCCATGCTTGTATGCGAGGCCAAGAAGGTGGGTTCCATCCCAAGATTGCCGACTATCTTGGCAAGAAATACGGCTATGATACAGAAGCAGGTGAAATGGCTGCCGATCGCGCTGATGGGATATTGAAACGCGTCAGTAGCAAGCTCACAGAAAGTGGTGATTTTCTGTTTGGCAACACGCTCACTGCAGCAGATATTTATTGCGCTGCCTTCATGGCTTTGTTCGCACCGTTGCCGGAAGAGTTGTGTGCTATGCGGCTGAGTACCCGAAGGGTTTTCGAGCATATATCCGATCCTGTACGGGATACTCTTTCGGCAGGTTTGCTGTTGCATCGGGACAGGGTATACCGCGATTTTCTGGAAACACCTTTGTCGCTCTGATCGCATGTGCATTGCGTCTTGACCGCCAAGGTGCGGCACCGCACAAACACCTCATGAAAAACGTCCAAACGGAGGCCGAGTATGTCTGCCTATGATCCCGATAACATTTTCGCCAAGATCCTGCGTGGTGAAATCCCTGCAAACCGGGTCTATGAAGACGACGACACACTGGCCTTCATGGACATCATGCCGCGCACGGACGGGCATCTGCTGGTGATCCCGAAAACGCCTTGTCGCAACGTGCTGGATGCCAGCCCAGAACAGCTTGCTTCTGTGATCTCAACGGTTCAGAAGATGGCACAGGCGGTGAAAGCGGCGTTTGGTGCGGATGGTGTCACCATCCAACAGTTCAACGAGGCTGCAGGTGGGCAAGAGGTGTTTCATCTGCATTTCCACGTTCTGCCGCGGCACGAAGGCGTTTCGATGCGACCGCCGGGCAATATGGGTGATTTTGACCTGATCGCTAAAAACGCCGCTAAAATCAAAGACGCGCTGGCCTGATCACCCGCTACAGGATCAGTGCGATCCAAGGCATTTGCTATGGTCGCCAAACGCGTTCAGCACTTCACATACATGGTCGTGGGTGCCGTCACAGGCGGCTGTGATGCGTTCCAGTTCGGCCTCAAGGCTGCGCAGCAATGTTATCCGGTTGCGCAGTTCAGTCAGCTGACGATCCGCGATTTCATGAACATGGTCCAGATCCGCCCCCTGCGCCCCTTCCAAAGAAAGCAACGCCTCGACATCCGGCAAAGGCAGGCCCAGATCACGCGAGTGCCGGATAAATTGGAGGCGTTTCAGAGCAGTCTCGTCATATCTGCGCTGATTGCCCGCCGTCCGATACGGTTTGGCCAACAAGCCTTTTTCCTCATAGAAACGGATCGTGGGCACCTTGACTCCGGTTTGCCGCGACAAATCTCCGATTGAGTACATTTTGTGCTTTTTGCCTCTTGAACCTCTAGTGACTAGAGGAATTACATAAGATGGCAGTTCAAAACAAGGATCTGATCTGCCATGTCACATAACCACACCCACTCTCACATTGATCCGAATGCCGGTGACCGGAGGGTGGTCGGAGCGATCGGCGTCAATATGGTATTGACGCTTGCACAAATAGTGGGGGGCATTTTGTCTGGCTCACTGGCCTTGATCGCAGATGCCTTGCATAATTTTTCAGATGCCATCGCGCTGATCATCGCGTTTTTCGCTCGTAAGATTGCGCGACGCCCGGCAGATCCACGGATGAGCTTTGGTTATGGTCGGGCAGAGGTTGTGGCCGCTCTTGTTAACTACACCACTCTTGTCGTTCTTGCCGTTTATCTGATGTACGAAGGTGTCATGCGGTTTATCGAGCCCGAACCGGTGAATGGCTGGATCGTCGTCTGGATCGCAGCGCTGGCCCTGATCGTCGATCTGATCACGGCTGCCCTGACCTATTCGATGGCAAAGGACAGTATGAATATCAGGGCGGCCTTTCTGCACAATGTGGCAGATGCATTGGGCTCGTTGGCAGTGATCGTCGCCGGAACCTTGGTCATCGTGTTCAACTGGACATGGGTGGATCCCGCCGTAACTATTCTGATCTCGGTCTACATCCTTTGGCATGTGAAATCTGAAATTGGCGAAACCATTCACGTCTTGATGTTGGGTGCACCATCCGACCTTGACCCAGAAGAGGTCGCTTCGATGATCGAGGCCACCGAGGGCGTTGTTTCGGTCCATCACGTTCATCTGTGGAGTATGCAGGAGCACGAACCTGCCCTGACTGCACATGTGGTTGCGACCAGCCACGCAGACGAAGATGCCAGGTGGCTTTCCACAACCATCAAGAATGCGCTGCAGGATCAGTTCGGGATTGGCCATGCAACGCTTGAAATTGAAAGTGGGGAAGAGGTTTGTGGCCATCCGGCCCGGTTTGGACATGACAAACACGAGCACTAAAAAAGAAATTGCCGTTCCGATTTGGGGTCGGAACGGCAGACTCGTAACCAAAACACTTACCTGTTTTCCCAGGGTATACCTGCGATCACCGGCTTAACACACCACTCACTCTAGAACGGTAAATCCATACTAGGCGTTAATGGGACCCAAGTATTCATATTTGTGAAATTTATCTAGATTCCGTCGGAAACCAGACGGACCAATCGGGAATTGTTTCCAAATTTTGAAACAGAGCGGATCTGACGGCTGGATTGTAGTCGGTGCCGGGCTGTTTTTCGATTCGTGATCCGAGTTAATCCGCCCCCGCGGGTCCAAAAACCTCAGCGAAGGTTTTTCTAAGCGCGTTGTCCACATCATCCATCGCGACCGGAAGACCCAGATCGACCAGAGAAGTCACGCCATGGTTCGAGATGCCGCAGGGTACGATCCCAGAGAAATGGCTCAAATCCGGTTCGACATTGATCGAGATGCCGTGAAAGCTGACCCATTTACGCAATCGCAGGCCGATCGCCGCGACTTTGTCCTCGGCTTTTTCGCCTGCTGGCGTCAGCGGCTTGTCATCCCGTTGCACCCAGACACCAACACGGCCGTCGCGGATTTGCCCGGTCACGTTGAACTCGGCCAAAGCTGCGATCACCCAATTCTCAAGCTGCTTTACAAACTTGCGCAGATCCCTGCCGCGTTTGTTCAGGTCCAGCATGACATAAGCAACGCGCTGCCCCGGACCATGATAGGTGTATTCACCACCGCGTTTTGACGTATAGACTGGAAATCTGTCCGGGTCTTTCAGGTCTTCGACCTTGGCTGAAGTGCCCGCTGTGTACAGGGCAGGGTGCTCAAGTAGCCAGATACACTCATCCGCCTCACCCGCCGCGATATCGGCCACGCGCGCCTCCATAAAGGCGATGGCCTCATCATAGTCGGTCAATCCGTCAGTAATCTTCCATTCCATGTCGGCTCCTTAGCGGCTGGATGCATGGATGGAAAGACCTAGGCTGCTTCGGTCAAACAGCGCTGCAGGACCTGCGCATAGGTGTCCGCCCCCTGCGCCCCAGTCAGCAGATACTTTCCGCCAAACACCATTGCGGGAACGCCGGAAATACCGCGACCGGTCCAGTATTGCTGCTTCTCTCGAACCGGCGCGGCATGAGCACCTGATTCAAGCACCCTGCGCGCAGCATTCCGATCCAGACCGGCAGTTTCCGCGGCCTCAAGCAGAACTTCAATATTCGAAACGTCCATTTGCTTGGTGAAATAGGCCTCGAACAAAGCCAGTTTCAGTGGATGCTGGCGACCCTGAGCCTCAGCCCAGTCAAGAAGCTGATGTGCAGCAAATGTGTTTACGATGCGACTTTCTTCATCAAAGGCGAAGGTAAAGCCCAAGTCAGCCCCGATTTGCGTCAATCGATCCCGCATCGCTTGGCTTTGTTCCGTCGAGGAGCCGTATTTCTCGGCAATGTGCTCACGCAGGTTCTGACCCTCGGACGCCATGTTTGGGTTCAATTCGAACGGATGCCAGCGCAGCTTTGCCAGAATATTTTGCTGTTTGAGCGCCAGATCCAACTGCCGGAATCCAACAATGCACCAGGGGCAAACCACATCCGAGACTATGTCGATCTGAACGATGGGGCGAGGGTCGGGCGAGGTCATGGCGGGGCTCCTGACGGGGTCATTTGGACGACAACCTGTTAAAGATAAGAGCGCCGAATGGGAATTCAAACCAACGTGATTTTTGCCTCTTCACATCTTGATCATCAAGGTCTATACGCCCCACTACCAAGTCACTAACAGTGCGGTCGTGGCGGAATTGGTAGACGCGCAGCGTTGAGGTCGCTGTGGGGTAACACCCGTGGAAGTTCGAGTCTTCTCGACCGCACCAAGTCATTGGATTTCATTCTTTTTAGGCCGAAATTCGCGACGCCTTCGGTGCGTTCAGTCGACGTGTCAAAGCCGGTCGCCAGCCGCCCGCTGTTAAGCAAGGTAAAGGCGCTGGCAGCCAGGATTCTGACCAGGTGTCAGGTTTCTTAGGTGTCCGGCGTTGCGTTACCGGGCAGGGACCTGCAGCTCAATACGGCGGAAGATCAGTGTGATAATGCCTGCAATGATCAGATAGATCAGTGCCAACAGCAGCAGCGGCTCATAGACAACAAAGGTGTCCGCCCGAATTCTTGACGACACAGCGTAGATCTCAACCACTGTTATCGTCGCCACCAGCGGGGTTGCTTTCAGCTGTAGGATCGTCTCACCGCCTAGTGTCGGCAGCACGCTGCGAATGGCCTGAGGCAGCCAGATCCTGCGGAACATGGTAAACCGAGGCATGCCAAAGGATTGCGCCGCTTCGAGTTGACCCTTCTTAACGCTGGCAAAGGCACCGCGCATGATTTCGCCCTCGTAGCCTGCGTACGACAAGGTCAGGGCCAGAACCGCATAGGGCCAAGCCTGTCGCAGATAGGGCCACAGCTCGCTGCCGCGTATCCATGGAATCTGAGGGAAAAGCGATCCAAGCCCATAGTACAACAGCCAGATTTGCAGAAGAATTGGGGTGCCGCGAATGACGGTGCAGAACACTTTTGCCGGTGCCGACAGATACCAGGGCCCAATCGCCTGAGCGAGACCCAGTGGAACGGCGAGCAAGAACCCAAGCACACAGGTGACGGCCAACAGCCAAATGGTCCTCCACAGACCTTCAAGCGCCAGCGGGGCATAGGTTGGAATCCAATCCCAGCGCAGTGAGACGGCGCACCAGATAACGAAAGCAGCAAAAAGTGCCATCAGCACGATCCGATGCGGCTGCATGAGTGCTCGCCAGTCCATTATCGGCTTCCTCCCTTCAGCGAAGGCTGCCCACGACGGGCCCATTTCTCGATACGCGCGAACACGACACCGGAACAAAGCGTGACGATCAAGTACAAGGCACCTGCAGCAAGGAAGAAGGTGAAATAGGCGCGGGTGCTGGCCGCGGCCTGACGGGTCTCCAGCGTCAATTCGCTAAAGCCGACAATGGCCAGCAGGGCCGTATCTTTAGTTGCAATGAGCCACAGATTGGCCAATCCAGGCGTGGCAAAAGACATCATCGCGGGAATTGTCACCCGCCGCATCAGCAGCAGCGAGGGCATGCCATAGGCGCGGGCGGCTTCGATCTGTCCGGTTGGAACCGCTTTGATTGCGCCCCTGAGAACCTCGGTCGCATAGGCGCCCTGAACGATGCCCAAAACCCAGATGCCGGCAACGACGCCGCTGATTTCGACGCGGTCATACCCCATTGCCTGCGCGGCCTGATTGATCAGGTCGGTCCCGACGTAATACAGGATCAGGATCAGCACCAATTCAGGCACGGCGCGCATTACAGTCGTATATATGCCGAGCAGGTCACGTGTGACCGGCCCGCCATATAGTTTTCCATAGGCCCCGAAAAGCCCGATGATCAACCCGAACCCGAACGCTCCAAAAGCGATCTGCAACGAGTTAGCGAGGCCACGCAGAAGGTTGCCGCCCCATCCCGGAGGACTAAGGGCAAGCAACTCCATGCTTTGGGCCAAACCCAGGCTTTCGAGGATAGCTTCCACGACGGATCTTACTCGCTATAGATGCTGGCTGTGAAATAGCGCGAGGTGATTTCGTCATGCGTGCCGTCGGCAAGAATTGCCGCGATACCCGCATTCAGCTTTTCACGCAGCGCGTCATCGCCCTTGCGGACACCCGCGCCGACGCCGCGACCTAGGATCGAGACGTCATTTTCGACCGCGCCTTTGATTTCACAGCAGGCACCGGTGTCAGATGAGACGAAATCCGCCATGGCGATGCTGTCGGCCTGGGTCGCGTCGATACGGCCAGCGAACAGATCCTGGTTGGCTTCGTCCTGAGTCTGATACACCCGGATTTCTGCCGCATCCTTGAAATGCTCGTTGGCATAGGCCTGATGGATCGTGGACGCCTGAATACCGATGATCTTACCGGCCAGAGATTCTGGTGTCGGTTCAATGTCCATCGACTTGTCGGCGACGATAACGGCCGGAGTGTTGTAGTAAGGGGCGCTGAAGTCGATCGTCTTCATGCGCTCTTCGGTGATCGACATCGACGCCATCAGGGCATCAATCTGCTGACCGGTCAGCGAGGGGATGATACCGTCCCACGCAACCGGAGTGATCACACACTCAAGCTCGGCGGCGGCACAGACCGCATCAATAACCTCGATCTCCCAACCGACCCATTTGCCAGAGGCATCCAGCGATGCGAAAGGCGGATAAGGCTCGGCTGCGATCCCGATCTTGACTTCATCTGCGCCAGCCGTTCCAGCCGAAAGCACAGCAGCAGCCAAAGCGGCCACGATTAGCTTTTTGTTTTTCATTGATATTCTCCCTGTTTGATATTTTGTTTGTTCAGCCGACTGATTTTAGGAATTGTTGCAGCCTTGCGGATTTCGGATTGTCGAAAAGTTCGTCGGGTGTCCCCTGTTCCTCGATCTTTCCTTCGAAAAGATACACAACATGGGTCGCAACCTCGCGCGCAAACTTCATCTCATGCGTGACCAGCAACATGGTTCGGCCCTCGGCCGCCAGATCGCGAATTACGGTCAGTACTTCACCAACAAGTTCTGGATCTAACGCGCTGGTTGGCTCGTCAAACAACATTACGCTGGGATCAACGGCAAGAGCACGCGCAATCGCAGCGCGCTGTTGCTGACCGCCTGACAGAAAGGAAGGGAAGGTATCCGCCTTGTCGCCAAGCCCAACGCGCTCCAGCAGCTGGTGCGCGCGTTTGATCGCCTCGTCCCGCGGTACTTTCAGCACGTGAACGGGCACCTCGATGACATTTTCCAGCAACGTGCGGTGGGTCCAAAGGTTGAAGGCCTGAAACACCATTGCCAGTCGGGTGCGGATGCGTTCCAGCTGACGCCGGTCCTTAGGCGTGCCATCCGGGCGCATCTCAATCGGCTCGCCGTTTACGACGATTTCTCCGGAACTGGGCGTTTCAAGGAAATTGATACAGCGAAGGAACGTGGATTTCCCCGAACCACTGCCTCCGATGATGGCGACGACATCACCCTGATGGGCAGTAAGTGAAACGCCTTTAAGAACTTCGAGCGAGCCAAAAGACTTGTGCAAGTCAGTGACCCGAATGGCTTCATCCGGCGTGGTTTCTGGGTCAGCGTTCATTTTGCAGTTTCATCCCTCTCAACCGTTTTTTTACTTGCAGCTTTAGCAAATCCCTACAATTATGCAACTGTATAATTATAATTTCTGGAAAGATAGATGTCGGATCACGCAACAAAATTCAAGCGAGAACCCGCGGAGCAGCGCAAAGAGGCGTTGATCCAGGCCACGCTGTCTTTGATCGCCGAGCAAGGTTTGCAAGGTGCGACCGTTCGGGCGATTGCCGAGCGGGCCAGTGTAACTCAGGGTCTGATCCGGCACTATTTTTCTTCGAAAGAAGATTTAATTACAGCAGCTTATGACTTTCATATGCGGCGGCTGACGGATATGACGTCGGCCCCTGCAGACGGAGATTATAGCACAGCCAGATTGCGGCTGGCGACGTTTGTAACGACCGGGCTGACCCATCCGGTGGTCGATCCGGGGTCAGTGTCCCTATGGGCGGGCTTTTTGAACAAAGTTCTGGCGGACGACAAAATGCAAGCGATCCACGAACAGACATATCGGGATTTTCGTGACCGCTTGGAATCACTCATTGCAGATGCGCTGAACGAGGTAGGCATACCAGCCAGCCCGGCGGAACTGCGCAGGTTGGCTATCGCATGCAACGCCGTGGTCGACGGCTTGTGGATGGAGGGCGGCGCCCTGCCATACGCCTTTGAGCCGGATGAGCTGCCCGAGATTGGGCTTGCTTCGGTTGGGGCAATTATCGGTGTTGAATTGACGGATCTTGAGCAGAGGCAGACATGAAGAAAACAGCGATTACCGAACGCCTTGCCGGCCTAGGTGGCGCCAAATGGGAAGTTTATCTCAAGGCCAAGGAACTTGTCGAGCAGGGGCAGGATATCATCGAATTGACCATTGGCGAGCCGGATGTGCCAACGCCTACCGAACTGGTGGAAAGCGCTGTGGACGCTTTGCGCGCCGGGCGTACTAACTACTCCAATGGGCGTGGTGAGGCTGGACTGCGCTCTGCACTGGCCGATCGTTATTCGGCCAGATCCGGGCGCACGATCACGGATAATCAAGTGCTGTGTTTTCCAGGCACCCAGACCTCGCTTTTTACCGTCCTGATGGGCGTGGCCGAGGCGGGTTGTGAGGTGCTGGTGGGCGATCCGATGTATGCAACCTATCAAGGTGTGGTACGCGCAAGCGGTGCGGATATTGTGCCGGTACCATTGCGGCCGGAAAACGGTTTTCGTATTTCTGCGGATGATATCGCGGACAGGATTACCGCGAAGACCACTGCGCTTTTGTTGACCACACCGCATAATCCTACCGGGTCGATCCTGACACGCGAAGACATAGAAGCAATCGGCGAGCTGGCTATCGAACATGATCTATGGATCATTTCTGATGAGGTTTATGAAGAACTGATCTTTGACGGATCTGTGTTTACCTCACCCCTGTCGCGGTCCGAGTTGGCGGATCGGGTAATCGTCGTCTCGTCGATATCAAAATCCCATGCCGCCCCCGGATTCCGCAGCGGTTGGTGCATTGGTCCCGAGGAATTTACCGCGCGCCTTTTGGCGCTGTCGGAAACCATGCTGTTTGGAAATCAGCCCTTCATCGCCGACATGACCGAGACGGCCATTCGCAACGGTTCAACCGTGGCCGAAGGCATGGCGCAACGGTACGCCCGCCGCGCCCGGATGCTGAACGACAGGCTGCCGAACGAGACACATCTGCGTGTGCATCTTCCACAGGCAGGTATGTTTGCGATGATTGATGTCTCGGCCACAGGGATGAATGGGAACGAGTACGCCTTTCATCTGCTCGAACATGGCAAAGTCGCGGTGATGCCGGGGCCGTCTTTCGGTGACACGGTTGATGACTGGGTCCGTATCGCGCTGACGGTGGACGACGCGATCTTTACCGAAGCCTGTGACCGGATCGTTGCCCACGCGACCCAACTGCAACTGGAAAACGCATGACAAGCATTGGTGAGGCGCTGGTTGATCAACTGGTCAGGCGCAATGTGGATACCGTGTTTGGCATCCCCGGCGTGCATACGGTCGAACTGTACCGCGGGCTGGCCGCATCGGGCATTCGCCATGTCACCCCACGACACGAGCAGGGGGCAGGGTTCATGGCTGATGGCTATGCCAGGGTATCCGGCAAGCCCGGCGTGGCCTTTGTGATTACCGGCCCCGGTTTGACCAATACACTCACGGCGATGGGGCAGGCTCGGGCAGACAGCGTTCCGATGCTGGTTGTGTCTGGGGTCAACACGTTGTCCAGTCTTGGCAAAGGGCTTGGTCACTTGCATGAGTTACCGGATCAACGAGCGATGGCGCGAACAGTCGCTCTGTCATCGGACCGAGTTGAAAAGTCAGTTGAACTAGTAGCCGCGTTGGACCGCGCCTTCGCCCTGTTTCAATCCGGTCGCCCAGGGCCAACACATATCGAAATCCCGCTAGACGTTGCGGGGGACGAGTTTGCTGGTCCGACCGATGCTGCGAAAGGTCCCGTCGATAAGTCTCTTGATCCGGCGCTTCTTGACCGTGCTGCCAAGCTACTAGGGTCGGCAAAAGCGCCGGTCATTCTGGTCGGCGGCGGTGCGCGCAGCGCGGGCAGGCCGATCCGGCAGCTGGCCGAAGCGCTGGATGCGCCGGTTGTTCAAACCGTGAATGCGCGCGGGTTGATGTACGATCACCCGTTGAGTGTACCAGCAAGCCCAAGCCTGAATTCAGTGCGTGCTTTGATCGAACAGGCCGACGTGGTTCTGGCTTTGGGGACTGAGCTGGGCCAGACGGACTACGATATGTACGCCACCGGCACGATGGCTGAAATGCCATCCCTGATCCGTGTGGACCTATGCCCCGATCAGCTGAAGCGCCACGCAGCGGACATCGCCATTGTTGGTGATGCGGCAATGGCAGCGGCCGAACTTGTGGATCGGTTTGCCGCATCGCCCAAGTCGGCAAACGGTGCCGCGCGCGCGGCTACTTCGCGGCAGAACGCGGTCGAAGAAATCGGGCCAGAAATGCAGGCGTTACTGGCTGTGCTGAACGCCATGCGCGATGCAGTCCCTAACGCGATCATGGTGGGCGATTCTGCTTATCCGATCTATGCAGGAAACCTGTACTACGATCATGATCGGCCTGGCGGGTGGTTCAACGCCGCGACCGGGTTTGGATCGCTTGGATATGGCATACCCGCCGCGATCGGCGCTGCATTGGCGGACTCTGACGCTCCGGTCATTTGTATCGCAGGCGACGGCGGGGCGCAGTTCAGCCTTCCTGAGCTGATGTGCGCCGTTGATGAAAAACTGCCGATCACCTTCGTGATCTGGAACAACCACGGTTATCAGGAAATCGCCACATCAATGCAGGCGGTCGGTGTGACTGTGCTGGGATGCGATCCGACCCCACCGGATTTTGAAAGCGTCGCCCGGTCGTGCGGCATGCCGTTCTGGCGCACTGGCCCCGACCCGTTGGACGTGGCCCAAGCTTTGTCGTCTGCGCAATCCCAAGATGGCCCGCGGCTTGTTGAAATCCGCGCGCCCAACCAATCACACTCTTGATGAAAAGTGAGACCGAAAATGACTGACCCGACCTATGAATTCTCGCGCGCGATCACTCGTCGCCCAGCAGCGACCATCACCGATGGTCTGCGTGCCGAAGATATCGGTACGCCGGACCTAGACCGAATGCTTGCATCTCATGCGCATTATGTCGAAACCCTCAAGAAAACCGGAGCAGAGGTTATCGAACTGGCTTCCCTTGAGACGTATCCGGATGCCGTCTTTGTCGAAGATACCACACTGTGTCTTCCTCAGGGTGCGGTGATGATGCGCCCCGGTGCACCCAGCCGCATGGGTGAGGTGGCCGAGATGGAGCCGACAATCCGCGGCGTTTATGACGAGGTTCGGCAGATCGCTGGGCCCGGCCATATTGAAGGCGGGGACATTCTGGTAACGGGTCGCGAAATTCTGGTTGGCCGGTCAGATCGGACCGATGCGGCCGGTGTCGCAGAGCTGACCGAAATCGTTTCCGACTGGGGCCACACCGTACGCGAGGTTTTTACACCACCGGGTGTGCTGCACTTCAAAACGGATTGTTCGTTGCTGGATGGGGAAACCATCCTGTCCACGAAACGGCTGGACGCATCCGGCTGCTTCGAAGGATATCGGGTTCTGCATGTGGCAGAAGGCGAAGAAGCCGCTGCAAACTCGATCCGGTTCAACCAATTTGTCCTGGCTCCGGCTGGCTTCCCGCATACCACCGAGATGTTGCGCCAGAACGGTTATGATGTGGTCGAAATCGACAATGTGGAATGCGCCAAACTGGATGGCGGAATGTCATGTCTGTCGCTGAGATTCTG
The DNA here is from genome assembly GCF_059610505.1 of Ruegeria sp. CDSC079. NCBI lineage: Bacteria > Pseudomonadati > Pseudomonadota > Alphaproteobacteria > Rhodobacterales > Roseobacteraceae > Ruegeria > Ruegeria sp. CDSC079. The sequence continues at coordinate 517,096 of NZ_JBXWNT010000001.1, forward strand.
ACCTGATTCACGACGATTCAGAACCGACTAACCTTGAACCAGCCAAATGCGTCCTGCTGCAACCAAAAAAGAGTGGGCGCATTTTGGCGTGATTAAGGTTAGCCGCTTCAACCACATGGATATTCATTCGAAATAGTATGATCCCTACCCAGTGGGTGTAGCTTTGCACCAGTTTCGCGCAGTATTTCTTTTGCACCCAAATCCCATCTCGCCCGTGCTTGCCGGGTTGTGTATGACTTGGGCAAAGAAGTTATGGCAGGAAATACATGTCTCAGGCGCTCACCGTATTCACGACGATGAAGAACGAAGGCCCCTATATGCTGGAATGGGTCGCATTCCACAAAACACTGGGAGTCGATCACTTTGTGATCTTCACCAATAGCTGTGAAGACGGCACGGATGCCATTGCCCGCAGGCTGCAGGAATTGGGTCTTGCCACACATGTCCCGAACGAGGTCAAAGAAGGGGGAAACCCGCAGCATCAGATGCTACGGCGCGCGCGGCGTCAGCCCAAAGTGAAAGAGGCCGACTGGCTGATGTGTCTGGATGTTGATGAATTCTGGAACATCCGCTGCGGTGACAACAGCTTTGCGGCGCTGATCGCAGAAACCGAACAGCGGGCCGGAAAGCCGGTGGATGCGATCTCATTCGCGTGGAAATTGTTTGGTAGTTCGGGGAATATCAGCTTTGAAGACAAACCTGTGACCGAGTCCTTTTCGATGGGGGATCAGGAATTCCCGTATCATTCCGGCCGGGCCTATGGTCTGAAAACCCTGTTTCGTAACAACGGAAAATTTACGCGGTTCGGCCCGCATCGCCCGAAAGGGGTCGAAGAAGGGAAAGAAAGCGAAATCGCTTGGTCCGATGCCGGTGGCAGGCTGTTTCCGTCCGAGAAGGTTGGGTGGCGCGCATGGCGGAAATTTGATCATTCGCTGGGGCGGATTCATCACTATTCCGTCCGGTCTTTGGATGGGTTTCTGGTCAAAAGGGATCGGGGCCGTACCAATCATATCCGCGTAGACCAAGGGCAAGCCTATTGGCAGGACATGAATGCCAACAAAGAAACAGATCACTCGATACTGCCAGCAGCGCATCGCGCGGCCCCATTGCTGGCCGAACTGAAAGCCGATGAAGAACTCGGCTGCCTGCACGCGAAGGCATGTGACTGGCATCGCACCAAGATATCAGAGATCAAGTTGCGGCCTGACTGGGTGGATTTCCGCCTCTGGCTTGCGGAAAATCTGGTCTGATCACCATGGCAGAAGACCTTTCAAAAGAGCAGCTCAAGCCTGATCATCCCGATCGTAAGACGGGGTATGAACGGATTCTGACAGACCCTGCGCCCCCTTGGTTTGTCGAGCTGTATCCAGGTGGGGACGGGACCGGGTTTCTGCAAAAGCTGAACAGACACTCGGTTTTGTTTCACCAAAGGTCTGCGTCCCGGCTTGTGGTCAGCTTTGACAACATTGCCAATGCCAACGACCTGTCTTTTTCCCGCGAACCCTGGGGCTGGAAGTTCTTCCGTGACGAAGGCTGGTCCCATATGGGGATATTTGCGCGGACCAAAGCCTGGTACCGCGATCCCGAGATCATCTCGTATTTTCAGACCCAAGCGGATCAGGGTTTTTTTGCACAGTTTGATCAGGTTGTGTTTGCGGGCGCTTCGATGGGCGGATTTGGAGCGCTGACATTCTCGGCCCTTGTTCCCGGCGCCAATGTCATCGCTTTCAATCCGCAGACAACGCTGGATGAACGGCTGGTCCCGTGGGAAACCCGGTATCGGTTCGGGCAGGTGCAAGACTGGGATCTTCCCTTTAGCGATGCCGCGCAAACCATTGAGAATGTGGGGAAAGCCTACGTTTTCTATGATCCCTTTTTTGATCTTGATCGCCAGCAGGTGACGCGATTGAAAGGCGATAATGTCGTGCTGCTGAAGACATGGTTTTCAAACCATTTCGCGGCCCCGATGCTGCGCAAATTGGATATACTGAAGCCGGTTATGCTCGAGGCGATGGACGGCACACTGGAACCCCAGGCCTATTACCGGATGATGCGGGCACGGCGGCGACTGCCTTTGTATATGCGCGGGATCGAGGCGATTGGCGGCGAACGTCACCCACAGCTTGTTACGCAAGCAAGGCAGAGGTTCCGACGGCTGCGGCGCGCAGCCTTGGCCGAAGCAGCCTCATGAAGCCCGAAAAGGGGGTCTTTATCGGCCAGCGCAAAGACCGGATGGGTGCCCGGTTGCTGATGATGCTGACCTGCATCCGGTTGGCCGAGGATTTTGACACCAGCTATCGGGTCAACTGGTTTCCCAAAGGTGCGGATGCGCCAGAGCTGGGCCAGCCGCAAGAATTGTTCTCACAAGAGTGGATGGATGAGCATTTCCTGAGCACCGAATCCTTTGATGCTCTAGGCGAGAACGCCCTGCCGATATGGTCGTTTCAGGGCGATGCGACACCGGATCGGCTGATATCCCATCTGAATTCCGGCCGCTCTGTTGTCGTCGAGGAAGGCTTTGAGGTTCTGGCCTTTCAATGGGAAGATGTCGAGCAGATCCGCCCCCGGTACCGAGAGTTCATCCATCAGATCGGGTTCACGGATGAAATCCGGAACATTATGGAAAAGGCAGATGCCAAACTAAGTGGCAAGGGGGTGTCGGCCTATCACATTCGCCGTGGCGACATCCTGAATGGTCTGCCGTGGAAGCATACGACCTGGCCGGCAAAGATCGAACCGGAAGAACTGTATGCAGCGCATCTTGAAAAAAACGCAGGGTGTGCCGCGATCATGTTTTCAGATCAGCCCGAGCTTGTGGCCCGATTCCAAGTGCAGTTTCCGCACCTTATGCAAATGTCAGATATCGCGGATCTTTCCAGTCTGACCCGCGCACAACGAGACTTTCTGGAGCTCTATACCATGTCGCGCGCGGATCAGGTGATTGCACCGTTTATCTCGGCGTTTTCCATGGCAGCAGCGCGGATTTCCGGGCAACAAAGGAAGGTTTTTCGGGATGTTTTAGCGGAAAAGGACATCAACCAGGCCAACGAACAGATGATTGAACGGTTGCGCCTTGGCCCGGAAGAATTTCTGAATCTCTCAGAAGCCGCTCATATCTATTCCAAAGCGTCCTTTTATCTTCATGGTTTGGGCGCTGGAGATCGGGCTGAAGAGGCATTGGAACTCGTTCAGCCGCTGATGGATGCAGGTTCTGATAATGCTTTTGTGCCGCTGCTTCAGGCATTGAATTACTTTTACCTGAACCGATGGGCTGAAGCGCTGGAATTGACGGAAGAGGCCCTGAAGAACCCACATATCTGGCCGGAAGATTTTGCAGTCGCTACGGCACTAAAGGCAGCAATCTTGGGGGGGCAGAAAAAGCGCTGGATGGCAGCGCAAGTGCTTAGCCGGGCGTTCTGGACCAAGCCAATGCGCCCGGATGTCATCATATTTGGCTCTCGGCTTTTGTATCGCGATCAAATCGCCCATCGCGCTATGCCGCCGATAGATTGGGCAATGCAAAAGATTATTCGGAGGCCTTGGTTCAACTATAATTCCCACGTTGCCCAAAGAAAAGTTCTGGTGCGCTTGCCCTGTAATTTTGACCTGATCCTATTGGATTGGGCTAGTCTGTCCGTAGATCAAAGGGCGCGCCGTCTAACCTCCAACAGATCCCGTTTGCAGACTTTGGCTGACGGGCTAGAAAGCTCAACTCAGTTGCCCGAGGACGTTCGCATTTCACGCGAAGACCCGCGCTTTGAAGGGGTGCAATCTTTGCTGCGTTTGCATTTGGGAGATACATCTTTGGCGCAGTCTTTGGATATTGCGCGGAAAGTGGCCAAGCGCCTTCCGGATAACCCGTTATACTTAAAGCGACTGGCCGAACTGTATGAGAAAGATGGAGATTTTGTAAACGGAAGGCTGGCCATGGCAGATGCGTTGGCCTGTGATCCGGGCAACCCATTTCTGGTCTTTGCGATGGGGCAATACCTTGAAAGGAACGGGGCCGAAGAACAGGGGCAAAACCAAATTATTCAGGCTGCGGAACTGGATGACAATACAGCGACGATTCAAGGAGAGGCCGGCAGGATATTTCTGCAACGAGGTGAAAAGCAGAATGCGCGCGTTCATCTTTCCAAGGCCCACGCGCTGTGCCCAACCCTAAAACGATATTCCAATCAGCTGAAACGTGCGGGTGGAAAATAGACGAATTTCTCTTGGTGACCGGCTTGAATACCGGTAGTTTGCGGTCAAAATCTTAAACAAATCTCCGATACCACCGGGGCAATGAAAACAAGCAGGGCAGTCAGGTATGGCCGAACAGGATCCTCGATATATCAGCGTTACCCCTATGAAGAACGAAGGACCATTCGTTCTTGAATGGATCGCCCATAATCGTGCCATTGGTGTGGACCAGATTGTGGTCATGACCAATGACTGTACCGATGGTACAGATGCCTTGCTGCAGCGATTGCATGACCTTGGCATTGTCACGCATGTCGACAACAACTCGAGACGTCAGACCAGCCCGCAAAAACGCGCCTATAACGCCTTTCTGAAAATGGAAGTGGCCCGTCCACAGGATTGGGTGATCGTTATCGACGCGGATGAACATATTAACGTCAGAACCGGCGACCATACATTGCGTGCGCTGACAGGTGCCATGCCGGATGCAAAAACGATTTCAATGACTTGGCGTCTATTCGGAAACGCCGGCATTGTTCGGTACGAGGACCGTTTCCTGTCGGATCAGTTTCGCCAAGCTGCACCTGAGCGTATTTTTCGACCGCCGCAAGCTTGGGGCTTTAAGACCATGTTCCAACGTGGCGTATGGGATGCGCTCGGTGTCCATCGACCGAAAAGGCCGACCGTTGAAACGATGGAAGAATGCCATTGGTACAACGGATCCGGTCAACCGATGCCCGAAAGGTATTTTACTGCCAGTTGGCGATCGGCGCGGGACTCCGTCGGGTACGAGCATGTTCAGATCAATCACTATGCTCTGAAATCCTGTGAAAGTTATCTGGTCAAGAAAATGCGTGGTCGGGCCCATCATCTGGGGGAAAGCCTTGGGATGGAATATTGGAACATGATGAACCAAAACGCCGAAACTGAGACCTCGATCGACACAATCCTCGATCGGAAACGGGCTTTGTATTACGAAATGCTGTCAGACGCTGAGACGGCCCGCCTGCACCATATGACCTGCGATCTGCATCGCCAACAGGTTGCCCAGTTGCGCGAACAACCCGAGATGCAAGACCTCATGCGTCAGATGACCGCCGGGTTCTCAGCCAAGGCCGAGACCTGAGGTCGCTTGGCGAATAGGAACGTTTCATGCTCTGGCTACACATAGGAATGCCCAAGACTGGGTCGACTGCGTTACAGGGGTTTGTTCGCAAAAACGGTCAAGTGATGGCTGGGGCCGGATTACACTATATGGAAACGGGCCGCAGGCGAACCGAGGGGCAGGGGCGTCTGGCCAGCAGTCATAACCTGATTGCCTTCCACATGAACCAAACCGATCAGCCGGTCACCGCCCTGCGCGAAGCGATGGCACGGGAATATGCTGAGCATGAGGATAAGGCATGCTTGGTATCGTCTGAGATGTTGTATTCAGTCGATCTGCACAAACTGGCCGAGATTTTCGCCGAGATCCCCGCGCGTGAGATGAGGATTGCTTTCTACTGCCGTAGATATTCTGACTTTTTCGAAGCCGATTATAAACAAAGGGCAAAGAACGGCAGGCTTGCCGGGGGCGGCTCTGAATATATTCGTACCCAGCTGGACGAGATACGTGCGCATCCTGAGCGTTTCAGCTTTGCCAGTGCTGCGGCTCGGATAAGGTCAGCTTTTCCGGGCGTCTCGTTGGTGCCTATGCTGTATGAGCGCTCTGAAATGGCCAATGGCAACATTGTCGATGATTTTCTGGATCGCATCGGCGTCCAACTGCCCTTGGGCAGCAAGACCGAAACATCGTCCAATCCTTCGCATTCAAGAGCCGCGTGTGAGGCGTTTGGTGTGGTCACTAGGGCTATGGGACGCAAGAAAAGTCGCCAGTTGCGACGTCGGTCTGTCGATGATCCCGTGATGATGCGTAAGAATGATGTGCTTGAACCGGAAGAACGCACCTGGCTGGACTCGTTTATGGCAAATGAAGATGTGAGTTTTCATCAAGAGTTCTTTCCCGACCGGACGCAGCTTTTTGCCCCTGTCAGGTTGAGCATGCATGATCAGTCGTTTCGCCGGGACACAGCCGCGGAATATCAGGCGCTGCGCCAGGCATCCGAGATCGTGTTTCGCATGGCGCTAGAGGGTTGACCTTATTCGACGGTAATTTCCTGGCGCTGCCGGCCAGTGGTTTTGTCAAAGATCAGGATGCGATTGTCATCAGTCACAACCGCAAACCAGTTGTTTCCAATGGTGACCGCCTGCGCTTTTGCGCCATCGGGCAACTCAACCTGATCAGGCAGGGTGGGGGTCCGGTCCGATAGCCGGATGACAATCAGTGCGAATGTCACTAGAACCCCGCCAATCATCACCGCGGTCAGCAGCATGACCATTCTCCGCAGCAGGCGAAGCTGCGGCGTTTCCTGCGGTTCTTGGGGTTCGGAAGGGACAGTCATGGGCACTCGCCAGATTGAGTTTCAAATCGCGGCCGATCCGCCGCCCCGCCTTGATAAGGCGCTTTCCCGCGATGTGCCAGCCGAGGAAAGCCTGTCGCGGACCCGATTGGGGAAGCTGATCGAAGAGGGGGCCGTGATGATCAACGGAACCGCCGCCCGCGACCCCAAGGCCAAGGTGGCCGAAGGCGCAGTGGTGGCGATCACTGTGGCCGAGGCCGAAGACAGCCATATCGGCCCGGAAGACATCCCGCTGGAGGTCGTATTCGAGGATACCGACCTGATCGTGGTCAATAAACCTGCGGGTATGGTCGTGCATCCTGCGCCCGGCTCTCCGAACGGGACATTGGTCAATGCGTTGCTGCATCACTGCGGTGATGACCTGTCTGGCGTAGGCGGCGTAAAGCGCCCCGGCATCGTGCATCGCATCGACAAGGAAACCAGCGGGTTGCTGGTGGTGGCCAAATCCGACGCGGCCCATCACGGGCTTGCCGCGCAGTTCGAGGCGCATAGTGTCGAACGCTATTATCGCGCCATCTGTTACGGTGTCCCGGATGCCAATGATCCCCGGTTGCGCGGCGTCAAAGGTGTCAGCTTTGAGCCCGGAAACATCATGCGGATCACCACTCAGCTGGCCCGTCACAAGACAGACCGGCAACGACAGGCTGTGCTGTTTCACGGTGGTCGCCACGCTGTCACGCGCGCCCGCCTGGTCGAAACGTTTGGGGCCCCGCAAGGGCTGGCTCTGATCGAATGCTGGCTGGAAACAGGCCGCACGCATCAGATTCGGGTTCACATGACCCATGCCGGTCATGGTCTGGTCGGTGATCCGGTTTATGGGGGCAAGCGGAAACTCGCAGCTAAAGCCTTTAGCGCGTCTGCCGCAGAGGCCGTACGAGACTTTCCTCGTCAGGCGCTTCATGCTGCGGTTTTGGGTTTTGAGCACCCGATTTCAGGTGAAAACCTTCGCTTCGAGGCTGTGTTGCCGGATGATATGGAAAATCTGATTGAACAGCTGCGCACACCGCTGACATAATAAGCAAAGTTACGTGAATAACGTTTTCTTAGGTTTCCTTTATCAAACGTTAATTTCAAACTGTTAACGGTACCTCTTGAACGGATCGGGACGACCTCCCATATCCATGTTAACGACTTAAACATTTGTCGGAGGGACAAGAAACATGGCCAATTACGCAAATCTCCCCGCGCCGACGCCGGAAGGCGGGCTGAACCGCTATATGCAGGAAATTCGTAAGTTTCCCCTGCTGGAGCCAGAAGAAGAATACATGCTGGCCAAAAGCTGGGTTGAGAAGCAAGATACTGAAGCTGCACATAAAATGGTGACCTCCCACCTACGGTTGGCGGCCAAGATCGCTATGGGTTATCGCGGTTATGGGCTGCCACAGGCCGAAGTGATCTCCGAGGCCAATGTCGGTCTTATGCAGGCCGTGAAACGGTTTGACCCGGAAAAAGGATTCCGGCTGGCGACCTATGCCATGTGGTGGATTCGCGCCTCGATTCAGGAATACATTCTGCGGTCATGGTCTTTGGTCAAACTGGGTACAACCTCGGCGCAGAAAAAGCTGTTTTTCAACTTGCGCAAAGCTAAGGCACGCATCGGTGCGCTGGAAGAGGGCGACCTGCGTCCGGAAAACGTGGCCCGGATCGCAAATGACCTTGGTGTGACCGAAGCAGAAGTGATCAGCATGAACCGCCGGATGTCCGGTGGCGACGCCTCTCTGAATGCGACCGTCGGGTCCGAGGGCGAAGGCACCATGCAATGGCAGGACTGGCTTGAGGACGAGGATGCCGATCAGGCGGGCGACTATGAGGCCCGCGATGAGCTCGACGCCCGCCGCGAGCTGTTGGCGGCTGCTCTTGAAGTTTTGAATGACCGGGAAAAAGACATTCTGACCCAACGCCGCCTGATGGATCAGGCCGTCACACTGGAAGAGCTGAGTACGCAGTACAATGTCAGTCGCGAACGCATTCGCCAGATTGAAGTCCGCGCTTTTGAGAAACTTCAGAAGAAGATGCGAGAGCTTGCCCGAGAAAAGGGGATGCTGGCCACAGCCTGACCTCTTCGTTAATTGAACGGGCCCGGTGCGACATTGGTCGTGCCGGGTTTTCTATTTGTGTTAGCGCTAATGACACTCGGACTGAGGGCGATTACAACAGACCGGATCAAAGCCATAGGGGGTGTCCATGATGCAGAATCCGGTGAATTGGGGCGTATTGGGAGCTGCGAAATTCGCGCGGCAATATATGGCCCCGGCAATCCACGCAGCTGAGGGCGCGCGTCTGGCGGGCCTTGCGACGTCCGATCCCGCCAAAGGCGAACCGTTTCAGGCCTTTTGCCCGGATTTGACGGTTTATAACAGTTATGATGCGTTGCTGAACGACCCACAGATTGAGGCCGTTTACATCCCGCTGCCCAACCATTTGCATGTCGAATGGAGCCTTAAGGCACTGGACGCCGGTAAACATGTGCTGTGTGAAAAGCCGATGGCTATGACCGTGTCCGAATTTGCCCCATTGATCAACAAACGGGATGAGACCGGATTGTTGGCGGCCGAGGCCTATATGATCGTCCAACACCCTCAATGGAAGTTTGTACGCAAGCTGATCGCCGACAAGGCGATCGGGAATTTGGCCCATGTGACGGGTGCGTTCAGCTTTGACAGCCGGGCGGATACGGCAAACATTCGCAACCGGGCTGAGACCGGCGGAGGTGGGCTGCGTGATATTGGCGTCTATGTGATTGGCAGCGCGCGCTTTGTCACCGGGCAGGAGCCGATTCAGGTCGAATCCGCCATCCGGTGGGAGGATGGGGTCGACGCTTTTACCGAGATTCGCGCTCAGTTCCCGGATTTCACCTATTCCAGCTATGTCTCGATCCGAATGCATCCGCATCAAGAGATGGTGTTTCATGGCGACCGCGGCATGATCCGGCTGACTGCGCCGTTCAATCCGCGTGTGTTCGGAGAGGCGCGTGTCGAATTGCACCGCCCCGGCCTGGAAATACAGGTCACACGTTTCCCCGCGGACGATCACTATAAGCTGCAGGTCGAAGCTTTTTGTCGGTCGGTCCGTGAGGGTGCCGAATATCCGTGCCCGCTTGAGTTTTCACGCGGCACGCAGGAAGTGATTGACCGTGTGCTGGAGAATGCAGTGGCGCTGCCATGACTTGCCACGCTTCTTGAACCGCTGCAAAATCGGCTAACACCTTTACAGGAGGCATCCCGATGGCAGGTGGCTGGGCGCGCGACGGCGCAGTAAGCGAACAGATCGAGGCATCCATTTCGGATGAGCTGGCCCGAATGCAGGCCCAGAAACGGCCCGTAGGCGAAAGCCTGACCCATTGTGCCGAATGCGAAGAACCAATCCCCGAAAAGCGCCGCACAGCACTGCCTGGCGTGAAACTGTGCCTCGAGTGCCAGCAAGAACGTGACGGGGCGCACAAAATGCGCGGCGGTATCAACCGGCGCGGGTCGAAGGACAGTCAGTTGAGGTGAGTTTATTATGTTTGCTTTGAGCCCAAAGTAGAGGATGCTGCTTTTTGCTCGAATGCCCATTTGACGCAACGTTGACCAGACCACGAAACTCATCTAGTGACGCGTTCAATCTGAGGAGTGCCCTGTCAGTGATCAAGTAATTTCCACCCTGCACGAAGCTAACTGGCTTCATTGGAAATCATTGTACAGGAGCAGCAGATGCATCCCATTATTTATGACGTCGCCGTATCGCTTGACGGGTTTATCTCTGGTTTGTCTGGCGACATTTCGAAATTCGCCCATGAAGGGCCCGTTGTCGACGACTATGCCAATCGGCTTGAAGGCTACAAGACAGCAATCATGGGCCGGAAGACCTATGAGTTTGGCTATGAATACGGACTAGAACCCGGACAGAACCCATATCCGCACATGAACACGATTGTGTTCTCAAACACGTTTCAGTTGCCTGAGAAATCCGAGGTATCGGTTCTAAAGCGGCCAGATCCAGACGATATTAGGCAGATAGCCCGAGAATCTGATGGCCCGGTATATTTGTGCGGCGGAGGAGAGTTCGCAGGATGGATGCTCGTCGAAGGATTGATCGACAGGCTGATCCTCAAGCGAGCGCCGTGTATCTTGGGAACCGGAGTTGGATTGTTTGGCAGCAATACATCGGCCTTGAGCCTGTCTCGGACCAAAACCGAAATATATGAAAACGGGTATACTCTGGAAGAATTCGTAGGTTTCTGACTTCTTGAAGCGGACATTCGGACTATTTGTTCGTTTGTCCGCTTTGTCCGCGAAGCAGACATCACCGTCTCCGCTTCAGGCGGCTTCAGCCCTCCATCGCCTCCAACTCGTCAATAAAGCCCGAGATCATCGACAGGCCTTTGTCCCAGAACTTGGGATCGCTAGCATCCAGACCGAACGGGGCCAGCAGCTCTTTGTGGTGTTTTGACCCACCGGCGCGCAGCATGTCGAAATACTTGTCCTCGAACCCGTCGGCGCCGCTTTCGTAGACGGAATAGAGCGCGTTCACGAGGCCGTCGCCAAAGGCATAGGCGTAGACGTAGAAGGGCGAATGCACGAAATGTGGGATATAGGCCCAGAACGTCTCATACCCTTCCATGAATTCAAATGCGGGGCCGAGGCTTTCGGCCTGAACGCTCATCCACAAGGCGTTGATGTCGTCCGGGGTCAACTCGCCCTCGCGGCGTGCGGCGTGCAATTTGCATTCGAAGTCATAGAAGGCGATTTGGCGCACGACCGTGTTGATCATGTCCTCGACCTTGCCAGCCAGCAGAATCTTGCGCTGCTCAGGGGTTTCGGCCTTGTCCAGCATTTTGCGGAAGGTCAGCATTTCACCAAAAACCGAAGCGGTTTCGGCCAGCGTCAGCGGGGTGGAAGACAGCATCTCACCTTGATCGGCGGCCAAAACCTGATGAACGCCATGGCCCAGCTCATGCGCCAGGGTCATCACATCGCGGGGCTTACCAAGATAGTTCAGCATCACATAGGGGTGGACGTCAGTTACGGTGGGATGCGCAAAGGCGCCCGGCGCCTTGCCCGGTTTCACCGCGGCATCAATCCAACCCTTCGAGAAGAACGGCGCGGCGATCTCACCCATACGCGGATCAAAGGCCTCATAGGCATCCATCACGGTTTTCTCGGCGTCATCCCAGCCGACAATCTGCGTGTCTTCCATCGGCAGGGGTGCGTTGCGATCCCAGACCTGCATCACGTCCAGACCCAGCCATTTGCGCTTTAGCTCGTAATACCGGTGGCTCAGCTTGGGGTAGGCGGCCACGACCGCCTCGCGCAGGGCCTCGACGACCTCGGGTTCGACGTCATTCGACAGATGGCGACCAGTCTGCGCGGTCGGCATATTGCGCCAGCGGTCGACGATTTCCTTTTCCTTGGCCTGCGTGTTGTGAACGCGCGCGAAGGTCTTGACGTTGTCCTGAAACACGCGGGCCAATTCGCGAGAAGCCGCTTCGCGTTTGCTGCGGTCCTGCTCGGTCAGTAGGTTGAGTGTGCCTTCGATGTTCAACTCTTCTCCGTCAACATCAAAGGTCAAGCCCGCGATGGTCTCGTCGAAAAGGCGTTCCCAGGCATCGCCAACAACACCCAGATCGTGCAGGAATTTTTCTAGCTCGTCAGATAGCTGATAGGGTTTCATCGCGCGGATGCGGCGGAATACGGGCTCGTAACGGGCCAGATCGGTGTTGGCGTCGAAATGCGCTTTTAGCGCGTCGTCGTCGAGGCGATTGATTTCCAGCGTGAAGAACACCAGCGGCGTGGTAAAGACAGTGATCTTTTCCTGCATGTCCGAGAGGAACTTGGCGCGCTCGGCATCGGTCGTCAGCTGATAATAGCGCAGCCCGGCAAAGGACATGATGCGCCCGGCGATCGAGTTGATCTTTTCGTTCCGCAACACGCAGGTCAGCAAGCCCAGGGCATCAAGATCCGCCAAATTGCCTTCGTAATCTGCGGCAAAGGCGGCGCATTCGGTTTCCAACCAGTCCAGGTCACGCGCAAGCTCGGCCGCGTCTTCCGAAGCATAGAGATCCGTCAGATCCCATTCCGGCAGGTTGCCAAGATTATCGGCCCCGCCGACCGCGTTTGCGTCACGTACTGGAAAAGGAAGGTCGCGCATGGATCACCTCGAAAATCTGCTTTGGCAAACATCTAGGCGCGACCGGCGAGGATCACAAGCGGACAGTCAAAGGGAAAGCGCCGGTTCCAGGGGTGATCCGTCTATGCAGCTTTGAAATGCGCGGCGATTTGGTCAAATGCAGGGTCGCGCACCTCTGGCGGTTCCATCAGGACTTCGTGTTCACCGGCTGGAATTTCGATCAACGTGCTGTTCGGCCAGTTTGCCATGCGTGCGCGGATGGCCTTGCGGTCCACAATCTGCTCGTGGGAGCCAAGATATGTCAGGCATGGGATGGCTGGGGCAGTCTGCACCATCAACCAGTCGCATTCATCTAATGCCTCGCGCAGCCAGATCGTCGACGGTGCACCAAGGGACAGTTCGGGATACTTGGCCAGATGATCCTGCATCATTTTGTACATGGCAGGATCGCGCGTCAGGCTATTGCCTTCGAAAGGCTGTGTCAGAACATAGCTGTCCAGTGATGTGGTCGGGGGCGTCTTTTCGCCAAACCCCAGTCGTGGGGCCCAATTTGCGGTCAACCGGCTGATGGGTTTCATAAGGGGCGTAAAGAAAATCCCCCACATCGGACCGGTAAAAACACAGGTAGAAAAACAATCGTTTTCCAAAACTGCCCGCAATCCAATGGCACCGCCCATAGAGTGGCCGATAACATGCCAGGGCCTGGGCAGATCAAGCTTTGTGGCCAGCTCTAGCGATACATCTACGTCTTGCTGATAGTCAGTGAATTTATCGACATGGCCAACCCGAGGATCGTCAAGCAACCGGTCTGCCAATCCCTGACCCCGCCAGTCGATCACCAGCACGGCAAAGCCACGCTTGACGAATTCACTCGCCGCATCACCGTATTTTTCGATGTATTCAGTGCGACCGGGAAACAGCATGACAGTCCCGTTCGCTGTACCTTCGGGGCGCCAATGCGCCACGCGAATTCGGGTACCGTCGGCGGTGTTCAACCAATGAGCAACACCGCCAGCGGGGCCGCCAGCCACGTCTTCGAACAAAGGGGCCGACGGGTATTCCATCAGGCCAGGGCCGAGGCGAGTTTCATTGCCGCGCCCATGTCGCCGTCAATGCTCAGTTTTCCGGCCATGAAGGCGCTTGTCGGGTCCAGATCACCATTGAGAATTTGCTCGAACGTGTCCGCATCAGCGTTCAAAGTCACGTCCGTTTCTTCATCGCTGATGCGCGCGCCGCTTGCATCAACTACGATCGCGCCCAAATCCGCGATGGCAAATTTAGCCGATGCGTCGAAATCGCCGCCCGACAGTTTCTCATTCAGCACTGCTGCGGCTTTTTCCAATGAATCGCTCATGATCTTCCTCATTTTGTTAGTACGCCGTGAATGGACATCCTCGGTCGCAACGCTACACTGACACTTGTTATGAGCAATGCAATCAACAATCTCAAAGGTACCGTTGCGGCACTTTTTGTCCTAGTCATGTTTTCCTCCACTTGCCTTGCGCAGCAGGAGGATTCCCGCGACGAGGCCGAGTTGTTGCAGAACCTTGCACAGGCCACACCGGACCAGGCGACTGGAATCGACCGCCAGTTACGGGCGCTCTGGTCGCAATCGGGTTCGGCCTCGGCCGACCTGCTGCTGGAGCGTGGGCGCGAAGCACTGGATGATGGTGACACCTATGCCGCGATCGAGCATTTGACGGCCCTGACAGACCACGCGCCTGATTTCGCCGAAGGCTGGCACGCGCGGGCCTCTGCGTTTTTTGGGATCGAAAGGTTCGGGATGGCTGCCGCAGATCTGGAACATGCCCTGACGCTGAACCCGAACAACTATGAAGCCATCTACGGGCTTGGATTGATATTTGAGATTCTGGGTCAGCCCGAAAAGGCATTTGCGGCCTATTCCCATGCCTTGGCTATACATCCCCATTACGAAGAAGTAACCAATGCAGTGAATCGACTGAAAGCCCAGATCGAGGGCTCGGCCCTCTGAAAACCGGGGGCAGGGGGCAAAGGTGAGCGGGTCATCCCGAATCGTGGCCGTACTTGGCCCAACCAATACAGGCAAAACCCATTACGCAATCGAACGTATGCTGGGGTACCGCACGGGGGTGATCGGCCTGCCGCTGCGCCTGCTTGCGCGCGAGGTATACGACAAAATCGTCGCCATTCGCGGACCGTCGGTGGTGGCGCTGATCACCGGGGAAGAACGTATCGTACCGCCGCGTGCGAAATATTGGGTCTGTACGGTCGAGGCGATGCCCGAAGGCATGGGTGCCGATTTTGTGGCTATCGACGAAATCCAACTCTGCGCCGACCCGGAACGCGGCCACGTCTTCACCGACAGGTTGCTGCGCGCGCGCGGCACCAATGAAACCCTGTTTCTGGGATCCGATACCATGCGCGGCCCCATCGCGGCACTTGTGCCCGAAGCACAATTCGTCCGGCGCGAGCGGATGTCGCAACTGGTCTATGCCGGTTCCAAGAAAATCAGCCGCATGCCACCGCGCAGCGCCATCGTCGGGTTTTCGGTCGACAACGTCTATGCCATCGCCGAGCTGCTACGCCGTCAAAAGGGTGGGGCGGCTGTGGTCATGGGGGCGCTTAGCCCGCGTACACGGAATGCACAGGTTGAGCTCTATCAGAATGGTGAGGTCGACTATTTGGTTGCCACCGATGCCATCGGGATGGGGTTGAACCTGGATGTGAACCATGTTGCGTTCTCGTCCCTGACCAAATTCGATGGCCGGCGGATGCGGCCCCTGGCCCCGAATGAACTTGCCCAAATTGCTGGCCGCGCAGGGCGCGGAATGTCCGATGGAACCTTCGGCGTGACCGGCGAGGCGCCGCCTCTGGACGACGGTGTCGCGCAGGCCATTATGGACAGCCGCTTTGCGCCGATGAAAAAACTGAATTGGCGGAATGCCGCCTTGCAGTTTGGTTCGATTGACGCTCTGATCCACACGCTCGAGATTAGCCCGGATAGCGAACACCTGATCAAAGCCCGTCCGGCAGATGATCTGAATGTGCTTAAATCCTTGTCGCAAGTTGCCGAAATTGCGGCCCGTGCCAGTGATCCGCAATCCGTTCGTTTGTTGTGGGATGTTTGCCGAATCCCCGATTTTCGCGGCATCAGCCATGCCGAACATGCCAGCCAGATCGAAGTGATTTTTGGCCACCTGCATGAAGGTGGTTCGATCCCGGATGACTTTATGGCGCGGCAAATCCGCCGGATCGACCGAACGGATGGCGATATAGATGCACTGTCAAAAAGGTTGGCATATATTCGCACCTGGACTTACGTTGCGCAACGAAATGGTTGGGTGCGTGACGAATCCCATTGGCGTGATGAGACGCGCATTGTAGAAGACAGGCTGTCAGACGCTCTGCATGACCGTTTGACTCAGAGATTTGTGGACCGGCGCACATCCGTTTTGTTGCGCCGGCTCAAACAGAAGGAGGCCCTTTTGGCCGAAGTAAATGACAAGGGTGAAGTGACCGTCGAAGGTGAATTCGTCGGTCGTCTGGAAGGGTTCCGGTTCAGTCCGGACAAAAGCGCGCAAGGAGCCGAGGCGAAAGCCTTGAAATCGGCGTCCTTGCAAGCCCTCGCGCCGCAATTCCATCTGCGTGCCGATCGCTTCTATAATGCACCCGATACCGAAATTGATTTTACCGATCAGGGTGGCTTGATGTGGGGTGAATATGCCGTTGGCAAGCTGGTTGCCGGGGCAGAGCCTCTCAAGCCGCTGGTCGAGGTTTTTGTGGACGAGGCCGCGGGCCCCGATGTTGAACAGAAAGTTCAGCGTCGCCTGCAGCATTTCATCGACCGCAAAGTGGCCGCACTGTTCGAGCCGTTGCTGAACCTGTCGCGCGATGAAGAACTCAATGGGCTGGCTAGGGGCTTTGCCTTCCGCATGGTTGAGGCGCTAGGCGTATTGCCGCGCGCAGGTGTTGCGCAAGACGTCAAGGATCTGGATCAGGACGCCCGTGGCGCGCTGCGCAAACACGGTATCCGCTTTGGTCAGTTCACCATTTTCATGCCGCTGCTGCTGAAACCGGCCCCAACGCGTCTGCGTCTTGTTCTGTGGGCATTGGCAAATGGCCTGCAGGAATTTCCCGACGCGCCGCCTCCGGGTCTTGTTACTGTGCCCATCGCCAAAGGCGCACCTGACGGTTATGACACTATGTGTGGTTATCGCGATGCGGGCGAACGCTCGATCCGGATCGACATGCTGGAACGTCTGGCCGACATGCTGCGCGCTGAAGACAGCCGTGGTGGGTTCGAGGCCAAGCCTGACATGCTGTCGATCACCGGTATGACGCTGGAACAATTCGCCGACCTGATGCAGGGGCTGGGCTACAAGGCCGAACGCGCCGAGCGTGAAAAGGTTAAGCCCGCACCGGCAGAGCTACCTGCCGCAGAGGCCACGGAAGCAGCTGCCTCCGAGGAAGTGCCCGCACCAGAGGGAACCCCCGAAGAGGTCGCCGCACCCACCGAGGCGTCAGCCGAGGCCACCGAAAGCACCGAGGCAGCAGCCGAGGCCACCGCGCCGACAGCCGCAACAGATGAACCCGAAGTTGAGGTCTTTTATACCTTCACTTGGGGCCGTCAGCGTCAGGCCAACCAAGGCCCACGCCGCGAACAGCGACAGGGGCAGGGCAAAGGTAAGCCGCGCGGTAAGCCTCAGGATGGCCGGGGCAAGCCGCAGGGCAAGAAAGGTGGCAAGCCGCAGGGTGCCAAGACCTTCTCATCTCGTCCGCCCAGGAAAGAAAAGCCCATTGATCCCGATAACCCGTTCGCGGCCGCGCTTATGGGTTTGAAGGAAGGCAACTAAAGCCTGATGACCGAGGCCCGGCTTCGGATCGATAAATGGCTGTGGCAGGCTCGGTTCTTCAAGACCCGAAGCCTGTCCGCCAAACAGGTCAGTGGCGGCCATGTCCGCGTCAACGGAAACCGGATCCTGAAACCGGCGCAGCCTGTGGCCCCCGGTGATGTTCTGACCTTCCCTCAGGGGCGGATTGTGCGCGTTGTGCGTATCGAAAAACTGGGTGATCGGCGCGGACCGGCAACCGAGGCGCAGACACTATATACCGATTTGACCGAAAAGCAGGACACGCAGCCGCGAAATCCAGGGTTTGAGGGAAAAGGTCGTCCCACCAAGAAGGATCGGCGTGTACTTGATCTTTCTCGCAATCAAGATAGCTGAACATATCTTGAAGCTGACGCCATACTGATTTAGCTAGACGCCCAAACCGCAAACGGGAAATTCACCATGACCTATGTTGTCACTGAAAACTGCATCGCCTGCAAATACACCGACTGTGTCGAAGTGTGTCCGGTGGATTGTTTCTACGAAGGTGAGAATACACTGGTCATCCATCCCGATGAATGCATCGATTGCGGAGTATGTGAACCTGAGTGTCCCGCTGATGCGATCCGTCCGGATACTGAGCCAGGCATGGATCAATGGGTCGAGTTTAATCGTAAGTTCTCCGAGCAGTGGCCGGTGATCGTGACGAAGAAAGACCCGCTGCCTGATGCAGAAGAGCGTGATGGCGAAGAGGGTAAGATGGAGAAATACTTCTCTGAGGCCCCCGGCGAAGGCGGCTAAGCGATTCGCGCTCTGAACTTGTCAGTTCAGCAGTGGGATGGCACCTTATCTATCTGTTTCTTAACACCTTTCTTTCATGTGGAAAGGGGCAGCCTTTCGAGTGTCTCAATTTTGTGATATACTCGGAAATTGAACGTTGATTGAGATGGGGATGACTCCGTAAGTATGCTCGCTTTGGAGTTCTGATTAGTTGAAAACACAGCAACCTGACCGGGCCGTACTGGCACGGGGTGGGTCGTTTTGTTGTCTGTCCCGCGCTCTCGTAACCAAGGAAGAACCTGTATGTCTAAGTCGAAGAAGCTTGAGTTTCGTCCCAACGACTATGTTGTTTACCCGGCCCATGGTGTCGGTCAGATCATTTCGATTGAAGAGCAGGAAGTTGCCGGATACTCGCTCGAGCTGTTCGTCATTTCCTTTGAGAAAGACAAAATGACCCTGCGCGTGCCGACCAACAAAGCGACCGAGTCTGGTCTGCGGTCGCTCAGCTCGCCAGATGTCATCAGCCAGGCGATGAAGACACTGAAGGGCAAGGCCAAGGTCAAGCGTGCCATGTGGTCCCGCCGGGCACAGGAATATGAACAAAAGATCAACTCGGGTGATCTGATCTCGATTGCCGAAGTTGTCCGCGATCTGCACCGCACCGATGATCAGCGCGAACAGAGCTATTCCGAACGTCAGCTTTATGAAGCCGCGCTTGAGCGTCTGACCCGCGAAGTCGCGGCAGTATCCGGCGCAGGTGAAGTGTCGGCAGCCAGGCAGGTGGATGAGGTTCTGACCTCGCGCGCGGCAGCGGCGGCCTGAACCTGCTGAAATCAAAGTTTTAAGGCCATCCCCGCAAGGAGGTGGCCTTTTTATATTGCAGTCACCTATTGAAATCGGGGCCACTAAACCTGCGTAGCTACGGCCAAAAGAAACCCTATCTCGGCCAGTTGTTGAGTAGCGCCCAGTATGTCACCGGTCTGACCCTCGATCTTGGCCTTGGCTAGCATCGTCATTGCCACCGCAGAGAAAGCGGCAATCAGCGTAGGGAAAACCACCTGCAACCCGATCATTGGCAGAGTGAGCAGCAGCGCCATGGCCCCGCCGAGTATCACCGCGGTCGATCCGGGTGCGCCCACTGAATGGCTAAGGCCTGATTGGCGGGCATTTGGAAGGACGGACATAACAACAGGCATCATAGCCCGCGAAACGATGCATGCGGCCAATATGGTGGTAAAACCCGCATTCGAAAGGATCGCAGTAATCAACGACACGCGCAGCAATTGCGAAGAAATCAGGGCAAGGACGCCATAGGTGCCGATCTGGCTGTCCTTCATAATCTCTAGCCGCCGTTCAGGAGTGAAGCCGCCCCACAGCCCGTCGGCGGTATCTGCAAGCCCATCCTCGTGCATCGCGCCGGTGGCGATGGTCAGGACAAGAACGACAAGTATGGCACATGCTATCGACGGGAGCCCCATAGCCGTCGCCATCCATCCCACAGCACAGGCCAACATGCCGACAACAAGCCCCGCCAATGGAAAGGCCCAAACGGCGCTGGCCTGACGCGAGAACACTCTGTCAGGCAGCCGCGGCACGGGCAAACGCGTCAACAGGACCAAAGCCAGCGGAATATCCCAGGCAGAAATGAGCTTGGTGTCGTTTTTTAGCACTCCTGCGCCTTTCAGGGTCTTGTCGGTTTGATCGCTTCGGTTAAACACGCAGGACCACTCTGATGCAACGAGGCTTTGGATGCTGCCCGAAATTAACAATCTGAATTCTTTCCGCGAAGCTGTCCGGCAAGCCTCCGGGCCCGATGATGCCGCTGCGCAAGGGGCGACTGACCGTAATGGGCAGCTGACCAAACCTCCGGGCGCGCTTGGTCGGTTGGAAGACCTGGCAATCTGGTATGCAGGCTGGCGCGGGGATGCCCGCCCGCAGATCACCTCGCCGCAGGTTATCGTGTTTGCCGGAAACCACGGTGTCACAGCACAGGGTGTTTCGGCCTTTCCGCCGGAAGTGACCGTGCAGATGGTGTTGAACTTTGAACATGGCGGGGCGGCCATCAACCAGCTGGCCAAGGCGGCTGGGGCAACGATGGATGTCCACGCGCTGGAGCTTGAACGACCGACCGCGGATTTCACATCAGGTCCAGCTATGTCAGAGGACGACCTGTTGCAGGCGCTGCGCACCGGGTGGACTGCGGTCAGACCAGACGCCGATCTTCTTGTTGTTGGTGAAATGGGTATCGGCAACACGACCCCCGCAGCGGCGATTGCTTGCGCCTTGTTCGGAGGTCAGGCGGGCGATTGGACTGGTCGCGGAACAGGTGTCGATGATGCGGGATTAGCAAACAAAACCCGTGTGGTGGCCGAAGGTGTTACGCTACATGGCGGTTCGGGCGATGGGCTAGAGATTCTGCGCCGTCTGGGCGGACGCGAGATCGCCGCTATGGCCGGAGCCATTGCCGCCGCACGCGCGCTGCACATTCCGGTTATTCTGGATGGCTTTATCTGCTCAGCGGCCGCCGCGTGTCTGTCTGACCTTTCAGAGAGCGCGCTGGATCACACGATCGCCGGGCACCAGAGCGCGGAAGGTGCGCATGGCGCTGTGTTGGCCAAGCTCGGTAAAGAGCCTTTGCTGAAGCTGGGGCTGCGACTAGGTGAAGGCTCTGGCGGGGCGCTGGCGATCAATATCCTCAAAAGCGCTGTTGCCTGTCATTCCGGCATGGCGACCTTTGCCGAAGCTGGCGTCTCGGACGGTTGATCCGCGCGGCCTGACCGTGAGTTGAAGGTCAGGCCGATTTTTTGTCGTTTTCTTCCGCCAATTCCAGCAGTTCGGTCTCAAGGTCTTTTTCCAGCTGCTGCGCACGCTCGATGTATTTTTTGTTCTCGGCGGTGGGCAGCCCGGGAATCCAGAGCTCTGCCAGTTCACGAACCGACATGCGATCATGGTGGTAGAAAGTCTGTTCGGCCTGCGCTGCCTCGTATTCGCTGAGACCCACATTCTCGAGCACATATCGCCCGGCCCGTAATGAGCCATCGAATGTCTCGCGCACTATGTCGTTCGCGCCGGCTTGATACAGCTCGTACACATGGGTCCGATCCCGTGCCCGCGCGACGATGTGTAGGTCTGGGCGCTGGCGGCGCGCATAGCCGACAAGACGCGTCACCTTCTTGCGATCATCCATCGCAGCCACCAGAACAGATGCTTTTTCAAGGCCGGCCGCGCGCAACAGTTCCGGACGGGTCGGATCCCCCAGGAACCCTTTTACGCCAAAGCGACGCATCAGCTGGATGGTTTCGATGTTATGGTCAAGAACGATGGTTTTGAACCCGCTTGCCTGCACCAGACGATTGACGATCTGACCAAATCGCCCGATCCCGGCGATGATGACCGGGCCTTTCTCGTCGATCTCATCCGGTTCGGGTGCCGGAGTGCCATCCCCCATCCGGCGCGAGAGAAGATCATAAATGATGAACAAAAGCGGCGTGATCAGCATGGTCAGCGCAATGATCATCAAAAGTTTTTGTGACAAATCCCCTGGAATCACATTCTGCTGGGTCGAAAACGCCAGCAGGACAAAGCCGAACTCACCCGCTTGCGCCAGCCCCAGTGTAAACAGCCAGTGATCGCGTCCGCGCAGTTTAAAGGCGCGGCCAACCAAGAACAGAATGATCCCTTTGACCAAGATTACCAACAGGGCCAGTCCGATCAGGTCGAAGGGGTCGTCAAAGAAATAGGCGACATCGATGCCTGCGCCAACGGTGATGAAAAACAGACCAAGGAAAAGGCCTTTGAACGGCTCTAGGTCGCTCTCCATTTCATGCCGGAACTCGGAACTGGCCAGCACCACACCTGCAAGAAACGCGCCCAGAGCGGGTGACAGGCCAACCAGCGTCATCAGGAAGGAAATGCCAACCACAATCATCAACGCCAGCGCCGTATACATCTCGCGGAGGCGAGTCGCATGAATAAAGCGGAACAAGGGCCTGGTCAGGTACACTCCGGCGAGAATGACGAAACCGATCGCGGCAATGGTGACAAGCGTTACCGCCCACCCTGGCAACCCCTCGACCAATGACAAGCTATGATGCGCCGCGCCGTGGTGCCCCGTGGATATGCGGTTGATAGATCCGTCATTTGCAATCTGGGGAATGGCAGGCAGAGCCAGCAGTGGAAGCAGTGCCAGGATTGGTATGACCGCGATGTCTTGAGTCAGCAGTACTGAAAAGGTCGCCCGTCCTCCGTTCGTTTTCATCAAGCCCTTTTCCGACAGGGTCTGCAAAACAATCGCAGTTGATGACAGGGAAAGCGTCAGCCCCACTGCCAGGGCTACGGACCATGGATGATTTGCATACATGGCGACGCTGGCGATCACTGCGGTCGATAAAAGCACCTGGAGGCCGCCAAGCCCCAAAAGCCTGTCCCGCATATCCCAAAGAGCGCGCGGTTCCAGTTCAAGTCCGATCAGGAACAGCATCATGACTACGCCGAATTCAGCCACATGCTGCAGGTTTTCCGTTTCCGCACCCACCAATCCGAACAACGGCCCTATGACAAGGCCCGCGGCCAGATATCCCAGTACAGAGCCCAGTCCCAGACGCGCCGAAAGCGGCACGGCGATCACAGCCGCAGCCAGATAGATCGTCGCCTGGTAAAGGAAGTTGTCCATGATCGTCCTTTCAATGCGCTCAGGTGGGCAGGGGGGCGTCGCGTTTGAGCTGATCCATAACGATTTGGCTTTGTATCCGAGCCACTGCAGGATGTGGAAGGATTACCTGATGAAGCAAGCGATTAAGCGCGGATAGATCGTCGCAATAGACATGTAGTAAATAATCGGCCTCACCTGTCATTGTCCATGCGCTGGTGATTTCGGCGCGTGTTTC
This sequence comes from Ruegeria sp. CDSC079, assembly GCF_059610505.1. Lineage (NCBI taxonomy): Bacteria > Pseudomonadati > Pseudomonadota > Alphaproteobacteria > Rhodobacterales > Roseobacteraceae > Ruegeria > Ruegeria sp. CDSC079. The sequence continues at coordinate 540,325 of NZ_JBXWNT010000001.1, forward strand.
GACCATACGGGCAAAGCCTTCAGATTGCTCGGGGCCGTGCGTACTCAGATGAACCTGAACAAAACCCTGCACCTGCAACCCTAACTTTAGAGGATCGAGGCGTGCGACATAGCTGGTGATATACCCTTCAGCTTCCAGCCGTTGGCGCCGGCGACCAGCCTGACTGGGCGACAGGTTCAACATCTCTCCAAGTTGATGTGCTGTTAGGTGGGCGTTTTTCTGCAGCGCTGACAGCAGGCGCGTATCAGTGGAATCAAGCATGTGCGGAAAAACTCCGTGATTGGCCAATCTTATGCGCAATTTACGCGCGCTCCTTTAAGTTATTGGAAAACTATGCGCGAAAAAAGTGCCGATTAAGACGTATTTTGAAATCAGCAAATAAATTCCTGTATTAACGGAGACGCGCCATGGGTCCTTTCCCTCACAACGCCCCGAAATCAATCATATCGGATGAAAACCCCGCCGGAACCGATGGGTTCGAGTTTGTCGAGTTCGCACATCCCGAGCCGCAAGAGCTGCGCGATCTGTTCGCAAAGATGGGATTCGCGCTGGTCGGTCACCACAAGGACAAGCCTGCGATTGAGTTGTGGCAACAGGGTGATGTGACTTACATCCTGAATGCAGATCCCGACAGCTATTCTGCCCGGTTCGTGGGCGAGCATGGCCCTTGTGCTCCGGCGATGGGATGGCGCGTCGTGGATGCGCAGAAAGCCTATGAGCACGCTGTAGCGAAAGGGGCTGAACCTTATGACGCGGCAGACAAGACACTGAATGTGCCTGCAATCAAGGGGATTGGCGGATCGTTGATCTATTTCATTGATCAATATTACGAAACATCGCCCTATAATCAGGAATTCACATGGACCGAACAGTCCAAGCCCCGGGGGGATGGGTTCTATTATCTCGATCACCTGACCCACAATGTTTACAAGGGCAATATGGACAAGTGGTTCAAGTTCTATGGTGATTTGTTCAACTTCCGTGAAATCCGTTTTTTTGACATTCAGGGCAAATTCACCGGTCTTTTTAGCCGCGCGCTGACGTCTCCATGCGGGCGTATCCGCATTCCGATCAACGAAGATCGCGGCGAAACCGGGCAGATCGTTTCCTACTTGAAGAAATACAAGGGCGAGGGCATCCAGCATATCGCTGTGGGCAGCGAGGATATCTATGCCTCGACCGATGCGATTGCCGAAAAGGGGCTGAAGTTCATGCCCGGCCCGAACGAAGCCTATTATGAGTTGTCTAAAACCCGCGTGGTCGATCATGAAGAGCCGTTGGACCGGATGATGAAGCACGGCATTCTGATTGATGGAGAGGGCGTTCTGGACGGTGGTGAGACCCGGATTCTGCTGCAAATCTTCTCGAAAACGGTCATCGGACCGATTTTCTTCGAGTTCATTCAGCGCAAAGGCGACGATGGGTTTGGCGAGGGTAACTTTAAGGCGCTGTTCGAATCCATCGAGCGAGAGCAGATTGAAAGTGGAGAAATTTCAGCAGCTTGATGCAAGAAGGTAATCCTGCGTGGTGACCCGCGCAGGCCGCCTCTTAACCACGTGGCATCTTGAGAACTACGTTTCGCCCGCGTTTCTGATAGCGCAATTCATTGTCGCTGATAGCAATGACATTGCCGCCGTCAAGCCTGTCCCCGATCTTGAGCTTTTTGTACCTGCCGCTGGGCAGCCGAACCAATGCGCGGCGATTGGATGGGCTGCCGTAAACCCCGATCAGGTTCAGTTTCCGCAGGTTGATTGCATTGTCGATTGTGGCCTGCCGTGCAACCGAAGCCGAGGATGGGATTTTGGGCGCTGTGGTTTTGGGCTGGAACGTTCCGACCTCATTGTTGAGCTGTTCAATTCCAGCTGCCGAACCCAAAGTCGCAGTACCTGCACTGGCCTGCCGGGTCAGTCCGGCCGGTCGGAGTTTGGGGCGCGGCACCCTCATTTCCGCAAGGGGCTCAGTCGATTCCGGGGGCGGCGGGGCACGCAACAGGGATTCCGGGCGCGGTTTCGGGCGAATTCCGGACAATTCCTTCAATGTACGCCCTTGAAGCCGTTGCCGTTCAAAATTTTCGGCCAGGTTCTCGGGCCTTGGTTTTGGTCGCAATGTCGCCAGCCTGTTGTCGACCACTTCCTCAACAGGTGCCTTTTCCAGCCGGACCAAAGCCGATGGAGGGGGAGTTTTAGAAGGTGTTCCCAAATAGACAACCACCCCGTCCGGGTTCAAGACACCTTCTTTGGTTGGTATTACCAGCCCGCGCTCATCAAGGCTGAACCTAGCCCCGGCAGCGGTTGAAAGTGGTTCGAAATCAAATGGCAGGTCGGTGTCGTATGTGTGTACTGGCGGCAATGCGATTGCATCACGCGACAGATTCGAGTCGTCTTTGGAGGCCAGATACAGCTCAATTTGCGGATCCTGCGCTGGCGCTATCAAAAGGCCCGGTGACGTGATTTCGATCTCCGGCTGTGTCGGAACTAACTGAGGTTCAGGCTCAAGCTCGATTTCGTCTACCAACGCGGGCGCAACGTTCAGCGCCTCAAGAATGGCCTGGTCGGTTGCAGACAGCTCTGGCTCTGATTCAGAGGTCGGTGCCATTTCTGGTTCTGCGGTCTCGGGCACTGTGACTTCGGCCTGTGCTGCGGGTGTCTCTGCAGGCTCGACAGGTCCAGAACTCGGCTCGAGTTGGGATATTGTTTCGTCCAGCAGGGCCAGTTCTGAATCGGCAGGGGCAGGGCTGTCTTCTCTGAAAAGACTCCATATGCCACCGGCTACCAACATCAAAGCCACCGCCGCTGCAATTCGCACTGATGGCAGAGAGGCCCAGTTAGGTGCGGCCACTTTTTGGACAGGCCAAAAGCTGGTCGGAGCGGTAGAATCGGCGATCGCGTGAACAACCGGACTATCCTGCGCGGGGTCTGTGGCGATCGCTTTGGGCGCGTTTGTGGTCGCAGGCGCGTCCCCAAGCGGGAAAAACGGTTCGGTCGGAAAGTCATCTGTTTCATATGCAGCGCTGAACGCGACCGGAACGAATCCGTATCCCAGCACAAACCCCCGAGCTTCCTCCAGTGTATCGCGTGGAACGACGGCGACGCATGTGGTCGCCCCGTCATGTGCCGTGACATATACCAGCTCTGTCAGATCATAAGGGGTGGCATCGGATACAGCGTTTTGCACAGCCTGTTCGGTGTCTTCGAAGGATGATCCGGCGGCCTCAACCTTGATGAATTTGACCTGATCCCTTGGGATGATGACCTTGCAGCTCAGGTCATTTTCAAGCGCAAACCCCTTGTCCCGAAGCGCTTTCAACTGCTCTTCCAAGTTGGAGGCATCCAACGACACCTCACCTATGGCGAACCAGTCGCCATCGGAATTGTGGTGCAAAGAAATTCCGGTTGTAGAAATGGACAGCGCAAAAGCGGGTTTCATAATCCGGAGGAACCATAATTGTCAGTTGCAATGCAAACGATGCCTCGTCCGCAGACCGACATTAAAGCAGGATCTCGCCGAGGGAAAGAAAAAGCCTGCGTCTCCTCTTGCCCCGTGACCCGGTGCAGCCCCATGTTGAAATCAGGATAATTGGAGGGAAGATATTGAAGAAAATCGCTTTTCTGGCCGCTGTGCTGGCCATGACGTCGGTAGGGATGGCAACTGCGGAAGAACGTCGCATCATTGTTGATGCGGTAGGCATGGTGCATGTGGCCCCGGATATGGCCACCATTACCCTGGGTGTAACAAACGAAGATGCACAGGCATCAAATGCGATGCAAGCGACTTCGGACGCGGTGGCCAAAATTCTGACTCGACTGGATGAGATGGGGATCGAAACCCGTGATGTGCAAACACGTGATCTGTCTTTGTCGCCGGTATGGTCTGGGCGGAACAGTTCTAGCGGAGAGCGGCCCGAGATTTCCGGCTTTGTCGCATCCAACAGCGTCGTGGTGCGTGTTCGCGATCTGTCGCAGCTGGGTACCATCATGGATGCGGTCATTGACGACGGGGCCAACAATTTCGGCGGGCTGAGTTTCGGAATTCAGGACCCTGCACCGCTTGAGGCACAGGCGCGGGCCAAAGCTGTCGGTGAGGCGCGGGCAAAGGCCAACCAACTGGCACAGGCGGCCGAAGTCACGCTGGGACCGGTTCAGATGATCCGCGAACAGGCCGGAGGGTTCAATCCCATGCCTCAAATGCGTGCAATGAACATGGCGGCTGAGGGCGGCGTTCCGGTTTCCGGGGGCGAGATTTCGGTCTCGGTCAACGTGTCGATGGAATTTCTGATTTCCGACTAGGATGTGTCGCTGGTTCGGGCCATCAGGGATTGCCGCTGCTGGCCCGACTGATCAAAATTATCTGGTGAAAGCCAGGCCTCGAAAGCAGAGCGGATGCGCGGCCATTCTGTATCGAGGATTGAATACCAGGCTGTATCGCGGTTGCGCCCCTTATAGTGGGTGGCCTGCCGAAAGATGCCCTCGAAGGTAAAGCCCAGCCTTTGGGCCGCACTGCAGGACGGGGCATTCAGCGCGTCGCATTTCCATTCGTAACGGCGATACCCCAGCTCGTCGAACACGCGGCGCATCATCAAGTACATCGCCTCGGTGGATTTCGGGCTGCGTTGCAATAGCGGTGAGAAATGGATGTGCCCAACCTCGACCACACCGGCCGCAGGTTCAATCCGCAGGAACGAGGCCAAGCCAATCGGGGTGCCATCACCGTCTAGCACTGTATGGAACATGGGATCGGCATCCATACAGGACGCGCGGGTCCAGGCGGCGAAATCTTCTTCGCTGTCGAATGGGCCATAGGGCAGATAAGTCCAGTTCCGCCCATCAGTGTCATTGGCAAACGCCCGGTACAGACCGGGCGCATGCCTGTTCACATCAAGGGGCACGACCGAGCAATAGTGGCCTTCCATCGGCGTATATGGCGGCGTCGGGCGCGGAAAACTGCCCGAAACCGGCCGGCCGACGGGTTGGCCAAGATCGTTGGTATCGTGCCCAGCCATTTGTCAGGCCGTTGCCTTGGCCAGCGCCTGATCCAGATCGGCAATCAGATCGTTGGCGTCTTCGATGCCAATGGAAACCCGAACAACGCCGGGACCGGCGCCTGCGGCCTCTTGCTGTTCCGGGGTCAGCTGACGGTGGGTGGTCGAGGCCGAATGAATGATCAACGACCGCGCGTCGCCCAGGTTGGCCACATGGCTGAAGATCTCCAGCGCGTTCACCAGTTTGACACAGGCGTCATAGCCGCCCTTGACCGCAAAGGTGAACAGCGCACCGGCCCCTTTGGGGTAATGCGTCTTGACCCGGTCGTGATAGGGCGACGACGGCAAGCCCGCATAGGTCACATATTCCACGCGGTCATCGGCCTCTAGCCAGGCTGCGATCTTTTGCGCGTTCTCTACATGACGCTCCATTCGCAAAGACAGGGTCTCGATTCCCATCAGCGTGTAGTGCGCCGCCTGTGGGTTCATCGTCATGCCCAGATCACGCAGGCCGATGGCGATGCCGTGGAATGTGAAGGCCAGCGGACCGAATGTCTCGTGGAATTTCAGCCCGTGATAGGCCGGTTCCGGCTGGCTGAGCGAGGAAAATTTGTCATTCGCGGACCAATCGAACTTGCCCGAATCCACGATACAGCCGCCGGTGACAGTGCCGTTGCCGGTCAGGTATTTGGTGGTTGAATGCACAACCAGCGTCGCGCCGTGCTCAATCGGGCGGCACAGATAGGGTGTGGCCGAGGTGTTGTCGACGATCAGCGGAATGCCGGCGCCATCCGTCACATCCGCCAGTGCGCGGATATCGGTGACATAGCCGCCCGGGTTGGCGATGGATTCGCAGAACACCGCTCGTGTATTTTCGTCGATCGCGTCCTTCACAGCATCCAGATCGTCAGTATCCACAAACTTGGCAGACCAGCCGAACCGTTTGATCGTCTGGCTAAACTGAGTGATCGTGCCGCCATACAGCCGGGTCGAGGCCACCACGTTGCAGCCAGGTCCCATCAGCGGGAACAGTGCCATGATTTGGGCGGCATGACCGGACGAGCAGCAAACTGCTCCAACGCCACCCTCAAGCGTTGCCACGCGTTCCTGCAGAACCGCCACGGTGGGATTGGTCAGGCGGGAATAGATAAAGCCGACTTCCTGCAGGTTGAACAGAGCCGCCGCGTGGTCTGCATCGCGAAACACATATGCCGTTGTTTGATAAATCGGCGTCTGACGCGCACCTGTTGCTGGGTCAGGGCGTGCGCCTGCGTGAATTTGAAGCGTGTCGAAACCGTAGGTGGGGCCGTCAGACATGGTGAAAATCTCCTGTTGAACTATGAGTTGCAGAATCTCTAGGCGATTGGACGCGTGCGCACAACATTGCTGTCAGCGCATCCATAGACCTTTGCTTTTGATCTTGTTGCGAATGACCTGCTCGCGCTGAGGCAGGTTTTCGCGATCGAACATCTCGCGTATTTTGTGCCCTTTGCGCTGGAGCACCAGTTTCTTTATTGGGTCATAGCCCTTGAGCACTTTCTTGAACTTGTTGGGCGCAACCACAGTTTCCAGAACCTCGATCACATGGTCGCTTTCGCGGGCATACAGCAGAGGAAACAGACGGTAGTGGCACGTGACCGACCCGTCCAGCAGGCCAGTGGGCAGTGCGTCGCGGCCGCCGCCAAGGGCATGGATAATCAGCGGTAATGCGACCTGATCCAGCCATGGGTCCAGTGTTTGGCCCGCGAGTTCCGGGATATCCTCATCCCGGATGGTGCAGGCATATTCCAGGAACCGTTCGCCGAACTGGCGTGGGCATCTGTAAAAGAAATAACCCGCATTGAAATACAGGTAGCGCCGCCAGTATTCGGCTGGTTGGGCCTTGTCCAATGAGCTGTCGAAATCCAGTTCGAACCGCTCATACAGGGCGCGCCAGATACCGTCATACCCCGGACCATACAGGGTCGGGCGCGGCCATGTTCCCTCGACTTTCAGCGAGGCACCGGGGCGGTCAAAATCGAAGGGCACACTATTCAGGTCTCCGGTGACAAGCGTATCGCTGTCGAAAAAGACAAACGGTTCCCCCTCGGGCAGGGCCAAGAGCGCTTCGATCTTGTTTCCATAGGGATAGCTTCCACCGAAAGCCCGGTTTTCAAACGGTAGAATTTCGGCCCCAAGCTGATGTAGCGCTTTCAGGACATCCTCATCCTGAATGCTGGGATCCTGTGACCATCGGGCCCCCGGTTGAGGAACGGCAACGAACAGGCGGCCAGCGAAATCGGGACAGCTGTGTCGTAACGAGGCTGCAAACAGCAGTGCCTCGTATTGCAGCCGATTGTTTTGGCCGATGACCACGATATTGAATTTATTGTTGGCGGTCTGCATCGGGCGTCTCTCGGGTTCGTGGCGTTGGGCCAGCACTGCTCGAATTTTGGTTGGGCGTACACTAGGTAGAGACGTGGCACAAAACCAGATGTGATCATAGATCATGCATCTGAATTTTGAATTCAGGACTTGCGCAACCATCTAGAGACCAGACCAAACAGGAGAAGCCGCATGAGAGTTAACGCAGATTTCACAAAACGTGTTGCTGTGCATTTCGACCGGAATGACTGGATTGCGTCACCTGCCGCAGGGGTCGAGCGCAAGATGTTGGACCGGATCGGGGAAGAGGTCGCCCGCGCCACCACGATTGTCCGCTTTGCCCCAGGAAGCGCCTTTGCCGCCCATACGCATGATGGAGGAGAGGAGTATCTGGTGCTGGAAGGTGTGTTTCAGGACGAAACCGGTGATTTTCCTGCAGGTAGTTATGTGCGCAATCCTCCGACATCTTCCCACACGCCTTCGGCAAAAGAAGGCGCGACGATACTAGTCAAACTGCACCAGTTTGACCCTGAGGACAGGACCGAAATTCGTCGGTCGATTACTGGGGATTCGAATCTTCAGCTTTTCAAGGACTCACGCGAAGATGTTCGCGTATTGAATCTGTCACCTGGCGAAAAGCTGGATCTGGATGCAGTCGATGGGTTGGAGTTGTTTGTCATCGCAGGTTCGGTGCAGGAATCCGACGAAGAATTTTCGGTCTGGGACTGGTTGAGATTACCGCCAGGTGCGCGTTCCACTGCTTTGGCAGGAGCAGAGGGCGCGCGAATTTGGATCAAATCCGGGCACCTGTCACAGATGATCTGAGCGGTTCCGGCCCAAAAAACTAGCAATGTACAGTAAAAAACCGGGTGTTTCGGCCTGGTTACTCATTTTTTGACCATTTGGCAAAATTTACCATTTGATAAAAAATCAGATTGTGCCAAGCTGAGGCCATAACAACATATCTACAGGGAGTAGAGCGATGGCACAGGGCCAGATGGTCCCCGGCATAGTCTCCGGGAGGCTTTCCAGCGATGAGCTGACCTCGAATTTCACGGATCTGCATCCACCACTTGCCCCGCATGAGGCCGCAGTGGCCGCGGATCGGTGCTATTTCTGCTATGACGCGCCGTGTGTGACGGCCTGTCCGACAGACATTGATATTCCATTGTTCATGCGCCAGATTCAGGCCGGTCAGCCTGAAGCTGCGGGTGAAACCATCCTTGGCCAGAATATCTTGGGTGGCATGTGCGCCCGTGTTTGTCCGACCGAAACGCTGTGCGAGGAAGTCTGCGTACGCGAAACCGCCGAAGGATCGCCAGTCGAGATCGGGCGTTTGCAGCGGTTTGCTACTGACAGCGTTATGGCATCGGGCGACCATCCGTTCCAGCGCGCCGCATTCACCGGCAAAACGGTGGCCGTGATCGGGGCAGGGCCCGCAGGGCTAGCCTGTGCGCATCGGCTGGCGATGCTGGGGCATGATGTGGTCATTCACGAAAGCCGCCCAAAACCCGGCGGTCTGAATGAATATGGAATTGCCGCCTATAAATCGACCAATGATTTCGCTCAGGCTGAGATCGATTGGTTGCTGAGGATCGGCGGCATCACCATCGAGACCGGATCGGTGCTGGGCGAGGGCCTGTCGCTGGATGGCCTTGTTGACAACTACGATGCGGTTTTCCTGTCCATCGGTCTGACAGGTGTGAATGCATTGCGAGCGGGCGGCGAGGATCTGACCGGCGTGCGCGACGCGGTCGACTTTATCTCGGATGTGCGTCAGGCAGCCGATCTGGCTGAGCTGCCCGTTGGGCGGAATGTCGTCGTCATCGGAGGCGGCATGACCGCGGTTGACGCAGCTGTAAAGTCGAAATTGCTGGGCGCGGAAAACGTCACCATCGCCTACCGGCGCGGACGCGAGGCGATGGGTGCCAGCCGCTATGAGCAGGATCTGGCCGCATCGCACGGTGTCAGGATCATGACCAATGTTCAGCCCGTAGCCGTACACGGCAACGGGGCAGCCGCCGAGATCGAATTGGAGTATACTGCCAGCCATGACGGTCAGTTGAAGGGCACCGGCGAGAAAACCCGCCTGCCTGCCGATCAGGTGCTGAAGGCAATAGGTCAGACGCTGGAAGGAGCGCCCGAAGGGCTGACGTTGGACGGGAACAAGATCGCCGTCACGGGCGCCGGGCGCACATCGGTACAAGCGGTCTGGGCCGGAGGCGACTGCGCCGCAGGCGGGGATGACCTGACCGTGACCGCAGTGGCCGAGGGGCGCGATGCCGCGATGGATATCCACGCAAGTCTGATTGCGTGAAACTCAATGATCAAGATGCCTGCAAGCATCAGGGAGGCCGGATAAATGGCTGATTTGAAATCGAACTTTCTGGGAATTGAAAGCCCCAACCCATATTGGCTGGCATCTGCGCCGCCGACGGACAAGGAATATAACGTCCGCCGTGCCTTTGAGGCCGGATGGGGGGGTGTCGTGTGGAAAACACTCGGGTCCGAAGGTCCACCGGTCGTCAATGTTAATGGCCCGCGGTATGGGGCGATCTACGGCGCAGACCGTCGGTTGTTGGGTCTGAACAATATCGAGCTGATTACAGACCGCCCATTAGAGGTAAACCTTGAAGAAATGGCGCGGGTTAAGGCTGATTATCCAGATCGCGCCCTGATCGCCTCGATCATGGTGCCGTGCGAGGAAGAAGCCTGGAAGGCTATCCTGCCGCGTGTTGCCGAAACCGGTGCCGACGGGATCGAGCTGAACTTTGGCTGTCCACACGGGATGAGCGAGCGCGGGATGGGGGCGGCCGTAGGGCAGGTTCCGGAATATATCGAGATGGTGACGCGCTGGTGCAAGAAATACTATGACCGACCGGTCATCGTGAAACTGACGCCGAATATCACTGATATCCGCAAGCCGGCAGAAGCCGCAAAGAATGGTGGTGCGGATGCAGTATCGCTGATCAACACGATTAACTCGATTACCAGTGTCAATCTGGATAGCTTCAGCCCTGAACCCTCGATTGACGGCAAAGGCAGCCACGGTGGCTATTGTGGCCCCGCAGTGAAACCGATTGCCCTGTCGATGGTGTCCGAGATCTCGCGTGGACAGGCAACGAACGGAATGCCGATCTCGGGTATTGGCGGTGTGACCACCTGGCGCGATGCAGCAGAGTTTATGGTATTGGGTTGCGGCAATGTTCAGGTCTGCACGGCAGCGATGACCTATGGGTTCAAGATCATTGACGAACTGACGGCGGGCCTGTCGAAATGGATGGATGAAAAAGGGTATCAGGACGTCTCGGAAATTGTCGGTCTTGCGGTTCCGAACGTGACCGACTGGCAATATCTGAACCTGAATTATGTCGCCAAGGCCAAGATTGATCAGGATCAGTGCATCAAGTGTGGTCGTTGCTATGCCGCCTGCGAAGACACCAGCCACCAGGCCATTTCAATGTCCGAAGAGCGCGTGTTCGAGGTTATGGATGACGAATGTGTGGCCTGTAACCTGTGCGTGGATGTGTGCCCGGTCGAGGGATGTATTTCCATGGTGCCGATGGACGCTGGCGAAATCGACCCGCGCACGGGACAGGAAGTGCAGCCCGAATATAGCAACTGGACAACCCATCCCAACAATCCAATGGCGAAAGCCGCCGAGTAGTCCAAGAAAATTCGTCGAATCTTCTTAGAACAGGATGTCGATGGGGGGCGTTGTGGCAGTTTGCGACATATTAGGTGGCGGTGCGGATCAGATGATATCCGCGCCTCCTCACTTAGTCTTGGAACGCCTTATGTCCCACTTCTCGCTCTACCCACCCAACGAAAGCCTTACCACGGCACCTGTGTGTGGACAGGGAAGAAAAGAGTAGCGTCATCCTAGGCTCAGGGTGAGCGGATTCCGGCTAACGAAAACCTAAGGCGCCAGCAATTTGCGGTAGAGCGTGTCGATGAACGGTTCAGCACCTTCAAACGGATCTTCGTCGCCAAGAATTGCCCGAACCTGGACATCGAAATCCGCATAATGCTGTGTCAAAGCCCAGATCGAGAAAATAAGGTGGTAGGGATGGAGGCGCGCGATTTTACCCTGATCCATCCAGGCCGTAAGGATTGCGGTCTTCTCATCCATCAAAGTTTTGAGATCATTGGACAATGCATCGTGTATGCGTGGCGCACCCTGGACCAGTTCATTGGCAAACAGACGGCTTTCGCGCGGAAGTTCCCGGCTCATTTGCAGTTTGCGATGGATATAAGCGCGTATCTCTTCCAATGGGTCCCCGTCGGCGTCGAGATCATGGAGAGGGGCCAGCCAAATCTCGAGAAGGCCAGATAGAAGGGCCGTGTGAATCGCTTCTTTTGAGGGGAAATAATATAGAAGATTCGGCTTGCTCAACCCGGCCTCGGCAGCAATCTGGTCGACGGTGGCACCGCGGAAACCGTAGGCAGAAAACACGTTCAAAGCGGCTTCTAGAATTGCAGCGCGGTTTTTTTTCTGAATTCGTGTTGGTGCGCGGTCTTTGGACATGTCTTTGCCTGTCTGATTTTTGGGCTCGCAAGTGCGGAATATGCCAAAAATTCCCACCGAGCTCTGCTAATTCTTGACTGATGTCGAACCCGTGATAGCGTGAGTTTGACCAGATGGTCAAATCAAGACACCAAAAGCGAGCAAATCGCAAGCAACAGGGAAGACTAGGATGGCAGCTCCGGCGCAGAACCTCAGGATCAATGGCGACAGGTTGTGGGACAGCCTGATGGAGATGGCCAAGATTGGCCCGGGTGTTGCGGGGGGCAATAATCGTCAGACCCTGACGGATGAAGATGCGGCAGGCCGCGCGCTGTTTCAGAAATGGTGCGAAGAGGCCGGGTGCACCATGGGGCTGGACCAAATGGGCAATATGTTTGCGCATCGAGAGGGCACGAACCCCGAGGCATTGCCGGTCTATGTGGGTTCACACCTGGATACGCAGCCGACAGGCGGCAAATATGACGGTGTTCTGGGTGTATTGGGCGGGCTGGAAATCATCCGCACGCTCAATGATTTGGGAATCAAGACCAAACATCCAATCGTTGCGACCAACTGGACGAATGAAGAAGGCACGCGCTATGCACCTGCGATGCTGTCCTCGGGGGTTTTTGCCGGGATGCATACGCAGGATTGGGCTTATGACCGTGAGGATGCCGATGGTAAGAAGTTCGGAGATGAGCTGAGCCGCATTGGCTGGCGCGGTGACGAAGAGGTTGGTGCCCGAAAGATGCACGCCTTTTTTGAGCTGCATATCGAACAGGGCCCCATTCTTGAGGCCGAGGGGAAGGATATCGGCGTTGTCACCCATGGTCAGGGTCTCAGCTGGACCCAGATTACAGTTACCGGAAAGGACGCCCATACCGGGTCTACGCCGATGCCGATGCGCAAGAATGCCGGATTGGCGATGGCGCGTATCCTTGAAAAGGTTGACGAGATTGCTTGGTCCCATGCGCCCCACGCGGTGGGTGCGGCGGGGCATATTGATGTGTTTCCGAATTCGCGTAACGTGATCCCGGGGAAAGTTGTGTTTACTGTCGATCTCCGTTCGCCCGATCTGGACGTGATCACCGATATGGAAAATCGTCTGCGCGTAGCGGCCGAAGATATCGTGGATGAGATGGGCCTACAGATCGAGTTTGAGAAGGTCGGCGGATTTGATCCGGTGCAATTTGATGAAGGCTGCGTGGCAGCCGTGCGCGACGCGGCTGAACGGTTGGGTTATTCTCATACAGATATCATTTCGGGCGCCGGTCATGATGCCTGCTGGATCAACCGGGTTGCACCAACAGCGATGGTGATGTGCCCTTGTGTGGATGGGCTAAGCCATAACGAAGCCGAAGAAATCAGCAAGGATTGGGCTGCCGCCGGGGCGGATGTTCTGTTTCATGCGGTCGTAGAGACGGCTGGTATTGTGGAATAGGGGGCTCTGCCCCCGTCGTCCGTTGGGCGACTCCCCCCGAGGTATTTGTAGCCAGATGAAGCAAGCGGCGCAGACCGCATCAGGGAGATTGATATGAGCACTGTTATCAAGAACGGGACCGTCGTAACCGCGGATTTGTCTTACCATGCGGATGTGAGGGTCGAGCATGGGGTGATCACCGAGATTGGGCCGGGCCTGAAAGGTGACACGGAACTGGATGCGACAGGCTGCTATGTGATGCCTGGCGGGATCGACCCGCATACGCATTTGGAAATGCCGTTCATGGGCACCTATTCCAGCGATGATTTTGAGAGCGGAACCCGGGCGGCATTGGCCGGAGGAACCACGATGGTGGTTGATTTCGCTCTGCCCAACCCAGGTGAAAGCCTGTTGGATGCGCTCAAGCGCTGGGATAACAAGTCGACACGTGCAAATTGCGACTATTCTTTCCACATGGCGGTGACCTGGTGGGGCGAGCAGGTGTTTGATGACCTCAAGACGGTGATCGAGACACGCGGTATCAACACGTTCAAGCATTTCATGGCTTATAAGGGCGCGTTGATGGTCAATGACGATGAAATGTATGCTTCGTTCAAGCGTCTTGCCGAGCTGGGTGGAACGGCCATGGTGCATGCCGAGAATGGCGATGTTGTTGCCGAGCTCAGCGCCAAGCTGTTGGCCGAAGGCAATACAGGCCCCGAGGCACATGCCTATTCCCGTCCGCCGCAGGTCGAGGGCGAAGCGACCAACCGCGCGATCATGATCGCGGATATGGCCGGAGTGCCGCTGTATGTGGTGCACACATCGTGCGAAGAGGCGCATGAGGCCATTCGGCGTGCCAAGATGCAGGGCAAGCGGGTGTGGGGGGAACCTTTGATCCAGCATCTGACCTTGGATGAGAGCGAGTATTTCAACCAGGATTGGGACCACGCGGCGCGGCGGGTCATGAGCCCTCCGTTCCGAAACAAGCAGCATCAGGATAGCCTGTGGAACGGATTACAATCTGGTTCGTTGAGTGTCGTGGCCACCGACCATTGCGCCTTTACGACGGATCAGAAACGCTTTGGCGTGGGGGATTTCACCAAGATCCCGAACGGTACCGGAGGGTTGGAAGACCGGATGCCGATGCTGTGGACTCATGGGGTGAACACTGGTCGGCTGACGCCAAATGAATTTGTGGCAGTCACTTCAACAAACATCGCCAAGATATTGAATTGTTATCCAAAAAAGGGCGCAGTTCTTGTAGGTGCCGATGCCGATTTGGTGGTGTGGGATCCTGAGAAAGGCAAGACGATCAGCGCGAAATCGCAGCAATCTTCGATCGACTACAACGTGTTTGAGGGCAAAGAGGTCAAAGGCTTGCCGCGCTTTACTCTGACCCGTGGGCAGGTTGCAGTGCATGACGGAGAGATCAGGACTCAGGAAGGCCATGGCCAATTTGTTGAACGCGAGGCCAATACAACCGTCAACAAGGCGCTGAGTACTTGGAAAGAGCTGACAGCGCCGCGACCGGTGGTACGCACGGGTATTCCAGCAACCGGTGTATGACAGAATATGTGGCAGATATCACGTCTTATTACGGTTTAAGTTCAAGGGGATGGAATGAATATTGAAACCGCTGCACCGCCTGTAATCGAGGCGCGGCAACTGGATCTGACCTTTCAGACCAATGACGGGCCGGTCCACGCTCTGAAGGATGTGAACCTGACCATCGAAAAGGGAGAATTCGTCAGCTTCATCGGGCCCTCCGGCTGTGGTAAGACCACCTTTTTGCGGTGCATCGCTGCGTTGGAAACACCGACTGGCGGGACATTGACCGTCAACGGTATGACTCCGGATGAGGCGCGGCGGAAACGGGCCTATGGTTATGTATTTCAGGCCGCGGGTCTGTACCCTTGGCGCACCATTTCCAAGAACATCAAGCTCCCGCTTGAAATCATGGGGTTTACAGCTGCCGAGCAGGAAGAACGCGTAAACAAGGTTTTGGAACTTGTTGATCTTGAGGGGTTTGGTGGAAAGTTTCCCTGGCAGTTGTCGGGTGGAATGCAGCAACGGGCCAGCATCGCACGGGCGTTGGCCTTTGATGCGGATATCCTGCTTATGGACGAACCTTTTGGCGCGTTGGATGAGATTGTCCGCGATCACCTGAACGAGCAGCTTCTGGCGCTTTGGGCGCGGACTGAAAAGACCATTGGGTTTGTCACCCATTCCATCCCTGAGGCCGTCTATCTGAGCACCAAGATCGTTGTAATGAGCCCTCGGCCCGGACGGATCACTGACGTGATCGACAGTCCGTTGCCGAAAGAGCGGCCGCTCGATATTCGCGACACGCCGGAATTCATCGAAGTTGCCCATAGGGTGCGAGAAGGGTTGCGCGCGGGGCATTCGGATGAATAACAGCGGGTTCAAGGCATTCTGGGCTGTATTGACGGTACTGGCCGTCATAGTAGCCTTTTGGTACGCCGCTTGTATTCCGATGAATATCAAAGGCGTTCTGACCGAACAGGAACGGGCCGGCGCCACAGTTCAGCCACCCTCGGCAAAAGATCGTCGCGATCTGTCCGAATTCAGCCTGGTTCTGGACAATAGCTTTGCCATTCCAGCCACGTGGGAACAGGATCGTCCACGGTTGCCCGCTCCGCATCAGGTGGCCGTTGAGATATGGAAGACAACGGTCCAGAAGAAAATCACCTCAAAGCGCTCGCTGGTTTATCACGGCTGGGTGACGCTGAGTGCGACGATACTGGGTTTTGCCATTGGCACCGGCCTGGGAATTCTGCTGGCTGTTGGGATCGTACATAGCCGGGTCATGGACCTGTCGGTCATGCCCTGGGCGATAGTCAGCCAGACCATCCCGATCATCGCTCTGGCCCCGATGATCATTGTGGTCCTTTATTCTGTTGGCGTGCAGGGGATCATCCCCAAGGCAGTCATATCGGCCTATCTCAGCTTTTTTCCTGTCGTGGTGGGCATGGTCAAAGGTTTGCGCAGCCCGGATGCGATGCAACTGGATTTGCTGCGTACCTATAGCGCGAGCCACGCGCAGGGGTTCTGGAAACTGCGTTTGCCGGCCTCGATGCCGTATCTGTTCACATCGCTGAAGATAGGCATTGCGGCTTCATTGGTAGGGGCCATCGTGGGGGAATTGCCCACCGGGGCAGTTGCGGGACTGGGCGCGCGCCTGCTGGCAGGCAGCTATTATGGTCAGACCGTGCAAATCTGGTCGGCCCTGTTTGCGGCGGCGATTCTGGCGGCCTGTCTTGTGGGGCTTCTGGGGCTGATTGAAAAGTCGGTCCTGAAACGGATGGGGATTGCGCAATGATACCAATTCTGGGCGCACTCGGTGTGTGGCTGTTGGGATGGTGGTTGAACAGCCGCTTGGCCAGCGGGCCCTATGCTGATACGCGGATGGTCCGGTTTCTGGCTCCGCTGATCTTTGGTCTGACTATCATCATCATCTGGGAGCTTTTGGTGCGCGGCCTTGAGGTGTCTTTGGTCATTCTGCCCGCTCCATCGGTTATCTGGATTCGGTTCTGGGACAGCTTGCCAACGCTTTGGATGGATTTCGTGCAAACCATCATCAAGGGCGCGCTGAGCGGTTACATCATCGGCTGTGGAGCCGCCTTCCTGATGGCGATTGCAGTGGACCGGTGGGATTTTCTGCGCCTTGGGCTTTTGCCCGTGGGCAACTTCGTGGCCGCTCTGCCGATTGTTGGCACCGCGCCGATTCTGGTCATGTGGTTCGGGTTCGACTGGCACTCCAAAGCGGCGGTGGTTGTCGTGATGGTCTTTTTCCCAATGCTGGTGAACACCGTCGCCGGGCTGCGCGAGGCGACAGCAATGCAGCGCGACCTGATGGAGACTTATGCCGCCACGTATTGGCAGAGCTTTCTGAAGCTGCGCTTGCCTGCCGCGATGCCATTTGTTTTCAATGGTCTCAAGATATCCACCACCCTTGCATTGATCGGCGCTATCGTGGCCGAGTTCTTTGGCTCACCGACGCTTGGCATGGGGTTTCGGATATCAACCAGCGTGGGGCAGCTCTCACTGGATATGGTCTGGGCCGAGATCGTAGTGGCGGCTTTGGCCGGGACATCATTTTATGGTCTGGTGGCCATGATCGAAAAGGCGGTGACCTTCTGGCACCCGTCGCAACGCGGATAAGAATTCAACAGACCCCAAAAATGAAAAATGGGGCGCCAACTGAAACTAGGAGATGTGAAGATGAAAAAGATACTCAGCGGGGCGGTTGCCGCCTTTAGCCTGGCCGCCAGTGCAGCCTGGTCGGCGGATGAGGTGACATTGCAGTTGAAATGGGTCACGCAAGCTCAGTTCGCAGGTTATTACGTGGCCAAAGACAAAGGGTTCTACGAAGAAGAAGGTCTTGATGTCACCATTCTGCCAGGCGGCCCGGACATAGCGCCGACACAGGTTATTGCCGGTGGCGGCGCTGACGTGACGGTCGAGTGGATGCCAGCTGCGTTGGCCGCGCGCGAAAAGGGCCTGCCGCTGGTGAATATTGCCCAGCCTTTCAAAAGCTCGGGTATGATGCTGACCTGCTGGAAAGATGCCGGTATTTCCGCACCAGAAGACCTTAAGAACCGGACACTGGGCGTCTGGTTCTTTGGCAACGAATTTCCCTTCATGAGCTGGATGAGCCAGCTGGGCATTGATACCGGTGGCAAGAGCGAAAATGGCGTCGAGGTTCTGAAGCAGGGCTTTAATGTCGACCCGCTGCTGCAGCGTCAGGCTGATTGCATCAGCACCATGACCTATAACGAATACTGGCAGGTCATAGATTCCGGCGTCAGCCCCGACGAACTGGTCACATTCAAATACGAAGATCAGGGCGTCGCGACGCTGGAAGACGGCCTGTACGTTCTTGAAGAGAACCTGAGCGACGCGGCATTTGTCGACAAGATGGAACGTTTCGTGCGGGCGTCGATGAAGGGGTGGAAATATGCCGAAGAGAACCCAGATGAAGCGGCCGATATCGTGCTTGAAAATGACGCGACTGGCGCCCAGACCGAAGCGCATCAGAAACGTATGATGGGTGAGATTGCCAAGCTGACTGCGGGCTCAAACGGATCGCTTGATCCGGCGGATTTTGAGCGCACTGTAGGGACGCTGCTTGCCGGTGGTTCTGATCCCGTTATCACCAAACAACCCGAAGGTGCCTGGACGCATCAGATTTCGGATGCAGCACTGAACTGAGTCAGGTTCACGATGGAATATGGCGCGGTCCCAAACGGGGCCGCGTTTTTTGTTGGAAGCGTCGAAAATGTAACTGCACTTGTAGGGCGTTTGTCATAGTAATTACCTGTAAATTATAGCAAACTGTTCAACATGGGGGATATTAGGTAGGTAATGCAGGATTTTACAACAGAATTCAGGTCTGCGCTTGCTTTGATCCTTCATTGGGATCCGGAGCTGTGGGCGATTGTTCTGTTGTCCCTGAAAGTCTCTGTTTTTGCCGTTCTGATTTCTGCCGTTATCGGGATGCCCATGGGCGCGGCTTTGGCCGTTGCGCGTTTTCCAGGGCGGCGGATTCTGATCGTCTTGATGAATGCTTTGATGGGCTTGCCCCCGGTTGTGGTAGGTTTGCTGGTCTATCTGATGCTGTCGCGTTCCGGCCCGTTGGGGGTCCTTGAATTGCTCTACACACCGACGGCTATGATTATTGCTCAGGTCGTTCTGGTGACCCCGATCGTTGCCGCACTGACACGTCAAGTGGTCGAAATGCTGGCCGAGGAATATTCCGAGCAACTCCGCTCACTCGGCCTGTCGCGGATGGCATCGATTCCGGTGCTATTGTGGGATGCGCGGCTGTCTCTTGTTACGGCATTGCTGGCGGGGTTTGGCCGTGCGATTGCCGAAGTTGGAGCGGTTATTATCGTTGGCGGCAATATCAACCACGTCACGCGGGTGATGACGACGACGATCGCCCTTGAAACGTCCAAGGGAAATTTGGCGTTGGCGCTTGCGCTTGGGGCCATCCTGATTGCCATAGCCATCGCAGTAAACGCCATGGTCAGCACGCTTAGCCTGCGGGCCGAGAAGGAAGGGTTGCGCCATGCGTGATCTGGTGCCCGAGATGGTGAAATGTCTTTCTGTTCACAGTTTACAGATTTCCCGCAAGGGAAAGACACTGCTTCAAGTACCAGAGCTACCCCTGAAGGGGCTGGGACCAACTTTGATCCTTGGGCCGAACGGAGCGGGCAAGAGCCTGCTTTTGCGCTGTTTGCACGGGCTTATTGTCCCGGATAGCGGCAGGGTTCAGCAGGACGGGATTGCCCTGAATGCGTATCACAAATCACGACAGGCGATGGTGTTTCAAAGACCGGTTCTGTTGCGCCGGTCCGTGTCAGCCAATCTTGATTTTGTGCTAAAGCGTCAGGGCCTGTCCCGTGCAATTCGCAAATCCCGGATCGACGAATTGCTGGCCGAAGGTGGGCTTGAGGGTAAGGCGCGCCAGTCCGCCAGATCGCTGTCCGGGGGCGAAGCGCAACGGCTGGCCATCCTGCGCGCGCTGGCGCTGGACCCGGAGACTTTGTTCCTGGACGAACCTACCAGTTCGCTTGATCCTGGTGCTACGCAGATGATCGAACGGATGATCTTGCGCGCTTCGAACCGAGGGGTTCGCATTGTCATGGTATCCCACGATATCGGTCAGGCACGCCGTCTGGCAGCGGATATCGTCATGATGCAGGCCGGACACGTGGTCGAACACGGTGCTGCCAAACAAGTGCTGGATGCCCCGACAAGTGACGCCGCGCGCCGGTTTGTTGCCGGTGGTCTGGTAACCTAATCAGAATATGGAGTTCAAATGATCCGCAAATTCGTCGGGGCTGCAGTAATAGCGCTTGGCCTGAACACTACAGCCGCATTGACCGAAACCCCATTTATTGTAGTCCAATCAACCACGTCGACGCAGAATTCGGGCTTGTTCGACCATATCCTGCCAGGCTTTGAAGCCGAAAGCGGGATTGATGTCCGCGTGGTGGCTGTTGGTACAGGGCAGGCGATCCGCAATGCGATCAACGGTGACGGGGACGTCTTGCTGGTTCACGCCAAACCTGCCGAGGAGAAATTTGTGGCTGACGGTTGGGGCGTTGAGCGGTCGGACGTGATGTACAATGATTTCGTCCTTGTGGGGCCAAAATCCGATCCCGCCAAAGTGAAAGGGGGAACTGACATTATCGCGGCGCTGACCGCCGTGGCTAAGGCCAAGGCGCCCTTCGCCTCACGCGGGGATGACAGCGGGACGCATAAGGCGGAGCTGGGCCATTGGGCCTCGTCCGGTATCGACCCGACCGACGCTTCGGGCACTTGGTACCGGGAAACTGGATCCGGGATGGGGGCGACACTGAACGTGGCTAGTGGGATGGGTGCCTATGCGCTGACGGATCGGGCGACCTGGCAGAGCTTTGGCAACAAGGGAAACCTAGAGGTCATGGTTGAGGGCGATCCACTCCTGTTCAATCAATATGGGATTATTCTTGTGAACCCTGACAAGCATCCCAAAGTGCGGGCGGCCTCGGGGCAGCGCTTTGTTGACTGGTTGACTGGACCCGAAGGGCAGGCGGCAATCGCATCTTACACGCTGGACGGCCAGCAGCTGTTCTTTCCCAACGCCCAATAGGGTCAGCCGCTGGCTCCATTGTGATGGATGGTTCCCAGATCCGACAAGTCATACCCGCCGAATTCTTCTGCCCGAGTGGCAAAGCGGTCGGATTGCACAAAGCCGAGCAACCGAAGCATCGGGCCATCGAAATAGGCGCGCCTCCAGATAGCAAGGTCCAGGCGTTCGGTATGGGTCGGGGCAAAGCCCAGATTGTACAGCCCCGCAAGCGCACCCAGGCCGAATCCGGCATCGGCTTTGCTGTCATGCAGGGCTATGGCCAGCTCTTCTTCGGTACGTGCGCAGGTCGGCAGGGTATCCAGATCGTCTCGGTTCAGGCCGTGCGCCTGCAGTTGCGTGTCGAACAACCGTTGACTGGCGGCACTGTCCTGACGAAGAAGAATGCGACGGCCCCTGAGGTCAGAAAAGTCCGATATCCCAGTCACACCGGGGGCCATCAGTAGCCCACGCTGGCGTTTTGCTAGTTCGAACAGAATGACGGGTGCCTCTCCCAGATGGTCCTGCAGAGATTGCGTGTTGAATCCGTCTGTCTCGTGGATATGCAGCGCCGCAGCCTGCGCTGATCGTTCTTTCAGACGATTCAAGCCGTCAAATGAGCCGTCATAATAAGTTGCCAGGCCCGACCCGCTTTCCCGCAGAGCCCAATCCAACAGCGGATCATGACTGCCCGCCACGATCGGCGGCAGCGACGGTTCTGCGACCTGCGGTCCGCTACGTGATGCGTTCAGCCAGGCAATGACTTCGGCCCTTGGAAACAAGAGTTTGCCCATGGCACGGACACAGGGGACCTCGCCGGATGAGGCAAGGTCATAGGCTTTACGCTCGCCAATGCGCAGCAGGTCCGCCAGTTCTTTGGTGGTCAGGTATTCTGACATTCAGTCGAGGCGCACGGCCGAACCCGCGCTGGCATTCGCCGCGCTGAATCCGAATTGGCCTAAGGCAAACGGCGCAGCGACGGCAATTACAGCCATCGTGGCAACTGCGGCTAGAAAGGCTTTCATATTTACCTCCGGTTCAGTTTTCCGGTGCCGTGACGCGGCGCAGAAAGGCGATCAAATCTTTGCGGTCATCCGCTTGTGTAATCCGTTGCATGGGCATCTTCGATCCCGGAATGTAATGGTCTGGTCCTTGGTCGAAAAGGGCATTTATCGTCTCGTCATTCCAAATGATATCAGAGTCTTGCAGCGTGTCCGAGTAGAAATATCCCGGTAAGCTGCCCGCCCGGCGACCAAACACACCAGAGAGCGTAGGCCCAGCACGTCTGTGCCCGTCCGCCGTCAGGCTGTGACAGATCGAGCATTTGCGCACGAATTGGCGTTCGCCATTGTCCATCTGGTCAGGGTTCTTCAGAAAACTCGGTTCAGTCGCGGCCATCTGTTGTTGGTCGCCAAGGTCAGATACCGGCCAGCTATACATCGCCTCATCTATACCACCTGCATAGATGTTTTTACCATCGGTTGAGAAGGCCAGCGCCCAGACCGGGCCGCGCAATGTGGCCCGGAAATCCTGTGCGATGCGCCAGTCGATGGTATCGACCAACATGATATGACCCTCACCATCCCCCACCGCCAGCAAGCTGCGGTCCGGGCTGAGAGCCAGCGCAAGGATTGGACGGCGGTCCAGGGTGAAATCATGCTCGTCGCCTGTAGTCAGATCACGAATGCGCGTGACGCCATCGACGGCCCCATAGGCAATCCAGTTTTCATGGGGGTTCAGGACCAGTTCGTTGATGCCGAACCCGTTATCAACCAGTCGCAGTTTTTCCTGACCGGTTGCGACATCCCAAAGACGAACCGCCCCATCAACCCCGCCGGTATACAGCGCATCCCCGTTTGGTGTGAACACAACAGCATTCACACCGCTGCCTGTGGGCCCTAATACCCTTGGCTCTGTCCCGTCAAGCGGCCAAACCCCTATCGTGCCGTCCCAACTGGCAGTGGCGATGTAGGAGTCTGAAACAGCAATATCAACGATCTTGCCTTTGTGCCGCCCGAGGATTTGGCCATCCGGCCACCGGCGCAGGGTAAAGTCGTCACCAGCAGAATAGATCGCTGTGTCGCCAAAGGCGACGCTGTTCACGGCAGCCTCGTGCCCTTCAAGCCATTGCGGCGTGCGGTCTGACCACAGGCCGACGGAGTTGTCGAAGCTGGCCGTCGCAATCCGGCCGTCCGGCGCGGAGGCAATCCCCATGATCGGCCCGCCATGACCTTTCAGCGTGAAAAACTCGGCCAAAGCGGGCAGGGGGGCCAACACCAGTGCAAGGATTAGACCGCGCATCTATTCCGCAGGCGAGGCCACTGCCTTATTGGCCTCTTTTTCCTGGACCTCTTCCAGCCAAAGCGAGTGGTGCTCACGCGCCCATTGTTCCTCGACCTCGCCTGTGCCCATCGCGTCGAAAGCGCCCTCCATGCCCACCGAGCCCAGGTAGATATGCGCGATGATGATGGCGATGAAGACATAGGCGACCATCACGTGCCAAACCTGCGCATATTGCATCTCTTCTTGTGGTGACATCTGCACCGGAAGGTTCAGACCCAACATCTGCGGGATGCCGGTTGCATTTGCGATTGAGAAGGTCTTAGCAAACAGCGGCATCTCAAACGGGAACAGCAGAGACAGGCCAGACAGGCTGATCGATACGCCCAGCAGGATACAGGCCCAGAAGATGATCTTTTGACCCGCGTTGAATTTTTTGGCCGGGGGATGGCTGCCTTTCGTGAACAACCCGCCGCCGGCAGCCAGCCATTTCAGGTCGGTGCGGTTGGGGATGTTGTGGGCGATCCAGTTCACAGTGACCATGATCAAACCCAGCATGAAGGCCCAGGCGAGGTTGTTATGCAGCCATTTGCAGCCCTGCGCTATGGCCGCAAAGCCTTCTTTCCCGAAGATCGGGATCAGAAAGTCTCGACCATAAAGGGTCAGCAATCCGGTCAGGCCAAGGATTAGGAAAGAGCCCGCGAACAGCCAATGTCCGAACCGCTCAAAGCCCGAGAAACGCGTAACCGTGCGTCCCGTCTTTTCACCATCAATGCGGATTTTACCCCGGATCAAGAAGAACAGCAGAAGGATGCCAAGCATCCCGGCCAGAATATACGTGCCGTAATCGCGCAATGGGCCTGTTCGGAAATTCAACCACCACATGCCACCGTCCTGTATCAAGACGCTGGCTGCAGGGCCGTTCGACGAAACGGTCACATCCGCCGAGCCATACCGCAAAGCGCGATAGACGTCGCTGTCAGACGCAACGCCACGTGTGCCCAACTGGCCCATCAGACCTTCGGCGTTGCCTTGACCGGTGTTACCTGAGCGATAACCGTTATCGACCGTCTCGCCACGCTGCCGGGCCAAGATATCCTCGAGCGTGGTCGCACCACCCGTCGAATTGCGATCCGGAGCATCCTGAGCAAGGGCAGGAACAGTCAAAACAATGAGACAGAACAGAAGTCGCAGGAAAGTCATATGAACCTCGTGACGCGGTCATTGGCGTAGGCCCTTTTCCGGGCGGGCAGAGATTTTTCGTCGAAAAATCTTAGTGCTCCCCGGCACACGGTTTGCGCGCCGGGGAAGGTTTGGCCAAGGATCAGCCGTCTTTTTGGTCGTAGGCTGTGCCCCAACCCCAGGCGCCAGACCCGAAACCGCGCGCCACGACGCGTTCGCGATAAATGGCCGATACCACGTCGCCGTCACCGGCAAGCAGGGCCTTGGTGGAACACATCTCGGCGCAGATGGGCAGTTTGCCTTCTGCGATCCGGTTGCGACCGTATTTGGCGAACTCTGCGGTCGAGTGCGTTTCCTCGGGGCCACCGGCGCAGAAGGTACATTTGTCCATCTTGCCGCGTGATCCGAAGTTGCCTGCCTGTGGGTATTGCGGCGCGCCGAACGGGCACGCATAGAAGCAATAGCCGCAGCCAATGCACAGGTCCTTTGAGTGCAGGACGACCCCTTCTTCGTTCTGATAGAAGCAGTCAACCGGGCACACCGCCATACAGGGCGCATCCGAGCAATGCATACAGGCAACCGATATCGAGCGTTCGCCCGGGTCGCCGTCATTGATCGTCACCACTCTGCGGCGGTTGATGCCCCAGGGCACCTCGTGCTCGTTCTTACACGCGGTTACGCAGGCGTTGCATTCGATGCAGCGTTCAGCGTCGCAGAGAAACTTTGCTCTAGCCATTGTCGTCCTCCTTACGCTGCTGAGATCTTGCAGAGAGTCGCTTTGGTCTCCTGCATCTGGGTTACTGAATCATAGCCATAGGTCTGGGCGGTGTTCGAACTTTCTCCCAGCACATAGGGATCAGCGCCTGAGGGGTATTTGTCCCGCAGATCCTGACCCTGGAAATGGCCGCCAAAGTGGAATGGCATAAAGGCCACGCCGGCACCAACCCTGTTGGTCAGCATCGCCATCACCTTGACCTTGCCGCCCTCAGGCCCTTCGACCCAGACCTGAGCCCCATCGCGAATGCCCAGATTGTTGGCATCACGGGGGTTGATCTCGACAAACATGTCCTGTTGCAACTCGGCCAGCCAGGGGTTCGACCGGGATTCCTCACCTCCGCCCTCATACTCGACCAGACGACCAGACGTCAGGATTATCGGGTAATCCTTTGAAAAGTCGTTCTTCTGGATCGAGGCATACAGGGTTGGCAGGCGATAGGACTGACGATCCTCATAGGTCGGATAGTCTTCTACCAGATCGCGCCGGTTGGTATAAAGCGGCTCGCGATGCAACGGGATCGGGTCCGGGAAAGTCCAGACCACGGTGCGGGCCTTGGCGTTGCCAAAGGGCGCACAGCCATGTGCAATCGCAACCCTCTGGATGCCGCCTGACAGGTCGGTTTTCCAGTTGGTCTTTGGCCCCGCAACGGCGTCAATGGCCGCACGTTCTTCGGCCGTCAGATCGCCGTCCCAACCAAGATCCATCAGCATCTGCATCGTAAACTCAGGGTATCCGTCCTGAATTTCCGACCCAACGCTATAGACCCCTTCGGCCAGCAGGTTGTCACCATCACGTTCCACGCCAAAGCGCGCGCGGAAGGTCAGGCCACCTTCGGCCACCGGTTTGGACATGTCATAGAGGTTCGGTGTCCCCGTATGACCCATCTCGGGCGTTCCCCAGCACGGCCAGGGCAGACCGTAATATTCACCATCGTTTGGCCCACCAATGGCTTGCAGCGTGGTTCTGTCGAACGTGTGCTGATTGGCCATGTGGCTTTTCAAACGCTCCGGCGATTGGCCGGTATAGCCGATGGTCCAGAGGCCCGAGTTGAACTCACGCGTGATGCTTTCAACATTCGGGGTCTCAGGGTCCTCCATCTCGATATTGCGGAAGAACCGATCCGCCCAGCCGAATTTGTTGGCGAACTTGGCCATGATGACCTCGTCCGGCAGGCTTTCGAACAGCGGTTCGACCACCTTGTCGCGCCACTGCAACGAGCGGTTCGAGGCCGTGACCGAGCCACGGGTTTCGAACTGCGTACAGGCCGGCAGTAGGTAAACGCCATCGGTCCTATCATGTAGAACGGCGGAAACGGTGGGATACGGGTCGATCACGACCAGCATGTCCAGCTTTTCCATCGCCGTCTTCATTTCCGGCCCGCGGGTTTGCGAGTTCGGAGCGTGCCCCCACAGAACCATGGCGCGGACATTGTTGTCCTGATCCATGTTGGCAGGGTCTTCCAGAACACCGTCGATCCAACGAGAGACCGGGATGCCGCGCTCGTTCTGCAGCGGTTTATCCTTGCCCTCCTTGTCCTTGATCGAGGCGAACTGGCCGGACAGCCATTCAGGGTCTTCACCCCAAACGCGCGCCCAATGGCCCCATGCCCCTGCGGACAGGCCATAATAGCCGGGTAGGGTGTGGGACAGAACACCAAGGTCCGTCGCACCCTGCACGTTGTCGTGGCCACGGAAGATGTTGGTGCCACCGCCCGACGTTCCCATGTTGCCCAAAGCCAGCTGCAGCACGCAATAGGCGCGTGTGTTGTTGTTGCCATTGGTGTGCTGGGTGCCGCCCATGCACCAGATCACCGTGCCGGGCCGGTTATTGGCCATGGTGCGCGCCACGCGCTTAAGCTGTGATCCGGGTACGCCGGTCACACGCTCGGTTTCTTCCGGGTTCCAGTTGGCGACCTCTTCGCGGATCTGATCCATGCCCCAGACACGGGTGCGGATGAACTCCTTGTCCTCCCAGCCGTTGTCGAAGATGTGCCAGAGGATACCCCAGATCAGAGCCACGTCAGAGCCGGGGCGGAACCGGACATACTCATCCGCATGCGCTGCGGTGCGCGTAAAGCGCGGGTCGCAAACGATCAGCGGCGCGTTGTTCTGCTCTTTTGCGCGCAGAACATGCAGCAGAGAGACAGGGTGTGCCTCAGCCGGGTTGCCACCGATGATGAAGATAGCCTTGGAGTTGTGGATGTCGTTATAGCTGTTGGTCATGGCGCCGTAGCCCCATGTATTCGCAACACCCGCAACAGTGGTCGAGTGGCAGATACGGGCCTGATGGTCCACGTTGTTCGTGCCCCAATAGGCGGCGAATTTGCGGAACAGATAGGCCTGTTCGTTGTTATGTTTCGCGGAACCAAGCCAGTACACACTGTCCGGTCCGGATTCTTCGCGGATGTTCATCATGCCGTCGCCGATCTCGTTGATCGCCTCTTCCCAGCTGATGCGCTTCCACTCGCCGCCTTCCTTTTTCATCGGATATTTCAGGCGGCGTTCACCATGGGCGTGCTCACGGACCGAGGCCCCCTTGGCGCAGTGCGCACCCAGGTTGAAAGGGCTGTCCCAGCCGGGTTCTTGCCCGATCCAGACGCCGTTCTGCACCTCGGCGACGACGGTACAGCCGACCGAGCAATGCGTGCATATGGATTTGATGTTTTCGACGGCTTGATTGGCCGCTGACTGGGCACTGGCTGGCGTCACGGTTCCACCCGTGGCGCTGATCGCGGCCAACCCGCCGATCGTCAGGCCCGATCCGCGCAGGAATGCGCGGCGATCGACGGTTTTCTCGCCGACCTGGGACAGGATACTTGTCCGCTGGGAGCGTCTCGCAACCCCGTTGGTCTTTTTCCTAAGCATTTCTTTCCTCCCTTGCTGGCCATGTTTTCCATGGCTGGCTTGGTCCTGTTGGTGCCGACGTCAGGGCCAATCGCAACCGTCAGTCGGGTGGTGACATCGTCCGGGGTTCAGAACCGGGCGCTGTCCAGATATGCGCGCGTATGCGCGGTGTCCTGCATGCGGGTCTCATCCGTTGGCAGCTCGGCTGCTTCGGCTTGTCCGCTCAGGCTGGCGGCGGCGACTGCAGCGGGCGCTGCGGTTCCGGCCAGTTTCAAGAAATCACGGCGCGTGGCGCCTTCTTCCTTGGTTTTGCTCATGGGATCCTCCTTTCCCAATTGCGATCTAGCGCCTTTTGGGGCGCTGGCGAATGGCGGGATCATCCCGCCGTCATTCGAAAGGCTTCACGCTCGATTTCCATGAAAACCCGACCGGCGGTGCCGACCGAGGCATAGAAAACCGAGTTTTCCGCAGCTTCCAAATCTGAATAGAAATGTGCGGCCCAGGGGCCGATATGCTTGTTCCAGAACGCTTTTTGATCTTCCAGCGAGGCGGGTGAACCAAAGCGTCCGACGATCATGCCCGCCATCATCTCCATCAACGAGGCGATATTGTCTTCGGGTTCAAACACGTTCTGCGCCCGTGTGATCTGACGAACCGCCATGTCGTTGCGCAGTTGCGCCAGCGGTTTTTCGTTCAGGAAACCAGTCAGGTAGAAACTGGCATAGGGCAGCAGTTCTCCGCGTCCTAGCCCGATGAACAGGGCATTGAATTCGCGTTCGGCAGCCGCGGGTTTGGTCACCTTGGCGACCCGCGACATGGCCTTGATAGCCTGACCCAGATCGGTTTCATCGCCGGTCAGACCAGTAACCTGAGACAGCAGCATCTGATCCGGAGGCGCCGCAAGCAGCAGCCCAAGGAAGTTATAGAAATCCGCGCGCAGACGATCCTCGGCTGAGACGTCCAGGTTTTGCGCGTTGCTTGCGTTCATACGGTTATCCTTCGTATTCAAACTTCATGCGGCGTGGGGCAGGCGTAAGCTCTGCCTCTTCCGGGTCGTCGATTTCAGAAATCATTACAGGCTCTGACGATTGCATCTCGGCTACCTCGGGCAACTCAGGCTCTTGCGTGGTTTCTTCAACCTCAGGGATCGGGTCTGCGTCTTCCTCCTCGGCCTGAGTGGCCAGAGCTTCGATATGGGCAAGCATCCCTTTGCCGACCTGATAGGCGGTCTGGATATTTTCGATCACGCAGGCGGCATCTGTATAATCTTCGCCGTAATCCACCAGCCCATCGACATTGGCCAGAACCGGGTTTAGGCGCCAGAGCTGCCGAAGGGCGCGGCGGCGCAACCGGTCAGGCACTGCCTTGGCCATAAAGCCCGAGACGTCGTCACCAACTTGCAACAGATCAGGATCGGGCAAATTGAATTCTGCCAGAATTTCAGCGTCAGTCTTTTCTTCCAGCTCGCCCCGCTGTTCAGCGAAAGCCTGTTCTTGTGCTGCTACAACCTCTGCTTTGGCCTCAGCCTGAACGGCGGCTTTACGGCGCGACCAGAAATCGCGGGTTTCTGTCATTGCACAATCCTCCGCGGGGCGCGGAAAACATCCGAGTCTTGCCGGATGCGTACATCCCCTTTGCCGTCCTCAACCAGATCGGTGCGTTTCTTATCACGGCGGCGCTTGACGAAGACTTCGTTGCGATGATGCTCCAGTGCGAAATCACGTACCCAAGCGATCAGCCCATCAGTCATTGGGATTTTCTCGACAAGCTCTTCGCCGGTATCGGCGTAGTCCTGTCCTTCGAAGGGTGAGGCGGTCACCAGCACCGCGTCCATCGGCTGTGTTCCATCCAGCGCATCGCGCAGGACCAGATAGATCGAGGGTTGCCCGTCCGACAGGTTGACCATGTAGGCTTCGGCCTCATCTGACCAAAGGGTCAGGGGCAGGGTGGCCGCGTGGTACTCGACCGCTTCACCCTCGCGCCGCATCTCCAGCCAATCGGCCGGTCCAGCGCCGGGCAGCACGGCGACGGCGCGCCAGTTCCATTGCGCCCAGCGTGTAACCCCGGGTGTTTTGCGCACGACGACGCCGATTGGCATTTCAATCTGGCTGGCGGCCTTGGCCACTAAGTCCTCCCTGGAAAGCTCTCCCCTGCCTTCCTCAGGGTCTACTATGGTACACAAAGTAGCTTCCTGCCAAGTCCTTGGGTGGTCGAATATGCACCCTTCACCGATTGTTTACGGTCCTCGCGGCTCTTATCGGGCTTTGTTCCGGCGATCCGGCCCCCACGGGCATTGCTACTTTCTTCAGAGGTTCTAAGCTGACCTTGGACTGGGGAGGACATCCGGGGGAGGTTATGGGTACGAGATTGCTGCTATGTGACTGTGCGGGAACGCAAACCATTGACGCTGAGAAGCTATCGTCAGCTTGCGATGTCGCCTGCTCCAGAATTCACACCGCATTATGTACGAAAGAACTGGAATCCGCCGCCAAGCCGCTGCAAGAGGGCAACGTCGTAATTGCCTGTATGCAAGAGCAGGATGTTTTCCTGGCATTGGCCGATGAGTTAGGTGTCGAGGCGCCGGGCTTTGTCGATCTGCGCGATCGGGCCGGGTGGTCTGAACAAGGGCAGGATGCCGCCCCCAAAATGGCCGCGCTAGCTGCTGAGGCGGTATTGCCTCAGCCGATCACACGCAGCGTGGATGTGGTCAGTGAAGGGACATGCTTTATCGTCGGGCCCGGCGCGCTGAGCTTTGAAGTGGCAGAACGCCTGTCGGACCAGTTGGCCGTGACGGTCTTGGCTACTGATGACATGGACCCCATGTCGCGCAGCTTTGATGTGGTGCGCGGGCGCGTTCGTACTGTGAAAGGTGCGCTGGGCGGGTTTTCGATAAAGCTGGATGCGTTGCAGCAGCTTGAACCCGGAGGACGCGGGGCCTTTGGCTGGACCGAACCGCGCGATGGGGCGAACTCCTCATGCGATATGGTTGTGGATCTGACCGGCGGCACGCCTCTGGTTCAGGCCCCAGCCAAGCGCGAAGGGTATTTGCGAGCTGATCCCAAAGATGCGGTCGCTGTCGAACGGCTGGCGTTTGAGGCCATGCAACTGGTCGGGACATTTGAAAAGCCTCTCTATGTCCGGTTGGAAGAATCCCTCTGTGCGCATTCCCGTGCCGAACAGGTCGGCTGTACAAATTGTCTGGATATCTGCCCGACCGGGGCGATCATCCCTTCGGGTGAGCATGTGGCCATCGACCCTATGGTTTGCGCGGGATGCGGAGAATGCGCGGCGGTTTGCCCATCTACCGCGATAACTTACGAGGATCAGCCCGTTTCTGCGCTGCTGTCACGGATGCACATTCTGTCGCGAACCTACCGGCGTGCAGGCGGGCAAGCACCCCGACTGTTGGTGCATGACGCGCATGGGGCCGAAATGATCCGTCTGTCCGCCCGTTTCGGACGCGGGATTCCAGCGGATGTGATCCCGCTAGAACTGAACGTGATCTCGGGCTTTGGCCATGCCGAGATGCTGGCCGCGCTGGCGCATGGGTTTGCGCGGGTTGATGTGCTGCTGGCCCCAACAACCGAAAGGGATGCCTTGGACCGCGAACTGGCGCTGGCGCAGGCTATCGCTGGGACTGCAGGGATGGCACTGATCGACCAGGCTGATCCCGATGCGCTGTCCGACCTGCTATATGCGCAGGACGTGCCGCCCCCCTTGGCCGACCCGGTTCTGCCGCTGGGAAATCGTAGGCAGATTACGCGACTGGCCGCACAGGCGCTGAACCCGCAGGCCGCAGCCCCGTTGCCCTTGCCCGAGAATGCACCCTATGGGGCCATCGCGGTGGATACGGATGCCTGTACATTGTGCCTCAGCTGCGTGTCCCTTTGTCCGTCAGGCGCTTTGGCCGACAACCCGGATATGCCGCAGCTGAACTTCCAACAGGATGCCTGTCTGCAATGTGGTCTGTGCCGGACAATCTGTCCCGAGAATGCAATAACTCTGGTTCCGCAACTGGATTTAAGTGATGCGGCCCTGTCTCAGGACGTGTTGAACGAAGAAGATCCTTTTGCATGTGTGGAATGCGGTGCTCTCTTTGGTGTCAAATCGACCGTCGAACGTATCATGGAAAAGTTGTCTGGTACGCATCCGATGTTTGCGACATCCGAGCAGGCGCGCATGATCCAGATGTGTGACAACTGTCGCGTGAACGCGCAGTTCCAACACAAGGACAACCCGTTTCAGTCAAACCCGAAACCCAAAGTCGTCACGACCGAGGACTATTTCTCGAAAAGAAAGGATCATTGAAGCTGTAGCGGCGCGCCCAGATCTGCTGCCTTGATGGCCGAGACAAAGGCCAGAATGGCCTCTAACTCCTCTAGTGTCATCTCGACCGGGTGGATTGGAGGGGGACGCAGAGGATCGAAGGGTGGGGTTATGTCCTCAATCTGCGTGAAAGCGGGATGAGGGTTCAGGGCAAAGAAGGCCTCGAACCGTTCGGACCAGTCCGGCATAGCCCGCAGCACGGCGAAAGAGGGGGTGGAGCCAAGCCCGTTCATTTGGTTCTCTGGACCGATCACATGGCACCGCCCGCAATGGGTCATCGACAAATTCGCACCCAGGACAGCGTCGCCGTCGATCTTGTCGGTCTCGGTCGCGGCCCCGACCGTTAAGCTGGCGGAATAGGGCGGGCCGCTTTCGGGCGCGAAACTCTCAACGGTGCGCTTGCCGATGTCGGACAGCAGCCAGTCCCGAAACCGAAGCTGCTTTGGGTCGTCCAGTATGCGCAGGTGATAGGTGACGCCATGACGCTCGAATACCGGATCACCTGGCGGTGAACCGTCCAAAGCCATAGCGCCGGAATCGTCTGCAACGACGCGTATCCCGGTCTTGAGAGAAAAACGCGGAAGAATATGTTGCAACAGACCAGAGTCTGTAACCTCATCCGGGGCGGCAAGCCCCAGCGCCTCTTGCGACCAAGAGGGGGTAGCAGAGAGCAGCAAGCTCAGGCAAAAGAAGGTAACCCGCATAAAGGCAGCTTATCGGCCTGCGCCCGAATGCGTCAAATGAACGAAAAAAAGACGGAGACACATGCAATGAAACGTATCCCAACGACCGGGCAAACCAAAAGGGTAATGGCATGAGTATTCGTGACGCGGTTCTGGCGAACCTGAAGAAAATCACCGATCCGGTTTCAGGCCAGGATATCGTCAGCGCCGGAGTTGTCCGCGCGTTGAATGTCGATGGCGATACAGTGCGCTTTGTGCTTGAGATTGATCCGAAACAGGCAGAGCGGATGGAGCCGGTGCGCGCCGCCGCCGAGCAGGCTGCGCAGTTGGTGGAGGGGGTCGACAAGGTTTCCGCCATGATGACTGCGCATTCCGAAAAGGCCCCGCCTGAACTGAAGCCCAAGCCGAAACCATCTCAGACAGGTCCGCAGGCCGTTCCGGGTGTCGATCGGATCATCGCCGTTGCATCCGGTAAGGGCGGAGTCGGTAAATCCACCGTATCCGCCAATCTGGCTTGTGCTTTGGCTGCAGAAGGGCGGCGTGTCGGGTTGTTGGATGCCGATGTCTATGGCCCTTCACAGCCTCGGATGCTGGGTGTCTCTGGCCGCCCGGCCAGCCCGGATGGCAAAACGATCCTGCCCCTGCGCAATCATGGCGTCACGATGATGTCGATGGGACTGATGACCAACGAAGGTCAGGCGGTCGTCTGGCGTGGTCCGATGCTGATGGGCGCGCTTCAACAGATGATGGGGCAGGTGCAATGGGGCGCATTGGATGTATTGATTGTCGACCTACCGCCGGGCACCGGCGATGTGCAACTGACGCTCAGCCAGAAGTTCAAGGTGAACGGGGCCATCGTGGTGTCGACCCCGCAGGACGTGGCCCTGATCGACGCGCGCAAAGGGATCGATATGTTCAATCAGCTCAAGACGCCGATTATTGGAATGATCGAGAATATGTCGACCCATATCTGTTCCAACTGCGGGCATGAGGAACATGTGTTCGGACATGGTGGCGTCGCCGCTGAGGCCGAGGCGCTGGGCATTCCGTTGCTTGGTGAGATTCCGCTGCATCTGGATATCCGGGTTGCGGCGGATGGGGGCGCGCCCATCGTTGTCAGCAAGCCGGACAGCGCACAGGCCGAAGCTTTCCGCAAGATTGCCCGCGACATGATCACCAAGGGCAATGCATGACCCAGCCGGTCTTTCCTCCGTTGCTAACTGGACATGGCGTTCAGGGCGGGGAAGACCCGTTCGAACGCGCCCAGGCGATGGCAGCGCTGGGCTGTGATGCCGGAACGGTGGTCTACAACATTCAGGCCAACCATTTGCGCGTTGCCATTGTATTTGCACCTGAGGTTCCGTTGCAGGACGCCATGGTGATGTTGCCGCTTTGCGGAGTTGGGTTTCAGAATGCGCTGGGCGCTCTGGCCCCGCCCGAGGTTGCCGTTCATTTGGACTGGGGCGGCCCTATCTGTGTGAATGGTGCGACCTGCGGCAAGTTTCAGGTTGCTGCGTCGACTTCAGACCCTCAGATTGAGCCCGACTGGTTGATTGTCGGCTGGGAGCTGGCCTTGCTACAGACCAGCACTGCGCCAGGCCAGACCCCGGATATCACAGCGCTCTATGATGAAGGGTGTGCCGAGGTCCAGCCTGTCCAACTGATTGAAAGCTGGTCGCGCCATATGCTGACATGGCTCAACCGCTGGCAAGAAGACGGAAACGCGCCGTTGCACAGCGAATGGTTGGGCCTGCTGCGTGGTGTTGGCGAACCCTATGGCGAGATCGGGGTCTTTTTGGGCACTGATGAACGGTTTGGCATGCTTATCCGCAATGGTGCGGACACCCGCCTGCACCCGCTGACTAACTTACTGGAGAACGGATAATGAAATTGGCCCGTGCGATCCATTTCGATGAAAGCGACATGAATGTGTTTCATTCTCCGGCGAGAACGGGTGAGTGGTGCATTTCCGGCGGGTTCGAGTTTTCGAATTGGGGCGAAGGCGATTTGGAGGGTAAAGCCCGCCAGGCCTTTGCGAATGGTTGGTTGGGGGTTGAGACATTCGGCCGGGTGACCTTTGTAGCGGTGACGCAGGTTGAACAGGCCGAGATCGACCAGATTGCCCGGAATTTGGCGGAACATTTCGTGCAATTCTACGGAGCCCCATCGGTCGAGGCCGCCCTGGGTGTTGCGCAGGAAGAGATCGCGCATATGGCAGAGCTATGCGATGATCACGCCGCCAATACTCTGCTGACCGTCGCCCGTGAGCTGTCTGAAACCGGGGTGCTTGAGGCGTTTCGCATCATCACACCGCAGGAAACCCAGCTTGAGGCGCTGGCCGTCCACGGATCGCTGGACGAATAGGGCTTATAGCAGATCAGCAAAGCCGCCGAATTGACCGCGTTTGAAGATCAGGCCTTTGCCGGTGCGGTACATGGCATGTTCGACCTCACCCACGATGATCAGATGATCCCCTGCCTCGTGCCGGGCATGAAGCTGGCAGTCGAACCGCGCCAGACAATCCGCCAGACGAGGGCGACCACGGTGATCTGCGGCCCAGTTGGCATGTGAAAAATCCGCACCCTCGCGCGCGAATTTTAGGGCCTGTTCCTGCTGCTCTTCAGCCATCACATGGATCGAATAGTGATCGCAGTCTTTGAAAGCGTCGAACCGGTTTGAATCCTTCGCCAGGCACCACAGCACCAGCGGAGGCGTCAGCGAGACCGAGGAAAACGAATTGACCGTGATTGCGCGGGGCCCCAGCGCTGTTTCGGTGGTGACGACCGTGACCCCGGTTCCAAAACACCCCAATGCCTCGCGAAACGCGGTGCTGTTGTCCGGGGTTGGGGTGAAGGTGCGGTCCGTCATCTCACGCTCATTCTGTGGCCGCGCCTCAGGTGCCACGGCAAGTCGGGATTGTCCATGAAAAGCTGCGCCTGAGTTGCATATTTCGCCCTCAGTTCAGGTCCTCAAGCAGACGACCGTGCCGGCGGGTTGCTTCGATGACCTCGCCAAACGTATTCATCCCGCGCGCTTGCAGCATCGGAAGCATCCGAACCAGCGCCTCGGCGGTGGCAACTGCATCACCCAATGCCGTATGGCGCAGCTCATGCGGAATTGTAATGTCCAGCCGTTCGCACAGCGCGTCCAAAGTGTGCGTGTCGCTGGCGCCGAACAGGACCGCAGATAGCAGGACCGTATCCAGTACGGGATGCGTCCACTCAACTTTCATACAGTCGGCGTGGCGTCGTAGAAACGCCATATCAAAAGGTGCATTATGCGCCACGATTACAGCATTTCGCGCGAATTCGTGAAAGATACGCCCGGCTTCGGCGATTTCCGGCGCGCCTTCGACCATTCGATCCGTGATCTTGTGAACCTTGGTCGAGGCGGCAGGGATCGGCATGACCGGGTTCACCAGCATATCCAGCCTTTCGCCTTCGACCATCCGTCCATTTACCACACGGACTGCGCCGATCTGGACGATCTCGTCTTTGTGCGGCAGCAGGCCGGTGGTTTCGGTGTCGAAGACAACAAAACAAAGCTCGCGCAGAGGCAATGTCTCGAATGATTGGTCGGTGGATGTGTTCAGCAAACCAAAGTCATAGACCAGAGGTCTGGCAGCCTCAGGCGCTATATTGGCGGCGCTGTCATCTAGGATTAGCATATAGCCGGAAGTTTCCCCCAGCGGTTTCATGCGGGCTGAATAGGTCTGCGCCCCATCAATGCTGGTCAGCGAACAGGATGCCTCCATCCCGGTCTTGGCCAGTTTGGCATAGGCTTTCTGCAGCGCGTCTGGCTGGAAGTAATCGAACAGTGGCGCATTCAGGCGTGGATGCGAAATCTGTGCCAGAACCTCGGCCGCCTGTCCGTCATACAAAACGAGCCTGTGAGAGGGGCTAGCCAGCAATATGGCTACAGGAATTTCAGTCAAAAGCGCCCTAAGCCTTTGCTGTTCCACAGCCAGATGCTCGGTTTCAGCAGCGACAGCCTCTGCCACGCCCATGGTCTTGTCGGACAGTTGGTTGGCCAGACCGGCAGCCGCAGGGGCCAGGTCGCCAAGATACCGCGCGGCTTGCAGATCGAGGTCGCGGCTGACACCGGCATGCGCCCGTGCGCGCAGTTCAGCGGAAAGCCTTTCGATCGGCTTGGCGACATTATCGTCGAACAATAGCCAGACAGCGGCGATCAGGGCCAGCAGACCGAACCCGATGACGATCTCTGCAAAGATGAACGCGTCCAAAAGGGCCGGATCCGCCGCTCGCCTGTAGCTGACCCAAAGCGCAACCGAGCTGACGGCAACCCCGCCGACCGCCAGCAGGCAGAAGAAGAGGAAAATCCGCAGGCGCAGGCTTAATCGGGTCAGCATGTTACACTCCGCAAGTGGCCTCGATGATCGGATCGTTCGTAGAGCCTGTTACCCAATCGGCGTTCAGCAACTGGCCGTTGTCACCAAACTCTGCCCCATCCGCCAGATTGGCGCGTTGGTTCTTGTCGCAATCCACAGCGACCGGCAATTTTGAAACCGGTGCCCAGCGGCCAAAGAAATACAGTTCAACGAGGCGCTGCTCAGGCACTTGGTCATTGGTGCGCACAGATAGGGTGTCGATTGCGGCAAAACGATCAACAAAGGGCATCGCATAGGTCCAGGGACGGTACAAAGCGCGGCTTTCGACCTCTTGAATGATGATCAGACCATCTGGAAGCGTATCGCGCGTGCGGTCAAACCATGAATACTCGCTGTTGATCGTCATCCCGATCATGCCAATGCCCGCCGCGACTGGTGCGGACCAACGAGGCAGGCGACCGCCTGTCAGTTTGTTGATCACCATCACGATGCCGGCTAGGGCGACGCCTGCAAATATCGTGCCGATCAGTTCTAAGAACATGAATACTCTCCAAGGTTCCTGAGGGTTTAGCCCAGCATTCCTTTACCGTGGCCGACCGCCGATTGCATTGTTTTTACCACGACAAAGGCATCTCGCAGATGACTTCGCTCAAAGTCCGAAAGATCGGAAGGGGGCAGGAAATTGTCCGGCTTCTTGTTGCCTTTCACCAGACGGGCCTGATGGTCCAGCCGCGTTTCGGCGATCAGATCGTAAGCGTCCAGCAGGTCGCGGGTACCTGAGGGGCTGAGGACGCCTGCCGCCCCAGCTGCTTTCAGGCGGGCACGTGTATTGGCCTGGGACAGTTGCCCCTGAAGGCTGTATATCCGGGCCAGGTCAACCACAGGCACAACGCCATTATGCTTTAGATCCAGCGTGTTGCGATGTTCGCCCGAGCGTACCGTGGCAAACCCGCGTAACAGGCCCAGCGGCGGCGTGTGCTTTAACGAGTTCGAGATCATATGCGCCACAAAGATTGAATTCGCTTGGGCCGCGGCCAGCGTTTCGGACTGCAGGTCATCGAACAGGTGAAATGCGCCGCCAATGGGGCGCAGGTCGAACATGACCGAGGCCAGCATCTGCGCCTCGGGGTTTGGTTTGGCGATCCACCCGCGAAAATAATCACGCCAGACACTTACCGGTTGGCACCAGCGTGGATTTGTCGCCATCATGTCGCCCGGGCAATAAAAGTACCCACATTTATCCAGCCCGTCCGAAACGATTTTTGCCAGTGCCTGGAAATATGGCATGTCGTCATCGGTTACTTTGTCATCCAGCATCAAGCAGTTGTCCTGATCCGACACCCCGGTTTGTTCCTGTCGTCCCTGCGATCCGCAGGCCAGCCATAAGTAAGGCACAGGTGGTGGTCCAAGCTGCTTTTCTGCCATTGCCAGCAAACGTCTGGTGGCTGTGTCGGCGATATCGGTAATCAGGCGTGTAACGATCTCGTGGCGATTTCCGGCAGCGACAAGCTGGACCAGAAGCCGGGGAATCTCTTCGGTCACTTCTGCCATCTGCTGCGCGGTTTGCGCATTTGCTATCCGGCGCACCAACTCGGCGGAATTGACCGCCTGATAGTGGGTCAGGTCTGTCTGGGTGACAATTCCGACCAGACGCCCAGCTTCGGATACCGGAATATGGCCGATGCCGCGCTCCATCATGATGTGAAGAACATCCGATCCGATATCCGACGGTGACAGCGTCACCGGGTTTGCCGTCATTATTGCCGATACAGGGGTATCCACAGACATCCCATCGGCAACGTATTTGCCCGAGATATCTCGTAAGGTGGCGATCCCCAAAAGAATGTCCCCCTTGGTGATGCAGAGAGAGGAAATATGTCTGTCCCTCATCATCTGCGCCGCTTCGCGAACGGTGGTATTTGGGGGGCAGGTTGCGGGGTTATGTGCCATCAGAACGTCGATAGCGCTGGTTGCAAGGCTTTGGGGGCTGGGGCGTTCCGTGCGGGTCCGATCAAAGAATTTGGCGACGATTTCATGTTCGTCAATGAGGTCTCGGATCAGGTTGGGCGGGATCACCAGAAAAACCGAGTTTGCGTGTGCCTGCGCTTTGGTCGCGGCTTTACCGTCTTTCAGTAAACCGCGTTCCCCGAAAGAATTGCGCAGTCCCAGATGAGAGACAATCGCGCCGTTCCTGTCAGTGATTTCAACCTGTCCTTCGTAAATCACGAATACGCCGGGCAGGGGCGCGCCCAGTTGATACACCGGGGATCCTTCTTCGACCTCCCAAACTTCGATCTGATCAGACAGCGTTGCCAGATCATCGGCGGGCAGGGCGTCGTAAGGGTGAACGGATTTCAGAAACCGCGTGATCTCGGCTTGGGGAAGGGGCATCGGATACTCCTCGGTTTCTATTCGAAAAATCCCGCCCGGTGGAATGCCGGGCGGGAGTAGTCAGTCGAAAGACACGGCCTTTGGCAAGGTGCTCA
The DNA here is from genome assembly GCF_059610505.1 of Ruegeria sp. CDSC079. Lineage (NCBI taxonomy): Bacteria > Pseudomonadati > Pseudomonadota > Alphaproteobacteria > Rhodobacterales > Roseobacteraceae > Ruegeria > Ruegeria sp. CDSC079. The sequence goes on from NZ_JBXWNT010000001.1 coordinate 580,159, forward strand.
GGGGCCGCATCTCTACTCAGTGATCCTGAGCGGCACCCGCGCCACGGGGAATGCGGACGCTTTCGACCAGATCCTTGATCTCTTGCGGGGTTTCCTTGGTCATGCCAGCCACCACATAGGCGACAGTGAAGTTGACCAATGCACCGATCGCACCGAACGAAGTCGACTTGATCGTACCCAACAGAGGATCAGCATCCGTGAACGAGTTGGTATCCGGAATGAACAACCAGCCCTTGTGCAGGAAGATGTAGACCAGTGTCACAGTCAGACCAGCCAGCATACCAGCAACTGCACCGGTGTTGTTGATGCGGGTCGAGAAGATCCCCATCATCAGCGCCGGGAAGATCGAGGCAGCTGCCAGACCAAACGCCAGGGCAACGGTCTGCGCTGCAAAACCCGGAGGGTTCAGGCCCAGATATGTCGCCACAACAATGGCCACGCCCATTGCGATCCGCGCCGACAGAAGCTCGGATTTTTCCGAAATCTGCGGGTTGATCGCGCCTTTGATCAGGTCGTGTGACACCGCGGACGAGATCGCCAGCAACAGGCCTGCAGCGGTCGACAGAGCAGCCGCAAGACCACCGGCAGCGACCAGACCGATCACCCAACCCGGCAGGTTGGCAATCTCGGGGTTGGCCAGAACCAGGATGTCACGGTTGAACTTGGTCAGCTCGTTTCCGACCCAGCCCTTCTCTTCCGCAAGCGCCTGCATGTCGGCATTCTTGTCGTTATAGTACTGGATCTTGCCGTCGCCGTTCTTGTCTTCCCAGTCCAGCAGGCCGGTTTTCTTCCATGTGGCCATCCAGTCATAACGGGCGTCGTTGTCGATATCTTCGACGGATACGGCGCCACCTTCGATGCCGCCATTTGGCCACATCATGTCACTGATGTTTAGACGGGCCATTGCGCCAACCGCGGGGGCGGTCAGGTACAGCAGTGCGATGAACACCAGCGCCCAACCGGCAGACCAGCGGGCATCAGCCACTTTCGGCACGGTGAAGAAACGCATGATAACGTGCGGCAGACCGGCCGTACCGATCATCAGCGACAGCGTGAACAGCACCATGTTCAGCGTGTCCGAGTGGTGGGCGGTGTATTCGTTAAAGCCCAGCTCGGTCACGATCGCATCCAGCTTGGTCAGCAGCGGTTCACCGCTGGCGGTATCACCAAACAGACCCAGAGCCGGAACCGGATTGCCAGTCAGTTGCAGGGAAATAAAGATGGCTGGGATTGTGTAGGCGGTGATCAGCACGCAGTACTGAGCGACCTGTGTGTAGGTCACGCCCTTCATCCCCCCAAACACCGCGTAGGCGAACACAACGGCTGCACCAATTAACAACCCGGTGGTGTTTGACACTTCAAGGAAGCGGCCAAAAGCTACGCCAACGCCGGTCATCTGGCCGATCACGTAGGTCACAGACGCTACGATCAGACAGATCACCGCCACGATACGCGCGGTCTGGCTGTAAAAGCGGTCGCCAATGAACTCTGACACGGTGAACTTGCCGAACTTACGCAGGTAAGGGGCAAGAAGCAGCGCCAGCAGCACATAACCACCGGTCCAACCCATCAGGAAGGACGAGTTGTCATAACCGGTAAAGGCGATGAGGCCCGCCATCGAGATGAACGAGGCTGCAGACATCCAATCTGCCGCTGTCGCCATACCGTTGGTGACCGGGTGAACGCCGCGACCGGCGGCGTAGAATTCTGATGTGGACCCAGCACGGGCCCAGATCGCGATGCCGATGTAAAGCGCAAAGGACGCGCCCACAAACAGCAGGTTGATGGTAAACTGGTCCATAGGGTCTTACTCCTCCTCAACGCCGTATTCAGCGTCTAGCTTGTTCATCCGCCAGGCGTAGTTGAAGATCAGCAGCAGAAAGACCAAGATGGATCCCTGTTGCGCGAACCAAAAGCCGAGATCGGTTCCGCCGACGGAAATGCCGGACAGAAGTGGACGCAGCAAAATGCCGAATCCAAACGACACCAGCGCCCAGATCACCAGGCTGATGTAGATAAGACGCAGGTTGGCCTGCCAATAGCCCTTATCGGCTTCGGCAGTCTGCGCGGAGTGTGTTGATTGATCCGCCATCGCGGGTTCCTCCTTCGCTTCCTCTTTGAGCGGCCCGTTGTCCTAACCCTCCAGCGCGCGGGGCCACTTTTCGATATGCTTGATGCCAGGTGGCATCAGGCAAGGCTTCTCTGGTCCGCCAGAGCGGGTCCTTTGAAGTTTTCCTTTAGGAATTCGGCCCTTATTGAGGGCGGGCCATATTCCCCTAGTTCATTGTGTCGCTGACGATCCGTTCCAGATTGCCGGCGATGTCTTCGATATTGCCCATTGCGTTCAGACCTTTCAGAACGCCGTGGTCTTGGTAATAAGTGATCAGCGGCGCGGTCTGCGCGTGATAGGCAGCCAGCCGTGAGGCGACGGTTTCAGCATTATCATCTGCGCGGCGCTTGAACTCGGTCTTGCCGCATTTGTCGCATTTGCCTTCGACTGCGGGCGTTTTGAACCGATCATGGAACCCTTCGCCACATCCGGCACATGTGTAACGGCCGGAAATACGGATCACCATTTCAGCGTCTTCAACCTCAAGACTGATGGCTGCGTTGATCTGCTGACCGGTCTCTGACAGCAGCGCGTCCAGCGCCTGTGCCTGAACCGTGGTGCGGGGGAAGCCGTCCAGAATGACGCCCTTGGCGCAGTCCGGTTCGGCCAGACGATCCCGCAGGATTGCAATTACGATATCGTCACTGACCAGATCACCCGCCTCCATGACAGCTTTGGCGGCTTTTCCGGCTTCGGTTCCTGCGGCAACTGCCGCCCGTAACAGGTCACCCGTGCTGAGTTGGACAAGCCCGAACTTGTCTTCGAGCATACGGGCCTGTGTACCCTTCCCGGCGCCCGGGGGGCCGAGAAGGATCAGTACGGTGGGTGTAGTGATCGTGGCAGCGTCCATCACATCCTCACTTGCTTGCGCGGTTTTCGATCAAGTTGTCGACCACGGACGGATCAGCCAGGGTCGATGTGTCACCGAGCGATCCAAAATCATTCTCGGCGATCTTACGCAGGATACGGCGCATGATCTTGCCCGAGCGGGTTTTTGGCAGGCCAGGAGCCCATTGGATCACATCCGGGCTGGCAATCGGTCCGATCTCGGTCCGAACCCAGGTGCGCAGCTCTTTCACAAGCTCGTCCGAGGGTTCGCGATCATTCATCAAGGTGACATAGCAATAGATGCCTTGCCCTTTGATATCATGGGGATAGCCCACAACCGCGGCCTCGGCCACGGCAGCATGTGCCACCAGAGCGCTTTCAACCTCGGCCGTACCCATGCGGTGCCCCGAGACGTTGATCACATCGTCCACACGTCCGGTGATCCAGTAATCGCCATCCTCGTCCCGGCGGCAGCCGTCACCGGTGAAGTAGTAGCCTTTGTAGTCCGAGAAATAAGTCTTCTCGAACCGTTCATGATCGCCCCAGACCGTACGCATCTGGCCGGGCCAGCTGTCCTTGATGCACAGCACGCCTTCGACGCCGTTGCCGTCGATCTCGACCCCGGATTGCGGGTCCAGAACCACAGGCTGGATGCCAAAGAACGGTTTCATGGCCGAGCCGGGCTTCATCGCGTGGGCACCGGGCAGGGGGGTCATCAAGTGACCACCGGTTTCGGTTTGCCACCAGGTGTCCACGATCGGGCAACGCCCACCGCCGACAACGTCATTGTACCAGTTCCACGCTTCCGGGTTGATCGGCTCACCCACAGTGCCCAGCGTGCGCAGATCGCTCAGATCGCATTTCTCGACCCATTCATTGCCTTGCCCCATCAGGGCGCGCAAAGCGGTAGGGGCCGTGTAGAATTGATTGACCTTGTGCTTTTCACAGACCTGCCAAAAGCGGGATGCATCCGGATAGGTCGGAACACCTTCGAACATCAGCGTGGTCGCGCCATTGGCCAGCGGGCCATAGACGATATAGCTGTGGCCGGTCACCCAGCCGACATCGGCGGTACACCAATAGACGTCGCCTTCATGGTAATCGAAGGTGATCTCATGCGTCATTGCCGCATAGACCAGATATCCGCCGGTCGTGTGCACGACACCTTTGGGCTGACCGGTCGAACCGGAGGTATACAGAATGAACAGAGGATCTTCGGCGTCCATTTCCGCAGGCGCGCAATAGTCATCCGCCTCGAGCGCCATCTCGTTATAGTCGTAGTCGCGCCCGTCGATCCATGTGGTCTGGCCGTTGGTACGCTTGACAACCAAGCATTTCACCGTGTCCTTGCAGTGCAGCAGGGCCGCGTCTGCGTTTGACTTCAACGGTGTCTTACGGCCGCCGCGAGGGGCCTCATCAGCTGTAATCAGAACCTTGGCGTCGCATCCGTTGACGCGTGCAGCCAGGGCATCGGGGGAAAACCCTGCAAAAACAATCGAGTGGATTGCACCGATACGTGCGCACGCCAGCATCGCATATGCAGCCTCGGGGATCATCGGAAGATAAATGACCACACGGTCGCCTTTGCGCACGCCCATGGAAACCAGGATATTTGCCATCCGGCAGGTACGGCGGTGCAGTTCGGCATAGGTGATGTGTTGGGCGGGTTCATTCGGGTCATCAGGTTCCCAGATGATCGCAGTCTGATCGCCGCGTGTATTCAGATGACGATCCAGGCAGTTGGCTGAAACGTTCAGAGTGCCATCCGCATACCAGTTGATCCCGACCGAGCCCAAATCATAGCTGACGTCTTTCACTTGGGTATAGGGTTTAATCCAGTCAACGCGTTTGCCCTGTTCGCCCCAGAATGCAACGGGGTCGGTTATAGAAGCCGTGTACATTTCGCCGTATTTCTTGGCATCGACATGCGCACGCGCTGAAATTTCTGCGGATGGCGGATAAACTTTGGCATCTGCCTGAGCAGCGGTTGTCATTCTGAGGTTCCTCCCTCTGGACTTAAATTCACTGGGACAATCTTGCCCGCTGAACAGGCAATGTCGACCTGTTTCCTCCCGATGCAGGATAATACGGAGATCAGAAAACAAAGAAATAAATTACAGAAATAGCAGGGTTTATTTGTTAATAAATTTCATTCTCTCTGGGGGGGTTGTAAAGGAAATCGTAAGATAGTAAAAAAACATATTTAAAACAGCAATATAGATGTTAACCATATTTCAACTGTTTTCAAAGTGCTCGCCCGTGAAATTTACACATTTCATATACACCTTATGATTGTTAGCGCTGGCGGGCGGATTGCAGATTTTGATGGGTGGTCTGGCAGGGGTTGGCACATATCGATGTTGGCGCTAGCTTTACGCGCAAGCGACCCAAAAAAGGGGGCGCATCAATGGGAGAAATCACTATGACTAAAATGTTGAGCGGTGCCGCCGTCGCCGCCCTGACTGTTGCATTCGTTACCGAAGCTGCAGCAACAGAATGGAATGCTTCGGTCTGGGGCAAACGCCGGGCCTTTACCGAACATGTCGAGAAACTGGCTGAACTGGTCAGCGAAAAAACCGGTGGCGAATTCACGATCAATGTCAGCTATGGCGGGCTGTCAAAGCCGAAAGAGAATCTGGACGGGATTGAGATCGGTGCATTCGAGATGGCGCAGTTCTGCGCAGGCTATCACCGCGACAAAAATCGGGCGATCACTGTACTTGAACTGCCGTTCCTGGGTGTGAACAATTTGGAAGAAGAGGTGGCCATCAGCCACGCTGTATATGATCATCCCGCCGTTAAGGATGAGATGGCTCAGTGGAATGCCCGGATCATCATGACGTCGCCAATGCCCCAGTATAATATCGTTGGAACCGGTGATCCGCGCTCAACGCTTGCCGATTTTGACGGCATGCGTGTACGTGCGACTGGCGGGCTGGGCAAGGCGTTTGAGGCCGTTGGCGGTGTTCCAACATCGGTGCCCGCGACCGAGGCGTTTAATGCGATGGAATCTGGTGTTGTTGATACAGTGGCCTTTGCTCAGCACGCACATTTGTCTTTCGGCACTATCAACGAAGCCGACTGGTGGACGGCCAACCTGAACCCCGGCACTGTAAACTGTCCGGTTGTGGTCAATATCGACGCCTACGAAGCTCTGCCTGCGGAACATCGTGAAGCGCTTAACAGTTCTGTCGACGAGGCCATTGCCCATTATCTCGCCAATTACGGCGGTCTGCTGGAGCAGTGGGATGGTGTGTTGACCGAAAAAGGCGTGCAGAAAGTTCAGATCGACGAAGCCGTGCTGGAGGAATTCCGCACCAAGGCTGCTGATCCGATCCGCGAGCAGTGGATCGCTGACATGTCCGCGCAGGGTCTGCCTGCGCAGGATCTATATGATCTTGTTCAACTGACGTTGAAACAACAGCGTGGCGGGAACTGATCACGCGTTCCGGGTACCCAGCGCGGTACCCGGACACTGATTCCAATACAGAGAGGGCCAGCGGAATGGCAGGACAGGCGACGGTGCTTGCGGATGATAGCCGTCTGAGCAGGCTGGACCAGCTGCTGTTAAGGGCCGAGCGTACGCTTGCACTGATCAGCGGAATTGCCGTGTTCGGGTTAATGGTGCTGGCAGTTGTCTCGGTGAGCGGGCGCAACGCCTATAACGCGCCATTGCCGGGCTATGTCGATTGGATCGAGCAAGCCATGCCTTTGATTGCGTTTCTAGGTATCTCTTACGTACAACGCGATGGGGGCCATATCCGGATGGATATTGTCATTTCGCGGCTACACGGACGGGCTTTGTGGCTGTTCGAGTTGATTTCGGTCGTTCTCATCCTGGTGCTCATGTTGGCATTGGTCTGGGGCAGCTGGTCCCATTTCGACAGATCATTCGACTTTGGCGCACCTCTGTGGAGCCGGGACAGCTCGATCGACATTGGCATCCCGCTCTGGCCTGCCAAGTTACTGGCACCTATTGCGTTTTCGGTACTTTGCTTGCGGCTTGTGCTGCAAATCTGGGGTTATGGACGGGCCTTTGTGCTGGGCCTACAAAACCCAGTTGCGGTGCCGATGATACAGGACGCTGCTGCGCAGGCTGCCGCTGAAGCCGAACAATTCGAAGGACAGGACTAGCATATGGACTCGATTGAGATTGGCCTCTGGGTCACCGGTGGTCTGCTGGTTCTGGTTATCACCGGAATGCGTGTGGCTTTTGCCGCGGCTTTGGCGGGGCTGATCGGTCTGGTTTGGATATTCTGGGCCAAATTCGGATATGATCCTGACCGATTTGGCAAGGCGCTGACCGTTGCGGTAAAAACCGCAGGGCAAGTGCCGCATTCCAAGGTTGCAGCCCATACGCTCAGCCTGATCCCGACCTTTATCCTGATCGGTTACCTTGCCTATTACGCAGGCCTGACGCGCGCGCTGTTCGAGGCGGCCAAGCGCTGGGTGGCCTGGGTTCCGGGTGGGCTTGCGGTCGCAACCGTGTTCGCCACCGCTGGGTTTGCTGCAGTCTCGGGGGCATCGGTCGCGACATCTGCGGTGTTTGCCCGGATCGCGATCCCGGAAATGCTGAAGGTAGGGTACAACAAACAATTTGCGGCGGGCGTTGTCGCCGCAGGCGGCACGTTGGCCTCGCTGATCCCACCTTCTGCGATCCTTGTGATTTATGCGATCATCGTAGAGCAGGATGTGGGCAAGCTGTTGCTCGCCGGGTTCATACCGGGAGCCTTTTCGGCGGTTATTTACGGGTTGCTGATCGTCGGTATCGCGGTGGTGTTCAAGAATGTCGGCCCACCGGTCACTGGCTTTACCTGGAAACAGCGTTTTGCTTCTTTGCCTGGCGCTCTGCCGATTGTGGCGGTGATCCTGATCATCATCTGTTTTGTCTATAACCCCTTTGGTGAGAAAGCCTGGGGCACACCAACCGAGGGCGGCGCAATAGGTGCCTTCATCGTATTCTGTTTCGCCTTGTTCCACGGCATGAGATGGGCAGAGTTGAAATCCGCACTGCTCGAGACAGCCAAATTGACCGCAATGATCTTTTCGATCATCTGGGGTGTGCTGATCTATGTCAGGTTCCTGGGATTCGCCGATTTGCCGAACGCGTTTTCCGATTGGATCACATCGCTGACCATGTCACCCATGCTGATCCTGATCTGCATCCTGCTGGCCTATGCGGTGCTCGGCATGTTCATGGATGCCATCGGGATGCTGCTGCTGACTCTGCCGGTTGTCTATCCGGCAGTTATGGCGCTGAACGGGGGCGAGGCCGTCACCGCTGCGGAAAGTACGTTTGGGATGTCCGGTCCGATGTGCGCCATCTGGTTTGGTATTTTGGTAGTGAAAATGGCCGAGTTCTGCCTGATCACACCACCGATCGGTTTGAATTGCTTTGTCGTTGCCGGCGTCCGCCCTGATCTGAGCGTTCAGGACGTGTTCAAGGGCGTGACGCCGTTTTTCATCGCCGACGCCGTGACGATTGCGCTGCTGGTCGCCTTTCCGGGCATCGTTCTGTACCTGCCTTCGCTGGCCGGGTAATTGGTGGCATCTGGCAAAGTCAATCTTTGGTGATACCTGCCCCCGGCTGGCGCACGGGGGCAGGGTATCTCTATTTCGCTCGCATCAGCATTCCGTACAGATCGCGCGGGTCGTCAGGGTCTGCCAGCATGTCCAGGGGTTCGTAGTAATCTGTGCCCCGGACTGCGGACTGGATGTAGCGCAGGGCTGAAAAATCCTCGATCGCGAAGCCTACGCTGTCAAACAACGTGATCTGACGATCATCTTTGCGACCCTCGGCCTGTCCCGTCATGACCTGCCACAACTCGGTGACGGGATGATCGTCTTCAAGGGCCTGAATCTCGCCCTCAATACGGGTTTGTTCCGGGTATTCGACGAATATTTCAGAGCGTAGCAGGATATCTCTGTGCAGTTCGGTTTTGCCTGGACAGTCGCCGCCGATCGCGTTGATGTGGACGCCTGGGCCGACCAAGTTATCGGTCAGGATCGTGGCATTTTTCTTGTCCGCCGTGCAGGTCGTGATGATATGCGCGCCTTCGATGGCGTCCTCAGGGGATTTGCATTTCACGACCGAGAGGCCAGAGCCCGCCAAGTTGGCCGCACATTTTTCGGTGGCAGCCGCGTCGGTGTCGTACAAGCGAACAGTATCAATCCCGCACATGGCCTTGAAGGCGAGGCACTGAAACTCGGATTGCGCGCCATTCCCGATCATTGCCATGGTCGAGGCCGATTTGGGCGCAAGATAGCTGCCGACCAGAGCAGAGGTTGCTGCGGTGCGCAATGCAGTCAGCATGGTCATTTCGGTCAGCAGGGTCGGATAGCCTGTGTAGACGTCTGCCAGCAGTCCAAATGCGGTAACGGTCTGTAGGCCCTCGGAGGTATTCTTGGGGTGGCCGTTGACGTATTTAAACCCATAGGCCTCACCGTCTGAGGTTGGCATCAGTTCAATAACCCCATGCGGCGAGTGGGCAGGGATGCGGGGTGTTTTGTCAAAGCTTTCCCACCGTTTGAAATCAGCTTCGATTTGCGCCGCAATATCGGTGATCATACGTTCGACGCCGATATGGTGGACCAGTCTCATCATATTGTCGACAGACACAAACGGCACCAGGGCCTTTTCAGATGGTTGCATTAGGGGCTCCTATCGGCGGGACAGGTGGATGCCCGCAATCATGCAGCGCACGGATCCACCGGCAGTTTCAATGGTGGGAATCGAAAGCGGCAGAGGTGTCGCGCTGGCTTCGATTGTAGCGATTTGTACCGGGGTCAGGGCGGCAAGTGCCCGGCTGGACAGCGCCAGCACGGGACCATTCAGGCCGCTCAGTTCGATGGCGTTGCCAGCAAATTCAGCGATCTGATCATGCGTCAGGTCAATGACCGTGCGACCGGATTCTTCCAGCCTGGCTTTCACTGTCGCGCGGCGTTCGGGGTCCGCGATCATATCAAGACAGATCAGCGCGTATTTGGAGCCGATGCCCATCAGAACATTCGTGTGATAGACATCACGTCCTGCGGCATCATGCGCCTCGAATGCGATGGGCTCATAGTTGAAATGGGTGCAGAAACGCTCCAACAGAACGGGGTCGGCGCGGTTGGATTTGACCGTGTAGGCCACGCGGCCAATGTGGTCCAGAACCATCGCTCCGGTGCCTTCCAGCGCCAGTCTGTCCTGTTCAAGCCCGGAATAATCGATCACGTCCTGAACACGATACTCCTGTTTCAACATTTCTATGACGTCGGCGCGACGTTCGCGCCTGCGCGACGGCACAAACATCGGATAGATAGCCACATGCCCGCCGGGATGGGTCGAGAACCAGTTGTTCGGAAATACGCTGTCTGGTGTGTCGAGGTCTCCGAAATCGTCGAAGACATGAACCTTAACACCCGCGTCGCGCAGCAGCGCCACCGCCTGATCATGTTCATCGCGTGCTTGGACAGACGTGGCCGCTGCCGAGCGGTTGGCCAAGGTCTGGAACGCATTGTCGTCGCGTGTCTCGGGGTTCGAAGCAAACGCATGGGGCCGGATCATCACAACGGCTGGTGGGGCTTGTAGAGATTGCATCAGAAGCTCCGGGTGGGGCGGTCAAAGATGCGGCGGCCCAGCAATGAGGCGGCCAGATCGACCATCAACTTTGCAGTGCGGCCGCGTTCGTCCAGAAACGGGTTCAATTCTACCAGATCCAGCGAGCAGACAAGACCGCTTTCGTGCAGCAGTTCCATCACTAGATGGGCCTCGCGTTCGGTCGCGCCACCTGGAACTGTTGTGCCAACTGCAGGAGCAATGGACGGATCAAGGAAATCCACATCCAGCGAAACATGAAGGATGCCATCCGCTGCCCGGACCCGCTCCAGAAAGGCCATCAGCGGTGCTTTGATGCCGTTTTCGTCGATGCTTCGCATATCGGCCAGCATTGCGCGATCCTGTTCCAGCCGAGCCCGTTCGGCTGGGTCGACCGAGCGCAGACCGATCATGCCGACCCGGTCGGTCGGAACTGGCGATGAAACCGGTGGGAAGTCGTCAAATCCGGGCTGTCCGGTGAAATAGGCTACGGGTGTCCCGTGCAGGTTGCCGCTATCGGTGCTCTCGGGTGTGTGGAAATCGCTATGCGCGTCCAGCCAGAGAACGAACAGTGGACGTTCGATCCGCTCGGCGTGCTGTGCCATGCCCAAAACCGTGCCCATCGAAAGCGCATGATCGCCGCCCATGAAAATTGGCAGGCCTTGTGGGGCGACTTCCTGCGCAACACGGCTGAGAGCTTTGGTCCAACCGACACACTCGGGCAGGGCGAAGAGATGCGAATGTTCGGACATATCCGGAATGTCAGGTGTGATATCGCCGAGATCTCGTAGGTGAAGGCCGAGATCGGAAAGAGCTGATTGAAGCCCCGCAACCCGATAGGCATCGGGGCCCATCCGGCAGCCCTGTCGACGCTTGCCCGAATCCATCGGGGCGCCAACCAGAATCACGTTGTTTGTATCCATATGTACTACTACTCCGGCAATGTGGCTTGCGGATAGGGATCAAAATGCTCAAAATGGAACCGCAAGTGACATAACGGAAGTACTGAATGGACGATTTGGATGGCAAGCTTCTCAGCGCTCTGCACCGGGATGCCCGTGCTTCACTCTCGGAACTGGCTGAAACACTGGGGGTCACACGCACAACAGTGCGCAGCCGTCTGCAACGTTTGAAGCAATCCGGCGAGATTGTGGGCTTTACGGTTCTGACACGGCAGGATGTGGCGCAAAGCCCGGTCAGAGGGTTGATGATGCTGGAAATCGAAGGGCGCGGCACCGAGCGCACCATGGCCCAAATTGCTGCCATGCCGCAGGTGCGGGCTGTCCATTCGACAAATGGCGGTTGGGACTTGATTGCCGAGATTGGAACCGAAACCCTGGCCGAACTGGATGAAATCCTGTTTCGCATCCGCAGGATCGAGGGGATTACGCGATCTGAAACCAACTTGCTTCTTTCTACTCGGAAAGGCCGCGTCTGATTGCTGTAGTGCTTTGAGCAGCAAGGAATATGTGTAAAAGTTGCGATGCGTTCGCCACCTGCGCAAAGGCAGCTGCGAACCTGAAACAGGGAAATCACATGACTGATCAGGATACAGGCAAAGAACTCTGGGCCATCCGACTTGCCGAAAGAGTATCCGGTTTTCTGGAACGACCCCTGGTCAGAATCACCATTCCCGTAATCGTCATGCTGGTCGCCCTGACCGTGCTGCATGAACTGTCTGCACATGTGAAATGGTCATCCGTTCAGACGGATGTGGCGAACACCTCTTGGACACTGTTGTTCATCGCCTTGTGCTGGACCGCTTTTAGCTTTGTATCCCTGTCTTTATACGACGTCTTTGCAGTCCAGAGCGTTGCCGACGGTGAGGTCCCTTTGCCGGTTGCGGGCATGGCCGGGGCCTGTGGTTATGCGGTGTCAAACTGCCTTGGGTTTTCCTACATCACGGGCACGGCGATCAGGTACAGGATCTATGCGTCTCTAGGGTTGGATCTAGGGCGCGTCGCCGGGGTCATTGCGACCTCGTGGATCGCTTTCTGGTCTGGCATGACCTTGCTGTTGGGGGCTTTGCTGACCTTTCATCCCGACGGGATATCGAAGGTTTTGCCAATCAGCGATACGGTCGAGACGGTCATAGGATTGGGCCTTTTGATCGCTCTGGCAACGCTGTTCATCTGGCTGTCGAAAGGCGGGCGCAGGCTGGCCTATGGCGGGGTTGGATTTAACCTTCCCGGCGGCAAACTGGCCGGGTTGCTGACGCTGGCGGCCTTGGGCGATGTGTTTGGTGCGTCGATGGTTCTGTATGTGCTGCTGCCGACAGACCTTGGGATCGGCTACCCCTATTTCTTCACCATCTTTATTGGCGCGATTGCGGTCGGTATCCTCAGCCATGCGCCGGGTGGAATTGGCGCCTTCGAGGCGACTATGATCGCGGGACTTGGCGCGTCAGGCCGGTCGGATGTCATTGCCGCGCTGCTGCTGTACCGCCTGGTCTATACGTTTCTTCCCTTCCTCATCGCCACACTCTCGATCGCTGTGGCATCGGCATTGACCCATCGTCGACATATTACTGGTGCAGCCACTTGGGTTTATCGAGTGATCCGTCCGATCGTGCCCATGGTGGCCGCAGGCGTGGCCGCAGTGGCCGGTGTGATACTTCTGATCTCCGGCGCGTTGCCTGCAAGCAGCGGTAACCTGGGTGTGCTACGGGATTTCCTGCCCCTGTCCTTTGTCGAAGCGTCCCACCTGGCCGGAAGTGCGGTAGGGGTCTTGCTGATCCTTGTGTCACGGGGGCTGTTTCGCAAGCTTTACCGGGCTTGGGTTGTGGCCATGCTGTTGATGCTGGCCGGTTTTGTCGCTTCGCTGACCAAAGGGCTGGATACGCACGAAGCGCTCAGCATGGTGGGTAGCATCGTTCTGCTGGCCATGTTCCGGGATGCTTTCTATCGGGTTAGCGGCGCGTCGATCTTCAGGTTGAACATACCTTGGCTGGTCAGCGTTCTTGCATTGCTTGCCGTGATCTTTTGGGTGGGTCTGTTTGCTTATTCCCATGTCGAATATCAAAATGCCCTGTGGTGGGAGTTTGCCTGGAACGGCGACGCCTCGCGGTTCCTACGATCCAGCCTTGTGGTTGCGGTCATCCTTGGGGTGGTTGCCGTTAGCTCTCTGTTCGGGCGCGAGATTCCTGTTCCAGTCCGCACAGAAATCCCCGAAGTAGTCGAACGTCTGGTGATGGAAAGCGAAGACACGGAATCCCAGATTTCCCTGACCGGGGACAAGCAGTTCCTGATCGCGCCGGATGAAACCGCTTTTCTGGCTTATGCCGATACCGGCAACGCACTGGTCACCAAAGGTGAGCCAGTAGGGGATGAAACCGCCGGTAAACAGCTGATTTGGCAGCTGCGCGAGATGGCGGACCGTGAGGGTAAACTTTGTGCCTTCTACAGCGTTTCCACCAAATACCTGCCGACCTTTCTAGACCTTGGCCTGTCGATCCTGAAAATTGGCGAAGTAGCGCGGGTGCCGTTGAAAGATTTCTCGCTGGACGGAAAATCCCGCAAGCGGTTCCGTCAGGCCAAGAACCGGGCCGAACGCGAAGGGTATGTTTTCGAGATTATTCCAAAACAGGAACTAACCCCGATCCTGCCCGAGTTGCGCAAGATTTCGGATGACTGGCTGGCACAAAAAGCTGGGGCCGAGAAAGGTTTTGCGCTTGGCGGATTTGATGAAACCTATCTGTCCTATTTCGACCACGCGGTGCTGCGGAATGGCGAAACAGGTGAGATCGTCGCGTTTGCTAACCTGTTTCAGGGCGGGCAAAAATCAGAACTGTCGCTGGATCTGATGCGGTATGAACCAGATAGCCCAAGTTTTGTTATGGACGCGCTGTTTGCCGAGATGATGTCATGGGGGGCCGAGCAGGGGTTCCACTGGTTCTCGCTGGGGGCGGCACCGTTTTCCGGGATCGAAAACCGGCAACTGGCATCGCTGTGGAACCGCATTGGCGGCTTTGTCTATGAACATGGCGAACAGTTTTATCACTTCGAGGGGCTGCGCTCGTTCAAGCAGAAATTTGAACCAGAATGGAGCCCGAACTATTTGGCCAGCCCCGGAGGACTGGCCGCGCCGCGTATTCTCTACGAGGTCAACATTCTGATTTCGGGCGGCTTGCGCGGTCTGACGAAATAGCGCTCAGTTCAGGCTGGCTTGGGTCGGAGCCTGTTGCAGCAGGTCTCCCCAATCGGTGCGATAGGCCATTTCGGCCAGCACGGTTTCCGGCAGGAACTCCTGATTTTGCCGGATTTGCCAACCACCGCCTAAACCTTTGTAGACTGCAACCAGATTGCTCGAGACCTGCTGGCGGGCTTCGATCAGATTGGCCTGTGATCGAAGCAATGCGGTTTGCGTGTTCAGAACGCGGGAATAACTGGCGATGCCATCCCGGTATTGGTTCACCGCGATCTCGGCAGCTTTGCGCGATGCGGTGACGCTGTTTTGGTAGAATGTCACCTGTTTGCGTGATTGCGCATAGGCGACCATGGCGCTTTCAACCTCGGAATAAGCGGTCAGGACGGTGTTTTGATAGTTCGCAATCAATGCCTGATAAGCTGCGTCCTGGGCGCGGACATTATTCTTGATCCGCCCATAATTCAGCACATTCCAGACCACTCCGGCACTGGCCAGCCCAGTATTGCTGGCGGATGAAAACAGGTCCTGACTGCCCGAGGCCTGCAGGCCGATCGAACCGGACAGGATGAACTGGGGATACAGGTCAGCAATCGCGATCCCAACTTGCGCAGACTGTGTGGCAGCGGCCAGTTCTGCGGCGCGTACATCCGGGCGTCGGCGCAGCAATTCCGCTGGTACTCCAACGGCGACGTTGGATCGGGCCGAAGGGATACGACCGGAATTACCCAGCAACCCGGCCATGCGCGAGGGTGTTGTTCCCAGTAAAACAGCCAAAGCATTCTTGGTCTGTTGAAGATCGCTTTCAATTTCCGGCACCAGCGCCATGGTATTGTTCAGCAGGGCGGTGGCCTCTTGCACATCCAATTCAGTGGTGACGCCGTTGTTGAAACGCAGTTGCGTCAGATCAACCGATTCCTGTTGCAGCTTGATATTCTCTCGTGCCACGAACAGAGTTTCTTGCAGCGCGCGGAAGCTTACATATAACGCTGCTACATCGCCGGTCAGCGTGACCAAAGCGTCATCGTAATTAGCGACCTGAAGTGCCAGATTGGATCGTGCGGCCTGTACACCCCGGCGTTGCTGCCCCCACACATCCAATTCCCATTGGGCGTCGAAGCCAACCTGCGAGGTCGAGAATTCGGTATCCAGAGGGATGATCCGATTGATATCGGAAATCGGCCCGATATTATCGCTGATCTGGCGCCGCTCGATCGAACCTCCGATGGCCTGCGATTGGGGGTAAAGCTCACCAAAGGCAATCCCAAGCTGTGCGCGGGCCTGTAATACGCGTGCACCGGCCACCTGTAGCGCCAGGTTCTGGGCATAGGCTTCGGCGATCAACCGGTTCAAAGTGGCGTCGTTGAAGGTCTCCCACCATTTTGCAACAGGGGCACTACGCGAGGTGAGGCCGCTGGCACCGACTGAAGGGTTGTTTACCTCGATCCATTCCTTCACGACCGGAGAGTTCGGTCGCACAAAATCAGGACCGACAGGTGCGCATCCCACCAGCAGCGCGGCACACAGGGCTGTGCCCATCAAACTGCGGTTTAGCCTGGCCCGTGTCATACAGCGTGTCCTTAAATGTCCAGTGGTCGGATGAAGTTTGCGAAGGAATAGAGGCGGATATTGATGCGCCGCAGGAACTCAAAGCTTTTGCCCTGGCCGGTATAGATTGCCACCGCGGCATGTCCACCGGCGGGAAAGACGTGGCCATCTGGAATTTCGACCGAAATCTGCACGGCAATATGTCCGGGAATTTTTGGCAGTTCAAATCCGGGCAGGCGGCCTGATGGCAGATATTGACCCTGGCGGGTTGCCCACCAGATTGCCTCGACTTTGCCGGTCAGGATTTCTCCGGGATATAAGTCCAGCGCGACCTCAACCTGTTGCCCGGGTTTCACAAATTTCAGGTTTTGCTGCCGGTAAGTGGCGAGAATATAGGGATTTTCCTTGGTCACAAAGCTGGCGATTGCGCCCAATCGGATGTCACCGACAACCAGACCCGGGCGTGCCTGTTGTGAAACGATCATACCATCTTCGGGCGCGTAGATCGTAGTATTGTCCAGAAAGTACCGGGCCTTTTCCAACTGAGCCTGAGCTTGAACGATTCCGGTATTGACCCCGTCGATCTGCGAATCCAGCGCCAGCTTTGCCTTTTCCAGATTGGCTTCGGCCTCTTTTATCTTGGCCTGATCTTCCGTGACCTGCTCGTTCCAGCGATCCAGCTCATCCTCGCGGGCACCACCCGCTGGGACAAGGTTTTCATACCGTGCTTGCTGGGTCAGCGCATATGCCAGTTGTGCGTTGGCTCGCTCGACGGCTTCACCCGCGACGATCACATCCTGTTCCAGAATTTTGGCGTTCTGCTGGGCTGCAACCAACTGTGCGGATGCCTCTTCGAATTCAAGCGCAAAGACGGTGTCGTCGAACCGATACAGCGGATCCCCTTTCTTCACCTCTGTATTCGGCTCGACCAGAACCTCGGAAAGGATGGTTGGTTCAGTCAGACGCGGCACGATCTGTATGGTTGAGCGGACCACGTGGCTGTCGATCGAAAATGGCTGGAAGAACCGCAGCGCAACCATAAAGATCAATAACAGATGAGCACCCACCCAGAAGGAAACGATGCCCCAGGCGATACTGAACTTAAGCCATTGCAGTTTGAAGAAGATCAGCCAGACAAAAATGATGTAGAAAAGCGTAATGCCAAGAGCGACAAACATATTGTGGGACTTCCTTTAGCCTTAGCTTTTTTGTGTTTCGTCCGGGTCCAGCGGATCGCGATATTCTTCAGTCAGTTCACCGCCCAACCGTTTGATATCCTTGCGTATCGCATCGCGTTCATCGTCGGGCAAACGGCGGATATCGACTGTGGCTGCATCGTGGAAAGCCCACATAAAGGCGTGAATCCAGGGAACGACGGCCAGAAACCCCATCCAGCCCATGATCTTGACTGCCTCGGCATGGGGATGGTTGCGTTTGATTGCGATGCGGCCGGGCAGTCCCATTATGAACAGAAACAGCGCCATTACAGCGGCCAGCAGCAGTATAAGTGCGATAAATGTCAGATAGTCATAATAGCCTAGCGGCTGCCCCAGTAGTCCCATTCCGATGCCTCCATGAGGGAAGGTTTATCCATCCTCAGTTGTTGGTGTCCAGTTCGTCAATCAATTTGTAGCTTGTTGGCGGGTCAGCGCAGATACCTGGGCCACATTCCAACAAGGTCGCCCCCGCATTCAGAGCGGCCAGCCCTAGCATCACAAAGAACGCGGTTTTGGCCAGCGTATTGCCCCCGAACCGTGGTTGATCGACGGTTGTGTCCTGATATTGACGGTCGAAAAGCAGCAAGATTGCCGTGCCCAGCAGGATCAGAAAAAAGCAGATCGCGGCCCATGTGTAGTAGTGATACCCAAAAACAGGCGAACCATAGTGGCCGGTACCCGGTACGATATGCAGCAAGATCTGGCGAACGGAAACGCTGATCCCAAACAGTGCCGCAAGCAACATCAACGCATAATGCTGCGGCCGGGCTCCGTATAGCAGGTTCAGGCCCAAACCAACGCCCACCGCTACGAACCCGACCCGTTGCAATAAGCAAAGCGGGCAGGGCAGTTCGTTCAGCGCCAGCTGGTATCCGAAGGCCAGTACAAGAACGAGGCTGACCGCCAGGGTTCCCAACGCGTTCAGGGTGCGGGAAAGCTCGGGTGTCATTGTGGCCTCCTACAGCTGAATGGTCAGTTGGCTGGTGGCATGAAACTTCAGCCAATAAACACTTAGGGCCATGGTAATGAAGAACACAACATTGGCCGCTTTGGTTTTTCTATAATAATTCAGCCCCATAGTGGCTGTGAGTAACGCAAATAAAAGCGCGATCATGGCCCGGATCTCCCCCTTGCCGTGCACTGATTGCAATATGTTGTGATACTGTCAGGGCCGGTCGCCTATGACAAGAACCACGTTTGGAATTACGCGTTTAATGCGAATCTCCAGTGGTTCGGCCGCTGTATACGACCCGCGTTCCCCATTCCTTACATTTACGTGCAAGCCCACTTGGAAGAGGTTGATCTGTAAAGAAAACGTCAACTTCGGACATCGAGGCAATACGGGCAGGGGCCGAGCGCTGAAATTTCGAATGATCGGCAACCAGAAAGCTGTGTCTGGCCTGTGCAATGATAGTCTGGCTGACACGGACTTCTTGGAAATCGAAATCCAGAAGATCACCATCGGCGTCCAGTGCGGAACACCCGATTACCGCATAATCGAACTTGAATTGTTCAATCGTTGAATTGGTCAGGTTGCCGATCAGACCACCGTCCGACCGGCGCAGAACACCACCGGCGACGACGATCTGGCAGTTCGTGTTTTCCACCAGGATACGCGCGACATTCATGTTATTTGTCACCACCATAAGATCTTTGTGGTTTAGCAACTGATGCGCGACAGCCTCGGTCGATGTACCGATGTTCAAAAAAAGCGATGCACCATCCGGTATGTTGGCAGCGCAAACCTGTGCGATACGGGTCTTGATTTCAGCATTCAGGGCGCGCCGGTCCTCGTAACCGATATTCGAAACGCCGGATCGCAGGACCGCGCCGCCATGAACCCGGTCCAGCTTGCCCAGTTCCGCAAGCTCGGAAAGATCACGCCGGATCGTTTGGACCGTGACACCAAACTGCAACGCCAGATCCTCGACCATGACGCGACCATTCTGCTTGGCGATTTCTATGATGTCTGACTGGCGGAACGAAAGAGACAAGGGAAGCTCCGGTTATTGGGTTCTTTCGTTTTTGTTCCTTTTTTCGCAATATTGCAACCGGCAGAAAACAAACATCGTTTGACAACAACAAAAAATCACTATTCTTGTTCGTTACGCGAAAAAAAACGAAAATCCACATTGACGAACCGAGTATCGAACGGGTTAATTGCCGCACGTTTTCAGCAAAAGGACTGACCTGCAAATGGCACAGCAGACTGGCCAGGTTACTGACCTATTCATCATCGGTGGCGGTATTAACGGTTGCGGGATCGCGCGTGATGCGGCCGGGCGGGGATTGTCGGTGACATTGGCCGAGATGAACGACTTGGCATCGGCGACGTCCTCTGCCTCGACCAAACTGTTCCATGGCGGCCTGCGGTATCTTGAGTACTTTGAATTCCGACTGGTCCGCGAGGCGCTGATCGAGCGTGAGACCTTGCTGCGGGCAATGCCGCATATCAGTTGGCCGATGCGCTTTGTGCTTCCGTACCACGATGGGATGCGCTTTGACTCGGACACGCCGACATCGCGCCTGCTGAGCATGGTGATGCCCTGGATGCGCGGTCGTCGCCCGGCCTGGCTGATCCGTCTGGGCCTGTTCATGTATGACCACCTCGGGGGGCGTAAAATTCTGCCGGGAACTTCGTCGCTGAATCTACGGTCTGCGCCCGAAGGCGGCCCGCTGCAGAACAGGTTCGAAACTGCCTATGAATATTCCGACTGCTGGATTGAGGATTCCCGTCTGGTGGTTCTGAACGCCCGTGATGCCGAGGCCAGAGGTGCCGAAATTCTGGTCCGGACAGAGGTTCTGTCTGCCGAAAGGGTCGATGACCTGTGGCATGTCACGATCCGCGACAAGCAGAGTGATGAAACGCGCGTCGTCCAGGCCAAGATGCTGATCAATGCCGGTGGCCCTTGGGTCGGGGACATTATTCAGGACAAAATCCACGTGAACTCGCGTGAAGGCGTTCGGTTGGTTCGCGGCAGCCATATCGTAACCCACAGGTTATTCAACCATGACAAATGCTATTTCTTTCAGGGCGAAGACGGGCGCATCATCTTTGCCATTCCCTATGAGAGAGATTTCACCCTTATTGGAACAACTGATCAGGATCACCCAGATCCATCGGTTTCTCCAGTCTGTACTGAGTCTGAACAGGAATATCTGTGTGCATTTGCGTCAAAATATTTTGAGCAGCCTGTGACCCACGAAGACATCGTTTGGACTTATTCCGGTGTGCGCCCTCTGTATGACGATGGGGCCAGCAGCGCAACGGCCGCGACCAGAGACTATACTCTGAAGGTCAATGGGCTTGGCGGCGCTCCGGTTTTGAATGTTTTCGGCGGCAAGATTACGACCTATCGCAGATTGGCCGAAAGTGCGCTTGAGAAAATCGCTGAGTACTTCCCGGATTTGCCCGGTCCATGGACCGCTGGTGTTTCTTTGCCGGGTGGCGATTTCCCCGTTAGCGCAGTGCAAGACCTTATTGCCGGTCTGGAATTCGACTATGCCTTTTTGAATCGCACATGGGCGGAACGGCTGGTGCGCGCCTATGGAACCGAGGCGCGCGCTATTCTGGCCGATGCAAAGACCGCTGAGGATCTGGGGGAAGAGTTCGGGGCGACTCTGACCGAACGCGAAATGGAATGGCTGGTCACCAAGGAATATGTGCGCTGCGCTGAAGATGCCATCTGGCGCAGAAACAAGCTGGGCCTAAGACTTGATGCCGATCAGATCGCTGCCATCCAGCGCTGGATCGAAAAGCGCCTGGCCCATTAAAGAAAAGCCCCGCGTTTTTGGCGGGGCTTTTTTTGATTTATGCGGCTTCTTCCGAAGGGTCGGGGTCGTTCTTTGTCCCTTTGAGCCATTCCCTCAGCCCCTGCATCAGGGCGTAAAGTACCGGCACAAGGATAACGCCAACCAGAGTTGCCGCCAGCATTCCGCCAAAGACGGCGACACCGATGGCCTTCTGGCTAGCCGCTCCCGCGCCGTTCGCGGCAAGCAACGGTACAACACCCAACAGGAAGGAGAGGGCAGTCATCATCACCGCGCGGAAACGTTGATGGGCGGCTTCGGCTGCAGCATCTTTGATCGAAAGGCCATTGGCACGCTGTTCCATTGCGAATTCAACGATGAGGATACCGTTCTTCGACGCAAGCCCCACCAGCATGATCATCCCGATCTGCGTGTACAGGTTTATGTCGCTGCCCACGATGGCCACCGCCGCAACCGCCCCGAACAGGGCAACAATAACCGATAGAAGAATGGACACCGGCATCGACCAGCTTTCGTATTGCCCCACCAGGAACAAATAAGCGAACAGGACAGCAAGCCCGAGGATAATGATCACAAGGCTGCCGGATGCAAGCTGCTGTTGTGCGGTGCCTGTCCATTCAAACGCGTATCCCGAGGGTAGGGCGTTGGCGGATTCTTCTGTCATCACAGTGATAGCGTCGCCACTGGACAGCCCTGGCGCAGGTACAGCTGTAACTGTTGCCGAACGGAACAGGTTATGCCGTTTTAACAGGACTGGCCCCAACACGTTTTCCACGTCGATCAACGTACCCAATGGAACCATATCGCCCTTGGTCGAGCGCACATACAGGTTCGAAATATCTTCGACCTTGTTTCGATAGCTCCCCTCGGCCTGAATCATCACGCGGTAGACGCGGCCAAACAGGTTGAAATCGTTCACATAGTACGAGCCTAGTTGGGCTTGCATCGTCTGGAAAATCTCAGCAACAGACACTTCCAGGGTTTTCGCTTTCTCACGGTCCAGATCGACAAATAGCTGAGGAACATTGGCCCGGAATGTTGTATAGGCCTGACCAATCTCGGGTCGCTGGTTTGCAGCATAGACGAAGGACCCAACGGCCGAGGCCAGATCCTGAGGCGTACCGCCCCCGACTTGCTGAACCTCCATTTCCACACCGGCTGACATGCCGAGGCCCTGAATCGGTGGCGGGTTGAAGGCCACGATCGAAGCTGCGGATTCGCCATTTGCAATCGCCAGAACCTTGCCCAGAATGGCATCGGCAGACAGGTCGGGATCTTGCCGCTCGTCCCAGTTGTCGAGGTTCACAAAAACGGTCGCTCCATTTGTGGTTGTGCCGTTCAGCAGCGAAAACCCGTTGATCAGAACCGTACTGGCGACCCCCGAGATATCGCGGATCTGGTCGTCGACCCGACCTGCGATAGTCTCGGTGCGTTCCAGCGTTGCCGCATCTGGCAACTGGATGTCCACAAAGAGATAGCCGTTGTCTTCAAGCGGAATAAAACCGCTTGATGTGTTCGACATGATCGTCCCTGTACCCATGGCCAGAACAACGATGACGCCCAGTCCGGCGACTGGCAGAATTAACAGTTTTCGGACAATGACAACATAACCGTCACGCAGCGTTCCGATGAAACGCTCAAACAGGGCCAGAATACCCTTGGGCGGACCCGAGCGTGCGCGCAGAACCAATCCGCAAAGCGCCGGAGACAAGGTCAAAGCGTTGATTGACGAAATCACGACCGCAGTCGAGATGGTGACTGCAAACTGAGAATACAGTCGCCCCGAGATGCCAGGCATAAAGGTTACGGGCACAAAAACGGCCAGCAGAACCAGTGTGGTTGCGATGACGGGTCCGGTGATTTGGCCCATCGCTTTCCGTGTCGCCTCAGGCGGGGACAACCCTTCGTCGGCGATAATGCGTTCAACGTTTTCAACCACCACGATGGCATCATCGACCACGATCCCGATGGCCAGTACAAGCGCGAACAAAGAAATTGTGTTCAGGGACATCCCAAACGCCAGCAGGAACGCGAACGTCCCGATCAGCGAAACAGGAATAGCAACCGCCGGAATGATCGTGGCACGCCAACTGCCCAAAAAGACAAATACGACCGAAATCACCAAAACGAACGTCAGCATCAGGGTGGAAACCACGTCGTTCAGAGATTGTTCCACGAAGTCCGTCGTGTTGAACGGAACCTGATATTCAACATCTGTTGGGAACGAACGCGACAGCCGGTCCAATTCGGCCTGAACACGATCAGAAACAGCCAACGCATTGGCACCGGGGGCTTGATAGATTCCGATAACCGTTGCGGGTTCTGCCTGGAAATACCCCGAAGCCGAGTAGAACTGCGCTCCAAGTTCGGTTCTGGCAATGTCCCTTATGCGTACGATTGCCCCTGCATCACCAGTACGGATGACAATATTGCCAAATTCAGCGGCCGAGGTCAGCCGGCCCTTGGTCTTGATCGTATATTGAAATGTCTGTCCCTCAGGGACCGGAGGCGAGCCTATCGAACCGGCAGACACTTCGATATTCTGTTCTCGGATAGCGTCTATGACATCACCCGGTGAAATCGACAGGGCGGTCATCTTGTCGGGATCCATCCAGATCCGCATTGCATATTCAAGGTTAGTCAGAACATCGGCTTTACCAACACCCTGTACCCGTGCCAACGCATCTTTCAGGTTGATCGAAGCGTAGTTCGACAAGAATACACTGTCATAGGTGCTTTTGGGTGAGGTCAGCGTGACCAGCATCAGCATATTGGTCGATGCCTTCTGAGTAACGACACCCGACGAAGTCACCTCTGACGGAAGCGAAGACATGGCCTGCGCAACGCGGTTCTGCACGTTAACGGATGCAATGTCGGGGTCGGTGCCGACTTCGAAGGTAATATTCAACGAATACGAGCCGTTATCCGAAGAGGTGGACGTCATGTAGATCATGTCATCCACGCCGTTGACCTGCGCCTCGATCGGCGCGGCGACGGTGTTCTCGACCGTTTCGGCATTGGCACCGGTATAGGTGGCGGAAACGCTGACGACCGGTGGCGTAATATCAGGAAACTGGGCGACCGGCAAAACCATATAGCCGATCCCGCCCATGATCGTCAGGACAAGCGAAATAACTAGGGCCAGCTTGGGCCGGCTGATGAACAGGGATGAGAACATCTGTTACTCTCCCGGCTGCTCGGATGCGGTGACAGCATCCACTGCCACACCCGGGCGCACGCGCTGGAGGCCCTCGACGATCACGCTTTCCCCTTCGCGCAGGCCGTCTAGAACGATCACAGCAGTTCCGACATTGTCGCCGGTGGTGATATAGCGCTGTTCGACCATTTGCTTATCGTTAACGACCAGAACGAAATCACCGCGCTGATCACGCGACAAGGCCGCCTGCGGGATCAGAACCTGCAAGGTCGGCTCCAGGGCTTCGATATGAACGCTCAGGAACTGACCATCGAGGATCAGCCGGTCGGCATTTGTGAATTCGGCCCGCATTGCAATCGTTCCAGTTAGCGGGTCGATATGGTTGTCAACGAAAACAATCGAACCTGTTTCGCCCAGATCCGATCCATTGGGCAGCGTTACATGCACATTCGGGCTTTTGGGGCTTTCGGCCAGCGACGATGCATTCTCGCCATATTGTTCAAGAACCGAGGTAAACTGTTTCTCGTTCAACGAGAAATTCACATACACTGGTGCCTCGCTGACGATATTCACCAATGGTGGGTTGTTCGGGCCGACAACGTCCCCGACGCTGATAGCGACCCGCCCGATACGGCCGGTGAACGGTGCGTGGACCTTAGTATAGCTCAGATCAAGTTCGGCCTGTTGGATTGCGGCTTTCGCGGCTTTGACTTCGGCAATGGCCACAAGTTCGTTGGCACGGGCGATATCCCGTTCGCTTTCCGGAGTGGCATCGCGTTTGTAAAGTTCTTCTTTACGGGCCAGGTCAACTTTGGCGAGCTCAAGATTTGCTTCGGCACGGTCCAGATCGGCATTCCGTGCATCTAGTGTCGCCTGATACAGGTCCGGCTCGATCGTGAACATAAGGTCGCCTTCATTCACCATCGCGCCGTCTTCAACATTCTGACTGTCCAGAAAACCGCTGACCCGGGCGACAATATCGGCCTTGTTCAGCGCCTCAGCTCGACCGATGAAAGTCGCCTCGTCCGTGATTTCTTGTGTGTAGGCCGCTGCGATGGACACTTTCGGCGGTGGGGCGTCACCTTTATCCTGCGCGGCAGCTGGCACCACCAACCCACACAGGGCAAAAGCTGCGGCATACCAAACGGATTTGGCTATGGGGTCATTCGGTCGAAAGCTGAAAAGTGTTGATGCAAGGATCATGGCAGAAGCCCCATTGAAACAAAAACTGGACACAACTCGGGTCGCCGCCAGCGGTCCGAGTCGCCTAAACTCTTTGTGAGGATGGCTGGTTTTGGTAGGTTTCTCAAGCGTGTTAGCCCGTAGGGCAATCGCTTACCCAAGGATATTTTTCTGTAGGGCGGCAGGTTTACGAAAATCGGCCAGGGCTAGTTTCCTGATCTGGCAAGGGCGTTTCCGGCAATCTGGATTAAACGCAAAATGAAAAAAGGGGGCCGTTAAGCCCCCTGTATTCTTTTCCCGGTCGGGTGTCTTAGGTGCGGACACCTGCAAAACGGTCCTGCCAATCTTCGCGCTGTTCGTCGGTGATCTTGGCGAACAGAACATCAGGAACGGCAAAGTCGTGGCCTGCGGGCAGGGCGGACAGGGCCGCCGCAACATCGTTAGGCCAGCCGGTATCCAGCGTGTTCATCGCGCTCAGCATACGGGCGGTGGTTTCGGGAATGAACGGCGCACTGAGCACGGCATAGAGCCGGATCAAGTTCAGACCCAGACGAACCTGTACCGCGGCCTGTTCGGGATCTTCCTTGAAGGTCGACCAGGGTGCCGCGGATTGAAGATACTCGTTCCCGGCAACCCAGATGGCGCGCAATTCCTGCGCGGATTTGCGAACTTCCATCGCCTCCATGAACCCTTCATAGGCGCGGACGCGGCGGGTCAGCTCTTCGATCAGGGCCTGCTCGCGGTCCCCATAGGTGCCGCCTTGGGGCACCGCCTCGCCGAATTTTGAGCGGCAGAACTTGGTGATCCGGCTGACGAAGTTGCCCAACACATCGGCCAGATCCTTGTTCACCGATTGCTGGAAGTTCTCCCAGGTGAATTCGCTATCGCTGCTTTCGGGCGCATGGCTCAGCAGCCACCAGCGCCAGTAATCGGCAGGCAGGATGTCCAGCGCCTGATCCATGAACACGCCGCGACCTTGGCTGGTTGAGAACTGGCCGCCGTCATAGTTCAGGTAGTTGAAGGATTTCAGATGGTCGACCATCTTCCACGGCTCACCCGAACCTAGAATGGTCGCCGGGAAGGACAGGGTATGGAACGGCACATTGTCCTTACCCATGAACTGAACATAGCGCACGTCATCGGCACCTTTGTCAGTGCGCCACCAGCGCTCCCACTCGGCATCCGGCTTGCCGGTCACATCAGCCCACTCCTTGGCGCAGGCGATGTATTCGATCGGCGCGTCGAACCAGACGTAAAAGACCTTGCCTTCCATACCCGGCCAGTCCTGATCGCCTTTCTTGACCGGCACGCCCCAGTCCAGATCGCGGGTGATACCCCGATCTTGCAGGCCGTCGCCGTCATGTAACCATTTCTTGGCAATGGATGTGGTCAGGATCGGCCAATCGGTCTTGGAGTCGATCCAGGCGTCCAGCTGATCCTTCATCGCGGATTGGCGCAGATACAGGTGTTTGGTTTCGCGTACCTCCAGATCGGTTGACCCGGAAATGGCCGAGCGCGGCTCGATCAGGTCAGTTGGGTCCAATTGCTTGGTGCAGTTTTCGCACTGATCACCGCGCGCCCGGTCATAGCCGCAGTTGGGGCAGGTGCCTTCGATATAGCGATCCGGCAGAAACCGTCCATCGGCGTGGGAATAGACCTGCTTCTCGCTCACTTCGCGGATCAGCCCGGCATCTTCCAGCTTGCCCGCGAAATGCTGGGTCAACGCTTTGTTCTGGGCGCTGGACGAGCGGCCAAAGTGATCAAAGCTCAGGCCAAAGCGCTGTGCGATATCGGCTTGCACGCCATGCATCTCGGCACAGTAGTCGGCGACCGGCTTGCCTGCCTTGGCGGCGGCCAGCTCGGCCGGGGTGCCGTGTTCGTCGGTGGCGCAGAGAAACATGACCTCATTCCCCCGGCCGCGCTGATACCGCGCATACAGGTCGGCGGGCAGTTGCGAGCCGATCAGATTGCCGAGGTGCTTGATCCCGTTGATGTAGGGGATCGCCGAGGTGATGAGAATCCGAGCCATGTTCCGTTTCCGCGTATGTAACTGCAGGCTCGTCTATCTTATGTCACAGCCCAGCAAAAGCCCGGCTTTTGCCCGGATGCCACTTTCCGGCCCCAGGCACCGAAAAAACCCCAAAGAACGGATTTCCCGACTGCCGCTGTGTCACCATGTTAATTACCCATAGGTTGAAATATAGAATCACAACCTCTTGAAACTTTGTCATGACTCCCCATATTTACTGCATACCATAGTATACAATTACGGAGACAGCCCACTGATGCTCAGTTTTCTACTCGAGGGTGCATTTGTGCCCTTTACCATTGCGATTGCGCTGTTGTTTGGCCTTTTGGGGCTGGAACTGGTGGCGCTGTTGCTGGGTGGAAGCCTGATGGCGGGTGAGGGCGAGGTTGACCTTGATGTGGTTGACGCTCCGGAATTGGACATTGGTGATTTCGAACTTGATCTGGACGCGGATGTCGATCTGGGTGAGTTCGAGCTGGCCGAGGTCGCGGCGGAAACGCCGGTTGTGGCCTCGGACGGTCCTGCAAGCTGGCTGGGCTTTGGCAAAGTGCCGTTCATGATCTGGCTGGTGGTTCTGCTGGCTGGCTTCGGCCTGTCGGGCATCGGTCTGCAGCTGGGCCTGCGTGATGTGATGGGCTTTGATCTGCCCTCATGGATGGCCGCGATCCCGGCCGGGGCCTTTGGCATCTGGTTTGCGCGTGGCTTTAGCGCGGTCTTTGCCCGCCTGCTGCCGAAAACCGAGACCGAGGCGATGTCAGAACGGATGCTGGCCCGCCGTCGCGGTTTCATCTCGCAAGGGACGGCATCCCGAGGCCGCCCGGCCGAAGTGCGGGTCATGGACCGCTTTGGCAATGCGCATTACCTGCGCGCTGAGCCCCTGCAGGACAAGGATACGCTGGAACAAGGCACCGAAGTGCTTGTCCTGCGCGACCGACGGCGCGACCGGTTCGTTCTGGTCGGCTTGTCAGACTAACTAAATTTCAAACCCCAATCTTGGAGGATTTTGCATGGGACTTGAACTCCTGATCATTATTGTTGCGACCGTTTTATCGATACTAGTGTTAATTGGATTGGTTTTGAAACGGTTGTACCGACGGACCACCCGCGAGATCAGTCTTGTTAAGACTGGTGCTGGCGGCAAGAAAGTTATTATGGACGGTAGCGCTTGGGTTATCCCCCTTCTGCACGAAGTCAGCCCAGTAAACATGAAAACGCTGCGCCTTGAAGTTCAACGCAGCGCTGAGGCTGCCCTGATCACGAAAGACCGGATGCGTGTCGATGTAGGTGTCGAGTTTTATGTCTCGGTGATGGCTACGGACGAAGGCATCGCACGTGCCGCCCAAACCCTGGGCGCCCGCACATTCGATATCGAACAACTGCGTGAGATGATCGAAGGCAAACTGATCGACGGTCTGCGCGCCGTGGCCGCGCAGATGACCATGGACGGTCTGCACGAAAACCGCGCTGACTTTGTGCAAGAGGTGCAGAATGCGGTCTCCGAAGACCTGTTGAAAAACGGCCTGTCGCTGGAATCGGTCTCGCTGACCGCGTTGGACCAGACGCCGTTCGAAGCGCTGGATGAGAACAACGCCTTTAACGCCGTGGGTATGCGCAAGCTGGCCGAGGTGATTGCGACCTCGAAAAAAGAGCGCGCGCAGATTGATGCGGATGCCGAGGTAGAAGTGCGCCGTGCTGCCATGGAAGCTCAGCGTCAAAAGCTGTTGATCGACAAGGACGAAGAGCAGGCCCGCATCGAACAGACGCAACAGATCGAAACCCTGCGCGTGGCGCAAGAGGCCGAGATCGCCGCGCGGACCGAGGATTCGGTGCGTGAAACCGAACGTGCCCGGATTGCCCGTGAAGAAGCCATTCGTGGCGCCGATATCGAGCGCGAGCGTAAAATCCGTGAGGCCGAGATCTCGAAAGAGCGCGAATTAGAGGTTGCCGAGCAAGAGCGTCAGATCATCATCGCGCAGAAATCCGAAGAGGAAAGCCGCGCCCGTGCGTCTGCCGATCTGGCCCGCGCTGAGGCGACCAAAGCGACCGAAGCAGTGGTTACCGCCCGTCAGGTGGCCGAGGCCGAGCGTCAGAAGCAGATCGTGCTGATCGAAGCGACGCGTGAGGCTGAACGTCAGGCCACAGCCATCCGTCTGGCCGCCCAGGCCGAGAAAGAAGCTGCCGCCGACCGCGCCGAAGCCCGCCGTGAAGAGGCGCAAGCCGAAGCGGATGCGCTGAATATTCGCGCCGAGGCCAAGAAGAACGACATGCTGGCCGAAGCGGAAGGTAAGCGCGCGATTGTCGAGGCTGACAATGCCCTGTCCGTTGATCAGATCCGCCTGAAGGTTGATCTGGCCCGGATTGAAGCGATGCCGACGATCATTGCGGAAATGGTCAAACCTGCCGAAAAGATCGACTCGATCAAGATCCACCAGGTTGGCGGGATCGGTGCCGCCGGTGGTGGCGGAGGCGCCAATGGCGACAAGCCGGTGGTGAACCAGGCGCTGGATTCGATCATGGGTATGGCCGTGCAGATGCCCGCGCTGAAAAAGCTGGGCGAAGAGCTGGGCCTGTCGATGGAAAACGGGGTCGGGGGCATCGTCAACGGCGCGCTAGAGCCGACGGTTGATCCGGTGAAAGAGGTCGAAGTTGTCGACAAGGAACCTCACACCGAACACTAAAACGAAAGGGCCGGGATTTTCCCGGCCCTTTTTCTATCGTTCCTCGCGGGATCGTTTCAGCAAGCGCCCGATGGTAAACGAGGTTCGCGGTGAATAGACATAGCTGGTGCGTTCCTCGGGTGTTGGCCGCGACCGCATCCGCGCCAGACCAAAGATGATCAGGAACACGTGGCCAAGTGCCACAAAGGCAAAAAGCGCGCCGGGTCCAAAGGATTGGATCAAAGTGGATGACACGTAAGGCGAGGCAATCGCACCCAGCGCATACCAGAACATCAGCGCGGCAGAGAGCTCGACCCGTTGTTCGGTTGTGGCAAAGTCATTGGCGTGCGCGGATGAAACTGAGAAAATCGGGAAGGTCGTAAAGCCGAACAAACACGCGGCCAGCATGACGCCGACGGTTCCGGTGTTGCCGGCGGCCATGGTCACACCGCAGCTTAGGACGGCGGCAACCGAAAGCCAGATCAGTACCCAGCGCCTGTCGTATTTATCGGCCAGCCATCCCATCGGATATTGCGCCAACGCGCCGCCCAGCACGAAAGACGCCAGGAAAAACGCGATCTGATCGACGCCAAGCCCAACCTCTTGCCCGTAAACAGGGCCGACCATCCGAAAGGACGCCGAGCTTAACGCGGCAACCACCACCCCGGCCACCGCCAGAGGAGAGCTGTTCCAGGCCAGTTTCGGGCGCAAGCGCGGGGCGTCGGGCGTTTCGGGCTGGCTGGCGCGGGTCAGTGTTAGCGGCAACAGGGCAGCGCAGCACAGGATCGCCAGCAAGTTATACGAGACATATGATGCTGGTGGCAGAACTGCGATGATCAGCTGGGCGCAGAGGGACGCGCCCATATCGACGATGCGATAGGTGCCCATGGCGCGCCCGCGCGTCTCATTCGTGACTTTTGCGTTCAGCCAGGCCTCGATCACTGTGTAGCACCCGGCGACACAGGCGCCTGACGCGATTCGAAGGGCCGCCCAGATATAAGCGTTGTCCGTCAGGGTGTGCCCCAGCAACCCCATTGCGCCCAAAGCTGTGCAAACGGCAAATGCCCGCGAATGGCCGACGCTTCCCATCAGGCGCGGGGCCCACCAGCATCCCACAAAGAAGCCAACGAAATGGGCCGAGCCCAACAGACCAATTTGCCCGGTGGTGAAATTCAGGGTCAGGCCGGAAATCGCATCCAGCGGGCCAACGCCACCGGTGGACAGTTGAAGCAGAATGACGGAAAGAAATAGGGCGGCAAAGGAAATGATCGTGCGCATGATGGGCTCAGATTGCGATATTTCCAGCGCGGTGCGCGCGGCTTATCGACTTTGTGGCGTCGTTTTTGATCTATCCAGTCTTTTTGATCTTGGCCCGGATATCAAGGCCAACAGTTTCCTTTACGAGGTCGGAATAACCCGAGGCGCCAAATTCGTGACGGTTCAGTGAACCGCTGAGTTGGACGGAGAGGTTATTCAAGTTGTCTCGGGCGCTGCCGGGCGGGCGAAAAATATTGGCGCGCAATGTGATTGGTCGCGTTACACCACGCAAGGTCAGATCTCCTGTGATCTCGGCCCCGTTCGAGATACGTCCACCGTTGCCAAGCTGAATATCGGTCGAGGTGAAATGAATTGTGGGAAATCCTGTGGCGTCTAGAACCCCAGCGCTGAGCATGGGTTTGCGGGCAAAGGGCAGGTTGGTGCGCGCCTTGGCAACGTTCAGCGAAACATCCACCCGGCTGTTGGCCAGGTCGGTCATGTCAATTCGGATATCTGCAGATCGTATCGGCATGGTTCCGGACTGTGTGATTCCGGACAGCTCGAACGTAAAATCTACGGAAGTGCCATTGTGGACCAGTTCATAGGGACGCAACCCGGCCAGAGCCGGGTGCGCAAATGGAAGGGTGGTCAACCCGGACAGTACAGCGCGCCTTGTCAGTTGGGTCATATCATGACCTCCAGCCTGCGGGGCCGTGATCGCCTTAGCAACATCAGCAGGATAGCGATGTTCAGCCCGTTCCAGAGGATGCCATTGATAAAGGCCAGTTGATAATTTCCGGTTAAGTCGTAAATCCACCCGGACATCCATCCGCCCAGTGCCATGCCCATGATGGTCATCATCATGACAAAGCCAACGCGTGCTCCGGCCTCTTGCGGGGGCATATATTCACGTACGACGAGCGCATAGCTGGGGACAATGCCGCCCTGCGCCAGACCGAACATGAGGCTGATAATGTAAAGTGAGGCCATCCCGTCATAGGGAAGGAACAGAAATAGGGCGATACATTGCAGGAAAGAGCCGACCAGCAATGTCATCAACCCGCCCAGCTTGTCGGCGACCAACCCCGAGATCACTCGGCTGACCACGCCGCCCAGCAACATCAGCGAGAGCATCTCGGCTCCGACCGCCGGGCCATATCCGAGCCCGACGCAGTAGGACACGATATGGACCTGCGGCATCGACATGGCCACGCAACAGCCGATTCCGGCCAGACCAAGAACGTATTGCAAGCTGCGCGGCGATATTCCCACGCTGCGCGCGTTGATCTGCGCATTGGCGGCGGCGGTCTGATGGGCCTCGATCGGGACTTGCCGGCGCAGCAGCAGAGACAGGGGTATGACAACGAGCAGCGTTATGACCGCCAGCGTCAGATAGACCTGCTGCCATCCCTCACGTGCAAGGATGCCTGACAGAAGCGTTGGCCAGATCGCCCCGGACAGGTAGTTTCCACTGGCAACCAACGCCACCGCAATCCCGCGGCGTTTCATGAACCAGTGTGAGATGTCCGCGATCAGAGGGCCAAAACCAACAGCCGTGCCCAACCCCAACAGCAGATGGGCCAGTGACAAGAGCAGCATATTCGGCGCCCATGTTGCCAACAGATAGCTGACCGCGCTCAGAAGGGCGGCACCGATCAGTGCCTTGGTCACGCCCAACCGATCAACCAGTTGCCCCAGCCACATGTTCCCCAGTGCAAACCCGATCATCGACAAGACATAGGGAAATGAGGCTTCGGCCCGACCGGCGCTGAATTGCGCCTCGATCGCGGGCATCACGACGATTACCGCCCACATGCCCACATTCGCCACCGTAGCGATTGCGAGGGTGATCAGAAGGCGAAGCCAAGAATAGCGGCTGTCA
Source organism: Ruegeria sp. CDSC079 (assembly GCF_059610505.1). Taxonomy (NCBI): domain Bacteria; kingdom Pseudomonadati; phylum Pseudomonadota; class Alphaproteobacteria; order Rhodobacterales; family Roseobacteraceae; genus Ruegeria; species Ruegeria sp. CDSC079. The sequence goes on from NZ_JBXWNT010000001.1 coordinate 613,519, forward strand.
TGGATTGGATGGCTCATACCGGAACGCTAGGGTTGGATGTGGCACTTGGCTAGTCACAAGTGCCGTGAGCCGCGTAACTTATTCCCCCCAATACACATCTTGGGCCTTGATCCGCGTCAGGTTCAGCCCGGCATGTGGCTTGGTCTGGGTGGCCTGCCAGCTGACCGGGGGCAGGGCGCGGGCGCGACGGCGGGTCAGGGTCCAGCAGGGAACCCCGGCGTGATGATCCGCAGCCATGTGCCAGCGGGTTTCAACCCCCTGTGCGCCGCCATCGCCAGGGGTCAGTAACAGGCCCAGCGGGGCTGGCCCCATCGTGCCGCCTTGTTCCGCGGCCAGATGCATCCGTCGGACCGGCGTCAGGCCGGGCGCCTCGGGCAGATCGCAGATCACCAGTGGGGTTGCCCCGCTGCGCAACGCTTCTTCCATGCACCACAGCAGGTCCTCGGCATGGTTGGGGCGGGCAAACAGGAACCGAGCAGGATCGGCAAAGGCCATCATCCCACCCGGGTGCAACTGGCTGGCCTCCCACGCGGGGGAAATCCACAACACCGGCCCCTGTGCCTGACCGGCCAACCACATGGCAAAGCTGCGCCGGGCGGGGCCGCAGGCCTCGTGCACGCGGGCCAGTTGCAGAGTGATCTGCGGATGGAGCTGCAGCCCCGCCATTTGTCGTGCAGGCTTGCGGCCAAGAAGATGTGTGGACATGCTATTACTCTAGCATGTTCTTATTATGTTCTCAATATCGAGAGGGCATCAGCGCGACAGGATCAGACGCCCATCCGCGAATTGAATATTCGAGAACCGGTGCAGGTAATCCATGCCCAGCAAGGACTGATCCAGCGCCCCTTCATTCACCCAGGCCGAGACATTGCGATCCGTGATCGGCCCCAGTTCAAGGCTGTCCAGCCGTATCGGGGCGGTGCGCACCTCGCCATTGGCCGTCAGGGCCCGCCCGAAATAGTTCAGCTGATCGGGGTCAACACCGATGCGTCTTGCATCCGCCTCGTTCAACACAATCTGGCTGGCGCCGGTATCGACCAAAAAGGTGATGGGCTCTCCATTGACCAGAACCGGTAGATAGTAATGCCCGTCATAGGCGCGCGGCACCTCGATGCTTTCTCCGGTCACGGTCATCTGCGGGGCAGGGCCCACAGTGCTGCGGATATCGCCCCACAGTCCATAGGCGGCAATGATACCGATAAAAATAAACACCCAGGCCAGAGCCTGTTGCAACGTTTTGTTCAGGCTTTGCCGGTTCTGAGAGATAAACCAGGCCACGACCGCTGCGCCCAGCAATCCAAGATAGGCCAGATTTGCAATGCTGTCGCCGTCCATACCGCTACCTTACTGCGTCACTCGAATCCAATATGGGGATTTATGACGCAAATCCAAAGGCTTTTAGCCCATCCAAGATAAACTGAACTGACAAGGCCGCCAGCAGCATGCCCAACAGGCGGGTCAGCACATTCAGCCCGGTCTTGCCCAGAATTCGTGCCACCGCGCCTGAAGACAGGTAGGTGACGAACACCATCGCCACTACGATCAGCATCATGCCGATCACCACGGCCAGACCCTCTATGCCCGGATGCTGCCCGGCCAGCAGGATCATTGTGGCAATCGCGCCGGGTCCTGCAATCAGGGGAATACCCAGCGGAAATACCGAAGGATCAGGATGCTCTTCTTCTTCGGCGCTGTTTTCGCGCCGCTTGGTGCGCCGTTCGAACAGCATGTCCAGCGCTGTGAGGAACAACAGAACTCCGCCCGCAACGCGGAACGCCTCCATCGAGATGCCAATAAAGCCCAGAACCGCCTCGCCGAATGCGGCGAACATGGCCAGAATCCCAGCCGCTGTCAGACAGGCGCGCACCGCTATTGTATAACGCGCATGCCGATCCATGCCTTGTGTCAGGGCCACAAAGATCGGCGTTTGTGCTGGCGGATCAATGACCACAAGCAATGTTGTAAACGAGGTGATGAGAAAGGCTGTATCCATCATGCTGCGGTCTCTGCCTGTTCCAGCCGCTCTGCTGCAACCACCCAAAGTGCCTCGGCTTTTTGCATGGCCTTGACCACCTCGGCAAATTTCCGGTTCCAGATTGCCAGGTCGTTGATCTTGTCGTCTTCATACAAACTGGGGTCCGCCAGTTTGGCCGAGAGCTTTTCGTGCATATCCGTCAATTTCTCGATCCGTTCCTCACATTTGCGCAGATCGGCGCGCAGGGTCAGAACCACCTCGCGTGATGGGCGTTTGGGCTTGGCCGTCAGCGGCTTTTCCTTAACAGGTTTGTCGCGGCCCAGCAGAAGGGACCGATAAGATTCCAGATCCCCGTCAAACTGTTTGACGGATCCGTCCGAGACCAGCCAGAGGTGGTCCGCCACCAGCGACAGTAGGTGCATGTCATGACTGACCAGCACTACGGCCCCGGAATAGGCGGTCAATGCCTCAACCAGCGCCTCGCGGCTTTCGATGTCCAGATGGTTGGTCGGTTCGTCCAGAATCAGCATATGCGGGGCGTCGATGGTGGCAAGCAGCAGCGACAGGCGCGCCTTTTGACCGCCGGACAGCCGCCCGACCTTGGTTTCTGCCTGATCGGTATTCAATCCGAACCCGGCCAAACGCGAGCGCCACTTGCCCGGTGCTTCATTCGGGCGCAATCGGCGCAGATGATCCAAGGGCGTCTCGTCCACATGCAGCTCATCCACCTGATGCTGTGCAAAATAGCCGATGCGCAGCTTGGTGCTGCGGCTCATCTTGCCAGCCATCAACGGCAGACGATCAGACAGCAGCTTGGACAGGGTCGATTTGCCCTGACCGTTCTTGCCCAGCAGCGCGATACGGTCATCCTGATCAATGCGCAGGTTCAGTCTGCGCAGCACCTCGGTCTCGCCGTATCCCGTCACACCGCCTTCGATCTGAATGATCGGGGGCGACAGTTCTTCGGGTTCTGGGAAGGAAAAAGCGCGCAGAGCAGCCTCTTGCGGGGTCGAGACCAACTGAATGCGTTCGATCATCTTCAGGCGCGACTGGGCCTGAACTGCTTTGGACGCCTTATAGCGAAAGCGATCCACGAAGCTTTGCAGATGCGCGATGCGCGCCTTCGCCTTGGCGTTTTCCGATTCCGCCTGTGCCAGACGTTCAGCACGGCGTTCGGCGAATTTGTCGTAAGGCACCGCGTAATAGGTCAGCTTGCGGTCTTCCAGATGCAGGATCGACCCCACAGCGCGGTTCAGCAAGCCGCGGTCATGGCTGATGATGATCACCGTGTGCGGATATTTCGCCAGATAGCTTTCCAGCCACAGCGCGCCTTCCAGATCCAGATAGTTGGTCGGTTCGTCCAGCAGCAACAGATCAGGCTGCGAGAACAGCACCGCTGCTAGCGCGACGCGCATGCGCCAGCCGCCGGAAAAGTCCGAACAGGGTTTCAGTTGATCCTCGTCATCGAACCCCAACCCTTTGAGGATCGAGGCTGCGCGCGCTTCGGCCGACCAGGCGTCTATATCGGCCAGCCGGGTCTGAATATCGGCGATGCGTCCGGGGTCCGTGGCACTATCGGCTTCAGTCATCAACGCGCTGCGCTCGGTATCGGCGGCCAGAACGGTATTGATCAGTGAGGCCTCGGACGAGGGCACCTCTTGCGCCACGCCACCAATACGCGCCCGTTTCGGGACAGCGATACTGCCCGATTCCAGCGCCAGTTCCCCCCGGATCAAGCGAAACAGGGTGGTCTTGCCGGTGCCATTGCGCCCCACTAGTCCAACCTTGTGGCCATCGGGGATGGTTGCGCTTGCGCCCTCGAACAAAGGGCGGCCTTCAACGGCATAGGTGATGTCTTGAATCCGTAACATATGCTGCTCTTAGCAGAGCCTTTATGCCGCCGCCAGCAGCTTGCATGTTCAACCGGCATTCGATGTGTTAGCGCTGATTTGCCTGAAGTTTTCACACGGTTCCATCATGCATTCAGCCCGAACACCTCCGTCGTTGGTCACGCTGGTCTTTGCCACGGCGTTGTCGGTACTGACGCTGAATATGTTCCTGCCATCGCTGGCGCATATGAGCGCGGACTTTCAGGTGGATTACGGCCTTATGAATCTGGCGGTTGCGGGATATCTGGCGGTTTCTGCTGTGCTGCAACTGATCATGGGTCCTCTGTCGGATCGATATGGGCGCAGGCCGGTCCTGTTGATCTGCATGTCGATCTTCGTGGTCGCATCCATCGGCTGTGTGCTGGCTGGGTCAATCTGGGTGTTTCTGGGTTTTCGCCTCGTTCAGGCTGTGGTTGTCGCCGGGTCTGTGCTGTCCAGCGCCTCAATCCGAGACCGCTATCCCCCCAACGAGGCGGCCAGCAAGCTGGGCTATGTCGCAATGGCTATGGCGCTGGCGCCAATGCTGGGACCGATGTTGGGCGGCGCGTTGGACATGCTGTTTGGCTGGCGCTCGGGGTTTGTTCTGTATTCCGTACTTGGCACCGGTCTGCTGGCTTTGCTGTGGTTTGATATGGGAGAGACCAATATAAACCGCGCCCCAACATTCGCGGCGCAGCTGAAGGAATATCCGCATCTGTTCCGCGCCCGAAGGTTTTGGGGTTATGCCCTATGCGCGGCATTTTCGATCGGCGGCTTTTTCAGTTTTATCACCGGTGCACCGTTGGTTGCAGCTGCTTGGTTTGATCTGAGCCCCGCGATGCTGGGTCTTGGGATCGGCATTATCACCGGCGGGTTCATGGTCGGGAATTTTGTCACTGGCCGATTGGCGGCGCGGACGCAGTTAACAACGATGATCCTGATAGGGCGGAATGTGGCCACGGCAGGGCCGCTCTGCGGGCTGCTTCTGTTTTGGGTCGGGCTTGGTACGGTTTGGGTCTTTTTCGGCTCGGCCATCTGTGTCGGTTTCGGCAATGGACTGACCAACGCCAATGCATCGTCGGGCGTGATGTCGGTTCGTCCCAAACTGGCAGGCAGCGCGGCGGGCCTGTCAGGTGCAATGATCGTTGCGCTGGGGGCGGTTCTGACCACGATCACCGGCGCCTTTGTCAGCCCGGAAAACGGACCCTTTCTTGTGCTTGGCATGATGTGCGGGTGCAGCTTTATCGGCCTTCTGGCCGTGCTCTATGTTCGTAGGATCGACCGTCTGGACCCGTTGCCCGGCACATTGTGACCGGCAAAGCGCCGGAGCAGGGCATCATAACACTTTTCATAAGCTACAGACCATGATACGCGGCCCGCGATGGATTTCGGCGCGGGTCCCGCGCCCTATTTTAAGGAGAGGCCGACATGGCACTGGAACGCACATTCTCGATCATCAAACCCGATGCAACCCGCCGCAACCTGACTGGCAAGATCAACGCCAAGTTTGAAGAGGCCGGTCTGCGCATCGTAGCGCAAAAGCGCATTCACATGACCAAAGCACAAGCTGGCAAGTTCTATGACGTCCACGCCGAGCGCCCGTTCTATGACGAACTGTGCGAATTCATGTCGTCCGAGCCGGTTATTGTACAGGTTCTGGAAGGCGAAGGCGCCATTGCCAAGAACCGCGAAGTCATGGGCGCAACCAACCCCGCAGATGCGGCCCCCGGCACCATCCGCGCTGAGTTCGCTGAATCGGTTGGCGAGAACTCGGTCCACGGTTCAGACGCACCGGAAACCGCAGCGGTTGAGATCGCCTATTTCTTCTCGGGCATCGAACTGGTCGGCTAATCTGTTTTAAGATCAAGCCTATAAAGCCGCTCCCGGGGTCGGGGGCGGCTTTTCCTATGCGGGTTTCAAGTCGTCCGAAGATATCCGGACGCCGATCGCATCCAAGTCGGCGATCATCTTCGTTTGCGGCGCAGTGCTGTTGCTGGCTTTGATTGCGTCGAACCTTTGCCGCAGGGCCTTTTTCTCTTCGCCTTTGCAATCGTTCCAGGGGCGGCCTTGCAGCCCCATCACCAAAACATAATAGCCGATGAAATGAGGGCGCGATCCTGCCTGCAAAAGTTTTGCATAGGCCGCGTCGGGGCCTATCTCGCGCAGTTGCTGGGCCGAGTGGATACCGGCACGCGCACAAGCCTGTTCATAGGCCGGGCCGAGATTACGGATAGTTGAGATCGGGTCAGACATAATCGACGTTTTAACCGGTGTCAGAATTACTGTCACCCGATCCTTTTTTACCTTTGCGGTTCATGATTACCGGATCAGGGTTTGCGCGAAAGACGAATAGTAGCTTCAAGGCCCGGATCACAGTTGCGGGCGTCGAACATGCCTTTGTGCATATGCGATATCGCTGCGACCAAAGCCAGGCCCAGACCTGCATTGCGCTCGGTCCGGGCGGGATCAAGTGTCACAAAGGGCATCTGCAGGCGGGCCAGATCGTCCTGTGGTACACCGGGGCCGTGATCCCGCACGCTGAGGTTGGTATACAGGCCGTCATCCGCAATATTGATCGTGATGGTCGAACCATCAGGCGCGTATCGCAGAGCATTTTCTAACAGGTTGGACAGTGCCTGAGACAAAAGGGGGCGGTGGCCGGGAAGGGGGGCAGTTGACCCTGTAACTTCAAGTGTTACGCCCTGATCCGTGGCAACCGGATCATAGAGCTCGACCACGTCCGCCACGAGTTGCTTAAGGTCGACATCTTCGAACTGCTCTCGCCCGACACCTGCTTCGGCACGCGAAATCTCAGTCAGTTGGCCCAGAACCCGCAGGACATGATCAACCTCGGTCGTCGCGCGCGCGATGTCGATTTCGCGATCCTGTTCGGATTTGCGGCTATCTGACAGGGATTCGACCCGCTGTTTCAACCGCGACAAAGGAGAGCGTAGATCATGCGCGATCGAATTCGAGGTCGTCCGTAGATTGCTGACCAACTCCTCGATCCGGTCCAACATCGTATTGAGCGTACCTGAAACTTGATCGAATTCATCACCGGTCCCGCGCAAGGGCATCCTGCGCGACAGGTCGCCTGAAACGATATTTTCTGCGGTCGAGGCGATGTCAGACAAGCGCGAAAAGACGAGCCTGGTAAACAGCCAGCCTGTCAGGACGCTCAGCGCCAGCGCGATTGCCAGCGCGAAGCCGACCGAGCGTAAAAGAACACGGTCAAACTGCTGTCGTGCCAACGCATCCCGCCCGACAAGCAGGCGTTCTCCGCCCGGCAGACGAATGGATGCAGCCGAGATTGGCACCAGCTGTTCGCTGTCCGAGCGTCGCAGCTCAAGTTGGACCCAACCACTTCCGGCAGTGATGTCATCGGGCCATTGCCTCAGGTTGCCAGCCAATTTCGACCCGTTGCGGTCGGTCAATAAGTAAAGGGCATCCCGTTCAGAGGCGGTGGGAATACGGCGTTCGATGGCTGTCAGCAAACCGATGAGCCCGCGCCTTTCGTATTCATCGGCCAGACCGGTCAATTCCGCGGAAACCACCGAGCGGGTTTCGCTTTCGATACTGCGATTTGCGGTGACATAGACAAGGGCCAGCACGGTGGCTGTCAGCAATGTGCTCAGAACCATGCTGGCCAGAACCAAACGTGTTCTGGAATTATTGAACGAAAGCCGCAGGTTATCCATCAGATATCATGTAACCTGCGCCCCGGACTGTTTCAATCAACGGGATCTCTCCGCCTTCATCCAATTGGCGGCGCAGTTTCGAGATATGGACGTCAACCACATTGGTGTTCGGGTCGAAATGATAATCCCAGACACCTTCCAGCAACATAGTGCGTGACACCACGCGGTTCTTGCGTCTCAGGAAGAATTCCAAAATCTGAAATTCACGCGGTGTCAGGGTAATCTCTCGCCCGTTGCGGGTGACTTTGCGGGTCAGCAAATCCATATCCAGATCGCGGCAGGTCAGGGTCGGGTTTTCCTCAGATTCCTGCGGGCGTCTTAACAGAGCTTCGATCCGCGCATGCAGTTCCTGAAAAGAGAACGGTTTGACCAGATAATCATCTGCACCGGCCCTCAGGCCTTTGACTCTCTCATCGACCGCGCTCATTGCGGTCAACATCAGAACCGGAGTTTTCAGACCCGCGGCGCGCATGGATTTGATCAGTGACAGGCCGTCTAGACCGGGCAGCATTCGGTCCAGAACGATGGCGTCAAAGCCACCATCTGTGGCGTGATACAGCCCTTCGCGCCCATCCGCGGCCTGTTCGACGACATATCCTTCCTCGCTGAACCCTTTTGCTATGAATTCCCGGGTGTCTTCATCATCTTCAACGATCAACAGGCGTCGGCTCATGATCTGAAATCCTTTCTACCGGAACTTAAACACAATTTTTCAAACAAAGTACAAGATTTGACCGGTTTAGATGCCGGGTGCGTCGTTGCGCACCCGGCTGCTCCGGCAGATTGCGGACAATTCAATCATGCCAGAGAGGCGCCCGCCAGATCTCCCCATCACGTGGCGCGCGCAGGTGTTCGATCAGGCGATTTCCACCGCAACAAAGATCTGGTTGCCGCCACGGTTGATCAGGACAAGCGCGGGATCGGTTTTTTCGCTGTCCAGCGCTTCTTTCAGCGCGCCAGGTGTGGCCGTATCCTGGTTGCCCAGCTTCACGATCACGTCGCCACGCTGAAGACCGGCTTTCGCTGCAGGGCTGTCCGGTTTCAGGTCCGTGACGATCACACCGTCAATATTCTCGGCCACGCCCAGTTCCGCACGGTTGGTTTCTGTTAGTGGTGCAACGGTGACGCCCAGGGCGGTGCCCGAAATGCCTTCATCCACTGACTTGTCCATTTCGGCCGATGCGGACTGATGCTGTCCGATCGTCAACTTTATGTCTTGCTCACTGCCATTGCGTAAAACTGTAAGCGTGCTTTCTGTTCCAACCTTGGTAGTCCCGACAAGGATCGGCAGGTCGCTGCTGGACTCGACGGGTTCGCCGTTAAAGGTCAGGATGACGTCGCCCTGTTCCAGGATGCCTTCGGCAGGGCTGTTGGCTACAACGTCCGAAACCAATGCGCCGTTTGAGGCATCAATTCCCATCGCCGCAGCGATCTGAGGGCTGACATTCTGGATTGACACACCCAGCCAACCGCGGCTGACCTGGCCATCATCGCGCAGATCCGCGGCAATATGGTCCACAATGTTCGACGTGACGGCAAAACCCAACCCGACCGACCCACCGCTCGGGGAATAGATGGCCGAGTTCACGCCGATAACCTCACCATCCATGTTGAACAGCGGGCCACCGGAATTGCCTTTGTTGATGGCCGCATCCGTCTGGATGAACTCGGCATAAGGTCCCTGCGAAATATTGCGGTCCTTGGCCGATACAATCCCGGTCGTCACGGTCGAGCTGAGGCCAAACGGGTTCCCGATGGCGACAACATCCTCGCCCACACGGATCACATCGCTATTGCCAAGCTCTACGGCCTGAAGTGGCTCGCCCGCGTCGATCTTGAGAACCGCGATATCGGTCAACGGGTCGGTACCGATCACCTCAGCCTCAAAAGTTCGGTCATCATTCAGGCGCACGGTCACGGTCGCTGCATCGTCGACCACGTGATGGTTCGTAATGATGTACCCGGCTTCATCCAGTACAAAACCTGACCCCAAACCCTGAGAAGGACCACGACGGGGGGCATCGAACCCTTCAGGCACGCCAAAGCGTTTGAAGAATTCACCGAATGGTTGGCCTTCGAAATCAAACTGCTGTCCATTTTCCGGGCCCTTGGCGGCGTTTTGTTCCGCGATGATGGTCACGACAGAAGGTGACACGCTCTCAACTAAATCAGCCAGCGCTTCGTCAGCTTTCGAGGGCAGGGCGGTCGTCGCCAATAATGCCGCACTCAGCGCTGAGACGCCTATCCAGTTTGATGTGCGTGGCATAAGAAGAGAGGATTTACGGATGCTCATTTTGGTCTCCTGATTGAAGCACGCGACACTGGCCGCGCCTTGGATCAAGAGATGCTGCATCAGTCTGTGACTTTCCTGATTGGTTGGTTAATAAATCTTAATTTTGCCACAAACGAGAGGCTCTATCCCGGCGTCGGGTGGCAAAGATTCGCGGAATTCTTCCGAATCATAAGGTGAGAATCGGTGGATTGTTGCCTGTTCGGCAGTCAAATGATGATTTTGGTTGAATTAAATCTGTTTGATAAACAAAGCGAGCGCTCAGAAATTGATGGATTTATGACACAGCCATTGGTTGTGAGTAGATCTGATGTCATAGGCTGAATTTGCCGGAAACATATCATATTATGAACATGTTATATATATGGTCTGTGATAAATGGAGTGTACTTGCATTTAGATTTTCTCGAACGAACAACCTATAGTAGAAACACATTAAGAGAAATGTTGCGTAAAAACCAAACTGATACATCAGAAAATGCAAGTTTAGGCCAATTTTACGTTGTTTGAGAGCATCTGATAGGTGACGATGGTCTTGCCCAAGCGAAGGGAAGTCGGCGGCACTAGGGGGTGCCAACGGCTTGTCACAGTCTCTGGAAGCGCTGAGCGGCATGTTAACGAGGGGGTCTTGTTTAGGTTCGGTTGCGGAATATTCGGAATGCCTAGTGTGTTCTGGACGCGCTTTCAGGATCAGTGAAAAGTGGTAGTCCTTAATTGGGTAACCGGCCCGGTCTTCATTGACCGGGCCGTACTCGTTTTAACTGTTGCGATTTTTGGTCCAGATATCCCATGCTTCGGGCGTGTCCAGATCCAGCACGGCATGTTGGCCGGGGAGCACACATAGATGGACCTTGTCCGGATGGTCCCGAACCACAGATTGTGCGCCTTCGTCTCCGGTCAGGCGGCTGATCTGATCGAACAGGAGACGGCTGAAGATCACAGGGTGGCCAGGCTGTCCTGACGCGGTCGACCCGCGCCAGATCAGCTTATCCGGATACGCCTTAGTTGCCTTGATCAGCGTCTGAAGGTCATCCAGAGTGATTTCAGGCAGGTCAGCTAGCAGAACCATGACGGCTTCGGCCTCTTGCCCAACAGCAGACAGGGCCCCTCGTAAGCTGGCATTCATACCTTCTTCCGCATCTGCGATTTCGACCAGATGCAGGTCCAGCCCCTGCAACACGTCGTACCTGGGATGAGGCTTGGACGGCAGGGCAACAATAACCGACGATGCAGCCCGTGCTGTCTGGGCGGAACGGAGCAGCAGCGGGCAGCCATCAATCTCTTTCAGCAGCTTATCTGCGCCTCGCATACGCCGGGATTGTCCGGCGGCCAGAAGGATGATGGGTATTCGCGTCATGCGCCGACAATGCAAGCGTATGAAAGCAGTGTCATCCCCTCATACGCGCGCCATCGGCGTCGAATAACGGTTCTGAGATCACACGTGCCTTGCACAACTGGCCAAGTATTTCGATTTTTACTTCCAGCCCGTCCACAGCGCGGTCTGTTGGCAGAAACCCCATGGCAATGGACTTGCCTGCATAGTGTGAATAGCCACCCGAAGTGCAGAACCCGGCGACTTTTCCGTCCAGCCAAATCGGCTCATACGCGTTGACATCAGCGTCCTCGGCATCGACCTCGAACGCGACCAGCCGACGGGCAGGGCCTGAGGTGCGTTCCGCCTCGGCAGCTGCGCGGCCAATGAAATCGGCGTTCTTAGAGAATGAAATGAACCGATCCAGACCGGTCTCTGCGGCCGTGTAATCGGGCGAGAACTCTCGCATCCAGGAGCCAAAGAATTTGTCCAGTCGCAGGCTCATCATCGCGCGCATACCAAAGGGGACGATGCCGTGTTCTTGCCCGGCCTGCCATAGCGTCCACCACACCTGCCGTTGCGCCATGGGGTCGCAGTAGATCTCGTACCCGAGATCGCCGGTATAGCTGACGCGCTGGACGATGCAGCTGGTCATCCCAACGGTCATGCGGCGCAGATCGAGGAACCGAAATCCGCTCAGGTCATCACGGGTGCAGGCCGCCAGAACCTGCGTGGCTTTTGGGCCGGCGATCTGGAACCCGTTCTGCCGATCGCTGGTGTTTTCGACAGTCACGCCATTCTGCGCATTTCGCAGGAACCAGCGCATGTGAAACGCCTGAGAGCCGTAGGAGGCGGTCAGGCGGAACTCGGTCTCATCAAGACAGGAAACGGTAAAATCACCGATCAGCTTGCCCTTTGGTGATAGCATCGGGGTTAGCGACACGCGGCCCGGTTTCGGGATTCGGCCCGCCATGATCCGATCCAGCCAATCACGGGCAGCAGGTCCAACAATGCGGTATTTACCAAAATTGTGCACTTCGTTGATGCCAACACCTGATCGCACGGCCCGAACTTCGCGCCCGGTGGCATCGAATGCGTTGGATCGGCGGAACGAGGGCGTTTCATAGCCCGGTTCATCCCCTTGGGCAAAGTAATTGGGCACCTCAAGCCCGTATTGCTGACCCCACACAGCACCAAGATCGGTAAAGATATCATACATCGGCGTTGTGCGGGCTGGGCGGGCTGCCGGCAATTCCTCGTTCGGATAAGAGACGCTGAACCGCTTCTGATAGTTCTCGATGACCTTTGGACGGGTATAGCCCGGGCTGATCCAATCCCCGAACCGCGCCACGTCCATCGCAAAGACGTCGCGCTCTGGCTCGCCTTCTATCATCCATTGCGCCAGTGTCAGACCAACGCCGCCGCCCTGGCTGAACCCGGCCATCACGCCGCAGGCCGACCAATAGTTGCGCAACCCCGGAACCGGCCCGACCAGAGGATTGCCGTCCGGTGCAAAGGTAAACGGCCCGTGGATCACCGATTTCACACCAGCCTCGGCCAGAACAGGAAAGCGGCGATAGGCGAATTCAATACTATCGGTGATCTTGTCGAAATCATCGGGAAGAAGCTCGTGACCGAAATCCCACGGGGTGCCGTCGACAGCCCAGGGCCTGCAGGTTTGTTCATAAAAGCCGATGCACAGACCGCGTCCCTCTTGCCGCAGATAGCTTTCGCCGGCGGGATCCATAACATGGGGATGTTCGCCACCTGCGTCGATAATTGCCTCAATTTGGGGGATCGAGTCGGTGACCAGGTACTGATGTTCCATCGGATGCAGCGGGAAATAGACACCGGCCATGGCGCCAACCTCGCGCGCCCAGAGCCCACCAGCGTTGACCACATGTTCGGCATGAATCGTGCCCTTGTTGGTGACCACATCCCAGGTGCCATCGGCGCGCTGATTTGTTTCGTGCACCATGCAATGGGTTTCGATTGTTGCGCCGCCCATCCGCGCCGCTTTGGCATAGGCATGGGTGGTTCCGGACGGATCAAGATGCCCGTCCAGCGGATCATAGAGCGCGCCGATGATGCCGTCGGTATTGGTGATCGGTGCGATTTTCCTTATCTCTTCAGGGCCTACGATTTCGGTCTCTAACCCCATAAAGCGGTGCTTGGCACGTTCGGCCAGGAGCATGTCAAACCGGTCGCGGTCGTCGGCCAACGTTATGCCGCCAACGTGGTGCAGGCCACAGGACATGCCGGTGATCTCTTCCAGCTCTTTATACAGCCGGATCGTATAGCCTTGCAGTGCGGCCATATTAGTGTCGCCGTTCAATGTGTGGAAACCACCCGCCGCGTGCCAGGTCGAGCCACTGGTCAATTCGGACCGCTCCAGCAGCATCACATCCGACCAGCCCAGCTTGGTCAGGTGATAAAGAACCGAACACCCGACAACGCCGCCACCGATTACAGCTACCTGAGTTGTTGTCTTCACGTCACAGTCTCCCCTTGCGATATAGTCAAAGCCTGCAATCGCAGAACCAGGGATACTGTTCCGTTCACGACATAGGCTGTCGCGGCGAGAGGATCAGAGGGGACGGATCTTCAGCTCTGTGATCCTGTTGCCTTCGCGCGCGACGACTTCGAATCTGAAACCGTGGAACGAGAATACCTGACCCGTGATCGGGATCATCTGCGCTTCGTGGATGACCAGACCGGCCACGGTATTGGCCTCTTCGTCGGGCAAAGACCATTCCATCGCGCGGTTTACATCGCGGATCGTCATGGCGCCTTCAACAAGGTACTGGCCGTCTTCGGTTCGCGTTACCGGGACGTCCTCATCAATATCAAACTCATCAGCAATCTCGCCGACGATTTCTTCGAGGATATCTTCAAGCGTGATTAGACCCCTGAGTGAACCATATTCGTCGACCACCAGCGCAAAATGGCTATGCATCCGCAGGAATTCCCGCATCTGATCGTCCAGAGTGGTCGTTTCAGGCACAAAATAAGGGGCGTTCGCTACCTTTGAGACATCGAACTCTTTCAGTCGGTTGTTTTCACGTTCGCTGCTTCCTGCATGAGCATACATAGCGCGGAACAGGTCTTTGGCGTGAACAACCCCAACGATGTTTTCTGGTTCGTCCCTAAAGACAGGCAGGCGTGTATGGGGGCTTTCAAGGCATTGTTTCAGGATCGCCTCGGGAGCGTCATCCGCATCAACCATCTCGATATTCGAACGATGGAGCATGATCTCTTCAACCGCACGTTCACCCAGATCCAAAGCGCCAAGAATGCGGTCACGGTCTTCCTTCTCGACCACGCCTTCGGAATGGCCCAGATGCAGGGCCCCAACGATTTCGTCGCGCACGGCCAGAATGTTGCTATCCGGGTCGATCTGTACACCGAAGAGGCGTAAAACTCCCCGTACCAATAGGCGTACGGCCGAAACGACCGGTGAGAATAGGGTGACAACCACGCTGATGATCGGAGCAACGGCGGATGCCGCTTTTTCCGAATTGGTTATGGCATAAGTCTTGGGCAAAACTTCAGCAAAAATCAGAACCAGCAAGGTCATGACCAGGGTTGCCAATGCTACGCCGCTTTCGCCAAAGAGGCGCGTGAACATCGCTGTGGCCAACGAGGCCGCAAGAATGTTGACCAGGTTGTTGCCCAGCAAAACCGATCCGATCAGCCGTTCGTTGTCGTCGGTGATGTCCAGCGCCTTCTGCGCCCCGCGCGACCCTTTGTCCGCCTGCGCCCGCAGCTTGCCGCGTGACGAGGCCGTCAGAGCCGTTTCAGAACCCGAGAAAAACCCCGATAAGAAGAGCAATAGCAATATGGCACCGGACGTAAGCCAGAATGTGCCGTCGATCAGAGAAGTTGAGGGTTCCATCGGTCCTTAGCTGCTTGTGTTTCTGCGTCTGTTATGGGGGCGCGGCTTGACTGGATCAAGGAGTTAGCCCTTTTCAACTGGATCTTTAGCTAATGGGTGATGCTGCAACACCAGTTCAGCCAGCCGTTCTTCCAGGACATGAGTATAGATTTCTGTGGTCGCCACATCCGCGTGACCAAGCAATGTTTGGATCGATCGCAAATCGGCACCGTTGGCAAGAAGATGTGTCGCAAAAGCGTGACGCAAGGTGTGAGGTGTAACCTTTTCGGGCGAAACCCCACCGTGAACCGCCAGTTCCTTGATCAGATGATAGAACATATGCCGTGTCAGATGCCCGGCCTTGCCACGTGAGGGAAAAAGAAATCGGGAACTCTGCCCACCCTTTGTAACACGCTTTTCCTCAGTCTCATCCCGAGCCGCCAACCATGCCGAAAGCGCCTGTCGAGCCGGTGGGGACAGTGGAACCATCCGCTCTTTGCCGCCTTTTCCCAATACCAAGAGCATCCTCGGATCGCCGCGCGCCGATGACACCGGCAACGATACCAGTTCAGTGACACGCATCCCGGTGGCATACAGGATTTCCATCAGGCAGGTATTGCGCAGCTTTTCGATGTTGTTTCGCCCGCTTTCGCGCGCAGCAACCAATAACCGGTCCACCTCGGATACATCCAGAGTTTTCGGCAGCCGCTTTGGCCGTCCTGGGCCTTTGATCTTGATCGCGGGGTTTGTCGAACGCCAGCCTTCCTCGAATGCGAACCGATAAATCTGTTTTATGGCAGACAAACGGCGGGCGCGGGTGGATTGAGCCAATCCCTGTGCGTCGCAACTGATCAGGTAATCCTCAACCTGCTTGGCGTCGGCCTCGGCAAACCCAATTTTCCGGCGCCGCAGCCAGGCCGCAAAATCCTTGAGATCGCGGCCATAGGCAACAAGCGTATTTTGGGCAGCGCCTAACTCGGCGGCCTGTGCTTCCAGAAAGGTCGAAATCCAGATTTCGTCAGAGCCCGGAGACGTCATGATCACTTGCCCTGCAGGATCAGCAGGTTCAGCGCGGCGCGGCGCGCGGTATCTTCTAGACCGACCCGGCGCAGGGTTGCCATGGCAGCTGTCAGGTCGACCAGATTTCCCCGCGATCCATGGGCAAACAGGACCATCGTCTCCAGAAGCGCCTCACCGAGGCGGCCTTCGTCCAGCATGTTGCCAATATCGGTTGGCACCGGCGCCGCCCATGCAAACCCCTCTGCAACGGCATCCGCCAGCGGCGAAGGGGAGGGCGCGCGCCCCGGATCACCCTGAGCCAGCGCAGCCAGAAACTGACTTTCTTCAGAATTGTCCGGAGCCGACAACGCCGCTGTTTCATATAGATCTGACAGCAACAGAATGCGCCACCGCAGATCCTCGGCCGCGGGTTTCTGTAGTTTGACCTGAGAGAGGCGCCCGGCGAAAAGTTCAGCGAATGGCACTTCCAGGCCGATATTGCGCATCTGGTTCCAAACCACCGGCAGAGCTTTGGCGATCTTTGCCGAATTGCCAGAATCCAGTGCTTTTTCGAACCGCTGTATCGACGATACCCGGTCCCATACGGCTCCAGACGCCGCCGGAGACCGTTCTGTATAGAGCCCCAGCAGTTGATTTGGCGTAAGCGCCCCAACGCGGGTCAACCGTTCTGCGGCTTCGACCTGAGCCTTCCAGCCCGCAACATCCCGCAGATCCGCATTTGCGAAGACGCGAGGCAAAGCAGCCGAGGGCAAACGTTCGCCAATAGCTTCGAACAAGCGGAACATCAGGGGCGACGGGTCGTCCGGTTGCGGCAGATACTCGGCATCTTCGTACAGTTCGGGGCTTAGAAACCTGTCCAGAACCTCCAGCTCTTGTGGTGCCAGAACCTGTAGGGCATGGGCTGCCTCAAGCGTGAGAGCGGCCGAGTCCCAATCCCCACGCCGGGCCTTGCAGAAAATCTGAGCGGCATAGTCCCGTGACAAATGCGGCTGAGCAATCAGCGCCGTGCAACTGCGATCTTCATCCCCGGTCAGAAGGGTGGCGTCGAACCAGCGTTGAAACCGGTCAAGACTGTTCGTCGGGCCTGCCAGCTGTACCAATGATTGCGTGGGGTCCGCAGCGCCAAGATGCATGAGGCGGTCGAGCCGCGCCAAAAGCAAAATCTCTTCCCCTTTACTGGACGTCGGTGCCCGAGCTTCGGTTAAAAGCAACGTGAACAGCAAACGCTGCATTGCAGGGTTGTACTTGACCGGGACGCTTTCGATCAGTTCGGACAAGCGTTGGGGATCGCTGTTCTGCCACATGTCGACAGGCAATCCTGTGACAGTCGAAGCAACCAGGCCCAGGGGTTGTGACAATGCCTGAAGCGGGGTCACAAGAACATCGGGCTGACCGCCGGGCTGCGCCACGGGTGGCTCAAGCAAAACCGTCCCCGGAAGGTTTTCCGGAGGATTGGCCAGCCATTCAATAACAGAAAGGGGTTCCTGCTGCGCCTGCGCTGTTCCTGCAAGAAACAGTGCAACCACCGCCACTTTATTCGACATTCAGTATTACCGGCTCCCTGACCTCGCTTTGCGGCGCAGAGAAATCCGCACCAAAAAACTCACCCAGGTAGACATATCCCACCAGCCCGATGAAACACAGGCAAATCAGATATATCAGGAACTTGATCAGACGGCCCATGGTCAAACGCTGCCTCAATTTTCTCTTTTGACCAAGTTATAACTGGCATTTTTCCTAAGATCACGTCATTCACGATGAAATGAGCGAAATTAAGCATAACACCCATGCGGCATCTGCCGTTTCGGACTATACACTGCACAAAACAGTGGTGCTTGTAGGTATGATGGGGGCCGGAAAGACCGCCGTAGGCCGCGCATTGGCCGCTCGGTTGAGGGTTCCTTTCCTCGATAGCGATGCTGAAATCGAATCAGCGGCCAACATGACCATCCCCGAGATATTCGAGCGTGATGGCGAAGCCTTTTTTCGCAGCAAGGAAAGTCAGGTCATCGGGCGGCTTTTGGTCGAGGAAAAAGGTATCCTTTCTACCGGCGGCGGCGCCTTTATGGCCGAACAAAACCGCGACATGATCACTCAACGCGGCGTGTCGGTCTGGTTGCGCGCCGATTTGAACGTGTTGTGGAACCGGGTTCGCCACAAGGATACGCGCCCGCTTTTGCGCACCGAAAACCCGTTTGCGACCCTTCGTGCATTGTACGATCAGCGTGTTCCGATCTATGAACGCGCCGATCTGGCGGTTTCGTCCGACGGGGATGTCTCGATTGAAGATATGGTAGAGCGTGTCGTCAAAGCTCTGATGACGCGACCTGATGTTTTGGAACGGAAATAGATGCACCAAACCGTACATGTTGAGCTTGGGGATCGGTCCTATGATGTTGAGATCGGCCCCGATCTGCTGACGCAGGCCGGTCAGCGCATAGCGCCTTTGCTGCCGCGACCCAAAGTAGCGGTTCTGACCGATGAAAACGTGGCGAGCCTGCATCTTGACGCGTTGCGGGATGGGTTGGCCAGCGCAGGGATCGAAATGTCCGCATTGGCGCTGCCCGCGGGCGAAGCGACCAAAAGCTGGCCGCATTTTGAGCGTGCGGTCGAATGGCTGTTGGCCGAGAAAATCGAGCGGCGTGACGTGGTGGTTGCGTTCGGAGGTGGGGTTATAGGTGATCTCGCCGGATTTGCCGCGGCCGTTTTGCGCCGGGGCGTACGGTTTGTTCAGATACCAACTTCGCTGCTAGCGCAGGTCGACAGTTCGGTCGGCGGCAAAACCGGGATCAACGCACCGCAGGGCAAGAACCTGATTGGCGCATTTCATCAACCCTCACTGGTGCTGGCGGATACTTCGGTTCTGGGCACAATGACCGACAGGGATTTCCTGTCCGGTTATGGTGAGGTCGTAAAATACGGGCTGTTGGGGGATGCCGCATTCTTTGAATGGCTCGAGGGCTATGGCCCCGATGTCTCGGGCGGGGATATGGCCGCGCGGGTTCGGGCCGTCACCCGATCCGTTCAGATGAAAGCCGACATCGTCGCTCGTGATGAGACCGAGCAGGGGGATCGCGCCCTGCTGAATCTCGGGCATACGTTCTGTCATGCGCTTGAGGCTGCGACCGGGTATTCTGATCGTTTGCTGCATGGTGAAGGCGTTGCGATTGGATGCGCACTGGCATTCGAACTGTCGGCGCGACTTGGTTTATGTTCGCAAGAGGACCCAAGCCGGGTTCGGGCACATCTGCGTGCGATGGGCATGAAAACCGACATTTCCGATATCAACGGGGATTTGCCCGACGCCGAAGCGCTGGTCGAGCTGATGGCGCAGGACAAGAAGGTTATCGATGGCCAACTGCGTTTCATTCTGGCCCGAGGCATCGGGCAGGCATTTGTCACGTCGGATGTTCCGCGGGATGCGGTTTTGAGTGTCCTCAAGGACGCGCTGGGTTGATCAACGTCCGCGAATGATCATTAACTCGCCAATATTTTCACGGGTAATATAGCCGACCATCTGATCTGACCGCGTGCAGACGGCAACTGCGGGGGCACCCCCGTGGAACTGTTTCAGAACCGCTTCCAATCCGCTGCTCAGGGTCACTGTCGGGATATCCTCAACCATGATTGAACTGGCCAATTCTGACCGGGGAATATCTTTGGCGAGGGCAGCAAACAGCCGGTCGCGCGTGACAAAGCCCTGCAGTTTCCCTGTTGCATCCAACAATGGAAATTCATGCTGAGTGGTGTGAATAACCGCTTGAGCGGCGGTCGCAAGCGTGTCGCTTGGCGATAGGGCGTGAAACTCGGTGATCATGGCGTCGCGGGCCAGAACCTGACGCGCCACTGATCGCATTGCGACGTCCTGGCTTTCTGCATTGGCGGCAACGAATACAAAAACCGCGATCAGAACCAACAACGGATTGCCTGTGCTTAGCCCCAGAAACCCCAATCCTACCGCCACTATCTGACCGGCAAATGCGGCAATGCGCGTGGCCTTGACCCGATCCATCCTCAGGCAGAGCAGTGCGCGAAAAACGCGTCCACCATCCATCGGGAATGCGGGGATGAGATTAAAGGCAGCCAGAAGAAGGTTCACATAGGCGAGGCGGTTCAAAAGCCCGGTCTCGGGTGAATCAATATTCGCTAGTGTTTCAAATGGCATTCCTGCGCCCAAAAAGACGAGGATGATCCAGATGATGACGTTTACCGCAGGACCGGCCAAAGCCACCGATACCTCTTGCATGGGGTTCTCTGGCATCCGTTCCAACCGGGCAAGACCGCCGATCGGTAATAAAGTAATGTCCGGTGTTTTTATGCCATAGCGCCGAGCCATCAGCGCGTGACCAAACTCATGCGCGACCACACATGCAAAAAGGGCAAGCACGAAAATCAGATTCCCGATCGCGGCCTGCATCCCTCCGGTAGAATAGGCTGCGAATCCAACCCATGCCAACAAGAGGAAAAAGGTGACATGGACCTTCAGTTCCGACCCCATTAGTCGGCCGAGCGAGAAGGACCATGTCATGATGTGTCTCCGGTGTGCTTAGAACGGAATCTCGTCGTCGTCTATTCCACCAGATGCGGGTGCCGGGGCGCTGGATTGTCCGCCATAGGGGTCACCATAGCCACCACCTGCCTGGCCGCCACCGTAACCGCCGGATTGACCGCCGCCACCGCCACCGCCGCCGCCTTCTCCACGCGCATCCAGCAAAGTCAGCTCGCCGCGATAGGGGCGCAAAACCACCTCAGTGCTATAGCGGTCCTGACCGGACTGATCCTGCCACTTGCGGGTTTCCAGCTGACCTTCGATATAAACTTTGCTGCCCTTGCGCAGATATTGCTCGGCAATGCGGGCCAATGGTTCTGAAAAAATCGCGACCGAGTGCCATTCTGTCCGCTCGCGGCGTTCGCCGGTGTTGCGGTCTTTCCAGGTCTCGGAAGTGGCGATGCGCAGATTGCAGACCTTGCCACCGTTCTGGAACGACCGTACCTCGGGATCGCGCCCCAGATTTCCCACCAGAATGACCTTGTTGACAGAACCCGCCATGTATTTCCCCGTTCTTAACTGACTTGAGTGCGCCCGAATCTGGCGCTGTGTATTTCTGAGACCCTATACGCCCTGAACCATGGTTGGAACATGGATCATGAGAAATGAACTGGTCGGGAGTTTGCACAGAGAAAATTTACCATGCTTTCATTATTGGCTGAAATACATATACTCACTCGGGTTCGTGACAGTGCGGGACAGGCATTAATGCGTTTCAGATTTGGTTTTTTATCGGTTCTTTGCTTTGCGTTGACCTGTGGACTCGCTGCGGCGGATACGCTGTCTACCAAAAGCCGTAAGGACATCTTTCTGAAGCAATCCAAATATTTGGACGGCCGTGCGGCCACCCAGTACCGCGATTCAGATCGGTTGAAACCTAAGACGCCTCAACCACAATTCAGTAAACGATATTCCGGCAACTATCGGGGTGAGTACCTGACGATGGCGCGGCAAGCGGCTCGTAAACACGATGTTCCCGAAGAGCTGTTCCTGCGCCTTGTTCAGCAGGAAAGTGGATGGAATCCGCATGCCGTGTCACATAAAGGCGCGTTGGGTCTGGCCCAGTTGATGCCCGGGACCGCGCAATTATTGGGCGTGAACCCGCGCGACCCGAAACAGAATCTTGAAGGTGGGGCCCGGTATCTGTCCTGGCAATACCGCAAGTTCAAATCCTGGCGGCTTGCGCTGGCCGCCTATAATGCCGGACCTCAGGCTGTTGAAAAACACGGTGGCGTACCACCCTACAAGGAAACCCAGAATTACGTGAAGGTGATTTGGGGCGGTTAGGCCGCCCGATGAATTGCCGGATCAACAGGTGATGCGGCTTGGCCAAATCAGCGCGTTCAGTGACAGGCTGCTCGAGGTCGTGTCGCTTAATTAGGGCGCCGGAACCACCTTACCGACGCCCTTGTTGCGTACCCAATCCCATTACTCAGCGGCGATTTTTATGACGGGTTCCATACGTGCCAGGATGTCGTCTGCCAGATGGCATTTGACCTGATGACCGTCTGCCAGGGTTTTCACGGGTGGGACATCTCTTTCGCAAAGACCGTTGGGGACTTCGGATTTCCAGCGACAGCGGGTCTGAAACGGACAGCCAGGAGGCGGGTTCATCGCTGATGGGATGTCGCCTTCCAAGACGATGTGCTGCTTCTCGACCGATGTATCGGCGATGGGGACCGCGCTCAGCAGGGCTTCTGTATAGGGGTGATAGGGCGGCGCAAACACCTGATCAGTGGTGCCCAGCTCGACCACATGGCCCAGATACATCACCATCACCCGGTCGCTGAGATAGCGCACGATCGACAGGTCGTGGCTGATGAACAGCAGTGTGGTTTTGTGCTCGCGTTGGATCTCCATCAGCAGGTCGGTTACCGCCGCCTGCACCGATACATCCAGCGCCGAGACCGGCTCATCCGCCACCACGATCCGCGCATCCCCGGCAAAGGCGCGGGCGATGCCGACACGCTGTTTCTGACCACCCGAAAGCTGTCGCGGCATCCGCTCGGCAAAGGCGCGGGGCAGTTTCACCAAGTCCAACAGTTCGAGCATCCGCTTCTTGCGCTCGGCCTCGGACTTACCGACGCCAAAGATTTCCAGAGCGCGGATGATCTGACGGCCCACGGTCATCGAAGGATTCAACGTGTCGAATGGATTCTGGAACACCATCTGAACCTCGCCCACTGTCTTGGCGTCGCGCTCTTCGATGGGCACGTCCTCGATATTGCGGTTGTCCAGCAGGATCTGCCCGTCCGTTGCCGTCTCCAACCCCATAAGAACTTTGGCAAAGGTGGATTTGCCGCAGCCGGATTCGCCCACAATGGCGAGTGTCTCGGATTCATGCGCCTCAAAGCTCAGCGTTTCGTTGGCTTTGACTACCTTCGCTTCGCCGCCGCCGAACAGTGCATTTGCCGCAACCTCATAGTATTTCTTGAGATTTTCCATCTTCAGAACAACGCGGCCAATCTCACCTTTTTCCTTTTGCTCGGCCAGGGTGATGGGCGCGTTCCAGTCGATCTCCTGAAATTTCAGACAGCGGGTATGATGCCGGTCATTGCATGGCACGGCCTCCATCAGAATGTTCTGCGCGTCACAGCGACCTTCCTCGAAATAGTCGCAGCGTGGGCCAAAGTTGCAGCCCGGAGGGCGCTCATGGGGCAGGGGGAAATTGCCCGGAATGGCCACCAGCGGGCGCGCGTTCTTGTCCGCACCCGGCAGTGGAATCGACCGGAAGAGCGCCTGCGTATAGGGGTGCTGCATTTCGTCGAACACATCCTTGATCGAGCCGCGCTCGACCGCTTCGCCGGAATACATCACGCACAGCCGGTCGCAGGTTTCCAGCACCAGCCCCAGATTGTGGCTGATGAACAGCATAGAGGTGCCGTATTTCTTGCCCAGATCCTTGACCAGCTCGACCACCGCGGCCTCGACGGTCACGTCAAGCGCGGTGGTGGGCTCGTCCAGGATCAGCAACGATGGCTTGGACATCAGCGCCATCGCGATCACGATGCGCTGTTGCTGGCCTCCCGACAGCTGGTGGGGGAAAGAATTCAGCATCCGTTCAGGGTCGGGCAGGCGTACATCGGTGACCACTTCCAGCGCACGGGCATAGGCCTCGTCCTTGCTGACGCCCTCGTGGATCATCGGTACTTCCATCAGCTGCCGACCGATCTTCATCGCGGGGTTCAGGCTGGCCATAGGTTCCTGATAGATCATGGCTATTTCATTGCCGCGAATATCGCGCAGCTCCTCGGCCGTCATCTCGGATAGGTCACGACCCTTGAACTTGATGGATCCGCCAACAACACGCCCGTTCTTGCCCAGATCCTGCATGACGCCCAACGCAACGGTGGATTTCCCGCACCCCGATTCCCCAACCAGCCCCACAGCTTCACCAGGCTGCACGCTGACCGAAAAATCCATCACTGCAGGGATCTCGCGCAACCGCGTGAAAAACGAAATCGACAGCTTGTCGATCTCCAATATCGGGCCCTCATAGGACGCAAGTTTGGTCATCTGTGTTGCTCCTCACCAGATCCCGGGGATTCCCTTCATCTGGCCAAAAATACCTCGGGGGTCCGGGGGCAGGGCCCCC